>NZ_CP108455.1:7135000-7861081 GCF_036241575.1 Streptomyces sp. NBC_01267 | reverse complement strand
CCCACAGCGCTGCGCGCTGTGCAAGGGAGAGCGGTTCGCTTTGCTCACCGCACACCCGGCTTCGCCGGGTGTGGCCCTTGCGCTTCGCTTCAGGGCTGGCCGCTTTGCGGCTTGGCCTCGCTGCGCGAGGCAGGCCCGTTCCGGGCCTGGCTTCCCTGCTTTGCAGGGGAGGTGATGCCCACTTTGTGGGCTGGGCGGGTCCGCTTCGCTCCCCCGCTGGGCCCTTCCGGCTTCGCCTCCAGGGCCAGGTGGCCCGCTTCGCGGGCGACTGGCTGCGGGGTAGGACAACGGGTTTGCGAGTCGCGCTCTTCTGGAAGAATGCACATGTAGAGTTGGTGGAAGCAGGGCACATCCCCTGATGCTCAGAAGGGCTCTTCTTGGAAACGGAACGCGCATGTGGAACCGCCTTTTTGCGGCTTATCGAGGAGCTCGCTGATGTGGTGTGCGGATGACGTGGCCCGGGACGTGGTGCGCCGTCAGGGAGCAAGTCTGAGTGCGGCGGAGGTATCGGGGAAGGTGTCCGAGGCCGCGGTGCGGGAGCGTGAGACCGTCGGGGCACTGACGCGCTGGGCCCGGCAGTCGTCCGGGGAACTGCCGTATGAGGATCCGCAGCGCCTGGCCGAGGTGTGGAAGGCCAGGCATGCGGAGTGGCGGCGGGTCCGGGACTGGGTCGCCGCCGCTGGAACGGCTACGTATGCCCCTGAACAGAACAGCGTAGGCAGTGCATGGGCCCGTGAGCGTGTGGAGCGGCGTGCCGCCGTTCTCGCCGGCCACGCGGCCTGGATGGAGCAGCGGCGCGAGGCGAGGGACGAACTCGGTGCGGAGGTGTGGCTGGATGCCTCCACCGGCCGACGGCTCCGTGCGGTGGCCGAGGGCACGGGACTCGCCGCGGAGCAGGCCCTCGCCCAGCTCGCGCAGCACGTCGTGCTCCGCCCGGACGGCACCTTCCCCGTTCCGCTTTTCACTCCGGTCAATTCCTAGAAAAGGAACAGGGAATGTCTGCTATTCAGCTTCGGGAACACCAGGTGGATGCGAATGCGCGTATCCGGAAGTGGGTGGGGTTCCCTGCAAGAACGGCTGTGCCGGAGGGTGGTGCCCGTGCCACGGTCGTGTCGGCGACCGGGTCCGGCAAGACCATCACGGCCGCCTGGGCCGCGCTCGACAACTTCCGGGACGGGCGGATCCTCGTCATGGTCCCCACCCTGGATCTGCTCGTGCAGACCGCTCTGGTGTGGCGCCGAGTCGGGCACCAAGCGCCGATGGTCGCGGTGTGTTCGCTGGAAAAGGACGACGTCCTGGAGGCGCTCGGGGTGAACACGACCACGAACCCGATCCAGCTCGCCCTGTGGGCGGGACACGGGCCGGTCGTCGTGTTCGCCACGTACGCCTCCCTCGTGGACCGGGAAGACATCGATGCCCCCTTGGGTCAGGAGAAGGTGCGGGGTCCGCTGGAGGCTGCTCTCGCGGGCGGGGAGCGGCTGTTCGGTCAGTCCATGAGCGGCTTCGACCTCGCCATCATTGACGAGGCGCACTCTACGGCGGGTGATCTTGGCCGTCCGTGGGCGGCGATCCACGACAACGCCCGCATCCCGGCTGGCTTCCGGCTCTACCTCACCGCGACGCCCCGGATCCTTGCCTCGCCTCGGCCGCAGAAGGGGAGGGACGGGCAGGAGCTGGAGATCGCGAGCATGTCCTCCGATCCGGCAGGGCCCTACGGCGAGTGGATTTTCGAGCTGGGGCTCTCCGAGAGCGTCGAACGGGGCGTACTGGCAGGGTTCGAGATCGACGTGATCGAGATCCGTGACCCCGAGCCGGTTCTCGGTGTGTCCGAGGATGCGCTGCGCGGCCGGCGCCTCGCGTTGCTCCAGACCGCTCTGCTGGAGCACGCGGCCGCGCACAACCTGCGCACCGTGCTGACATTCCACCAGCGGGTTGAAGAGGCACGTGCGTTCGCGGAGAAGCTGCCCGAGACCGCGGCCGAGCTCTACGCCACGGAGGCATCGGACCGGTTCCTCAAAGAAGCTGCCAAGCTGACGACGTCTTCGATCAAGGCGAAGCACTACAAGCTGGAGCCCTACCGGCATGTACCGCCGGACCGGGTCTGGGCGGAGTGGCTGTGCGGGGACCACCTGGTGAGCGAGCGCAGGGAGGTCCTCCGCCAGTTCGCCAACGGCACCGACGCCGATAACCGCCGGGTGCACAGGGCGTTCCTCGCCTCCGTACGCATCCTCGGGGAAGGCATCGACATCGTCGGCGAACGCGGCGTCGAGGCCGTCTGCTTCGCCGACACCCGCGGCTCCCAGGTCGAGATCGTCCAGAACATCGGGCGGGCACTCCGGCCCAACCCGGACGGGACGACAAAGGTGGCCAGGATCATCGTCCCAGTGTTCCTTCAGCCCGGCGAAGACCCCACCGACATGGTCGCCTCCGCCTCGTATGCACCCCTTGTAGCCCTCCTCCAGGGACTCCGCTCTCATGACGAGCGCCTGGTCGAGCAGCTCGCCTCCCGCGCCCTGACACGGAGCAGCAGGGAACGGCCGGTGCACGTTCAGCGGGACGCGGACGGACGGATCATCAGGGCCGAGCGCGAGGGTGAGGGCAAGGTCGTCGAGCAGGAGGACGGGACCGAGGCCGTGGTGGAGTCGGCGTTGCTGCACTTCTCGACGCCGCGTGATCCTGCGACGATCGCGGCGTTCTTGCGGACCCGGGTGTTCCGGCCCGAGTCGCTGGTGTGGCTCGACGGATACCAAGCCCTGCGCCGGTGGCGTGAGGAGAACGAGATCACCGGGCTGTTCGCCGTGCCGTACGACACCATGGTCGAGGCCGGCGTCATCCAGTTCCCGCTCGGGCGGTGGGTACACCAACAGCGGCGTGCCCAGCGCGCCGGTGAACTCGACACCTACCGCAAAGAACTCCTCGACCAGGAGGGGATGGTGTGGGAACCGGGGGACGAGGCATGGGAGACGAAACTCGCCGCGCTCCGGTCGTTCCGCCGGGCCCACGGACACCTGGCACCCCGACAGGACGCCGTATGGGGCGAAGCCGACGACGACCTCGTGGCGATCGGACAACTCCTGGCCAACCTGAGGCGTAAAGAGGGCCTCGGCAAAGACCAGGAACGGGCCGAGACACGCGCCATGCAGCTGGCCGCCATCGATGAGGACTGGAACTGCCCATGGCCACTCGACTGGCAACGCCACTACCGGGTCCTCACCGACCTCACCGACACCGAAACCAACGGAACCCTCCCCGACATCCAACCCGGCGTCATCTTCGAAGGCGACGACCTCGGCAAATGGCTCGCACAGCAACGCCGGGCACACACCTGGACACAACTCTCCACCGAGCAGCAAGAACGGCTCTCCAGGCTGGGCGTAACACCCGACAAGCCCGCACCCGCCCCGGTGGCAACACGCGCGGTGAAGGAGTCGAGTGGACTGTCAGCACCGTTCCGGAAAGGAGTCGCAGCCCTCGCCCAATACCTCCACCGCGAAGGACACGAACGACCCATCCCCAGAAAACACGAGGAACCCGTCGACATCGACGGCCAGGAACACATCGTGAAACTCGGCGTCTTCATCAGCAACACCAAAAGCCGACGTGAACGCCTCACCCAGGAACAGCGCGAGGCCCTCGCCCAACTCGGGATGGAATGGGCGTAACACCGGCCACGGCGGGTCCTTGAACCGAGCGGAACGGCACTCACTCCATAAGAACTCTCGGACCCGAGGCAGCGTCACCCACCATGAGATAACGCCTCATAACAGCAAAATCTCTCACCTCATGACAGCGACACCAGACGATCCAAAACCGCTCCGACCAGCAACAACAACCCACGACAACAATCCCCACCACTGACACCAACCCGAGAGATCACACCACGGGCGTCCGAGACGGATTGTTCACCGAGTTTCGACGGCACCCTGCCTTCATCGTGGGCCCGGTCGTGTTCGACAAGGAGGGCCTGTCCGGTGGGGCCCGGCCGATATCGCCTGGCGGGTCGGTGCCCGGGTCGGGCAGGGTGGCGGGTGATGAGCGACGAGTACGAGATGTCATATGCCCACCCCGGCTCCGTCGAGGGCCTGCTGCAACGGGGCCGTGGTCTGGGCGCTATCCGAGCTCTCCGCGACCCGCAGGGAGTTGCCGTGTTCGTGTATGACGGAATCCGCTGTGACTGGCGGTTGGACGGGGTCGACGATCGGTCTTTGTACCTGGCACGGCTGATTCTGGACCTGGGGTTGTCCCCAACGCCAGTCGTGGACCAGCTGGCGGGGGACGAGGAGGCTTGCGTGCGGGCCTGCGAGGTGCTGGAGCTGCTGGCTCTCGCCGGATCGGGCGAAGCTAGGGAGGGGCTTCGGGCGTATGTCAGGCAAGGCGATCACTGGGTCCGCGTACTGGAGTCGGTATCAGCCTGCTGGCCACCGGAGTGGTGGGAAGACCTCCGTGACGTCGCATGTGCTCGGATCGGAGCAGAAGCCGAACTTCCGTGGTTCTCCGAGCCGTGGACGGGGTTCGGGATCGAGGTCCAGAGCCATCCGTTCGTTCCGCGGCCGTCACTGGCCGGGCTCAGCACCGCAGAGCTTTTCGCCCTGCTCGCCGACACCTGTACGGAAGATGCCACGAAGATCGACGCACTGCGTGCACTGAACGGCCGAGAGCCTGCTGAAGGGCTTATCCCGCTGATCCCCTCGTTGGGCACGTCGGACGGCCGCCGGCCCTTGCCCCTGCTCAGGCGGGCCGTTGAGCGCCTGGGCGCCCTCGCCGTACCGGCAGCGCACAGCTGGGCACGGGACGACTGCCCCTGGCTGGTGCAGCTGGGTGCGGACGTCCTGGCCGATCATCCCGGTCCCGAGGCTTTGCTGGGCCTCGTGGAAGAACTCGCCAAGCAGTGGGCGGCGCGGACCTGGTGCGGCCCCGACCGGACGGCCCGGCGCCTGGCCCGATTCGGGCCCGACGCTGCCGAAGCGGTGCCCTACATACGGCGTTTCTGGCTACGCACCCCGCACTCCTACGAGCGACCCGCGTACCTGGAGGCACTCGCCGCCATCGACCGGGGCGGCCTGGACTACGTGTACACCGAGTCTCTCTGGGACTGCGAGGAAAGGGCGCGGCTGCTGGGGATCGCCTCGGCACCCGCGAGCCCGGAGACCCTGGGGCGGATCGCCGTACTGCGCGATGATCCGATGGAGACGTCCGAGGTGCGAGCCGCGGCCCGAGCACGCCTGGTGGCCCCTTCCGGCCTGCGTCTGCCCTGAACCTGTTCGAACGAGCAGTTCCCGGCCTCCGATGCCTCCCGCTCTCATGAACAACGGCCTCGGACGAATCCGGGTCCCTCCCGATCTGCTGAACAGCCGCTGTCGAGACTTCGTGAACAAAGCCACCCGTGGCATGGTTGCTGCCATGACAGTTGACGCGGTTCCGGGCAGTGAGGTTGTACTCGAGACAAGTCGCCTGCTGCTCAGACCTTGGCGGGTAGCCGAGGCTGTCGTCCAGCGTGAGCTGTGGACCGAACGTGATCCACGAGTGCCGCCGCACCGCCGAATCGACGCGGACGGACACCCCACGGTCGCGCAACTTGAGGATTCGATCCGCAACAACCAACTGTGGTCGATCGGGTTGCTGGCGGTCGAGCGGAAGGCCTCTCACGACGTCATCGGCTACTGCGGGCTGGTCGACGGCGGGCGAGGATCGGTAGGGGAACCGGAACTGGCATTCGAGCTGCTACGCCGAGTTTGGCGTCAGGGATACGCGACCGAGGCCTCGTTGGCGGTTCTGGAATGGGCGAGATCATCTGGGTACGAACGTCTGTGGGCCACGGTCTGGGACTGGAACACCGCTTCTCGCCGTGTTCTGGCCAAGGTCGGATTCACCGAGACCGAGCGGAAAGAAGTGGACGCGGTGTACGGAACCAACCTGTTCACCACGAGACGGCTCTGACGCAGCCCACGTTGGCCTTGCGGACGGCTCCGTACAGTGGTGGCAGGTGTCCCCATGCTGAGTCCGGTCCAGGGCAGTACCCAGCGAGTGCGCCAAGTGCGAGGGCACCGACATGATCACCGCCGACGAACCCGTCGTCGTCTTCGAGGGATGGCAGGCCGGCACCGGCTTCGACGGTGAGCCGACCGCCGTACCGGAGCACGTCATCGAGACCCTGCCCTGGACCGAGTTCCTCCAGGGCGGGGCCCGCGGCGATTCAGGCGCTGCGGGCCCCGCAGTTCATCCAGCCTTCGACGCCGCCGAACTGCTGTCGGAACCGGTGGCGATCACCGACGCGGTATACGAGGCTTCGGCGGTCGGCGGGGTCTCCGACCACGGGCTGATGACCTGCCATCCCCCTTGCGCCAGCACCCGGATAGCGGCGGCGGGGTCGAACTCCTCGTCCGCGCCGGTGCAGTAACCCAACGGGCCCTGGACGGGATGGTCCAGGTAGACGTGCCATAGCAAACTACCGCCGGTGGCCGCCGGGCGGCGGCACAGCTACACGTAGCGAGCCTTCTCGTGTGCGCACGGGCCGTACAACCGAAGCGGCGCCAGAAGCCACCTCTTTCAGGCGGCCGCTTCCTTCCACGCGACTTCTGGGTGTATCTGCTGAGCTTGCTGGTGGCGTTGTGCCCAGCGGACGGCGAGTGGTGCTGCCAGGCCCGTCAGGGTGAACAGCGCCCCTACGACGTACCACCCGGGGCGGCCCCAAGTGATGCAGAGTGAGATGAGCAGGCTCGGCCCGAGGGCTTCAGCCAGTCCGGCACCCAAGCCAAACACTCCGAGGTACTGACCGGTGGCATGCTGTGGGGCGAGGGCGAAGGACACTTCGAAGCCCGCGGCGGAGTGCCACAGCTCGCCGATGGTGTGGATCACCATCGCGGCCAGGAGAAGCGTGGCAGCAGCCCACGCCGGTATCCCCGCAGACAGGGAGATCAGTGAGCAGGAGACGAGGAAGGCCACGCCCGCTCGGCGGTAGGCGGTTCCGCCGGCAGCTGGGGAATTGACGCTACGGCTGGCTCGTATCTGCAACGCAATGACGATGGTGGTGTTGATGAGCATCGTGCCCGAGATGAGCCAGCGCGGGGCGGTGGTGGCCGTAACCAGCCAGAGCGGGATGGCTACCGTGAGCACCTTGAACTGGACAGCCATGATGCCGTCGAGAGCGGTGAGCAGGAGGTAAGGGCGGTCCCGCAGGGCGATCCAGCGGGGGCCGCCGGCGGAGGGGACAGGTTTGACCGGCGGAAGGTAGATCAGGATTGCTGCGGAAGCCGCGAAGGCAACCGCGTTGCCGATGACCAGGAGTTGGTAGGCGGGGAGGGTGCCCACCTGGACGGCCCAGCCCGCCAGCAGGGCACCGAGGGAGATGCCTACGTTGGTCACGGCGCGGAGATAGGCGCGGAATTCCTGCGGTCGGTCCCCTCCGTAGTGCCTGATGAGCGGACTGCGTGCGGCCAATCCGGCCGCTTTGGCGCCGGTGGCCGTGCCTACCGCGATGACGAACGGCCAGAAGCCGTCTGCCAGTACGAAGCCGGCAGTGGCCAGCGCTTGGACGACGAGGGTGATCGCGTAGACGCCGCGTGCTCCGTGCCGGTCCGCGAGATGACCGACAGCGATGCCCGCGGCCAGCGAGACGACACCGGCAATGCCAAGTCCGAGGCCCACCTGGGTTGCCGGAAGGTGGACTGCCTCGGTGAAGTACAGGACCCCAGCGGTCAGATAGAGGCCGCTGCCGACGGTGTAGACAAAGTTCGAGGCGGCGATGACGCGCTGTGGGCCGGAATCCGGCATCAGTTTAGGCATGACGGGGCTCCGCCTCCTGGGTCGACAGTAAGGGCTGACCTAGCCTTCTGCTTGTTACTTGCAATTACAAGGTGTTTGCAATAAATGGGCTGCACGGCCTGCCCGGCGCATCTGTGCGGAGGCGTTGAGGTGCAGGACAAGGGCCGCTTGGACGGCCACGCCGGAGAGCAGGGGCGTTCCCGGGAGAGGTGCGTCCGGCCCGGCGGCGGCGCGGCTGCCCAGCACCTTGACGAGCGCGACCCGGGCGTCCGTCGACGCAGGTGGACTCGCGAAAACCTACCGACGGGTTACTTGCTCTCTCGTGTCCGAGCTAGGACTACGAGGCCTGCTGTCTGTGACTCCCGCACTTCCGCAGGACTATCGCAGTAGATGCCGGATTTACTGCGGCGGAGCCCTACCGTGATCACCGCGACCTGCGGCGGGGCATTCCGGCCGCCGGTGCGAGGTGTACGCATTTGCTGCGGCAGTGCCGGAAGGGTGGGACGGCGTGACGATCGAACCGGTGACCGAGCTCGGGAGCGGGGGCGCGCTTCGGTTGCCGCGCGGGCGGGTCGTACCGCTGTCCGCCCCGCCCGCGTCGTACACCGCGGCGGTCGAGCGCTACCTCACCGGCGCGGGCGTCACGAAGCGGCACTGCCGGAAGTCCTGGCCGAGCTGGCCGCCGCGCGGGCGGACGGGATAGGACGCCGGCACCGTCAACCGTGAACTGTGCATCGCCCGCAAGGCGATCGGCTGGTGGCAGCGCCAAGGCTGGATCGACGGCGATCCCACGATCGGCATCGAGCGGCGGCCGGCACCGCCGGACCGCACCAAGCTTCGCGGAGAACCAGATCGCCGCCCTGTGGCGCCTCGACGTCGCGCTCCGGGAGAAGACGCAGTGGAAGATGTTCTACGACGGAACACCGACGCTCGACGTGTGCCCGGAGACCGGCCGGGCCCGGCTCTCCTACCACCGCGCTGAGGAGATCTTCGAGGAGAACACCCGGCTGGTGGCCAACCCCCTCGCCTCACCCGACGACATCGAGGATCTGGACGGCTGGACGCTGCATCGGCTACGTCACAGTGCCCTGACGCACGACGCCGAGGACGGCACCTCTACCCCGATGCTGCTGGCCCGCTCCCGCCACACCTCCGTCCGCTCCCTGGAGCGGTACGCCCGTCCCGGCGTCGACTCGGCCGCCCGGCACGTCGCCGGACGCGACCCCGCTGCACGTCGCCGCACGTAATCCGAGCGGATCAGGCTTCAAGATCATCCCGTGGCCCCTTTGGTGCGTATCTCGGAACCGGCGCTTATCGCATCTGATGCGAACTGGCGTCACCTTGCGCCGCATTGGTCAGGCGGCGCCGGGAAGCCGCTGATCAGCAGGTAGGTGGTTCTCCATGGCCTGCTGGGACGGTAACCGACAGGACGGGTCCATGTCGTTCCGCTTCACTCGATCGGATGGCTGACCTGCCGTTCCGCTCCACGCTTCGCATCTGATGCGAGATTCTCGCGGCGAATGCGATCTACGGAGCGTGACAATGTGGTGAGCAACAACAGGGCGGCGCCGGGGGCCGCACGGCTTCACCTGGCCGACGGGGTGCCGCTGCTCCGGCCGGACGAGCAGGTCTTCGAAGCGATGCTGGACGGCTGGCGCAACCAGCAGCTGGCCCGTAACCTCGCGCTGTCGACCATCAACGGCCGCGAGCGCAAGGTGCGGGCGTTCGCCGCTCACGCTGACGCCTTCCCGTGGAACTGGTCCTCGCCGCTGGCCGACGAGTGGTTCGGCGACCTGCGGTCGGTTCACGGCTGCGGACGTTCGACGCTCCGGGGCTACCAGGAAGCGGTACGGCTGTTCTGCGACTACACCACCGACCCCGCCTACGAGTGGGCGGCCGAGTGCGAACGGCGCTTCGGGACCCATCCGATCCAGGTCTGCCACGAGTGGAACACCGCCGTGCACATGCAGGAGTGCGAGGCAGAAGCCCCGAAACGGGCCTTCACCCGGGACGAGTTGCAGACATTCTTCGACTACGCCGACGACCAGGTCGAGCGCGTCCGCGGACGCGGTCGCAAAGGCTGGCTGCCCGCCTTCCGCGACGCGATGTTGTTCAAGACCGCGTACGCATTCGGACTGCGCCGCAATGAGACCCGGATGCTGGACACCGCGGACTTCGGCCGTAACCCCGAAGGAGCGGAGTTCGGTGAGTTCGGCATTTGTTACGTCCGCCATGGCAAGGCGAAGAAGGGATCGCCGCCCAAACGCCGCAGCGTGCTGACGGTATGGGAGTGGTCGGCCGAGATCCTCGACCAGTGGACGAGCGAGGTCCGGCCCGCCATGCGGCACGCGGACGGGCCAGCCCTGTGGCCTTCCGAACGCGGGCGGCGAGTGGGCCTGCAACGGCTGGACTCCCGCTTTGCCGCCTACCGCGACGATCTCGGCTTGGACCCGGTCCTGGACTTCCACTCGCTACGCAGGTCTTACGTCACCCATCTGATCGAAGACGGCATGGACCCCCTGTTCGTCCAGCTTCTCTTGAGTCCTCTGTGGTGTGTCCACGACGTGCAGCACGAGCCTGGGGTGAGCGGAGATCTGTGTGGTGGAGGTGGTTATCTACGGCCGTCCATCACGCAGTTTTCCAGGAGGTCTGATGTTGGTGCAGAGGGTGTTGATGCCCGCCTCGTCGCTTGAGTCGTGGACGGTCCTCGGCGACGAGGGTGGGATAGTCAAGCCGATCGAGAGTTACCTGGCCTACCTAACCGACATCGAGCGGTCACCGAACACGGTCAAGGCATACGCCCATGATCTGAAGGACTGGTTCGTCTTCCTCGGCCGGAGTGGTCTGGACTGGCGCGAGGTGCGGCTGGAGGACCTGGGCGAGTTCGTTGCCTGGCTCCGGTTGCCGCCTGCGGGCCGTGACGGCAGGGTCGCGTTGCTGCCGTCGGCGGAGCATCACTGCGGGGTGACCACGGTCAACCGGAAGCTGTCGGCGGTCAGTGGTCTGTACGTCTTCCACGCCCGTCACGGCGTGGACCTCGGCGATCTGGTCACCGAGCTGCAGCCGGTCCGTGCCCGGCGCACGGGCTGGAAGCCGTTTCTGTATCACCTGGCCGGCGGCGAACCCGAGCGACGCCGCACGATCAAGCTGAAGACCCCTCGCATGCACCCGACCATCCTGACCGCCGCCCAGGTCCAGGCGATCCTGGATGCCTGCACCCGGCTTCGGGACCGGTTCTTGTTCGCCCTGCTGTGGGAGACCGGGATCCGGATCGGCGAGGCCCTTGGTCTCCGTCACGAGGATCTCGCCGCGGCGGAAGGCGAGTTGATCGTCACTCCGCGAATCAATGACAACCGGGCTCGGGCCAAGTCCGCCTCGCCCCGAACCGTTCCCGTCGGCCCTGAGATCATCCGGCTCTACGCGGACTATCTCCACGATGAGTACGGCGATCTGGACAGCGACTACATGTTCGTCAACCTCTGGGGCGGTGCCTACGGGCACCCCCTGACCTACGCGGCGGTCTACGACCTGGTGCTGCGGATCCGCCGCGCCACCGGCATCGACTTCGACCCCCACTGGTTCCGGCACACCCGGGCCACCTTGCTCCTGCGCCGAAAGGTGCCCATCGAGGTGGTCAGTACTTTGCTCGGCCATTCCTCGATCGCCACCACGCTCGATATTTACGGTCACTTGTCCGTCGAGGACGCCCGTCGCGCCCTGGAGGACGCCGGGTTTCTGACCGGGCGGGAGGTCCGCTGGTGAGCGAGTCGACTCCTGCCGTTCCCCTTCCCGGCTCAGGACTGCTGGGCAAACTCATGGCCGCGGTCCGGCCGGAGTTCCGCGTCGATGTGTTCATCCCCGCTCCGGGAGAACTGATCTTCGGGCTGGGAGCCTGCCGGGTTCCCGACTGTCCACGGCAGCCCCGCACCCGTCAGCTCTGCCGCGGTCATTACTACCGCTGGCAGCGGCGCGGAGGCCCGGACATCGAAGCGTTCATCGCCGATCCCGGCCCCGGCCCGGTCGGGCGGACTGAACTGACCGAATGCTTCGTCACCGGCTGCCGCTACGGTGCGGCCCGCCAAGGTCTGTGCGTGCGCCATCACGGCTTCTGGGAACGGGCGGACAAGCCCGAGAAGAAGAAGTGGGTGGCGAGTCTGCCGGCCGTCACCGACAACGGCCGCCCGATCTGCCGCTTGTCGTTCTGCACCCTGTGGACCCAGGGGAAGTCGCCGTTCTGCCACAACCACAAATCCCGCTGGTATGCCGTCGGCAGCCCCGAGATCGAGGAGTTCGTACGCCGCTGCGAGGCCGCCGGAGACGACCGCTTCGACTTCCGGTCGCTGGACGACAAGCGTCAGCTCAAGCTGGAACTTCAGTACGCGCTGCAGTGCCGCCACGACGAGCGCCAGGTCAACACCCACAGCTCGGCCGTCTCGCCGGTGATCCGGCTGACCGCCGCCAGCGAGGCAAGTTCCTTGCTGGAGTGGCCGATGGAGCAATGGAGCGAGCACTTCGCCGCGATGCGCGGCGCCAGCCACGACCAGAACGGACAGCTTGCGTTCCTGCGCTACGCGCACGAGCATCTGGAGGATCTCGCCTGCGGCAGCGGCTGGGAGAGCGAGTTCCCCCGCGATGTGTGGGTGCTGCGTCGGCTCGGGATCGAGGGCACCCGGGCCCGGTTGCGGTTCGACCGCATCGCCCAGCCGTGGCTACGGGAGCCGGCCAAGAGGTTCGTGCGCTGGCGGCTCAGTATCGGCCGCAGCATCAACCAGGCCGTCGTCGACATCCTCGCGCTCAACCGGTTCTCCGGCTTCCTGGCCGACCCACGTGTCGCCGCGAGTGGTCTGGCTGCGGTGGACCGGAAGGTACTCGAACGCTATCTGGCCGATCTCTCCGTCGACCCGCGGTCGGTCCACTCGCGAGGCCGGGACATCGGCTCGCTGAACGCGTTCTTCCATGCCATGCGCCGCCACGGCTGGGACGAGACCCTTCCGGCCAACGCGACCTTCTACCCCGACGACTTCCCCCGTCCCGACAAGCGGTTGCCCCGGGCGCTGGCCGAGCAGGTCATGGCCCAGGTCGAGCAGCCCGCCAACCTCGACCGCTGGCACAACTCCGAGGGCCGCCTGCTCACCCTGATTCTCATGCGGTGCGGGCTGCGGGTCGGTGACGCCTGCAACCTGGCCTTCGACTGCATCGTCCGGGACGCCGATGGCGCCGGCTACCTGCGCTATCTCAACCGGAAGATGAAACGCGAGGCCCTGGTCCCCATCGACGAGGAGGTCGAGGGCGAGATCACCGTCCAGCAGCAGCGCGTCCTGGAGCGGTGGCCCGGCGGCAGCCGGTGGCTGTTCCCGGCCCCGCGGATGAACCCCGACGGCACCCGGCCACTGACCACGCACTCCTACCGCGGACAGCTTGACCTCTGGCTGGAACGCTGCGACGTCCGCGACGAGCACGGCCGGGCAGTGCACCTGACACCCCACCAATGGCGCCACACTTTTGGAACCAGGCTGATCAACCGGGACGTCCCGCAGGAAGTCGTACGTGTCCTTCTTGATCACTCCTCGGGTGAGATGACCGCGCATTACGCCCGGCTGCACGACACCACGGTCCGCCGGCACTGGGAGAAGGCCCGCAAGGTCAACATCAAGGGCGAGAGCGTCACCGTCGACCCCGATGGTCCGCTGGCCGAGGCTACCTGGGCCAAGCAGCGGCTCGGCCGCGTGACCCAGGCCCTGCCCAACGGCTACTGCGGTCTGCCGGTGCAGAAGACCTGTCCGCATGCCAATGCTTGCCTGACCTGCCCGATGTTCGTCACCACCCCGGAGTTCCTGCCACAACACCGGGAACAACGCCAGCAGTTGCTGCAGATCGTCTCCGCCGCCGAGGCCCGCGGCCAAGCACGGGTGGTCGAGATGAACCAGCAGGTCCTGGGCAACCTGGAGCAGATCATCACCACCTTGGAATCCGACCCCGACCAGCCGGAGGCGACCGCCGATGCGAGCTGACAACAGCCAGCACATCGTCGACGCCGCCCGGCGCCGAAGCGAGTACACCCGCTCCAAGGCCATCCAGGCACTCCGCGCTCTGGATGCCGCGGGCGAACCAGTCACCTTCGAGACCGTCGCGAAACGAGCACGAGTCTCCCGCTCCTGGCTCTATGCCCAGCCGGACCTGCGAACGGAGATCGAGCATCTGCGAGCAACACACCGCCGAGCCCCCGCATCCCCCGTTCCCGCACGCCAGCGCACCTCCGATGCCTCCCTGCTACGGCGACTCGAAGCCGCGAACACTCGCATCCAGCGGCTCACCGAGGAGAACCGACAACTGCGCGAGCAACTCGCTCAGGCCCTCGGCGAACAACGCGCCGCGAGCACTCGAACACGCCCGCCACGCACGAGTGCGGGCAATCCCAGCTCAGTAACGATCGGCCCGTGCTGAAAGGCCAATGCATGCTCTCGTCCGACACGTCATGGACAACAACCGTGAAACAAACGCGCAGGTCAACGGCCTGCCGAGCAAAGGAGCTCAAGATAGTCCAGCAACAGGCCGGCCACGACCACGCGTCCACCACCTCCATCTACACCTGCGTGTCCTCCGACTTCCGCACCCGCACTCTGCGGCGGGCGCTGGACGCCACCATCGAGGCCGCGCTCAAGCCCGCGAGGAGTGCTCGATGAAACGCCAGGTCAGCTACCAGTGGCGACTGCGCGAGAAGATGGCCACGGCCGGAATGTTCACCACCAGCGAGCTCGCCCCGCCCCTCGCCGAGCGCGGCATCAACCTCTCCCTGTCCCAGGTCCACCGGCTCGTCACCGGCACCCCCGAGCGGCTGTCGCTGCCGGTCCTGGCCGCGCTCTGCGACATCTTCGACTGCACCCCGGCCGACCTGATCGCCACCAGGGCAGAGAACGCCACCGTCCGCAGGGTCGCCACCGGCGATGCGGTCGTCGACCTGTCGGCGATCCGTCCCAAGCGCGCCCGCATCCGGCCGGAAGGATGAGCCGCACCCGCGTCCGCGCCGAGGACCTGTTCTGCACCCGCTGCGACCGTGCACTGCGGCTGGGGGCGAACCACTGGCCCGAGGGCTACATCTGCCGGAGCTGCATGACCAGAGCTCTGGAGACCTACGGGACCTGCACCGGATGCGGAGTCGAGCGGCTCACTCCCGGCCTCGCGGCGGACGGCGGGAAGCTCTGCTCCGACTGCGCCGGCGGGATCGGTGACTTCTTCTGCGAGCAATGCGGCCAGGAGGCCAGACGATACCGGCGCGGGGTCTGCGGCCGATGCGTCCTGACCGAGCGGCTCCGCGAACTCCTCGACGACGGCACCGGCTCCGTCCACGCCGAACTGCTCCCGCTGTTCGACGCTCTACGGCAGATCCGCCGCCCGTGGGGCGCCCTGACCTGGACTAATAAGCCCCACACTCAGCGCAACCTGCGCGCTCTCGCCTTGAAAGAGGTTCCGCTCACGCACGACGGCCTGAGCCAGCTCCACCCCTGGCGATCGGTCGCTTACCTGCGCGACCTGCTCATGCAGAGCGGCGTCCTGCCCCCGGCTGACCGGCAGCTGCTGCTGTTCCAGCGGTGGCTCGCCGAGAAACTGCCTGCCGTCGGCGACGCCGGGCACCGGCGGCTTCTGGAGCTCTTCGCGACCTGGCACGTTCAGCGCCGTCTGAACTCCCTGGCCGACCGCGGCCCGCTCACCAGTAAGCAGGTTCAGCAGGCCCGCAACGAGATTCGTCTCGCGACCGCCTTTCTCGATCACCTCGCCGAGCGAGGGCGGACCCTCGCCGAGTGCACGCAGGCCGATGTCGATACTTGGTACGCGGGTGGCTACACCGCCCGGCGCCTGACCCACGCCTTTCTGCGATGGGCGATGCGGTCCAAACACCTGCTCAAGGTCGCCGTCTCGCATCGCTCCACGAGCAACCCCGCCCCGCTCGCTCAACACCAGCGACTGACCCTGTTGCGGCAGGCCGTCGACCAAGGCGACATTCCGCTCCAGGACCGTGTGGTCGCCGCGCTCGTCCTCCTTTACGCGCAACCGCTCACCCGGATCGCTCGGCTCACCACCGACGATGTTCTTCACGAGGACGGCGAGGTTCTGGTCCGGCTCGGCGATCCTCCCTCGCCCGTCCCCGAACCGCTTGCCGGAATGCTGCTGACCTATCTCGACCAGCGACCGAACACCATGACCGCCACCAACCCCAACGCCCGGTGGCTCTTTCCCGGCCGCAGGGCTGGACAGCCCATGACCCCGCACACGCTCGAACTCAGGCTTCGCCACCTGGGCTTCCCCACCCAGCGAGGACGCACGGCGGCCATCCGCCACCTCGTTCTCCAGGCTCCCGCACCCGTGATCGCCCGCATGCTCGGCTACCACGACGACACCACCGCCCAGCTCGCCGCCGAGGCAGGAGGAACCTGGCGCCACTATGCCCCCGGCGACCACACACGGTGACAACCAGCGCCTCAATGACCAAGGAATAGGCGTCAGTCGATTACGCGAGGTCGCCAGTTTGACACCCGACTCCCGCTCGAAGACCGGCACCCACTGCACGGCGCGCCGGTCGGCGCGCAGCTGGGCGAGGAGTTCGGCCGGAGCCCGGGGCGGGGCGTACGGCGTGCGCCCGGTGGCGTAGCCGCCGCCCGTGCCGATCTTCCCGCCGTAGTGGCTGAAGCTGAACGTGCCATGGGCCTTTCCCACAAGGCCGTGGACGTCGAACGTGAAATGGATGTCGTCCCCGGCCTTGCGGTACAGCTTGGCCGTGCCGGTCAGCCCCGTCTCGCGCACCTTGTTGTGCTGCGTCTGAATAGCCGCGGCAGTGACACCACCGACGACGGCGAGCGCGACTGCCACCGTCAGCACACGCGTGACACGGCTTCGGTACCTGAACCCCATGGACAGGACACCGACCGCACAAGCGGAGACCTTGAACAGGTCGCTGCCCGCCCCAGGAAGGGGGTCTGCGAAAACGTATAGCGGGATGTGCGGCCTGAACTCCATATGTCTGAGGCAGTCCGAAAGCAGTCCGAGTGGGATTTAGGTAGCCGAACTCATGTGCACCCCTGCTGCGGCTGTTTCCGAAGGGTGTGGAGTGTGCAGGATCTGTTCCGGGCGAGTCAGCAACGGTGTGATCGCGTGTCGGCCCCTTGGTCGTACGGGCTTCGCGATTGGCCTGTGGATGCGAGGAGGCGTATGTCCGATGGACTGACGGGGTGCGGCAACGGACTGCCGATGGCTCCCGGGGCCGACGGTTTCAGGAGGTTGACCTTCCGGCGTCCGGATCGCTCGAAGGCGGTACGGGCCTGGATCCTCGTCGGCCAGGAGCGAATCGAGAAGCACTTCCTTTCGTCGCGCTCATCCGAGTCGAACCCGACGAATTGGGCAAGGCCTGTACGAGGGCACCAGCCGGACAGAAGAACAGGTCAGGCGCCTTCTTCCGGGCCCTGGCAGAAGCCCGGCATCTTCGGCGAGTACGACATCAGCGGGTTCGTCCGGATCGAGGCGAGCGGTGGGGTGCTGGCCCGAAGACGGTCCGGATCTTGACTCGCCGCCCGTCGCGACGCGCCCCGGGCGCCGCATGTCGTACCGATGCTCGCCGCGCCCAGCAGTGTGACCGGCCCGGCCCCGACTCCCCATCCCCCACCGCACTTTCGACGGAGGACCTTTGCGCAAGGCCTTGAGTACTCTGGCGGCCACGATCGCCGTGGCCGCCGCCCTGCTGATGCTGGCCCCCTCGCACACGGGCGCCCGGCCCCAGGCGAAGTCGGCCACAAGTACGGCGCTCGGCAGAGCCGCCCCGGCCGCGGCCACCGTGACCGCCCACACGGCGACGTTCGTCAACAGCACCGGCAAGAAGATCTGGGTCGGCAGCACCGTCAACGCCGACGGTTCCAAGAACTTCGGATCGTTGCCGGTCCTGGAACCCGGGCAGTCGGCGACGGTGGCCGTCCCGGAGGACGCGGCCCCCGGCTACTGGCGCGGCAAGTTCTTCGCCCGTATGGGGTGCGGCGGCCAGTCCGGCAGCAACTTCCACTGCGAGCTGGGCGACTGCGGTGTCTTCGCCGACCACTGCGCGCCGAATACCGGTGAACAGCCGGTCAGTCTCGCCGAGTTCAACTTCGACCGCGGTGACGGCCTGGCGCCTTGGTACGACGTGAGCTACGTCAACGCCTTCTCCGTGCCGATCACGATCACGCCCACCGAGGTGTCCGGCTCCGGTGGCGGCTGCGGCGCGGTGGGCTGCCCCGAAGATCTGCTGCCGAAGTGTCCCGCCGACAACCTGACACGGTGGAGCGACGGCACGCCGAAGTTGTGCACCAGCCCGAACCGCGACGCCAAGACCCCCTACAGCGACATGATCGCCACCAACTGCCCGAAGGCGTACGGCTGGTCGAAGCAGGACAAGGAGCCGGGCAACCAGGTCATGCAGCAGTGCAGCCGGTGCAGCGGCTTCACGGTCGAATTCCACCGCGGCGCCTGAACGGACGGGAACGCACCATGCGCAGAAGAAGCATCCTCACCGCCGCGCTGGCGGCGCCGCTCGCGCTCTCGGCCACCGGCCGCGCCGCGGCGGCCCAAGCCCCGAACGGCGCCCCGGCGACGGACCGGATCGCGGTTCCGGAAGCCGCCGGCGTGAAGAAGAAGGGCGCAAGCGCCTGGAGTTTCGACGGCGTCGCCCAAGACCTGGCCGATTCCGGGGTCGGCTGGTTCTACACCTGGTCCTCGGGCAGGTCAGGGATCGCCGCGCCCCATGGCGTCGAGTTCGTCCCGATGATCTGGGGGCCGGGCTCGGTGACCGACGCCGAGTTGAACCAGGCCAAGCAGCAGGGCACGATCCTGCTCGGCTTCAACGAGCCCGACCATCCGGGGCAGGCGGTCATGACCGTGCAGCAAGCCCTCGATTTGTGGCCCCGGTTGCAGTCGACGGGCCTGCGGCTCGGCGCGCCCGCGGTGGCCACCGGCGCGGACACCGCCGACGGCTGGCTCGGCCAGTTCCT
This sequence comes from Streptomyces sp. NBC_01267, assembly GCF_036241575.1. Lineage (NCBI taxonomy): Bacteria > Bacillati > Actinomycetota > Actinomycetes > Kitasatosporales > Streptomycetaceae > Streptomyces > Streptomyces sp. NBC_01267. The sequence goes on along the minus strand of NZ_CP108455.1, from coordinate 7,842,311 downwards.
CCGGGGCGCCACCAGCCGCAGCCTCAAGGTCGATTTCCTGCCCGTCCACTGGTACGGCGCCGACTTCAACGCCACCAACGCCACCAACCAGTTGCGCGGCTACCTCCAGGCCACCTACGACCGCCACCACAAACCGCTCTGGCTCACCGAGTACGCCCTCATCGATTTCTCGTCCGGCACGCCGCGGTACCCGACGCAGGAGCAGCAGGCGGCCTTCGTGCAGCAGTCGACAGCCATGCTCCAGGGCTTGCCGTTCGTCGAACGGTACGCCTGGTTCACGCTCTCCACCAGCCGCGGCGACGGCACCGGACTGTACAACGGCACGACCGCCACGCAGGTGGGTGCCGCCTACCGCGCGGCGGGTTGAGCCGCAGCCCTGTCCCGCATTCCCGCTCCGGAAAGGACGCGACCATGATCCGCTCACTCCCTCTCGCCCGGCTGGCCATCGGCCTCACCGCCCTCGCCGCGGTGGTCGTCACGGCGCCGCCCAGCTCCGCCGTGCCCGCCGTCCCGCTCGCCGACACCTGCTGGGCGACGCACTACGGCCCCATCCCGCCCGGCTCCTACACCGCCAGCGGCGAAATCTTCGACAACAACGCGGACACCGCGGCGACCTCCCTCTCCCGTGACCCGCAACTCCCCTTCAACACCCGGGTGAAGGTCACCAACAACGCGAACGGCGCGTCCCTCGTCGTCCGCATCAACGACCGTGGCACCTTCACCCAGACCCCGCAGGAACCCAAGTGCCTCGACCTCACCGATGGCGCCTTCCAGCGCCTCGGCGGCGTCATCGACCCGGACCAGGGCCACATCGAGGTGACGGAGGAAGTGCTTCCCTAAGGGCCCGCCTCCGGTGCCGGGGTGGCCAGGCAAGAACGGCCGCCCCGGCACCGCGCCCGGGAAGTCTGCCATCCGCCGGTTGTCCCGGGACGTACCCCAACACGACCGCGGGCGCAGCGGACGCATCCGGGGCGCTGATCTTGATCGTCACCTGTCCAAGGCTCATCCTCGGCCACTCTCGATGCCCTCCATTCGATCCGAGACTGTCAGTCCCGGCGGCAGTCGGTGTCCGGCTCCTCGCCTGCGCCTGTCACGACCTCGCCATATAGGGTGCGGTGCGCAAGGTATTGCCCGCTTCGGGGTTGAGGAACCAGGTCTCGCGGACTGTCGAGGGCGGGTTCCTCAGGAGGATCGGAACCCGGCGAGGTCCGCTGCCTGGTCGACCGGTCGTCGGTCCCGTACAGCTTCACCGCGTAGGGGACTTCTCCGTCCAAGTGCAGCTCGTGCCGGTGATGCAGCGCGATGATGTCACCGGTCAGCGCGCCGAGTTGGATGTCGTCCGGCGGGTGACTTCCGGTGTGTCGGTGGCGCGGCCTTCTGCCACTGACCCGTGCTCGTGCTGGGGATACGCATGACCCCTCCTGCCGTCACGGTCAGTGTTCGTCGTCGAGATGGTCCAGCTGTCGAGGGCCTGGGGCAGTCAGCTGCTCCGCTTGACCTGTTGCGCTGAGCCGCTCCGTGGCGGACGCTCCGCTGGGCGTCAGCCGCTGTGTGATCCGGTCGAACAAGTCCGTCAGTGGCTCACCGACGTCCTGGCCGAACTCAGTGAGCCCGTAGGTGACTTGGGGCGGCATCGTCGGCTCGACCTCCCGCCAGACCAGCCCGTCATGGACCAGTGCGCGCAGTGTCTGAGCGAGCATCTTCTCGCTGATGCCCTGGATGCTGTCGCGCAGCTCGAAAAACCGAAGGTCGTTGCTCCGCAAGGAGATCAGCACCCAGATACCCCACCTGCTGGTCACGTGGTCGACCATGTCGCGTGCAGGGCAGTCGGTGTGAAACACCTCATACCGATTGCCTGTCTCGGCCTGCGTCAGCTGCGCACCTTCCCTCATGTTCGGAGCTTACCTCTGGGTATGTTCTTACAAAAAATAAGCTCGCCTCCTAGCGTCAATTACCGCAGTGCACAACGGACTAGGAGCAGAACATGATCGTGGTGACCGGAGCTACCGGAAATGTGGGCCGACCTTTGACGCAGGTCCTGGCCGAGGCGGGCGAGCAGGTGATGGCGGTGTCACGGCACGCAGCGGCGGTGCCGGACGGAGTCCGGCATGTGGCGGCCGATCTGGCCGAGCTGACAAGCCTCACCCCCGCGTTGGACGGGGCGAAGGCGCTGTTCCTCCTGCTGTCCGGCGATCTGCACGCCCCCGGAGCCAGGCCGACCGACATCATCGACCTGGCTGCGGCCAGCGGGGTGCGCCGGGTTGTCCTGCTGTCTTCGCAGGGAGTGGCGACCAGGCCGCTCGGCCCGTCACGGATCGCGCTGCGCGCGGTGGAGGACGCCTTGAGAGAGTCCGGCCTGGACTGGGCCGTCCTGCGACCGGGCGGCTTCGCCTCCAACGCTTTGGCCTGGGCGGATTCCGTCCGCACGCAAGGTACGGTCGCCGCACCCTTCGGCGACATCGGGGTTCCGGTCGTCGACCCGGTGGACATCGCCGAGGTCGCAGCGGCCTGCCTGCTGGACGACCGGCACGCCGGCGGAGTCTTCGAGCTGACCGGGCCCGAGGTGATCACGCCACGTCAGCAGGCGGAGGCCATCGCCGCCGCGCTCGGCTCGCCGGTGCGGTTCCACGAACTGACCCGCGAGGAGGCCAAGGCCACGATGACCCAGTTCGTGCCGCCGGAGCTCGCCGACGACACCCTGGACATCATCGCCGCCCCGAACCAGGCCGAACTACAGATCAGCTCGGACGTGGAACGAGTCCTCGGCCGCGCCCCGAGCCCCTTCGCCGACTGGGTCGCCCGGAGCATCGCCGCTTTTCGCTGAGGCCCATCTCAGCTGAAGCCCCCGGGCCGCCCCGTGCGACTACGGCCGCACGGGGCGGCCCCGTAGCCCACCTCCCACCACCAGCCAGAACTCAAGAACCGCAGCGACCTGACGGGGTCCTACCGGCGTCTCGGCCACCTTCTGCACCTGCGAGCGGCTGTCCCACGCGCTGCCGCCTCGCTGACTGCGCCCCGGGATCAGGTCCGGGCGAACGGCGCCCAGTTGGTCAGTTCGAAGCCCGAGCCGCGTCGGCGCAGCCACCGTGAGAGTTTGCTCAGTTGGGCGCGATGGGCTGTTCGAGGAGCTCGTCAGGTCCGCCGAACCCGCAGCGCCGGTACAGCGGCGCACTGCGTTCGGACGGCCACACGATCAACGTGTCCAGGCCGTGGGTGCGCGCATCGCGGGTGACCTCGTCGAGCAGGGTCTTGCCCAGGCCTCGGTTGCGCTGCTCCGGGGTGACGTAGAAGTTCGTCACGTAACCGAGGGCATCGGAGTCCGGGTAGGGACTCGGGACCTTCTCCACGAGGCACACGAACACGTGACCACAAGGCCGGCCGCCCACTTCCGCGAGCCAGACACGCCACGGCCCGGCCATCCGAGAACGCAACCACCGCTCGCACTCGGCGGTGAACCCCTCTTCGTCCTGCGGGACTTCAACTCCGCCGTCCTCCACCTTGAACCGCCAGCGCATGGCTGCCAGCGCAGGCGCGTCGTCGAATTCGGCCCGCCGGATCACAACGTCACTCATGGCCACACTCTCGCAGCCCGATCCGCCGGAGCGAAACCGCTTACGGGTGTCCGGAGACCCCTTGGAACCGATCAGCTGGAGTCCGGGCCGCCAGCTCCGTGGAAGCGGCCTGACCAGGCCCGGGGCGACGCGTGTACCGGGCCGCGGGGCCCTCTTCGACCGGAAGCGCCGTCTCTCACCGCAGTTGGTCGAATGCCTGGTCGGCGTCGGCTACGGCCTCGGGGAGGACGTCGTGGGCGGTTCGACCGTCGGCGATCTTCTGCCAGTTCGTCCGAGCGAGCACCCGTTGGACCGCGAGTACCTGGGCGGCTCGCAGACGCGCCTGGATGCCTTCGCCGAGGGCGCCCGCCAGTGCCTCCTCGTCCTCCAGTTGGTACCGCGTGAGCCGTCCCGCCAGGCTCGGTGTGGTGAACACCAGCCGGTGGAACGCCACTACCTCGGGATGATCGTTGAGGCCGGTGACGGGGTCGTACCGGTCGAGGCCGGCCCGGAAGTGCCGGTGCAGCGCCGTCACCGGCTTGATGCCGGGCCCGCGGTCACGTACGACGCGTGCCGCCTCGCCCTGGTGGTCGGCGAACCGGTGCAGCACCAGGTCTTCCTTGGTGGGGAAGTACCGGAAGAGGGTCGGCTTGGAGATCTCGGCCGCCGCGGCGATGTCGTTGACCGAGACCCGGTCGAAGCCGCGCTCCAGGAACAGCGAAACGGCCGCGTCGCCGATGGCGTCGCGCGTCCGCTCCTTCTTGCGGGCCCGCAGCCCCGTCGGCTCGCTCATCTGACCAGGATAACATTCGTAACCGAGTTGCTTTTTTAACCGAGTAACGTTTTCATGGGCGGCATGAATCGGATGCACATTCCTCCCGTGCTCGTCACCGGGGCGACGGGCCGGATCGGCCGTATCGTCATCGACCAACTCCTCGACGCGGACGTGCCGGTCCGTGCCCTCACCCATCGTTCCGAGGCGGCGGCCACGCTGCCGGCGAAGGTCGAGGTCTTCACCGGCGACCTCACTGCGCCCGAGACGCTCGACCCGGCATTGAACGGCGCCGGCGCGGTCTTCCTCGTCTGGACCGCCCCGCCTCGGACGGCCGCGGCGGTCGTCGAGCGGCTGGCAGCCCACGTGCGGCGGGTCGTCCTCCTCTCCTCCCCTCACCAGACGCCGCACCCCTTTTTCCAGCAGCCCAATCCCATGGCGGCACTGCACGCCGACATCGAGCGGCTCATCGCGGCCACCGGACTCGAATCGACGATCATCCGGCCGGGGATGCTCGCGTCGAACTCGCTGGCCTGGTGGACGCCCGCGATCCGGGCCGGCGAGGTCGTCCGGTGGCCCTACGGCGCTGCCGAGACGGCACCGGTCGACGACCGCGACGTCGCAGCTGTCGCGGCGCGGACGCTCTATCAGGACGGATACGTCGGAAGCGACTACGTCCTCACGGGCCCCGAGTCGCTGACCCAAGCCGCGCAGGTGAGCGTCATCGGTGACTCCCTGGGGCGCCGGATCGCATTCGAGGAGATGACACCGGACGAGTTCCGAAGCCTGTCGGAGGGTACGGCGCCCAGCTCGGTCGTCGACATGCTGCTCGCCGCGTGGAGCGCGGCGGTCGGACAGCCCGCGTACATCACCACTGCGGTGGCCGACATCCTCGGGACGGCGCCGCGAACGTTTCGCCAATGGGCCACCGACCACGCCACCGCGTTCACGGAGGGTTCGTAACCTCGTCGACCGCGGCCTGCCCCCGCCGAGACCCACCAGTCGACGACCGGGTGAGCCGGGTACTGCTGGGCACAGATGCTCGACACTCCCTGCAACTGCCTCCATCCGGATCTTCTCCACACGGGAGACCCAGGCAAGGAACGGTGGGCTCCCGACAACGAGCGCGAGCATCCGCGTAACTGCACAACATGCGCCCGCTGCCGCTCCGTCGCAGCGGGCGGGAGGGATCGTCGCAACACGTGGTCGGTTCTCGGTACCCGAGTGGCCTCCCGGGATTCCCGCCCCGGGGTCGTACGGGCTACTCGTCGCCGCCTCCGTGGATCGGCCCCCGCTCCCCGGCCAGCGGCAGCCCGCTTCCACCCCGCCGCACCGCGACGATCTCGGCGCCGATCGACACGGCTGTCTCCTCGGGTGTACGACCGCCCAGGTCCAGGCCGATCGGCGAGCGCAGCCTGGCCAGTTGGCGCTTCGACACCCCGGCCTCCCGCAGTCGGCCCAGCCGGTCCTCGTGCGTACGGCGCGACCCCATCGCGCCGACGTACGCGACGGGCAGCCGAAGCGCCACTTCCAGCAGCGGTACATCGAACTTGGCATCGTGCGTGAGGACGCACAGCACCGTCCGCTCGTCGGTGGCCGTGTCGCGCAGATAGCGGTCCGGCCATTCCACGACCACCTCGTCGGCGTCCGGGAAACGGGTCCGCGTCGCGAACACTCCCCGCGCGTCGCACAGTGTCACGTGGAAACCGAGGAGCTTGCCGACCCGTACCAGCGCGCCCGCGAAGTCCACCGCGCCGAACACGATCATCCGGGCTGGCGGCACGTTCGACTCGACGAACAGGGTGACGTCGCCGCCGCACCGGGCCGAGCTCTCCGGCACCTCGCACACCCCGGTCCGCCCGAGGTCGAGCAGGGCGCGGGCCTGTGCCGCGAGCCCGGGGTCGTCGCCCGAGCCGAGGCCGCTGGTGTACGAGCCGTCGGGCCGGACCAGCAACAGCTCGGCCGCGCCCGTGAGTTCGCCCGCTCCGTCGAGTACTCGGGCGAGTGCCACCGGCTCGCCGCGCGCCGCAGCGGTGAGCGCCGCCCGTACCGTCGTACGGCACGGCGAGTCGGACCGTACCGGAACGACATGCACCTCCACGGCGCCGCCGCAGGTCAGCCCCACCGCGAACGCGTCGTCGTCGCTGTAACCGAAGCGCTCCCTGCGCACCCTCCCGTCCTGCAGGGCCTCGATGCACAGCTCGTAGACCGCGCCCTCGACGCAGCCGCCGGAGACGGAGCCGATGACCTCCCCGGCGGAGTCGACCGCCAGGGCCGCGCCGGGCGGCCGGGGTGCGCTGCCGCTCACCGAGACGACGGTGGCGACGGCGAACTCGCGTCCCTGCGCGGCCCATTGGCTCAGCTCGGCAGCGAGGTCAAGCATCCCGCCGCGCCTCGGCGAGCAGTACCCGGTCGGGCCGGATCGGCAGATCGCGCTGTCGGACGCCGGTCGCGTGCCACACCGCGTTGGCGATGGCGGCGGCGGTGCCGACGATGCCGATCTCGCCGACGCCCTTGATCCCGACGGGGTCGTCGGGGTCCGGGTCGTCGATCCACTCGGCCTGGATGTCCGGCACATCGGCGTGCGCGGCGACGTGGTAGCCCGCCAGGTCGGCGCCGACGTGCCCGCCGGACGCTTCGTCGCGTACCGCTTCCTCGTGCAGGGCCATGGAAATGCCCCATGTCATGCCGCCGACGAACTGGCTGCGGGCGGTGAGCGGGTTGATGATGCGTCCGGCGGCGAACACGCCCAGCATGCGTCGTACCCGCACCTCCCCCGTGGCCACGTCCACGGCGACCTCGGCGAACTGCGCGCCGTACGCGTAACGCTCCTTCTTGGCGAGGGCCGCGATCAGCTCGGCGGTGTCCGTGCGGGCCGTGATTCCGCCGTCCGGGATCTCGCCGCTGGTCAGCGGCAGGCGTTCGCGCAGGTCGCGGGCGGCTGCTATGACGGCCCAGCCCCAGGATCGCGTGCCCATGGAGCCGCCCGCGACCCAGGCGGGCCCGAAGTCGCTGTCGGCGATCCGCACCCGCACCCGCTCGGGCGTCACGTCGAGCGCGTCCGCGGCGATGAGGGTCAGAGCCGTGCGGGCACCGGTACCGACGTCGGCCGCGGTGATCCTGACGGTGAAGGTGCCGTCCGGTTCGGCGGTCACGGACGCCGTGGAAGGGACCGCACCGGCGGGGAACGTGGAGGCGGCCGTACCGGTGCCCAGGAGCCAGCGGCCGTCGCGGCGCATCCGCGGGCGCGGGTCGCGGTCCGCCCAGCCGAAGCGGCTCGCGCCGTCCTCGAAGCAGCCGATGAGACGGCGGCTGCTGAACGGCAGGCCCGACATGGGCCCTACCGCCGGTTCGTTGCGGGCGCGCAGGGCGATCGGGTCCATGCCGAGCCGTTCGGCGAGTTCGTCGAGCGCCGACTCCACGGCGAACGAGCCCGGCGCCTCGCCGGGCGCCCGCATCCACGTGGGCGTCGCGACGTCCACGGGCACGACCCGGTTGACGGTGTGGTGGGCGTCGGCGTCGTACATGGTGCGCCCGAACGCGGCACTCCCCTCGACGAACTCGCGCAGGTTCGAGGTGAGGTTCAGGTTCTCGTGCCCGAAGGCACGCAGCCGCCCGTCCGGGTCGGCGCCGAGCCGCACGCGCTGCACGGTGGGGCTGCGGTACCCGGTGGTGGCGAACACCTGACGCCGGGTCAACACCACACGCACCGGCCGGTGCAGTTCGGTCGCGGCCATCACCGCGGCCACGTGGTGCGCACGCAGCCCTTTGGAGCCGAAGGCGCCGCCGACGTGTTCGGAGCGTACGTGGACGGCAGCGGGGTCGAGGGAGAACAGGCCGGCGAGGTCGTCGGCGATCCACTTGCTGCCCTGGTTGGAGTCGAAGACCTGCAGGCGCCCGTCGTGCCAGCGCGCCGTCACCGCGTGCGGTTCCATGGCCGTGTGGTGCTGCTCGGGCGTGGTGTACGCGGCGTCCACCACCACGTCGGAGGCGGCGAGTTGGGTGTCCAGGTCGCCCTTGGTGGCCTCCATGTCCTGCGGGGTGTAGATACCTGGCCTGTCGGCGTGGAAGGCGATGTCGTGCGGCTCCTCGTCGTACTCGACGACGAGCGCCTCGGCGGCCTCCCTGGCCTGTTCGGACGTTTCGGCGACGACCAGCGCGACGGGCCAGCCCGCGTGCGGCACCCGGTCGTGCTGGAAGACCTCGACGATCGGGTCGGGCCGGCCGAGCGCGCCGATGACGTCGTCCTTGACGCGCGGCGCGTTCCCGTGGTGCAGGACGCTGAGCACCCCGGGCAGGGCGCGGACCGCGTCCTCGCCGATCGAGCGGACGCTGCCGCGCGCCACGGTCGACAGCACCAGCCAGCCGTGCGCGAGTTCGGTGAAGGGGATCTCGCCCGCGTAGCGGGCGGCGCCGGTGACCTTGTCGCGTGCTTCGATGCGGGTGTGCGCGACACCCACCGCGTGCGGCTGCGCCGCGGTGGACGCCGTCGTCGCCGTCGTCGCCGTTGTCGCTGTGGTCACCGGGGCGCCTCCTCGTTCAGTTCGGTGAGCAGTGCCACGACGAGGTTGCGCATCAGTGGCACCTTGTACGCGTTGTGCGGCAGCGGCCTGGCCGCCGCGAGCTCGGCGTCGGCCGCGGCCGTGAACGCCGCCCCGTCCGCGGGCGAGCCGATCAGCGCGCGCTCCGCGGTGCGGGCCCGCCACGGCCGGGACGCGACCGCGCCGAAGGCCAGCCGCACGTCCCGTACGACGCCGTCACGGACGTCGAGGGCAGCGGCGACGGACCCGATGGCGAAGGCGTACGAGGCGCGCTCGCGGACCTTGCGGTAGCGGGAGCCGGCGGCAAGGGGTGCGGACGGCAGAGCAACCCCGGTGATGAGTGCGCCGGCCGGCAGCGTGGTCTCCAGGTGCGGGGTGTCGCCCACGGGCCGGTAGAGGTCGTCGAGCGCCACCTCGCCTTCCCCGTCGGCGGTTCGGAAGTGCACGACGGCGTCGAACGCTGTGAGCGCGACGCCCATGTCGGACGGGTGCACGGCCACGCATGCCTCGCTCGCGCCGAGGATCGCGTGGTTGTGGTGCTCGCCCGCGACGGCGGGGCAGCCACTGCCGGGGTCCCGTTTGTTGCACGGTTTGCTGACGTCGGTGAAGTAGCCGCAGCGGGTGCGCTGCAGCAGATTCCCGCCGACGGTCGCCATATTGCGCAGCTGCCCGGACGCCCCGGCGAGCACGGCCTGCGCCAACGCCGGGTAGCGGCGGCGCACTTCGGGGTGCGCGGCGAGGTCGCTGTTGGTGACGGTGGCCCCGATCCGCAGCCCGCCGTCCTTCGTCGGCTCTACGCGGTCCAGGGGCAGTTCGCGTACGTCGACCAGGCGTCCGGGGCGTTCCACCCCCGCCCTCATCAGGTCGACGAGATTGGTGCCGCCGCCGAGGAAGCGTGCCTCGGGGTCCGCGCCGAGTAGCGCCACGGCACCCGGCACGTCGATCGCCCTCTCGTATCCGAACTCCTTCACGCCACTTGCTCCTTCGCACGTTCGGCGGCCTGCGTGACGGCCCGCACGATCGACACGTACGCACCGCAGCGGCACAGGTTGCCGCTCATCCGTTCGCGGATCTCCTCAGGCGTAAGAGCCGGCGGTCCGGCCTCGGGCCGGACGTCCTCGGTCGCGGCACTCGGCCAGCCGGCAGCGTGCTCCCGCAGCACACCGAGGGCCGAACAGATCTGGCCGGGGGTGCAGTAGCCGCACTGGAACCCGTCGAGTTCGACGAACGCCTGCTGTACGGGGTGCAGTTCGTCGCCGTCCGCGACGCCCTCGATGGTGGTGATCTCGCGCCCCTCTGCGGCGACCGCGAGCTGCAGACAGGACACGGCCCGGCGCCCGTCGACGAGAACGGTGCAGGCACCGCACTGCCCCTGGTCGCATCCCTTCTTCGTGCCGGTCAGATCGAGCCGCTCGCGCAGGGCGTCGAGCAGGGTGGTGCGGTGATCGACGGGCAGCGTGTACTTCTCTCCGTTGACGTGCAAGGTGATCGAGCTGGACGTGGAGATGCCCGCTGGGGCCATGAACAGCCTTCTTTCGCATATCCGGTGCGAGGCGAATCAGCGCGAGTACGTACGGCGGCGGGGGGAACGGCGTCGGGCCGGCCGCTGACGCCGCTATGGTGGACCGAGCCGAAGCGGACATCTGTCCGCTGCGGTCTACGAACGTAGTGGACAACTGTCCGCTCAGCAAGGACGTTTTTCACCACGGCCGAAGGAGGACGCGTGCGGCAGCCGAAGAAGCAGGCCACGCTCCGCTCGGACGCGCAGCGCAATCGCGAGCGCATCCTCGAGGTGGCCCTGGCCGAGCTGACGCACTCGGCGGACGCGCCCCTGAGCTCGATCGCGCGGAAAGCGGGCGTCGGACAGGGCACGTTCTACCGCAACTTCCCCAGCAGGGAGGCGCTCGTCCTGGAGGTGTACCGGTACGAGGTGCAGCAGGTCGCCGAGACGGCGGCCCAGTTGCTCTGCACGCGGCCGCCGGAGGAAGCGCTGCGCGAGTGGATGGACCGGCTCGCGCAATACGCGATGGCCAAAGCAGGCCTGGCGGACGCGCTGCGTGAGGCGACCACCGCGCGCGGCACCCTGAAAAACCTGGCGCACGGCCCACTGACGGAGGCGGTCACGCTGCTGCTCGACGCGAACGAGCAGGCGGGCACCGTCCGCCCCGGCCTCACGCCCGACGACTTCATGCTGGCGATCGCGGGCCTGTGGCTGGTCGACCCGCACACCGACTGGCAGGCCCGAGCGGGACGGCTGCTGGATCTGGTCATGGACGGACTGCGGGCGGGGGCGCCTGGCCCCCCGGCCAACGGGTAGCGGGCCGGACGGACCGGCGCCCGCCCGGCGAGCCATCTGGGCATGGGCGAGGAAGAGAGCAGAGTGGGCATCGCCTCCGGTGAAAAGCTTTTGCGCGCGCCGTCGTCCGGATGATGGGGTGGCACGGTGACCGACCACGATGAGGCTGCGGCTGTCCGACCGTTGACCCTGGCTTGGGTGAGCCGGTACCTGAAGGCCGGCGAACGGATCGTCGGAACCGAAGCGCTGCACGGCGGTATCACCGCCGAAATGCGGCGGCTGACCATCGGCACGGGGGAAGGAGGCACCCGTGACCTGGTGCTGCGGACCTTCGTCGACCCGTTCTTCGTGGAGCACGCCGAGGACCTGCTGAAAACGGAGGCCGGTGTCCTGCCCCTGCTCGCGGGGGCAGGCGTGTCGGCTCCTGGACTGGTCGCGGCTGATCCGACCGCCGCGCATTGCGAGTATCCGTCGCTCCTGATGACACATCTGACGGGCCGGACGGTCCTCGATGACGAGGGAGTGGAGGCGCGGGTCCCTCTGCTGGCCCGTCAACTGGTGGCGATCCACGCGTTGCGACCCGCCGAGCGGCCCCGCGAGTACGTGGCGTTGACGACTGCCGACACCGTCGTGACGCCGAAGGACGCCGACGCGGCGGCATGGGCTGCGGCGATCGACGTGATCCGCGAGCCCGCGCCGCCGTACGAGGGGCGATTCCTGCACCGGGACTTCCAACCCGGCAACGTGCTGTTCGACGTGCCGCTCCCCGGCCCGGCAGTTCCCCGGATCACCGGGGTCGTCGACTGGGTACAGACCTCCTGGGGCCCGGCGGATCTCGATGTGGCGCACTGCTCCACCAATCTCGCGCTGCTGCACGGCCCGGCGTGGGGTCTGCGGTTCGCTGAGGCGTACGAGGAGGCCGGCGGGGTGCTGGCCGCAGCCGCGAGCGAGCGGCTGTACTGGTGGGTGCGGGACGCGCTGGCGTTCTCGGAAGAAGTGCAGTCGGTGGGGCGGCCATGGCGGGAAGCCGGGAGGAAAGAGCTGACGACGCGCGTCGTGGAAGAGCGGCTGGACGCCTACGTCACCGCCCTGATGGACGCGCTCGGCTGAGCCGAGGTGGTCCGGGGCGTAGGGCACGGCGGCGAACCGCCAACGCCCGTGCCCTACCCCGATTCGCACCGCGGCATCGCCCGCTGTGACCACTCCCCACGATGGAGCCGGGAAGTGCGGGTGAGGCCCGGAGCGGCTGAGCGAAAGGATCGCTGATCTGCTGGTCGTGTCAACGCATGGACAGGGCGCCCCGACAGAGAAACCGTCCGGGCGCCCTGTCCGTAGCGATCAGTGGCGCAGGTTGAGACGGTGCACGCCGCCGTCGACGGTGCCGACGTAGAGTGTGCGGCCTTCGGGGCCTGCGGCCAGTTTGGTGGTGTCGGTGTTCTGCAGGCCGGTGGAGATGTTGTGCCAGCTCAGACCGTGGTCGGTGCTGCGCAGTACGCCACGGCCGCCTTGCAGGAGGCCGCTGGCCCCGGAACTGGTGGTGGCCGCGTAGAGCGTGTCCTTGACCCGCAGCAGATCGGAGACATGGATCGCGAGAGCGCCGGTGTCCGCGGTGCGGAAGGTCCGGCCGCCGTCGGTGCTGACGCGGACGTTCTCGCCACCGATGACGAGACGCCGTCCGTCGAGTTCGATCGCGGTCACCGGGCCTTCGGCGACCTTGGTGACCGTTACCCCGCCGTCGTCGGACCGGTAGAGACCGGCGGTGTTCCCGAGCCACAGGCGCAGCGGGTTCGCGGGGTCGCCCACGATGGTGTCGAAGGAACGCTCGTGGTAGAGGTTCTTCCACGTCGCGCCACCGTCGCTGGTGGCGAACAGCCCAGGTCCCTGGAGGCTTTGGAAGCTGACCACGACCCGGTCCGGATCGGCGGGGTGAACCAGGAGCGCCGTCGGCACCTCCGCCGAACTTCCCCTCTTCTCCCAGGTGGCACCGCCATCGCCGCTGCGCTCGACGGTGAACGCGCCGTACCCGGTGCGCCGTACCTTCCAGACCACCTTCGGGTCCTTGGCCGGCACGGAGAGCTGCGGGACGCCGACGCCCCTCTTGCCCTCGCCGCCCGACCGGCCCCATTCCGGGCTCGCGACGGGAAGGGCGGTGCGGTAGACCGCGCTCTCGGTGGCGGCGAGCAGCTGGCCGTCACTGACCGCGAGATCGTTGACGGTCAGTCCCTGGACGCCGATCCGTCGGTATCCGGTGCCGTCCGCGGCACCCCGGTAGAGACCGTCCTGCTCGCTGGAGACGGTGACGGAGCCGTCGGCCCAGCGGTCGTAGTCCATCGGCAGCGCCGCGCGCGACGGCACGGCGACCTCGGTCCACGTCTGCCCGTGGTCGCGGCTGAGACGGCCCTTGCCGGACACCGTGCTCAGGTACAGGTCGCCACCCGAGGCGGTCAGGTCGAGGCCGCCTTCAGCCATGGACAGCAAGGTGGTCCAGGTCTTCCCGCTGTCACGGGAGCCGACAACTCCCCTGCCCGGGACGTACACCGCCACGACCGAGGCGTCGGCGGCCATCCCGCCGACGGTTCCGCCGGACTCGTCGAGGAGCAGGCGTGCGTCGCCGGGGGTGCCCGAGCCGATGCCGGAGCGTACCCAGACGCCGTGACTGGTCGTCAGGTAGAGGGTGTCACCGGTGACGGCGGCGGCGGTGACGGTGCCGGTGACACCGGTCGGATACGTCGTCCAGTGGTCGCCCGCGTCCGTGCTGACCAGCAGTGCGTCCGAGGTGACCGCGACCAGGGTGCGGGTCCGTTCATCGGCGGCGAGCGCCGCGACGCGGGTGTCCGGGACGTCGAGTGTGCGCCAGGTGCGGCCGTTGTCATCGGTACGCAGGAGAGTGCCCCGGCGGCTGCCGTCGTGGACGCTGTTCACGGCGTACCACCAGCGGTCGGGATTTCCCGCGTCCACCACGAGCGGCCCCGTGCCGTCCGCGACCGGCAGCCGTCCCAACTGGCGCCAGGAGACGCCGTTGTCGGTGGTCAGCCAGGGAGCCGCCTTCTGGTACTGGGTGAGGACGGCCTGCTTCGGCCGGCTCCGCGAGAGGGCGACGGAACCAGCCTCACTGTTGGGGCCGACCGGCTGCCAGCGATCCCTGCGGCTGTCGACCGGGGTGACCTCGAAGGCGCCGGCGCCGGTGAGCCGCTGTCCGGTGCCGTCGGTGCCACGTACCGAGACCCGGTAGGCGCCGGCCACGCTGCCGGTCACCTCTGCCCGGTAGTAGCCGTTGGCGGGATCGAGGGTGGAAGCGTACTCGACGGCTTTGCCGCGCGGCGGGGTGACGGTGACGACCGGCGGTGCGGCCAGGTGGGTCGGCGGGGCGATGCGCACGGTCGAGTGACCGTCGCTCGGGTCGGGCGCGGCCTGGACGGCCAGATGCCGGACGGCGAGCAGATAGGGCACCCCGATCACCGGTCCCTGGTCGGGGGTCGCCGTGAGACGGCCGCTGATCCCGGTGTCGGCGGCCGGCCGGGCGACGCGCAGCGAGACCGTGACGGTCGCGGTCCTCCCGGGCGGTACGGTGACCCGCTTCGGCGAGACCGTGGCCGGTCCGTCGGTCCGCAGCGAGGTCGTGACCGGGCGCTTGCCGGAGTTCCGCAGCGTCACCTCAGCGATGCCGCCGACGTGACGCCGGGACAGATCGGCGAGCCCGAACGACACCGACGCCGGTGAGGCGCTGACCGTGGCCGAGGCGGCCGAGGCCACATCGAGCCGGCCCGATCCCTGTGTCGTGGGCCCGGTGCCGCTCAGCGGCTTCGCGGTTCCGATCAGCTCGGACCTGATCTCGGCGGGCGCCTGGTCGGGGTGCAGCTGGCGCAGCAGGGCCGCGGCGCCGGCGACGTGCGGGGCCGCCATCGACGTGCCCGACATGCGGTACTGGCCGGGCCCGTACAGCGACTTGGGAATGGTGGAGCGGATCTCCACGCCCGGCGCGACCAGGTCGGGTTTCAGGCCGAAGTCCGGTGCGGGGCCGCGTGAGGAGAACGAGGCGATCTGGTCGGTGGTGTCGGTGCCCCGTAGCGTCACCGACACCTTCCCGGCAGCGAGCCGGGTGCTCAGCTCCGTGTACTGGGTCGGGTCGATGCCCATGACCACCAGGTGGTCCATCCGCAGCGAGTCGCCGGAGGCGTCGATCCGCGCGGGCGATGCCGGAGCCTGGGCCACTCCCCGCTCGGGGTTCACCTCCGGCGGCCGGACCTCGCCCGGCGCTCCGGCGGCGAACACCGGGCCGTCGCTGGAGGGCAGCCCGGCCAGCACGGCGATCGCACCGCGCTTCTCCGCCTCCTGCGCCCACTCCACGGCGCTCGCCGTCAGGTACTGGGCATCGGCCGCGACGAGCATCTGCGCCCGTACGATCTTTCCACGTACGTCGCCGACCCGCTTCCAGTCCTCGGCGGTGCCCTCGCCGACATCGACGAGCGGCGCCGTGACGGGCTGCTCCGGCGGGTTCGCCGACAGGATCCCGCGGTAGCTCTGGATCAGCTCGGGTTTCCTGCCCGCCAGATAGGCGCTGGGCAGCCGGACATTGCTTGTCGACGCGCCGACCGAGACCACACCGTCGGCCGTGCCGGGGCTGCTGACCGTACCCGCGCCCGGTCCGTCGTTGCCGGCCGCGGCCACCACGACCACACCGGCTCGTACGGCCGCGGTCGCGGCACGGCCCAGCGGGTCGGTTCCGTCGCCGGGACCGCCGAGGCTCATGTTGATGACATCGGCGCGGTGCGGGTTGGCCGGATCGGAGGCCGCCTCGATTCCCGCGATGATGTCCGAGGTGTAGCCGGAGCCGTCGGCATCCATCACCTTGTAGGCCAGCAGATTCGCGTCGGGCGCCACGCCGGTGACGCCGCCCTTCTCGGCTGCCTTGCCGGCGATGATGCCGGCGACATGGGTTCCGTGGCCGTTGTCGTCCATCGGATCCTCGTCGTTGTTGACGAAGTCGTGCCCGCCAACGACCTTGTGCCCCTTGCCGAGTCCGCCGCCCAGGTCGGGGTGGCTGTAGTCCACGCCGCTGTCCAGGACCGCGACGGTGATCCCCTTGCCGGTGACGCGGATTCCGGCCGGGTCCTTGCGCTGCCAGACGCCGGGGGCTCCGATCAGCGGCACGCTCACGTCCGTCTTCGTCAGTACCCGGGTGTCGGGGCGGACGGCGGTGACGCCCGGCAGCGACGACAGCCGCCCCACCTCGGACGCGGGCACCGTCATTGCCACGGCGTCGACGAGCAGACCCAGTTTGCGGGTGGCCGAAGGGTGCAGCCCGGCGCTCTTCGCCGAGCCGAGGAACGTCTCCTGCCGCGCGTCGAGTGCGCGGAGGGCTGGACCGACGCCACGGGCGGCCTCGGCGGAGAGCAGCGATCCACCGGGTGCGGCGGTGACCGCGGGTTTCCCGGAGAGTTCGACGAGCACTCGTTGCGACGGGTCGGGCGTGGACGCGTCGGCGGCAGCCGGTATCGCCGCCAGCGTACTGGCGAGAACCACGGCGGCGAGGGCGGCATGACGCGATCTTCGTGACTTCATTGCCATGCGTAAAGGTCTTAGCGGTGAGGGCACTTGCCGCACAACTGATCTTCGTGGCCCATTGCTGTCGCTGGCACAACTGGGCCACCATCCGTCCATGACTCCCGAGACACCGCAACTCACGGCGGCAGGCATCGATCCGTTCGACGAGAGCGTCTACCGCGCCGTCCTGACCCGGCGGACGGCGGCGCCCGCCGAACTCACCGCGGATCTCGGCTGTTCGGCCGAGCGCGTCGTCAGGGCGCTGGACCGGCTCCGCGACCACGGGCTGGTCGGCCGGCTCGCCGGTTCCCGCCGCCGGTACGCCGCGATCGAGCCGGGCGCCGCTGTCGAGGCGCTGGTGCGGGCCAGAAGCAATGAGCTGGAGCGGGTCCGTTCGGCGGCCGACGAACTGTCCCGGCTCTTCGCCGCCGCGCGCACCGGCGCGACGTATGAGGACGAGGTGGAGATCACCACCGGCAGTGAGGCGCTCGGCCGCTGGTTCGTCCGCCTTCAACAGGAGGCCCACGAGGACGTGATGACGTTGGACCGGCCGCCGTACGCCCTGACCACCTCCAACCCGGTGGAGGCGTCGGCGCTCGGCCGCGGCGTACGGTACCGCGCGGTCTACGCTCCCGAGGCCTTGGAATGGCCGGGCGTCCTCGACGACATCCGCGAGCTGGTCCGGCACGGCGAACAGGCCCGCGTCATGCCCGGCCTGGGCATCAAACTCGCCATCGCCGACCGCAAGCTCGCCCTGATGCCGCTCTCCCTCGACCTCAACGGCGTCCGTGCTGCGGTGATCCGCCCGTCCACGCTGCTCGATGCCCTCACCAGCTACTGGGAAATGTGCTGGAAGCAGGCCCTGCCGCTCAACGCCCCCGCCGAGGATCCCCTCGGCGAGGAGGACCGACTCGTCCTCACCCTCCTGGTCAGCGGCCTCAAGGACGAGGCGATAGCCCGCCAGCTCGGCTGGTCCGTCCGCACCATGCGCCGCCGCATCAGCCGCCTGCACGACCTCCTCGGAGCCGCCAACCGCTTCCAGGCCGGAGTGATCGCGGCCCGCCGCGGCTGGTTGTGAGGCAGCACGCCGACAGCAGGTGGGGCGGCAATGAGTGTTGTGCGCTTTCTACGCGCGTTCCATGTGCCGGGCTCGTAGGCCGGCTTCGGGGACCTCGGGCGGGCTGATCTTGTTTCCCTTCCCTGGGCGGGGTCACCGCCTGGCCGGGGTCGCCGCCTGGGCGGGATGATCGCGGCGGAGCCCGAGGTAGCCGTCGTCCAGGAGGACTTCCGCGTCGCGGAAGTGCCGGAAACAGGTGCCGATACCTTCGTTGGCCTTCATCGTGTTCTGTTTCTTCTTGCCAGAGGCGAACTCACGGCGCTCGCCGCGGCAGCCGGGGCGCCGACGCACCTGGACCTCGGTGGCGTCCAACCGCAGCTCGATGCCCTCGGCCTGGGCGTACGCGAAACGCTTCCTGGCCCCGCCGCGAGCTTCGTGACGACGCCCCTCGACCACGGCCTGCCACTCTCCTGCCAACTCCTCAACCAGAGAGGCGAGATGCCTCCGGGAGACCCCGGTGAACACCTGATGTACGCGACTCTATGCCCGGATTGCCGTCGCTCGATGGGGTGTTGTTGCGGCATCGCTGCCGGTCAAGCGTTCGTGGCAGCGGTGCCACCATGCAGAACAACTGCCCGCAACTTCCCGCAACTTCCCGCAAAGAGGAACGATCGGACTCCGAAGGACGACATCGCAAAACAGGTGCTGCACCGCGCGGCCGTGGGCAGTGGGCGTGCCGGCTGTCCACGGCCGCCCTGCTGCTCAGCGGACGTGCACCGTCACCACGTCAGAGGCGTGCAAGCGCACGGGATTCTTGTCGTGCGTGCTGGTCAAGCCGTACAGCACCGCACGGAATCGCAGGTTGCCGCGGCGCGCGGAGGTGCCATGTGCAGTGACCCGCGCATCGCCCTCGACCGCGGCGCTGCAGGTCTCCTGGTGCCACCCCTCGCCGAAGCCGTTCTCCTCCAGGCACAGCTGATGCAAGTAGCCGGCGCTGTCGTCACCGCCGTGCGCCTTGACCGTGATGGTCTTGCCGACCTGGGCAGTGTGCGGCGCCGTGATCTCCACAGTGCCCTTGGCGAACGCCGGCGCCGCGGCCAGAGTCACTGAGGCCAGACCCAGCGCACCGATCACAGCCACCCGGCCGCCCCGCGCCTTCAACCCGGTCTTCTTCGTCCTGGTCATGGACTTCCCTTCCATGGATCTCTCCCACATGGTGAGACCCAACCCCTTCGCGAAGGCACCCGGTGCGCCTTGCTGACTACCCAGATGAGCTGGCCACCCCGCCCGTTGCACCCCGCTCGCTCCGTTACGAATCCACGACAAAAGGGAACCCACCAGCACGGCAACGTCAATGCCTGCGTACTGGACCTCGCATGGCTTACGCGCCCCAGGTGGTCCGCACCTCGGCGAGCGCCGTCTCTGCCGCCGCCACCGCCTCCTCCGCCGTGTCCGCGCAGGTGATGACATGGCCGATCCGGTCCAGATTGGAAGTCTTGGGCGTGTAGCGGCGTCCGACGACCCCGCGGAACTCCAGATCCTGGACACCGGGGACCTTCGTCGCCTCGTCGACCCCGCTGATCTCCTGGAGAACCCCCTCTCCCGGCAGACACCACATGCGAATTGACGCAGCGCGGCCGATCGGGGTGCGGGGTGCGGGGAGAGGCTCACCGAGCAGTCGCCGCACGTATGACTCGGCGAAGGAGAAGCCGGTGGTCAGCTCGATGAGGCGGGGAATGCGGTCGCCGGGGATACGCGCATTGACTTCGATGACCACCGGGCCGTTGGGGCCGTACCGCATCTCCATGTGGGCCGGGCCCCAGTTCAGACCGAGCTCTGCGGCAGCCCGTCCGGCAGCGTCCAGTACCACAGCCGCGAGATCGTCCTTCACCCTCGCCGGGAAGTCATGGCCCAGCTCGATGAAGCCGGGGCCCGGCACCAGGTGTTTCCCGGTGAGACCGATGACGGCGCCGTCCATGAACTCGACGCTGAACTCCGGCCCGTCCACGAAGTCCTCGATGAGGAGCCCCGCCACCCGGGGAGTGTCCCGGGTGGCCTCCTCTGCAAAGGCCGCCTTCGCGTGGGCCCGGACCTCGTCGTCACTGCGGCGGACCGCCACGAGGGCGCTGCCGGTGAGGTTGGTGGGCTTCGCCACCACCGGATAGCCCACCTCCCGCGCGGCGGCCACGGCCTCTTCCGGGTTGGTGGCGTACCGCCAATCGGGGCTCAGGTCCGCAGGCAGGGCACACCGTAGCGCGTGCTTGTCCCGGCAGGCCCGGGCCACCGACGGGGACGGCCCCGGCAGGCCCAGCCGCTCGGCCACGGCTGCGACGACGGCGCCCGAGTAATCGTCGGTGGTGCCGACCGCCCGCACATCGGGGAGGTCCGCGAGGACGGCGGTGACGGCGCTGGGATCCGTCGTGTCGCACGTGACGATGCGCAGGCCCAACTCCCGTGCGAACGCGTACGGGATCGCGTCGCGGCACACCAGGACAACCTCGTGGCCCGACTCCAGGGCGATCCGGGCACAGTCGGCGCCCGCCCCTGTATAGGAGGATTCGACGAAAACCAGCGTGCTCATGAATGGCCTTTCTCTTCGGTCTCGACTCTCGGTCCGGCCGCTGCAAGCCCGGCTGCGTTGTTCACTGCCTGACCGGCACCGCCCTCACCACTCCTGCGCGGTCGCCCCAGGGGCCCGGCACCCCGGGGAGAAGGCCCCCGCACTGCTTGGCCGGGTCTCGCCTCTGCCACACCGCGGGGTGTGGCAGAGGCGAGACCCGGCCGCCTGCGGGTCGGTCATGGTCTGCGGATGTGTGCGTGGACCACCGGAGGCACACACCGGCACGGAGTGTGCGGCCCTGTATACCCCCAGGTTCAGGAGAGCTGCGATACGGACCCGCGACAGCCCGTTCAGGTTCCGGAAGCGGCGCGGGGAAGACCTGGCCGACCAGCGCCCGGCCGCGCCGGGCGCTTCCGTATGACGGCCGGCACCTGGCACCGGCCGTCAGCTGATCGTCCAGGTCTTCCCCGCGGGCTACGTCACACGACGCCTGCCTGTTGGCCGGTCAACCGCCGACTCGGTCCCCAGGACCGGCCGGGCGGCAGACCGGCCGCCCGAGCGAAGGACGAACCTGTCGGCGCTGAGCACCAACGGGCGCCTACGCTCACCTGGTTCAGGAAACGCCGTACCGGGCCAGGACCTCGGGGTCGCCCGCGGCCCAGCTCGTGTCGGTCACCACGGTGTGGTCGGAGGGGCCCCGGCTGCACATGCACATGTGCCGGCCCGTCGACTTCACCAGCACGGCACGGGCGTCACCGGACCCCATTATCTCCTGCGCGATGTCCCGTACCAGATGCTCCTGGATCTGGAAACGGCGCGCGTACGCCGTCACCAGCCGAGGAAACTTGCCCAGCCCCAGGATGCGGCTGCCGGGCACGTACGCGATGTCGATCTTCCCGTAGAACGGCAGGAAGTGGTGGGCGCAGATGGAGAAGTAGTTGATGTCGTGGACGCGGACGACGCCCTGGTGCTCGTCGTCCACGAGGCAGGTCGTCTTGAGGATGGTGGACGGGTCGGTCTCGTATCCACTCAGTAATTCCTTGTAGCCACGAATGATGCGGTCCTCGCACTCGGGAGCGCGGAACCAGTCGAGAGCTCGTTTGTCCTCGGTGACGTTCTCCTGGAGCCAATCGGCGATGGTCATGGCGGATGCCTTTCTGTTCTGACGTGCGGCTCGGACGGGGACGATCGGTTCGAGAGCTCAGGTGACGGGCTTCACCTCCGGAAGGGGCGAGATGATCTCAGCGGGAGGGACGGAGGCCCCGCCGAGCGGGCAGGCCGGTGACGTTGTCCGCGTGGGCGTCAGTTCCCGGCCGGTCAGTGGGCTGTGGGGTGCTCCGGGGCCGGGTCGGCCGCCAGTCTGGTGAGCTCCGCGCGCAGTGCGGCGGCCAGCTCCCGGACTCGGTCGTGGTCGAAGTACTCGGTGGCGTGATGGAGATGGAAGTGGATCTCCGGACCGGTGACGACCGGATAGACCTCCAGCGGCCACATCCACAGTCGTTCGCCCCAGTCCAGCGCATTCGCGCGTACACCTGGCAGGTTCACCGCAGTTGAGTAGTCCGACTGCGGCGCGAAGATGACGGGGAACGTTCGGGGATGATGCGGGTCGAGGTCCGGGCGGTAGCGGCGCAGCAGCCAGAGAAAGGACGGCTGGGACTGCTGGAGCGCCGTGCCGATCTCGTCACCGACGGCACGGGCCGCCGCCGCCGGCGCTTCGGGCAGTGCTCCGTAGGGCAGCACGGTCGAGTCGGTGAAACATCCCAGGGTGCTGTTCAGGCACGGGTCGGGTCGCTTGGCGTTCGACAGCAGCAACTGCCCCTCCTGCTGGCCCGTCCATTCCTGGAGCGCCCGGATCAGAGCGGCGGCGATGGCGGAAGGCAGCGTGGTTCCGGCAGCGGCGCATGCCGCCCGCAGTGCCTGGGACTCCTCGCGGTCCAGGCTCCACGAGACGGTGCGCAGGGCGTGGTTCAGCTG
This sequence comes from Streptomyces sp. NBC_01267, assembly GCF_036241575.1. Lineage (NCBI taxonomy): Bacteria > Bacillati > Actinomycetota > Actinomycetes > Kitasatosporales > Streptomycetaceae > Streptomyces > Streptomyces sp. NBC_01267. The sequence continues at coordinate 7,820,016 of NZ_CP108455.1, read as the reverse complement.
GTTGTTCCCGGCTCCGGACCGCCAGGGGAGCCGCATCGCGGTCAGCTGCTGCAGGCGGTCGTACCAGTAACCGGATCGGTCCGGCCACTGGGATCGCTGCTCTGCCTCCCAGGCTGCGTAGGCCGAGAACTGCAGTGTCTCGCCCGGCTCTTCGCCCGCGTAGGCCGCGGAGATCTGCCGCAGATACTGCTCCTTCGTCCAACCGTCGGAGGCCAGGACGTGGTTGACGAGCACCAGTGCTGTCTCGTCGGGCCCGAGAGGGTAGATGCGTACGCGCATGAGGGGTTCGGTGCCGAAGGCAAAGGGCTGCACGGCGAGCCGTTCGGCGTCGGTCCGGCACCAGATGCGCGGATCGGCGTCCTTCGGGGGACGTACCACCTCGACTGCCGGGTGCGGCGTGACCGAGGACTGGCGTACCTGGGAGCCGGAGCCGGAGAAGGCCAGCCACTGGCCGTCGGCGCTGCGCAGTACGGTGTCGGCGGCCTCTGCCAGACGTGCGGTGTCCACCTGCCCGGTGAGTCGCGCCGCCCACAGGAACTGGAACCGCACGGGTTCGCTGTCGCATCCGATCCACTCCCAGAACCGCTCCTGTGCGCCGGTGAGCAACTGGGGGCCGACAGCCGGCACGGAGCCGAGCCGGGTCCTGGACCGGTGCGGAACCCCCTGGCCGCCAATGCGCGCGGCGATCCGGTACGGCGTCTGGAGGTCCAAGATGTCACGGAGTTCCAGGGTGGTACCGAACTCGTCCTCGATTCTGGTCAGCGCCTGGACGGCTTCGATGGACTGGCCGCCCGCGTCGGTGAAGGAGGAGTGTGCGCCGAGGCCCGGCGCGAGTGGCATGACCTCGCGCCAGATGCCCAGGAGGGTGCGCACCGACGGGTCCTGATCCGCCGTGTCGTCAGTAGTTCCTTCGCCGACGACCAGGGCGGGCAGGGCGTTCCGTTGCAGCTTTCCGGAGTGGGTCCTGGGTAGCTCCGCCACGGCTTTCCAGGCGCCGGGCCGAGGGCCTTCCAGATCTGTGGGCAGCTCGTGGGCGATGTCCTGCACCGGTCGGTCCGTCACCACATACGCGGCGAGGACGGCTGGACCGGCCGGAGGAGTCGCCACCTTGACCCCGGCGTCCCGCACGCCCGGTACCCGCCGGATCGCATCCTCGATGAGGCCGAGGTCGACGCGGATGCCGCGGAACTTGTACTCGCCGTCGATCCTGCCCTCGACGACCAGCCTGCCGTCGGGCAGTTGGTAACCGAGGTCACGGGTCCGGAAGATGCGCAGCGGATCCTCCTCCGCGAAGGGGTTCCGGACGAACCGCTCCCCGTTCAGGTCCGGCATGTTCCAGTAGCCGTTGGAGGCGTGCGGAGTACGGATCAACACCTCCCCCACCTCGTACGGGTCACACCTGCGGTCGCCGTCGGCCACCAGGACCTCGCACTCCGGGAGGGGCGGTCCCACAGCTACCTTGCCTTCGGAAACGACCTCTTTGATGAGGGTCAGATCAATGCGCTGGGCGCACTTGGCGAGCGTCGTCTCGGAGGGGCCGTAGAGGTTGTAGAGGGTGGCGCCGGTCCCGAAGCGGTCTGCCCAAGCATGCAGGTCGCCTTCGTACAGAGGCTCACCCGCCAGGAGGAGGGCGCGCAGCGAGGGCAGTTCGGTGCGCGAGTTCCCGGAGCACCATAGCCGGGCGAGCGTGGGAACGGCGTGCACCAGGGTCACCCCGGTACGGGCCAGCCAGTCCACCGCGGCTGATGAGCGTACGAGTCCGCTCCGGTCCGGGGGCACCGCGAGGCGGGCGCCCGCGACAAGTGGCACCAGCACCTCGCGCAGGACGGGGTCGAACGTCGGTGCGGTCAGCTGGGCGCAGATGTCGCCCTGTCCCGCCTGCAGTTCCTGGATCTCCCAGGCGACAAAGTGGTCCAGCCCGTGCAGGGTGCCCTGGATCCACTTGGAACGGCCGGTGCTGCCGGAGGTGGGCAGCAGGTAGGCGGTCCCGTCCGTGAGCCGGGTCGCACCGGCTTCCGCGCGGCCCACCACGGCCGGGCCTCCGGGCGCTGAGCAATGCACCGTCAGGCATGGTCGGGGGGCGTGCTGTGCCCATTCGGAAGCGGTCTGTGGCAGGAAGATTCCGCCCGAGCGCCAGATGCCGAGCATGACGGCAATCCATTGCCAGCCCTCGCAGTCACGCACCGCGACGACATCCCCCTGCCGCAGACCGGAGTCCGAGAGCTGCTCGGCAACGCGGCGGGTGAGTGCGCTGAACTCCCCCCGGGAAACGGTGTGTTCACCGAACTCGATGAGCGGGGTGCTGTCGTCGTACCAGTCATCGATCCCCGCGACCAGCGCGCTGACCCGGCCGCCCATCAGAGACCTCCCGCCATGCAGCCTTCCGGCGCGGTACGCGTGTACCCACCGCCGGTGACCTGCCTGCTTGCCTCGCCCTGCGCCGGCAGCCCGGTACCCGGCAGTCCTGCACCGTCGACGACGGTGCGGATGTCGCCGACGTTCCGTCCGGATCCGAGGGGGCGCGCCCCCTGTCCGCCCGAGAGCCGGACGGCGAGCGACCGGTCCCCCACTCCTGGCTCCGGAAGGGAACCGTCGCACCTGCCGAACGGGCGTTCCATTAAGAGCGGGAAGGCAAATGACTCAGGGTCAAGCCATCCATCAATATCTGCCGAAGCGGAATAGTTCAAAGTCGGTTCGTCACGCCGTGCACCGAATAATTTCCTCAGGCACATACATTCTCTCAACTCGACCGAGTGCGGACCTGTGTGATCTCGATGAGATCTCTTCCAAGCTCGCACAGAGAATGCGGTAAGTCCAACATGACGAACGCCACTCCACTTCACCCTTGCCCCCCTGGCGCGATCGCGCTACGCGCGCGTCCTTCTATTGTCACTGGTCACCGCATCCGGCTCCCCGCGCCCATGATTCGCCCGCCCACGGAAAGGACGACCTACGCCAACAGGCCACCTGGCGAGATATTCCAGCCACCCCGACTCATTCCTTTCGATGGCTCGAATTAATCGGCGGACTGCACGGTCTCGATTCTCAACCGGTCAGCACAGTCGCAACGAGCGCGCATTTCGCCGACTGAACTGGGGCACAGGCGGAATCACACCTGTCGGCGTCGGCGCGCGCCCGGCCGCAACCGGACCGGCCGGCGAACGAGCGCAGCACCGGCACGCGTGGCCTGTACCGACCCCCGCCCGAACGGAAGTTCGTCCGCGCAGTGCGTGCCCGTTCTGTGTGTGCATGGACAGCCCCATGGGAATTGCGGGCACTTACCGGGCACCGATTACTCGATTGAGACCTGCACGGCATCTCTGCAAATCAGATATTCCTTCGTGGTAAAGTCCACGGCCGACCCGTGGAAGACGGAACGTGAACATCGGCGGAACGGGTTCCGAAATCACGACGGCACTCAAGCGGGCAGCAGATTCCAGAGCATTCACGGCCCGGCGGTTCTTCAGCCGCACACCGGGCACTCCTTACTGGTTCCACTTGCCGTCCGCCCGTGTCATCACAGTGATATCCGGCCAGGACGGGGCATCCCTGAGCCATCCGATCCTACGAGTGACCGGAATCAACCAGCCGACAACGCAAGGAGAAACCATGTCCACAGAAGCCCGCGTCGTTCTGACGGTGGATCTCGCAGTACTGGCCCCCGGCGCCGACGGGTGGGACGTACTGCTGGTCGAACGAGGTACGGAACCCTACCGGGGAGTCTGGGCGTTGCCCGGTGGCAAGGTCGACCGCGACGAGTCGCCCGAGGCCGCCGCGTGCCGGGAACTCGCCGAGGAGGCCGGGCTGACGCTGGAGCGGTACGACCTGACGCCGCTGTCCTGGTACGCGGCTCCGGACCGCGACCCGCGTGGCCGGTATGTGAGTCTCGCCTACGCCTGCCTGTTGCCGGAGCGCCCCGCCGTCCGGGGCGGCAGTGACGCGGCGGAGGCACGCTGGTGGCCGCTTGCTCCTTCCGGGCTGCCTCAGCTCGCGTTCGACCACGGTACGGTCCTCAGCGCCGTACGCCGCATCACCCCGCGCGGCTGCCCCGGCCCTGTGGCACTACGCAGGCCCGTACCGACCGACATCTCCGCGATTGCCGGCCTGCACAACTGCGCGCCCGACGCGGTCGGCGCCCACGCCGGTCCCTGCGACAAAGACCTGGAAGACTTCTCCGCCCGCTACCTTCACGACGGGAGCGATGTCGTCATCGGCTCCCTCGGTGGCTTTCTCCTCGCCACCGGAGCCCTGCGCCCCGCTGCGGGCGACGACACCGGGAAAATCGAGTGGATGCGGGTCCATCCCCGGTGGCGGGGCCGGGGCTTCGGCGGTCTGGCACTGGAGTACCTGGAGCAACGCGGCACCGAACTCGGCTACCGCCGTCTGGTCCTGGAAACCACCGAGGACCAGCACGCCGCTCTCGCCCTCTGCCGGCGCAACGGCTACCACCAGACCGGCACGGCCACCGAGGCGAGCCTCTCGACACTGCTCTTCGAGAAGCAGTTGTAGCGGCCCCTGGAGCACTGGTGTCCGTGCCCACGGCGGCCGGTGCTCCAGGGGGCCGAGGGATAAACGTCGGGTGGGTGCGAGACGCAGTCGCAGATGACCCGTGACCCGGGCGGGCCGTAGCAGGCCCGCTCGTGGCCGGCCCTCGGCTTCCCCGGGGACATGTGCCTCGGCACCGGACATCGGGACGTTCCGGGGATGGGCAGTGACGAGCAGGATCTCCGTGGCGGGAGACGGCCGCCCCGCCGCCGGGAAGTACGGGAGCGGGAAAGGCCAGTTGAGTCAGGGGCTTTCCGTCAGGGGATCCAGCGCCCCTTCTTTCCGGGGCAGTTGGTCGTCGGCCGGGATACGGCGCAGGAGAAGCCAGTATCCGGCGCCTGCCAGGGTGCCGACGACGGCGCAGGCCGCCCACAGCATGTCGGGCCCGTAGCCGTCGATCACCACCCCGCCGAGCAGTGGCGCCACCAGCGAGGCAGTCGCCCAGGACAGCGTGTAGACACCTTGGTAGCGGCCCTTGGCGTGGGCAGGGGAGAGCTTGGTGACCAGGTCCATGTTCACTGGCGCGTGCAGGACCTCGGCCAGCGTCCACACCACAAGGGCCAGCGAGTACCCGACAGCGGAACTCGCGAACGCGTTCAGCCCGAATCCGTAACCGCACAACAGTGAGGCCAGCACCAGCAGTCGCATCCGGTCGGGGCGGGCCAGTAGCCGGGTGACCGGGATCTGCAACACCACGATCAGTAGCCCGTTTCCGCTGATGACCCACCCGTACTGGGCGGCGGACAGTCCGTCACGGTTCATGGCGATGGGCAGCGCGGTGGCCGACTGCTGGGTAATGGTGATCACCAGGAAGGTCAGGCCCGCAACGGCCATGAAACGCCCGTCGCGCAGTACGCTGCCGAGCCCGGTGCCTCCCCGCGTCCCCTCGCCTTCCGCGGCCGGTCCGGGCTTGGTTTCCGGCAGCTTCCGGAAAACAATCAGGGCGCAGGCCAGTGTTGCCGCCGCCTCGCCGAGGAAGAGCCACAGGTATCCGTGCGCGACGATGAGTCCGGCGGACGCCGAGGCCACCGCGAAACCGATGTTGATCGCCCAGTAGTTCAGCGAGAAGGCCCGACTGCGGTCCTCCGCGGGCACCATGTCGGCAATCATCGCCTGGACAACGGGTCTGGAGGCACCGGAGGCAGCGCCGAGCAGGCACGACAGCCCGGCGATCATCAGCGGCTGGGAGGCCAGGCCCAGGGCGACGGTCAGGGTGGCCGTGGCAAGTTGCGCCAGCAGCAGCGTCGGACGCCGCCCCACCCGGTCGGCGAGGACTCCGGCGACCACCGAGGAGACAGCGCCCCCGGTCCCGTACAGCGCGACGACCAGCCCCGCATAACTCGCCGAGTACCCCTTGACCGCGGTGAGGTACAGGGCCAGGAAGGTGGCCACGAACGAGCCGAGGCGGTTGACCAACGTGCTCGTCCACAGCCACCAGAAGGCGCGTGGCAGACCCGAGAGCGCGCTCTTCACCGAATGACGGCGGGGACAGGCGGCCTGATGGACAAATGCAGGAACACAAGCATCCTTTCCTGGGAACGGACAGGACAGGGCGATGTCGCTGGAGCGGCTGCCGCCGTGCGCATTGTGGACCATCCTGCTCGCTCGGCGGTCGGCCAAAACCGGAACCGGATGTCCGGTGTGTCACCCCGGCATCACGCCCCCGGTTCGGGCGCCGCGGTCGGGTAACTGATCTGCTGCCAGGATTCGTTGGGGATGCTGAGGACGGCCTGTTTGATGGAGGGGTTCATCCCGGTCGTGACCGAGGAGTAGGCGCCGGACCGGCGGCAGGCGGCGATCACCCCGGCGTTGTAGAGCTGCGAATCCGCACGCGGGATCCGGGTGGGGGCCGGTGCAGCCGGCCTCGACGGCGGTGCACAGCGTGGAGTTGAAGAGCATGCCCGTGAGTGAACGCACGCGGGAACGTACCCAGCGTCGACGGGGCTCGGATACCGCCGAACACGGCAGGCATCGCACCGTGGCGCAACATGCCCAGGTCGTCGATACTGTCCGCGCCCGCAACCATGCCGCCCACGACGCTGGTGACCTTGGCGTCCGCCGCGGCCCCCGCACCGTTCCTCGCCCCGGTCAGCTTCACCTTCTCGGCCACCAGCCGGGACAGCCCGCACCGCTCGGCCAGCCGCAGCACCGGGACCAGCCCCGCCTGCGCGATCAGATTCGAGTCATCGAACGCAGCGGAGACCGAGCCTGAAGAACTCCCGTCATCGCAGGTCCCAGGGCACTTTCTCGTTTCGCGACTCGATCGCCGTCCCCGCCGTCCGCGTGACGATGGCCCGCGCCTGCCCGGCCGCGGAGCGGGTCGCCGCGCTCACGGAGCGCCCATAGCCGCCAGCGTCCGCACTACCTCGGGGGGCGTCGGGAGCGCGGCAATGTCGTCGGCGAGGTTCCGGGCTGATACGGGACGGTCGCGGTGCCGTCGTAGATGAAATCGGTGGTCACGAACACCGGAGTCGCGCCGACGCTTGCGCATGCCCGGCTGATGTAGCGCGGGCCGAGTGCATTGACGGCATAAGCCTCCGCCGGCACTTCGTCGCAGCGGTCTGCGGGCATCAGCGCCGCCGTGTTGATGACCGCGTCCGGCCTGGTTCTCTCGATGGCCGCATTCACCTGTTCGGGACGGGTGATGTCGAGGTCCGAATGCCCGAGGGCGGTGAGCTGTTGAACGTGCGGATGCGTCGCCGCTGTCTCTTGCACCGCGGTGCCCAACAAACCGTCAGCGCCGAGCAGCATTATTCGCATCGGACGACGCCGCCCGTTGTTGGCTTGCGCGTCATTTTCTGGGTAGTCCAGCACTACCTCTCCCGGAACTGGCTATGAGTAGTCAGAGACAAACCGCGTCTGTGGTGCGCCAGTTGAGGCTATGCCCCTGGCGCGGGCCGTGAAACCCGAGCTTCGGGAGACCCCGGAGTCGCCTGAGTCACACGTGGCGATCCCCGTCCGAGGCCCCATCCAGCGCCGCCGCCACGCTCCGCGGACGCATGTCCGTCCACGTCTGCTCGATGTGCTCCAGACATTCGCTGCGGCTGTCCGGGCCGTACTCAGCGCGCCACCCGGCGGGAATCGCCAGGCCGTTGGGCCACAGCGAGCACTGGTCCTCGTCGTTGCGCAGCACCAGGAAGGTGCCGTCCTCGTCGTCGAAGGGGTTGCTCATAGCGTTCTCCACAGGTTGCCGGGTCAGGTCATCGCAACGAGGATTCGGCGCTCGCCGGTGAAGGGCTCGCGGCCGTGTGCCATCCGCATGTTGCCGACGAGCGTGATGTCGCCCTGCCGCCAGGGCAGCGCGAGGGAGGCGCGGTCGTAAGCGGCACGCACCGCCGCCAGGTCGGCGTCCGGGATCGGACTCCCGTCGCCCAGCAGGGCGTTGCGTGGCAGGCCGTCCTCGCCGTAGGTCTCCAGGAGCACGTCGCGCAGCTCCGGCTCCAGGCTGGACAGGCGGAACAGGTGCGCCTGGTTGAACCACACCTCGGCCCCGGTGCCCGGGTCGACGGCGGTGGCCGGGCGGTGGTACCGGGTGTGCAGGACGTCGCCGTCCCAGTGGAACTCCTGGCCGCGGGCGCGGCAGTGCTGTTCGACGTCGGAGCGGTCCTCGGTCTGGAACGCCTCCTGCCAGCTCAGCCCCATCTCGGCGCGGAAGGTGCGGGTGTAGACGACGCCCTTGGCGAACCGCTCCCTGACCTCGGCCGGGATCAGGTCGAGGACGGCGGCGCTGTCGGCGATCGGCGTGGCCCCGCCGGTCCCCGGGGCGGTGTGGCAGTAGAAGCTCACCATGGAAGGCCAACTGGCCGCGTACGAGCTTTCGTTGTGCATCGGAATGAACTGGTCGGCCGGGTACTCGGTCGAGGTGTAGATGTTCCCCTTGACCGCACTGCGCGGGGTGGACCGCTCGGTGTAACGCAGCAGCTCGCCGCCGACGACCTCGACGACGTCGTGGAAACCGTCGATGCCGTCGCCCTCGGCGGACAGGCCATGCAGCAGGATCAGCCCGTCGGCGGCGAGGCGCGCCCGCAGCTGCGGGCCGTGGGAGCGCACCCAGTCGGGGCCCGCGCCGCCGAGCGGCCCCAGGTCGTACTCCGCGCCGGTGGTGAGCCCGCCGCGGGGCCGAGGGGTGATCCCGCCGAGCGCGGTGAGCGTTGCAGACCTGGTCACTTGGGCGCTCCTTCCGTGAGGGGCGAGGCGGCGGAGGCAGCCTCCGGATCGGCCGCGAGGATGCGGCGCACCGTGCGCTCCCGCAGGACGGTGGTGAGGTCGAGGCGGATCCCGGCCTTGCGGGCCGCGGCAACCAGCTTCAACGCGGTGATGCTGCTGCCGCCGGACGCCACGAAGTCGGCGTCGGCACCGACCTCCGGGACGGACAGGGCCTGCGCCAGCAGCTCGCACAGCAGCGTCTCGGCCGGGCTCCGGCCGCCCGACTCGGCTTCCGGCGGCGGGGGTTCGGGCAGCGCCGCCCGGTCGAGCTTCCCGTTCGGGGTGAGCGGCAGTTCGGTTACGGCGACGAACGCGGCCGGCACCATGTGCGGCGGCAGCGCCCCGGCCGCGTGCCGCGCCAGCGCGGCGGCATCGGGCTGAGCACCGGGCCCCGGGACGACGTAGGCGACGAGCCGGCGGGCTTCCGCCTCGCCGACGGCGGCTACCGCGCAGTCCCGCACGTCCGGTCGGCCGCGGAGCACGGCCTCGATCTCGCCGGGCTCGATCCGGTAGCCGGAGACCTTCACCTGCTCGTCCGCGCGCCCGAGGTACTCCAGGTTGCCGTCCGGACGCTCGCGCACCAGGTCGCCGGTGCGGTACATCCGCGACCCGTCGGCGGCGAACGTGTCCGTGACGAACCGTTCGTCGGTCAGCTCCGGACGCCCGAGGTAACCACGCGCCACCTGGGCGCCCCCGATGTGCAGTTCGCCGACCGCGCCAGCGACCACTCGCTTGCCCTCCGCGTCCAACAGGTACAGTCGCGTGCCCGGGAACGCCCGACCGATGGGGACGGCCCCCGGGTCCACGGCGTCGCCGGGGCGGAGGACGTAGGCGCAGCAGCCGACGGTCGCCTCGGTGGGCCCGTACTCGTTGACGACCGTGACGCCGGGGCACGTGGCGCGCCAGTCCCCGAGTGCCGAGCCGGTCAGCGCCTCGCCGCCGAGCACCAGCTGCCCGGTGGGCAGGCAGGAGTCCGGGAGCAGCCGCAGCAGGGGAAGGTGCGACGGGGTGGCCTTGAGGAAGGTGGGGCGCGCCGCGGCGGCGGGCGGAGGCTGCCCGCACCTGCGCGGCGAAGGCGGTCGGAACCGTCTCCGTGTCCGTCCCGGGCGTGTACTGCGGCCCGGACTCGCCCAGCAGGCGGAGACGCTCGGATGCATCGCTCAGCGGCAGGTCGCTGATGCGGAGGCCGGGGTCGTCCGCCGCCGCGCCGAGCAGCGTCAGGTAGTGGCCGACCAGCACGTCCATGCGGGCCCGATTGAAGAGGTCGGGGCAGTATGTGAGCACGCCCCGCATGTCCTTGCGACCCGACACGATGTCGAGGGACAGGTCGAACCGGCTGGTCACGCCGCCGAAGCCAAGCGAGGTGCAGTCCGTACCGTGCAGGGAGAGCTTTTCGTCGGGAGCGTCAAGGAGCTGGAAGGTGACCTGCACGAGAGGGTTGTGGCTGAGGTCCCGTTCAGGTGCGAGCGTCTCGACCAGCGTCTCGAAGGGCAGGTCCTGATGGGCGAAGGCGCCGAGCGAGGCCTCGCGCACCCGGTCGAGCAGCTCGCGGAACGACAGCTCCGGCCGGCAACCGACTCGTACAGGGAGGGTGTTGACGAAGAAGCCGACCAGGGGCTCGGTCTCGGCGCGGGTACGGTTCGCGGTCGGCACGCCCACCACCACGTCGTCCTGGCCGCCGTACCGCGCCAGCAGCACCTGGAAGGCACCGAGCAGCGTCATGAACAGGGTGACGCCCTGCTCCCGGCCGAGCGCTTCCAGCCGTGCGACCAGCGGTGCGGGCAGCGGGAACTCTACGGTTTCGCCCCGATGGGACTGGACGGCGGGACGCGGATAGTCTGCAGGCAGGCGCAGCACCAAGGGCGCGCCATCCAATGCCTGCTGCCAAAAGGCGATCTGCTTCTCCTGCACCGGGCCGGTCATCCAGGCCCGCTGCCAGACGGCGAAGTCGGCGTACTGGATATCCAGCCGTGGCAGTGCGGCGGGGGCGCCGGTGACGCATTCCCGGTAGAGGCGCCCGAGTTCGTCCACCAGGACGTCAACCGACCAGCCGTCGGAGACGATGTGGTGCATGGTGACCACCAGTGCGTGATCCTCGTCCGCCAGTCGGGCTGCCACCACACGCATCAGCGCGCCGTCCGCCAGCCGGAACGGGGTGCGCGCCTCTGCAGCCACCAGGTTCCGCACACCCCCCTCGGTTCGCTCGGCCAGATCGATCCGCACGATCTCCGCCACGCGCCGCGCGCCGGGCGCGTCTGGGGCCGAGACGACCTGGTAGGGCACACCATCTCGCTCGACGAAGGCCGTCCGCAGCGTCTCGTGCCGCGCGACCAGCATCCGCAGCGCCCGCTGCAGCGCATCCAGGTCGAGTGGGCCGCGGACCCGGTAGGCGTCGCACATATTGTAGAAGACGCCGCCGGGCATCAACTGGTCAAGGAACCACAGGCGTTGCTGCGCGAACGACAGCGGCAGCGGCCCGCTCCGGTCCACCGGCTCAAGGGCCGGAGCCCCGTGGCCGACGCCCTTGGCCTGTTCGGCGCGGACGCGGACGGCCAGCTCCTCGACCGTCGCGGCGTCGAACAGTGCCCGCAGCGGTACCTCGACACCGAGGAGCTTGCGGATCCGGGCAATCACCTGGATCGACAGCAGCGAGTGCCCGCCCAGCTCGAAGAAGTCGTCGTGCACACCGACCCGGTCGACGCCGAGCACGGTGCACCAGACCTGTGCCACGACCTCTTCCACCATGTCACGCGGCGCCACGAAGCGGACGTCCAGTCCCGGCCTGCCCACCTCGGGCAGCGGCAGGCGCCTGCGGTCCAGCTTTCCGTTCGGCGTCAGTGGCAGCGCGTCCAGGACCACCACCGCCGACGGCACCATGTACGAGGGCAGTCGCCCTTGCGTGAAGCGGCGAATGCCGGCGGGGTCGGCCCCGCCCCCGACCGTGGGCGTGACATAGGCGATCAACCGCGCGTGCTCGTCGTCGATGACGGCGGCTTCCTTGACGGTGGGGTGGTGGGTGAGGGCGGCTTCGATCTCGCCGGGTTCGATGCGGAAGCCGCGGAGCTTGATCTGGTCGTCGGTGCGGCCGAGGTATTCGAGGGTGCCGTCGGGGCGCCAGCGGGCACGGTCGCCGGTGCGGTAGAGGCGGCTGCCGGGGGTGCTGCTGTAGGGGTCAGCGATGAAGCGCTGGGCGGTGAGACCGGGTCGGTTGACGTAGCCGCGGGCGAGTCCCAGGCCGCCGAGGTAGATCTCCCCGGCGACACCGACGGGCACCGGCTGAAGGTGTGCGTCGAGAACACGGACCCGCACATGCGGCAAGGGAGCGCCGATGACGGGGACGTCAACGGGCGCGGAGAGGTCGTGACAGGTCGCGTCGACGGTCGCTTCGGTAGGGCCGTAGAGGTTGAAGCAGCGGACACGCCGCTGGCCGCGCAGCGCCTGCCACAGCGACGGCGAGACCGCCTCACCGCCCACCATGACCATGGAAGGCGCCCACTGCTCCTCCAACAGACCTGCGGAAATGAGGAGTTCGAGCTGCGACGAAGTCGTGTCGATGACGTCGATCCGGTGCTTCTCGACGAACCGGACCAAGGCCGAGGGGTCGCGGCGCACATCCTCGGACGCGATGAACAGCTCGTGACCCGCCAGCATCCAGCTCAGCTGCTCCATGGACGCGTCGAACGTGAACGGCGCGGTGAGCGCCGCTCGCAGCTTCCTGTCGCCGGGCGGCACACTGTCGGCCCCGGCGAGATACGGGTCGTGGCCGAGGAAGGTGGCCTGCAGGGTGCTTGTGAGGTGGTTCAGGGAGCGGTGCTGGACGACGACGCCCTTCGGCGTGCCCGTCGAGCCGGACGTGTAAATGATGTACGCGGCCTGGTCGGGGCGGATGTGCGGGGCGGGCGCCGGGCCGTCGGTCGCGGGCTGCCGCGGATCGAGGTGGACGCGGCCGGGGCCTGCGGGCAGGTCCCGGGTAATGACGATGGGGGTTGCGACGTCGTCCAGGACATAGGCGGTGCGGTCGGCGGGCCACTCCACCGCTGAAACTACGAAGCCCCCAGTTGACCATGCAAAGCATTTGCAGTAATTATTCTCACAGCTGCTACGCGGCGAGAAGCAGTTTCAGCCAACGCACAACTATAGAATTATGCCGATATATCTCCCTGGTACAGATCCGGGTCCGTGATCGGGCAGGTCGACGGGGCGGGTGAAACGGCTGGAATTCATGCCTGGCTGCGCAGGCTCACCCAGCGGGTGCGGGGCCGGTCAGCAGAGTCCGAGAAGGGTCGGTGCGGACAGATCCGTCTTGATCTTCGCCAGGGCTTCGCGCAGCACGATGTTCTCCTCTGCCATGCTCTGGACGACCTGCGGAGTGAATTTCTGCGCCCTGACCCGTGCCCGGAACGCGTCCACAAGCCCTTTGTGATCGCCGTAGACGTCGACTCCTCCATCCGGCCGGTGATGCACTGCGGGCCAGGACGCCACCGTGCCGAAGTTCTCCGCGGTCGATGCCGTCGACAACAGGAAGAACGCCGTCAGCTCCTGCGATCCCCCGCCCTCCAGATACAGCAGCCGACTTCGGGCGTTGTAGCCACGGGCAAGGCGCCTATACGAGATCTTCTCGTAGGCGCCTCGCCGTCGGGCTCGGCTTATCGCCTGCGACCGGGATCCCTCCAACGGGTCGATGTAGCCGCGATCTCCCGCAGCACCGCCCTCGGTATTCGATACCACCGTCCCTCCTTGGCACCCTTCAAACGCCGCCGCCAACCAGGCCCGCGGAAAACGGCTCCCGGCGGAACGCGGAATCTCCACGTCAAGGACGCTGCCCCACTCCTGAAGGCGCAGCCCCGTGCCGCGCAGACCGATGTCCCGCCACTGATCGAAGGGCGCACGCAGCACCCACTTCACCTGGCGACCACGTGAACCCGTTGGCCGAATCCCATCGCGCCGGTCTCCCCCAGCCCCCCTGTCCAGAACGGACACCAGAGTTCGACACCAGGGCCGCCCCGGACACCGGGTTCTGGACGCCGTACTTCCCCCGCGCCCGCCCAGGTGGAGAAGGTGTTGAGCGGCACGATCCATGTCTAAGCCGGCCGTCCCACAGGTGCGGCGCGGCATGATCGGTGACTGCGAGTCCCATTGCACGCTGCGGCACGCGGTCGGCCTCGCCGTCGCCGCCGACATGCTGCTGACCGGGAGGAGACCCGCGCCCACCTCGCCCTCCTGGGTACCGACGACGTCGGAGAAGGCGCCGCGGCGTGGCGCGAGCGTCGCCCGCCGATCTGGAGCTCGAAGGCCGGCGACCACACGGATCCCGCGTGAACCGGCCGGTGAACAGCCCGGAGAACCGCGGTGGTGGGGGCAGCCTGCTCTTCTCTGATCGTGGGTTGAAGACCGACGTCACCTCGGTGGTCCGGGCTCCAGAGGGAAGGTCAGGGTGTCCCGGCGGTCGGGACCGCGTAGATGCACTCCTCGATCCGGTCGATGAGGCCGCCGCTCTCGAACCGGAAGTAGACCGCGGCGTGGACCTTGCTGCCCGACCCGTCGGCCATACTCAGGTGGAGCACCTGCTGCTGGAAGACCTCGTTCGTACTCCGGAACTGGCGGATCACGTCGTACCGCAGCGCGTCGACGTCAGCGGCAAAGGCCTGGAACCGCTGCAGCGTCGCGTCGATCGCCCGCTCCCCCTGACCGTCGTTCTGCCACACGGTGGCCCTGCTGGTGCACATCGCCCGGCATCCGGCGAAGTCGTACACCTCCAGGCCGCGCAGAAACGACATCGCCTTCTCGCTGATGTTCTGTCCCATGTCGACTTCCATCTCGCTGTCTCTCGTCGAATGTGCGGCTGGCGAAAAGGCGTTCCGGGCTGTTCAGCGACGGGGGCGGCCCGGCGTGGGCCGCAGCCCGGCGGCCGGGACGGCCCTCAGAGCAGGTCGAGCCGGCGCAGGTCATCGACGTACTTGCCCACGAGGGCCGCAGACAGATGGGGGATGTCCTCGCCTGGGCCGACCTTCGCGGCGCGCACCGCAGCGCGGAACCGGTCTGCGGGTATCGCCGGACCAGGGACGCCCTGTTCGGGTTGCGCGAAGGCGTGCAGCAGGGGCAGCAGCGAGTGCTGACGCTGCCTCTCCGGCAGGGCGCGGAGCGCGGACGTGATGCGGGCGAGCCATTCGCCGTAGTCGTCGATCCGCCGGATCGGGTGGCCTGCCTCCGTCAGCCAGTTGACGAAGGTGTCCAGCGAGATGCAGTCGTCGTGCGGGTTCCGCACGTTGAAGGTCCGGTAGCCCTCGGTGGCCCCCACGCCCAGCGCGGTGACGGCCTCTGCGGTGAAGTCGACCGGCAGACCGTCGTAGTGCGCGCGGTCACCGGTCCGGTAGAACGAGGCCGGAGCGATGCCGGTGGCGAGGACGCTCAGCAGCAGGCGGGTGAACAGATCGGGGACGTTCAGCTGCCCCTGGTACCTGCTGTGCGCGAGGATCATGTCCGAGCGGAAGGTGACGACCGGCAGGCCGCACAGGTCGTGCGCCTCCCGGAGCAGGACCTCCCCGGCCCATTTGCTGGTGGCGTACCCGTTGGCGTAGCTCTGGTCGATCCGCCGCACCGGACTGGTGCTGCGGATGTCGTCGTCCTCCCCGGGGGCCGGTGCCCCGGCCCCGGCTCCGGCTCCTACGGCGACGGTGGACACGTAGGTGACGGGCTTGATCCGCGTGGTGAGCGCCAGCCGGATCAGTTCTGCCGTGCCGACGACGTTGGGTCCGAACAGTTGCCGGTAGGGCAGTACGTGGTTGACCAGGGCAGCCGGGTGGACGATCAGGTCCACGGTGTCGGCCAGGCCGTTCCACGTGTCCTCGTCCAGGCCCAGGTACGGCTCGCCGATGTCACCGGCGAGTACCTCCAGGGGCCCTTCGGCCAGATCCCGGTACCGCCGGAGCAGTTCGGCGTCCCCGCTGTCGAAGGCCTCCTCAAGCCGCTGCGCCGCCGCAGCCGCGTTGCTCGCGCGTACCAGGCAGATCAGCTTGGAGCCGGGGGGTGCCAGCCGCTCCAGCCATTCCAGGCAGAGGAACCGGCCGAGGTAGCCGTTGGCTCCGGTCAGCAGGACGGTGCGCACGGCGCCGCGGGGGCGGGGAAGAGCCGGTGCGGCGGCGAGCGTCGGCGCGTCGATGAACTTGTCCAGGGTGAGGTCACCGGCGCGGACTTCGGTGCTGCTCTCGCCGTGTACGGAAGCGAATGTGGACCGCTCCGCCCCGGGCACGCGTTCCGCCTCTATGTATCTCGCCAGCCGGGACAGATCATTGGCCGGGCTGATGACCACCCCGACCGGAACCTCGATGTGGAAGATCTCCTTCATGAGCTGGGAGAAGGACAGCGCGGAGAGGGAGTCCCCGCCCAGGTCCGTGAAGCGCGCGTCGGCGCCGAGCGCGGAGTTCGAACAGCCCAGCAGCGCCTGGGCGGCCCGGGTGACCGTCTCCAGCACCGGCCGGTCCGGCCCTGTTCGGCGCAGGTCGCGCAGCTGCCTGTCCTGCCCCTCGGTGATTTCGGTGTACAGCCGGTCGAGAGCCTCCCCGTAGCGCTCCTTGAGCCTGGGGCGCAGCAGTTTGTGGCTCTCGGAGAGCAGACCGTTCTCCGGGCTGAAGGGTTCGGCCTCGATCAGGAAGTCACGCGGGATCTCGTACGAGTTGAGCTCGGCCTCCCTGGCCATCTGCTGGAGCGCCTCGCTGAGCAGCGCCTTGAGTGGGTCCGGCTCCTCGCCGCCGCCGGCCGGCGCGTCGGGCGCGGGCACCACCACCGCGAGCAGGTAGGCGCGTTCGCTGTTGCCGTGCACGTAGATCTGCCGGATGAGGGGGCTGCCGGCGAAGACGGTCTCCAGGCGGGAGACGGCCACGAATTCGCCCTGGGACAGCTTCAGGGTGTCCTTGGTGCGGTCGACGTAGACCAGCCGGTCGGGTCCGACCTCGGCCATGACATCGCCGGTCCGGTAGTAGCCGTCCTGGTCGAAGATCTCGGCGGTGACCTCGGGCCGCTTGTAGTACCCGGGAATGATGCTCTCCGTCCTGAGCAGCAGTTCCCCGCGCGGATGCGGTAGGTCGGTGCGGAAATAGCCCAGTTCGGGGACGTCGGCCAGCTTGTAGTCGATCACCGGCGGGCGTTGCACCACCGTGTCGAGCAGTACTCCGCCGGCCTCTGTGGACCCGTATCCGGTGTACAGGTGGAGGTTCAGGCAGGACTCGACGAAGGCCGCCACCTCTGCGGACAGCGGGGCGGTCCCGCAGAACGCCTTGGCGACGCGCCCGCCCAGGAAGTTCTCGCGCAGGTCCGTCCTGACCGCCGTCTCGACGTCACCCGGTTCGCCGGCTCTGCGGCCCAGTTCGCTCCGGTACTGCTGGAAGAGCATGTCGCACAGGCGCGGGACCATGGTCAGTTCGGTGGGCCGGATCAGCGCGATGTCCTCGAACAGGGTGGACAGGTCGCTCCTGGCGGTGAAGTAGCCGACACCGCCCCGGACGAGCGAGCCCATCAGGGCGTAGCGGCCCGCGAGATGGCTCTGCGGCATGTAGAGGATGCTGACCGGGGGCCCGTCCGCCGAACCGTAGTCGAACCCGTACCACGCGGTGCCGACCAGCCGCTGGGTGTACATGGCCCCTTTCGGGGTCCCGGTGCTGCCGGATGTGTAGATGAGCAGGGCCAGCGGATCGTCTCCCGCGTCGGCGGTGAACAGGGGCGCGGGCGGCAGTTCGGCTCCGCGTTCGATCAGCGTGGCCAGTGAGTCGACGGCCACCGACCGCCCGGCTTCGGCCAGGCGGCGCCGGGCGGACTCGAAGGCGGTGCGCTGGTCGGCGACTTCGGGACGGTAGTCGAACACGATCATGTGCTGGATCGAGATTCCCTCGGTCACGGCTTCGACCGCGGTGTCCAGACGCTCGATGCTGGTGGCGAGGGCGCGGGGCTCGGTCTCCGCGATGATCGGCGTCAGCTGGGACAGTGGCGCACTGGACTGCAGGGGCACGGACACGACGCCGGAGTGGATGCAGGCGAGGTCGAGCGTCGCGTAGTCGGTGCTGGCGAAGCCGAGGATGCAGATCCGGTCGCCCGCGCTCAACGCATACTGCGGATCGTGGTGCCAGGTGCCGGCGACCGCGCGGACACGTGCCCACAGTTCGCGGTAGCTGATGGTGTCGAACCTCGGGAGGAGCCGCGCTGTCGAAGCTTCCGCTGCGCGTTCGCCGAGGGCCGGCCGGTCCCCGTAGCCCTCCAGTACCGCGGCCATGACCTCGGCGAGTCCCTTGTCCGGGTCATGCACCGCCGCAGTGACCGCCTCCAGTGGTTCGGTCATGATCAGGCCTCCCGTAGCGTCCCGGTGATGTCGGCGCGTCCTGGATATGGACGTCGCCGGGCACTTGTCTGCGTGCGTCGGCCGGCCATGGAGTCCGTACGTCGCTCCTCACAGCGGCCCGCGGTGCGGCACGCCCGGTGTGCCGCCCGGCCGTGACCGTGTTCGTGGAACGCTCACCCGTGGGCGCGTGCGGACCTCACCAGCTGACCGGCAGCGCGTCCACCCCGCGGATCAGGCGGTTGGTACGCCAGGAGATCTGGTCGACCGGCACGGCGAGGCGCAGACCCGGCAGGCGGCGGAGCAGCGATTCGAGCACGACTCGCAGCTCCGTTCTGGCCAGTTGGGCGCCGAGGCAGTGGTGTACGCCGTGCCCGAAGGTGACGTGCGGAACGTTCCCCCGGTGGAAGTCGATCTCTGCCGGGTGGTCGAACACCGCGGGGTCCCGGTTGGCGATCCCCAACTCGGCGACCACCGCGTCGCCTGCTCGAATGGTCTGCCCGCCCAGTTCCACGTCCTCGACGGCGATGCGGGTGAAGCCGGCGGACGCGCTGATCGGGATGATCCGGGAGAGTTCCTCGACCGCGTCGGGCACCAGACCGGGGTCAGCGACGAGCTTCTGCCAGAGATCAGGCCTGGTCAGCAGGGTGTAGACGAAGTTGCCGAGCTGGTTGGCCGTGGCTTCCTGGCCTGCGGACAGCAAGCTGACGCCGAGGCTGACCAGTTCCTCGTCGAGGAGCCGGTCCGCCTCGTCCTCCACATGGACGAGTTCGCCGAGCAAGTCGTCGGTGGGGGTGGTGCGGCGGAGTGCGACCAGGCCGGCGAGGTAGTCGTTGAGGTGTTCGCGGGCCTGCGTGGACTGCACCGGATCGGACAGCATCAGCAAGCCGTCCACCCAGGCGTTGAACCGGTCGCGGTCGGCGACGGGCACGCCGAGCAGTTCGCAGATGACTGTGATCGGCAGCGGCCAGGTCAGTGTCCGGGTCAGGTCGGCGGGCCCACCTGCGGCGATCATGGTGTCGAGCAGGCCGTCGACGATCTGCTGGACGCGCGGGCGGAGCGCCTCGACACGGCGAACGGTGAACGAATTGGCCACCCGGCGCCGCAGCCGGCTGTGCTCCGGCGGGTCCATGCTCAGCATGGAGGTGCTGGGCAGCCCGGTGGCGACCGTGCGGGGGATGTCCTCGCCCACGGCGGCAGCGCGGCTGAACCGGGGATCGGCCAGTACCGCCTTGACGTCCGCGTGCCGGGTGACCAGCCAGGCGTCGCCGCCGTAGGGCAGAGTCACGCGCAGCACCGGCTGTTCGCCGCAGATCTCGGCCAGTTTCGGGTCCACTTCGAGCCGGTCGACGGGACCGAACGGGTAGGCCCGCACCCCTTCCCCTGTGGCGGTCATCGTGTCGGTCCTTTCAGTCCTGGCAGACGGATACCTGCGCATACGTGGGTTCGCCGACGGAGGAGGTTCAGGTCAGGGCCGCGCTGCGCCCGCCGTCGATGACGAGAGTGCTGCCGGTGATCCACGCGGCGCGTTCCGAGACCAGGAAACCGACCGCTCCCGCGATGTCGTCCGACTGGCCGATGCGTCCGAGCGGGATTTCGTCGGCCCACTCCGCGGAATCATTGCCGAGGTAGTCCACGATCTTTTCGCGTGCCTCGTCCGCCCCTGGTGTCATGACGTTCCCGAGTGACACAGCGACGACGCGGATTCCTTGCGGCGCCAGCTCGGCCGCAAGTCCCTTGTTGTAAGTCTCCAGTGCGGATTTTGCGGCTGCGTAGTGCAGGATCATCGGGTAGGACGCGATGGTGGCAATGGAGGAGACGTGTACGACAACTCCGCCTCCGCTCTCGCGCATGGACGGCACAAGTGCAGAATTGAGGCGGACCGCGGCCAGGAAGTTGATGTCCACGGTGTACTGCCAGTCGTTCTCGATGTCCAGCGCACTCTGAAAGGCCCGGCAGCCACCCGCGTTGTTGACGATGATGTCCACTCCGCCGAGATTCTCCAGAGCGATGTCCGCGAACTCCCGCACGCCGTCAGGCGTACTGAGGTCGGCTCTGACGAACTTGGCTGCGGACGGGGTCTGCTCGGTCGCGTTGCGGGCGGAGGTCACGACGGTGGCGCCGGCGTCGAGCAGGTTCTGCACGATCGCGGCGCCGATACCGCGGCTGCCGCCGGTCACCACGGCCCGCTTTCCTTCCAACTCGTCGGCGAACTTCTCCGTCTTTTCGGTAAGGCGACCTCGGCTCACTCCGGGTTCCGCCCCCTTCCTGCCTCAACAGGCCTGTCCGCGCAACGGATCGGTAAGGAACATCAGCTCTCCGGATACTTCTCGGAACAGGAGCTTCACTCCGGCCGACCGCGGTGACGCGGAATCACGAGGACCACTATCAACGGCCTTCTCCCATACGGTCAAGCTGAAAATTTCGATGCACCGGATCGCATCATGCGATGCAATTCGGAATGACCTGTGCGAGCTGGACATCGCTATGGGCAAGGTCGATAATCATGCGCTACCGGTGTGCCGCAGCAACAATTTCCGCACAACCGGGGAATACCTCGTCAAGGGCGGACCCACGCTGCCCGATGGATCAGCGCGGGGCAGTGGGACGCGTGGGGGAATCAGGTGCACACGGGACGTCCGTGTAAGCAGTGCCGACACATCTGGAGGAACAATGGCCAGCCTGGACGAGCCGTTCACCGTGGGAGATCTCACGGTCCCCAACCGGATCGTGATGGCCCCGATGACCAGGATGCAGTCCCCCGACGGCGTGCCGGGCCCGGACGTGGCGGAGTACTACGCCCGCCGGGCGGCCCACCAGGTCGGACTGATCATCACGGAGGGCACCTACATCAACCGGGCGGCCGCCGGCGCGTACGAGAACGTGCCCCACTTCTACGGCGAGCAACCCCTGGCCGGCTGGGCCCATGTGGTGCGGCGGGTGCACCAGGCCGGTGGCAGGATCATTCCTCAGCTGTGGCACACGGGGGTCGTGCGCTTCGGGACAGAGCCACCCGCGGAAGGCCCGTCCGGGCTCGGACTGGACGGCGCCCCGGCCGGGCATGCCATGACCCAGCGGGACATCGACGACACGGTGGCCGCCTTCGCGGAGGCCGCCGCAGCCGCAGAGCGGCTCGGGTTCGACGGCGTGGAGCTGCACGGCGCGCACGGCTACCTGATCGACGACTTCCTGTGGAGCGCCACCAACCGGCGTACCGACCGCTACGGCGGAGACCCGGCCTCCCGCGCCCGTTTCGGCGCCGAGATCGTGCAGGCGATCCGCGCGGCCGTCAGCTCGGGGTTCCCGGTCCTCTTCCGGCTCTCCCAGTGGAAGGTCAACCAGTACGGGGCCCGCATCGCGGAGAGCCCGGACGAACTGGCGCAGTTGCTGGCGCCGCTGACCGAGGCCGGTGTCGACGCGTTCCACGCCTCCACCCGCCGCTACTGGCTGCCCGAGTTCGACGGCAGCCCGCTCAATCTGGCCGGCTGGGTGCGCAAGCTCAGTGGCAAGGCCACGGTGACGGTCGGCTCCGTCGGCCTGGACCAGCAGTACGGTGTGGGCGACTTCGCCCAGGGCTTCACCGAGCAGGCCGGCCTGACCGGCATCGAGGAGCTGGTGGCCCGCCTGAAGCGCGACGAGTTCGACCTCGTCGCCGTGGGCAGGACGCTGCTGGCCAACCCGGACTGGGCGGCGAAGGCGCTGCGCGGTGAGCTGGGCCGGACCGTCCCCTACGACCCGGCCGTGCTCAAGACCCTGGCCTGACGGCCACCCGTCCGCTCCCCCTGTGCGGGGGGTCGCCAGGAGGGAGCCGGCAGTTCATGAACTGCCGGCCGCATCCGCGGAACGCCCGTATCACGCAATCGAATGCACTTCGCCGCTGATCGAAACCGCGGAGCCCAGCACTTCCAGGAAAGCTCTGCCCCGGCTGCTGAGGTTCAGATCGGGCATCATCGCCACGCCGAGGGACGAAGGAGGCACTTCTCCCGCGATCTCGACCGGTCGGACTTTCCCGCCGTCCAAAGTCCTGGCATGGGCCGCGCGTTGATACATCAACGCGAACCCGGAACCCGCGGCCACCAGTCCGCGCATCGTCTCCGGACTCGTCGTCGTGATCACTTGCGGCATACGGACGCCCGCAGTGGCGAACATCGTCTCGAAATGGTGGAGAACAGCTGGAACGTTCAGGGTGACGAGCGGTCGAGCGGCCAGCTCGTCCAGACCGATCGAGCCGGTCATGCCGATCGGGTCGTCATCCGCCAGCAGGGCATGAACAGGGAGCTGGACCAGAGGGTGGAACCTGGCTCCGCCCGACAGGAAGTCGTACGTCACAGCCAATTCGCACCGGCCGTCCCGCAGCAGCTCCAACAGCCGTTCCGATGCCTCATGAACGTTCAACTGCAGGGCCGTGTACCGCTCGGCGGCGATCCGGCAGACCAGGGGCAGCAGGAAGGGGGCGATCGAGAAGAAGATGCCGACGTCCAGCCGGCCGGCCGTGTGGCCTGCCAGGGCGTCGCCCTGGGCCTTGAGGTTTCTGGCCTGCCCCAGCAGCGCGCGCGCCTCCCTCAGCAGGTGACGGCCGCTCGGGGTCAGGGTGACACCGCGGGCGTGATGACGGAGAAGCAGTTGCACACCGAGTTGGCGTTCCAGCCTCATCACAGCGGAGGAGACCGTCGACTGCGAGGCGCACAGCTTCTCTGCCGCCTCCGATATGTTGCCGAGCTCGGCGGATACCACGAAGTACCGCAATTGCGTCAGGCTGAAGCCCAGTCGATCGCTCATCGCGCCCACCCGGAGAGCTTCTGATGCGTGGCCCGTTCCGGCCGGGTACGCGATTTCGCCTGGGCGTCGGGACGCACGCACGGGCCGGCCGAATGATTCATGATGCCTCTTCTGCGTTTCGTGGTGGTCAGGGCGTGGGGAGCCGGATTCCTGCCGAGCGGGTCGCATCTCGTTGTCAGAACTGCTGCCGGGAGGCGCAGTGTTCGCGGAGCCACCCGTGAACGGCGAGTGCGGTCGGCTCCGCGTACTCCTCAAGCATGGAGAAGTGGTCCCCCGCCACCTCCGTCCGTCGGTGATCCAGCGGCCAGCCGGCGCGCGCGTCGTCGCCGAGCAGTTCGAGCAGGGTCTTGTCCTCCGCGGCGCTCACCAGGAGGGTCGGGGTGGTCACGGGCAGCGGGCGCCAGCCTTCGAGCAACTGCGCGTACCACGCCATCGCCGTGAGCTGATCGTCGAGGACGGGCAGTTGGGGGAACCGGTCGATCAGCCGTCGCGTGAGCACCGACATTCCCTGGATCATGGCGGTTCCGGCCGACTGGAGGGTATCGAGCAGCACCAGAGCGGCGGGCGGAGCACCGGCCTTCTCCAGGTGTCGTACCAGCTCGTGGGCGGGCCACCCTCCGGAGGAGTAGGCGGCGAGCGCGAACGGCCGGCCATCGAACCGTCGGAGCAGCGTCCCGGCCAGCCGGTCCGCAGCCGCTTCCAGGCTCACCGGAAGCGGCTCACCGGCGCCGTAACCGGGGACGGAGACCGTCCACACCTCGCGGCGGCCACGGAGTGCGGCTGCGAACTTCACGTACTGGTGGGCCCCGGTGGGGGCGATGAGGGAAGGCAGGCAGACCAGGGCCGGTTCCTGATCGCCGTCCGACAGCCGCAGGGTTTCCGGCTCCGTCCCCGCTCCGGTCACGGAGGACAGCCGGAGCCGGGCGGCGATCGACAGCAGGTCACCGGCCTGCTCCGGGGTGCCCGTCCGCACCGCCGCGCGGAAGAGCGCGGCGATGGGCTGTGCCGGCGCCGTGGCGGGATGCGCGGACGGCTCCGGCGGCCGGAACGCGGTGCCGGGGGCGGGTGTTCCCGCTGCCGCGGGTTTCAGGCGTGCCAGGAGGGCGTCCACCCGGGGGCCGCCGGCCGCCATGAAGTGGTCGGTGAGTTCCTCGACGGACTCGGCGTCGAAGAGCAGGGTGGACGGAACCTCTCCGAGGTCCTCACGCAGCGCGGTGGTGAGCTGGAGGACGAGGATGGAGTCCATCCCGTAGTCGCTGAGCGGCGCGGAGAGCGCGATCCTGTCCGGCGGAATACCGAGGGTCTGCGCGGCCTGGTCCCTGAGGTATCCGGCCATGGCGCCGGCCCGGTTCTCCGCGTCGGCGCCGGACGCACCGGCTGTCCCGCCGCCGGCCGGGGGCCGTGCCGGGGCGGGGCGGGGGCGCGGGGGTGCGGTGGCCTCCGCCGGGGGCTCCGGGAGCGCTCGCGGAGCAGCGGTTTCGCGGTACGACGGCGGGGCCACTGCCTGCCGGACGATCCCGTCGCTCTCCGCGGCGATGATCTGCTGCCCGAGCTCAAGTGTCCGGGGCAGCACGGGGACGACGGAGGAGAAGCCTTCGCTGACCAGCACCTCCCGCCAGTTCGCGGGCGACAGCGCGGGCGAACCGGGTACCCGCAGCGCGTGGTCCTCGAAGAGCCACCAGCCCTCCAGGAGTCCGAACGTGAGGTGGCTGGAGACGTCGAACGCCGCCAGTTCGTTCAGCAGGAGCCACCCCCCGTCGCGCAGCGCCGCCTTCGCGTTGCGGATGGTGTTCCGGGTGTCGCGCGTCGCGTGCAGCACGTTGGCGGCGATGACCAGGTCGTAGCTCCCGCTCTCCACCCCCTGCCCGGCGAGCGGCTGTTCCGCGTCGAAGCGGGCGTAGGCGAGGTACGGAACCTCCGGTCCGTACTCGGTCCTGGCGTGGTTCAGGAACGCCTTCGAGAGGTCGGTGTACGTGTAGGTCTCGATGTGGTCCTGGAACGGGCGCAGCGTGGCGAACATCCCGGCGCTCGTGCCGCCGGTACCCGCGCCGATCTCCAGGATGCGCAGGCGCGCGGACGGGTCCAGGCGCAGCCGCTCCGCGACGATGGCGGCTGCGGTGTCCGTCATGGCGCGGTTGTACATGTCGGCCACGCGGTTGTTGCGGTACGTGCCTTCGACGAGCGCGACGGAACCGCGCGGGAACAGGATGTCGGTGGGCCTGGTCCTGCCGGTGAGGATGTCCGGCAGCTTCCTGAGTGTGGCATCGAGCAGAGCGAGTTCTGCTGCCTTGTCCGGATCCGTGGACCACTGGGCGCGGCGCTCGTCCCACTCTCTGTCGAGGACGTCCAGCGGCGGGGCCGACGGCGGCACGATGCGGAGCGCGTGGTCGAGCCAGATGTCGTACCGCTCCAGGATTCCGGCACGCCGGCGCAGCCGGGCGATGTCGCCGTGGGTCGGCGGAGTGCCGGGGTCGCGCAGGGCGCCGAGCGCTGCCAGGTGTCCGTGGACCATGCGCGCGAGGAGCGGATCGCGTTCGCTCCGGCGCCATGCTGCGATCGCGCGCATCGCCTCCCATGCGGACGGCTCCCTGGTGGCTGCCACGACGGCGGCGGGCGTGATGCGGGACCGCGCCCTTCCGTGGACCGTGAGCCGCGTCGCCACGTCGATGCCCGCGATGGCTTCGGGCTTCTGCACCTTGATGAAGCTCAGTTGAGGCTGCGGCCCGCTGAGCAGCGTGTCGAGTGCCTCCATCGCCTCGGGCGGCTCGATCGAGAGGAGGCCCCAGCGTGCCATGCGTTCCCGGTGGAGTGCGGTCGAGGCGCTGCCGACGCTCCCCCACCACCCCCAGTTCATCACCTTCACCGGGCAGTCCCGGTGCCGGGCGAGGAATGGGGCGTAGGCGTCGCTGAAGGTGCATCCGGCTGCGTAGTTGCTCTGCCCCGCAGCGGTCGTGAACGACTGGACGGACGAGAAGAAGAGGACGAAGTCCAGGGTCTCGTCCGCGAAGACCTCTGCCATGGCCACGCTGACGTCGATCTTGGCGGTCAGGCAGGAGCGCAGCGTCGCTTCGTCCATGCGCGCCAGGCTCTGGTCCCGCAGGACGAGCGCCGCCTGGACGACGCCGTGGATCCGCGGATGGTGCCGCCCGACCTCCTCGTAGGCGGCACGCAGCGACGCGGGGTCCGCAGCGTCGGCGGAGAGGTAGCGCACACTGCCGCGTCCGGTGCAGGTGCTGAGTTTCGCTTCGATCGACGCGTCCTGCGGGCGCCGCCCGATCCAGATCACGTGGGCGCCGTAGCGCTGGACGACATGCCGGGTCCATACGGTGCCGAGCCCGCCGGCACCTCCGATCACGACATAGACGCCGCCTTCCCGGTACGCGTCCCGCTGTACGGTCCCGGGCCGGCACGGAGCCCAGCGCCGGACCAGCCACTGGCCCGCGCGGCGCACCAGGGTGTCGCTCTCCGGGCGGTCCGGGAGTGCCGCCAGGTCCTCGGGCAGGTCGGCGGTGTCGAGGTCCGTGCGGCGGACCGACCAGTTCGCGTACTCCTGCCCGAGCGACCCGAAGAGGCCGTGCAGCCCGGCGTGGGCAGGTGCCGTCGGCTCGGTGTCGTAGGTGGCCAGGGCGCTGCGCGTCACCAGGGTCACGGTGAGCGGACGTGCGTCGTGTCCGGTGCGGACGAGGGCCTTGATCATGCGGAAGGCCGCGATGACGCCGTCCTCCTGGGCCGCGGTGAAGCCGGCGGCGTCGGTCGGCAGGAGCGCCCCCTGGTCCTCCGGCGCCGCACCGGGCGCGATCCAGAGAAGGTGGCCGACCGGCGTCAGGTCCCGGAGCCGGGACGTGATCTCGTCCGTCGACGCACCCGGCGCGAGGTCCCACATCGTGGCCCGCGGGTACTGGCGGGCGAGTGCGGACCGCTGCCCGCTGCTCCCTCCCACCACGAGGACCTGCTCCGTGGGCGGCAGGGCGGCGGCGCCGGAGGTGCGCTCGGACACGGGCTCCCAGACCGGTGCGAACAGTGCGGGTGCCGTTTCCTTCGCCCGGCGCGAGGTGTAGCCGGTCATCCGGACACAGACCTCCCCGTCGCCGTCGACGAGATCCACGTCGAGCCGGCTCAGCGCGGTCGCCGGCTCCGCGCCGTCCGCGACACGGACGACGGCCCACATCGAGGCCGTGCAGGGGGCGAAGAGTTCGAACCGGTCGAGCGCGAACGGCACCACGGTCTCCACGGAGGCCCCGCCGTCGGCGAGTTGCAGCGCGATCGAGGACTGGATGGCCGAATCCAGCAGCGCCGGGGGCAGGACGTACCCGGCCTCTGCGGGGTCGGTCTCCGCCGGCAGGTCGAGCCGTGCCAGGACGGTGCCGGTACCGACGTGTGCCTCGCGGACAGCGCGGAGAGAAGGCCCGTGGACGATGCCCATCGCCGCGAGCGCCGCACGGACGCGTTCCGCGGATACGGCTGTCACGCACCTCGCACGGAGCGACGCAAGGTCGACGCGGTCGGGACGGGTCGTGCCGGAGGGCGCGATGCGCCCGGTGGAGAACACGACCGGAGCGGTGTCCCGACCGGTCTTCGAGGCGATCTCGAAGGTGAGTTCTTCGCCCTCCGCCGGCCGTACCAGGACATCGACGCTCAGGGGCGCGCCGTCGAAGGCGACCGGCCGTACCCAGGTCATGTCGCGTATCAGCAGGGGCGTTTTCGCCCCGGTGCCCCACACGCGCGCCGCCGCCTCCCGTGCCATTTCGAGGTGGGCGGCGCCCGGCAGGACCCGCTGCCCGCGCACCGTGTGATCGCGGAGGACGGCTTCGTCGCCCTTGAACACCGTCGAGGCCCGCAGTGTGCCGGGAGCGCCCTCCACCACCGACGACCGGTGGATCAGCGGATGGTCCGGGACCGGCCGGCTCAGGGTGGTGACAGGCAGAGGTGACAAGGGCGGCGGCCCGGCCCAGTGGCTCTCTCCGGCGAACGGGTAGGTCGGCAGCGGGACCCGGAGATGGGCCTCTCCTGCGAACGCTGCCCCGTAGTCCAGGTCGACCCCCTGTGCGAAGTACCCGGCGAGGGCGGTGAGGTTCGCGCGGTACGTGGCGGTATCCGTGTCGGAACCCGTCGGGTGTGCGCAGCGGTGCAGGCATGCCTCGCCATGGCTCTTCTCCGTGCCCGCACCCGTGGCGCCCTTGCGCGCCGGCACCGCACGGCCGGTGAACGCCCTTGCTCCGTCGAGCCCTTCGCCGAGGATCCGGAGCAGCTCCGTGCGGTCCGCCGCCACGCAGGCGAACCTGTGGGCGAACCGGTCCCTGCCGACGGCGAGCGTGTAGGCGAGGTCGCCCAGGTCCGGGAGGTCCGCGCGACGGCAGTGCTCCGCCAGCCGGGCCATCTGCTGAACCAGCTGTTCACGTGAGTGCGCGGAGAGGACCACGAGATACGCGGGACGTGGTGTACGAGCGCGGCCACGGGCAGTGGGAGGCGCCTCCTCGATGACGAGGTGCGCGTTGGTGCCGCTCGCGCCGAAGGAGCTGACCGCGCCGCGGCGCGGTCCGCCGTCGGCCGGTGCCTCCCAACGGTGGCTGCGCGTACTCAGGTAGAAGGGGCTGTCTTCGAGACCGACGGCGGGGTTCGGCTTCTCGAAGTGGAGTGAGGCCGGGATCTGCTGGTGCCGCATCGAGAGGAGGATCTTGAACACCCCCGCGACTCCTGCGGCGAACTGGGTGTGCCCGAGGTTCGTCTTGACCGAACCCAGCGCGCAGTAGCCGGTCTTCTCCGTCCCGGCCCGGAACGCGCGGCTGAGCGCCGAGAATTCGATGGGATCGCCGAGCGGGGTGCCCGTGCCGTGCGCCTCCACGAGGCGGATGGACTCGACGTCGATGCCGAAGGACTCGTAGGTGTCGCGGAGCAGACGCTCCTGCGAGACGGAACTGGGCGCCGTGATGCCGTTGGTCGCCCCGTCGTGGTTACTGCCGGTGGCACGGATCACGCCGTGGATGTGGTCCCCGTCGGCGACGGCGTCGTCGAGCCGCTTGAGGACCAGGACACCGACGCCCTCGCCCGGTACGAAGCCGTCGGCGCGGTGGTCGAAGGTGTGGCAGCGCCCCGTGGCGGAGAGCATTCCGGCGCCGCCGGCCAACTCGTAGAGGCGGGGCGTCGACTGGACGAAGACACCGCCCGCCAGCGCCATCTCCGTCTCGCCCGACCAGAGTCCCCGGCACGCCAGGTCGATCGCGACGAGCGAGCTGGAGCAGGAGGTGTCGACCGCCAGCGCGGGACCCTTCAGATCGAGGAAGTAGGAGACGCGGGCCGGGATGAGGGACGCCATGTTCCCCCAGAACGCCTGGGCGGGCGCGTCGTCCCCGACGACCTCCTGGTAGTCGCCCTTGTAGCAGCCCACGTACACGCCACAGCGGGTCTCGCCCAGCTGCCGGCCGGCGTACCCCGCGTCCTCCAGCGCCTTCCACGCCTCCTCCAGGAGCAGGCGCTGCTGGGGATCCATGGCGGCGGCCTCGACGCCCGAGATGCCGAAGAACAGCGGGTCGAACCGGTCGATCCCGTGGAGGAATCCGCCCTGTGTGCAGCGCGCGGAGCCGTCGGCGCCGGTGTCCGCGAGATCCCAGCGGGTCGCTTCCGTGATGAGGTCGTCGCCGTTCGCGAGATGCGTCCAGAGGTCGTCCAGGCTGTCGGATCCGGGGAACCGTCCGCTCATCCCGACGATGGCGATCGGCGCGTGGGCCGCGGGCCGGTCCGCGCGAAGGGTGTCGGGCGTGGTCCGCGGACGTGTCTCGGTGGCGGCCGGCTCCGGGGCGGCGGCGTCGATGTCGGCGTACTCCGCGAGCAGGTGCGCGACGAGACGGTCGGCGGAGCTGTGGTCGAAGACGACTCCGGTCGACAGGTCGAGCCGGAGGGTCTCGTTCAGCAGATGGACGAGACGGACCGCGAGGATGGAGTCGAGCCCGTAGTCGGCGAACGCGAGCCCGCCGTCGACCTCGTCCGGCGGCATGACCAGTACGTCCGCGATCGTCGCGCGTACGGTGCGGGCGACCCGTTCCTCACGTGTGACATCGAGTGCGGCGTCGGACGTGAAGTCGTGCGCGGGGTCCGACGCGGCGTCGGGCGTGACGTGCGGCCCGGCCTCTTCGGACTGCGGCGCGGCATTTTCGGGCTGCGGTGCGGCGGTGGCCGGAGCCGCACCGGGCGCCGTCTCCCGGACCGGCTCCAGGTCCCCGATCCAGAAGCGGTCCCGCGCGAACGGGTACGTCGGCAGGGATATCCGGCGGGGCGACGCAGCTCGGTGCGTCCGCCGCCAGTCCAGCTCCACTCCGTCCACCCAGAGCGCGGCCAGCTTGTCGAGCTTCCCCTTCCGGACCCAGCGGTCGACCAGGAGTTCCCGGAGGTCGTCGTCGGCCGAGATCTCGGCGACGACGCCCAGGCCTTGCCCGGCGCTGCCCCGATGGAGACCAGGGGTACCCGCCCCGTCCCCGCTCTCCGCGTAACCGCGCAGTACCCGCAGGAGCTCGGGCAGTGAGGCGACGGTCACCGCCAGGCGCTCCTTCATCGCCTCACGTCCGACCTGGAGGGTGAAGGCGAGATCCGCCAGGCCGACCGCTCCCCGCGCCGTCTCCGCGCGTTCGAGTAACGCCGCCAGACGCGCGGCGGAGTGCCGCAACCGCTCCGGTGTCCGCGCGGAGAGGACGACGAGCTGCTCGCCCTCACCGGACGCCGGCCGGTCCGGGACGGGGTCCGGCACGTACTCCTCAAGGATCACATGGGCGTTCGAGCCGCCTGCCCCGAAGGAGGAGACCGCCGCGATCCGTGGTGTCTGCGACTCCCACGGTGCGAGCGTCCGCTGGACGAAGAACGGCGTCTCCTCGAACCTGATGCCGGGGTTCAACTCCTCCGCGTGCAGGCTCGGTACGAGCGTGCGGTGCCGGAGCTGCAGTACGGCCTTGGTCACCCCGGCGATCCCCGCGGCGGCCTCCAGATGTCCGATCACCGACTTCACGGAGCCGATCGCGCAGAACTGCCGCTCGTCCGTGGACCCTTCGAAGGCGAGCGAGAGACCCTGCACCTCGATCGGGTCGCCCAGTTCCGTGCCCGTGCCGTGCGCCTCGACGTAGCTCACCTCCCGCGCCGGAACCCCGGCCCGGGTCAGCGCGTCGCGGATCAGTTCCGCCTGGGCGGTCGGGCTCGGCACCGTATAGCCGTGGGACCGCCCGCCGTGGTTGATGCTCGTCCCGCGGACCACCGCGAGGACCTGGTCACCGTCCGCGAGAGCGCGCGCAAGGGGTTTCAGCAGTACGGCGCCCACACCCTCGCCGGGCACGAACCCGTCACCACCGCTGCCGAAGCTCCGCACCCGGGCCTGCGAGGACAGCATGGTGGAGCGGCACAACTCGACGTAGTCGGAAGGGTGCAGATACAGGTTCACCCCGCCCGCGACGGCCAGCTCGCAGGAGCCCCGGCGCAGGTGCTCGCAGGCTTCGTGGATCGCCGTGAGCGAGGAGGAGCACATCGTGTCGATCGTCAGGCTGGGGCCACGGAGGTCGAGGACGTACGAGGTACGGGCGCTGAGCGAGGCGAAGGAGAGCGAGGGCACGACCGTTTCACCGGTCGGCAGCCGGGCCGCGCCGTGCCGTGCGTGGCCGGACTTGGTCACACCGGCGAAGACACCCACGCGCCGCTGATGGCGTCGGGCCAGCTCCTCGCGGGTGTAACCCGCGTCTTCGATCACCTCCCAGGAGGCCTGGAGGAAGAGGCGTTCCTGCGGGTCCATCGCGTAGGCGTCACGCGGTGCGATCCGAAAGAAGTGCGGATCGAACGCGTCGAAGTCCCGCAGGAATCCTCCCCACTTGCTGTAGCTGCGCCCGGTGGCGACGGCTGTGGCGCGGTCCGGCTCGTAGAAGCCGTCCAGCGGCCACCGGTCGGGCGGGATCTCCGTGATGGCGTCGCGTCCCGCGGTGAGGTTCGCCCAGAACTCGTCGGTGTTCTCGGCCTGCGGATAGCGCCCGCTCATCCCGATGATCGCGATGGCGTC
Source organism: Streptomyces sp. NBC_01267 (assembly GCF_036241575.1). Taxonomy (NCBI): domain Bacteria; kingdom Bacillati; phylum Actinomycetota; class Actinomycetes; order Kitasatosporales; family Streptomycetaceae; genus Streptomyces; species Streptomyces sp. NBC_01267. The sequence goes on along the minus strand of NZ_CP108455.1, from coordinate 7,788,136 downwards.
GTCCGGCGGGGGCGGGCCGGGAGCAGCGGCGGTCCGGGGTGTGTGGCGCGCCGCCGGTACCTGGACCGTGGCGCGCTCGCCGGGAGTGGGTGGGGTGGGTGCCCCGGCGAGTTTTCCGGCGACGGCGCGCAGCGTGGGGAATTCGTAGAAGAGGGTCGTCGGGACCTCGCCGTACACCGAGGACAGCTCCCTGTTGAGTTGCACGACCATGACCGAGTCGAGGGCCAGGTCATCGAGCGGCCGGTCGGCGTCGATGTCGTGGAGGGGGAGCTTCGTGACCCGGGCGAAGATTTCCACGACCGACCGGAGTGTCTCCCGGTCCGGCCGCCCGTCGGCCGTCTCCGATGCAGCCGTCTCCGATGCGGGTGGGGCAGCGGCGGGAGGGGCAGCGACGGGCGGGGGCACGGATGCGAGCTCGGCCGTCTCGCCGTGGTGCACCCAGATCTGGTCCTCGCCTGCCTCGCCCGACCGCCAGGCGTTCAGGAGGGCTTCGAGTCCTTCGTCCGACTCCATCGGCACGAGACCGCGGGTGCGCCGGAGGTACGCGCGGATCGCGTCGTCGACCGCCATTCCGCCGTCCTTCCAGAGCGGCCACGCGATGGCGACCGTACGCCCGGACCGCTCGCCCGCCGCGACGCGCGTGTTGCGGCGGGCGGCGTACTCGCCGAGAAAGCCGTTGGCCGTGGCGTAGTCGGACTGACCGGGATTTCCGGTGACTGCCGCTCCGGACGAGAAGACGAGGAAGGACTCGATGGGCATGTGCGCCGTGGCCCGGTCCAGGTGCACCACGCCGTCGACCTTCGGGGCGAGGACCTTGTCCCACTCCTCTGCCGTCTTGTTCGTGAGGTACGCGTCGTGGATCACGCCTGCGGCGTGCACGATCCCGTGGATCGGGCCGGACTCCTCACCGACGCGCGCGACGAGGTGGCGTACCTCCTCCCAGCGGGAGACGTCCGCGACGGCGTACCGGGCCACCGCACCGGCTTCCCGCAGCTCGGCGAGCAGTTGGGCGGTCCGGGCATCCGGTGCCGAGCGTCCGACGAGGACGAGCGTCGGGCGTACGGCGTCCCGTGCGATCCGGCGGGCGATGACGGCGCCGATGCCGCCGGCGCCTCCGGTGATCAGGTACACACCTCCCGAGCGCCAGGGCGTGCCCGTACTGTCGGCAGCCACGGGCACCCAGGTCCGCACCGCGCGCTCCGTGCCCCGGTGGAGAACGAGAGCGTCGTCCGCGTGTCCGGCGTTCTCCTGGACGATCGCCGCGATGCCGGCCGCGTCGCGCTCGCCGTCCAGAGCGAGGACCTGCCCGGCGATGTGCGGGGATTCGAGCGCCGTCGTGCGCAGAAGTCCCGCGAGCGCCGGCCCGGCCGCATCGTCACCGTCCGCCGGTGTCACGACCTGTACGAGGGTGGCGCCGTCGTGCGCCTGCCCGGCGAGCACCCGGACGATCTCGAAGACCTGACGTGAGAGGTCGGTGAAGCGGGTCTCCGGGCGCCGCTTGTCGGTCGTGACGGTGTGGCAGTGCACACTCGGCAGGCGGCGTTCCACGCTGTCCCGCACGGCCGCCGGCACCCCGCAGAGGATCACGACATGACGTGTGTACGGGGTCCGGCCGGCCAGGTCCCGCGACGCGGGCTTCGGCGTCCAGCGGGGCGCGAACAGCGTCGTACCGACCGAAGGGCGTTGCGCAGCAGCGCTGTTGGCCTTCTCAGCACTGCCGGGGAGCCAGTACCTGTCGCGTGCGAACGGGTACGTGGGCAGGTGCGCGCGCCTCGGCAGAGCCGAACCGGTAGCCCCGTACAGCCGCCGCCAGTCGACCTCCTCCCCTCCGCTCCAACGCGCGACCGCGTCGGCGAGGCCGTCCTGCGCCGGCCGGGCGCCGCGCTGCGGGCCGCTCGCCGGGCCGCTCGCCGGGCCGCTCGCCGGGCCGCTCGCCGGGCCGCTCGCCGGGCCGCTCGCCGGGCCGCTGATGAACTCCCTTAGTTTCTCGCCGAGTTCCCGGTGGGAGGAGACGACCCAGCCGACCCGTTCAGCCATGGCTTCGCGTCCGGTCTGGAGCGTCCACCCGATGGAACGGAGCGGGGCGGGACGGGGTGTGTCCTCCAGGTAGGCGAGCAGGTTCTGCGCCCGCTCGCGCAGTTGCTGCGCCGTACGCGCGGAGAGGGGTACGGCGACCGGGCTCCCGGGGTCGTCCGCGTCCTGTGCCGGACCCGTGTCCGCGCCCTGCTCCGGGTACTCCTCGATGACGACGTGGCAGTTGGCGCCGCCGAATCCGAAGCTGCTGACGCCCGCCCGCCGCGGCGCGAGGTCACCGTCACGGTCGCGGGGCCGCTCCCACGGTTCGTTGGCGCGCACGATGCGGAACGGGCTGCCGTCGAGCTGGATGTAGGGGTTGATCCGGTCACAGTGCAGGCTCTGCGGGAGGGTGCCGTGTTCCATCGCGAGGACCATCTTGAGCAGCCCGGCGATACCTGCGGCGGCTTCCAGATGACCGATGTTGGTCTTCACGGAGCCGAGACCGCAGGTGGCAGGGGTGTCGCTGCCCAACTTCCGGAACGCGGTCTGCAGCGCCCGCACCTCGACGGGGTCGCCCAGGGCCGTGCCGGTTCCGTGGGCCTCCACATAGCCGATCGTGCGGGGGTCGATGCCGCCCATCGCCCGCACCACGAGGTCCGCCTGCGCGGTACCGTTCGGCGCCGTGAGGGAGTTCGCCCGTCCGCCGTGGTTCTCCGCGGTCCCGACGATCACGGCGAGGATCGCGTCGCCGTCGCGCTCCGCGTCGGCGAGGGGCTTCAGTACGACGGCGCCGACGCCCTCGCCGCGTACGTATCCGTTCGCGTCGCCGGCGAAGGTCTTGCACCGTCCGTCCGGGCTCAGCATGCCGGCCCGCCCGGCGCTGACGAAGGTGTCGACACTGAGCAGGAGGTTCACCCCGCCCGCTATCGCGGCGTCGCACGCCCCGGAGCGGATGGCCTCCACGGCCCGGTGGACGGCGACGAGCGAGCTGGAGCAGGCCGTGTCGACGGGCTGGCTCGGGCCGTGGATGTCGAGTACGTACGAGATGCGGTTGGCGAGCATGGAGTGGGCGTTGCCCGTGGAGGTGAAAGCGTCCGGCGGGGCGCCGTGGGCGGCGAGCAGGGTCGCGTAGTCGGTCCCGGAGACACCGAAGAACAGCCCGGTGTCCGCCGGCAGGCCGGACGGGGCGTAGCCGCTGTGCTCGATCGCGTTCCAGACCGTCTGGAGCGCCAGCCGGTGCTGGGGGTCCATCAGCTCGGCCTCGCGCGGCAGGATGCGGAAGAAGGCGGCGTCGAACGCGTCGACGTCGTCGAGGACGCCCGCATGGTGCGGGAACTCGGCTGCTTCCGCGATTCGCGCGTAGGCCGCGTCGTACCGGTCGAGGGGGAAGGCCGTGACGTTGTCGGTCCCGGCGGCCAGGTTCGCCCAGTACGCGTCCAGGTCGGGTGAGCCGGGGAACCGGCCCGCGGCTCCGATGACGGCCACCGGCAGGGGCGAGTCCGCCGGCGCCGGGCGGTGTGCGCCGGCCGGCACGGTGTCAGGAGCCCCGGTCGTCGCTCCAGCGTTTCCAGTCGTCTCTCCGGGGGACCGGTTCCCAGGAACCGGGGCGGGCTCCCCGGCGGGGTCCGGCGGGAGGGAGCGTTCGTACGCCGCGCGCAGCGGGCCTTCGTGCTCTGCGAACAGGTGCCTGCCCAGCGAGTCGAACGTATTGCGATCGAAGAAGACCGCAGGGGTCAGATCGATACCGAACCGCTCGCGTACCTGCTTCGAGAGGGCGACGAGCGAGATCGAGTCGAAGCCGAAGGCGTCGAAGCCGGTACGGGCGTCGAGTTCGCTCCGCTCGAACTTGAGAATGCCGCCCGCCATCTCACGCAGCTCGTCCACGGCGAAGGAGATGACGCCGTCGCTGTCCTCCCCCGGTGTCCCCCGGTCCGCTGCTTCGGCTCCGTCCACCGCTCGTGCGCTCACATCCGGGTCCTTTCGCGGTCCTTCGTCGTCGCCGCACCACATGTCGGAGAGCACACCGACCACCTGGCCGTGCCGGTCCAGCAGGCCGACGGACCCGCCGAGGCCTTCTCCGTCGGCAGTCACGTCGAGGACGACGTACGCGACCGGGAGGCCCCCACCGCTCCCGTCGGTGAAGAGCCGGATCTCGTCGATCCGGTGGGGCGCGGTCCGTGCCCAGTCCGGTGAGCCCTGCCGCTTCGCTTCGGACTGGAGGCCCTGAGCGATGGCGGCGAGGACGTGCGGAGCGAGGGTGACATGCGGCTTCACATGGTCCCGCTGGAGTTCGGGGGTGCCGACCTTGAGCACCAATCGCCCGTCGCGCAGCCGGAATGCGCTCTCTGTGCCGCTGAATTCCGGCACGTATCCGATTCCGCCCTCCGCGAGTCCCGCGAGGAATTCCGCCGGGGCGAGCAGCTCTGCCCGGTCGGGCGCCAGCACATCGGCCGCGATTCCCGCGAAGTCGGCCGAGCGGAGGTGGCCGGACAGCGGCGTACGGTCGTCCTCGCCAGCAGGCACGTCGAACGACGCTACGGGCGTCCGGGTCCCCGCCGCGTCCTGAGCGAACACGAGTCCGGAGGCCCGCTTCCCGTCGGAGGCGTCGAAGACCGTCACCAGGCGGGCGGCGGTCGTCCAGCTGACCGGGCCCAGGAGGCGGAGCCGGCGCACGACCGACCCGTCGGCGAATCCGGAGACCTTCGTGGCGGCGATCGCCAGGTCGATGGCGAACGTCGGGACCACACCGCGCTTCTTGTCCTGCCGCTCCCCCGAGGTGCAGCCGTAGTCGAGGAGATCGTCCAGGTGCACGTCGAGCACGTACCGCAGCCCGTCTGCGTCCGACTCGTTCCGGCCGAGGAACGGGTGGAGCTTGTCGCGCAGCGCGAGCGGCGCGATCACGGACGGCGCGCCCTCCTCCGGGGTGACCCAGCAGCGCACGCGCTCGAAGGGGTACGCGGGGAGAGGGACCCGCCGGGGCGTGCGTGCTCCCCCGTCGGCGCCGCGCCAGTCGACGCTCCGGCCGCCCACCCAGGTGGTCGCGAGCTTCCGTACGCCCTCGGTCCGCGGGCCACCGGGCGCGAGCGCCGCACCGAGGTCCCGGTCCCCCGCCAGATAGCGGTCGACGGCGGCGACGGCTTCCCCCGTGGTCCTGGCGAGGAACGCCCAGCGGTGCGGGAGTTCGTTCTTGCCGACGCGGAGTGTGAACGCGATCGCCGCGGGGTCCGGCTCTGCTCCGGCGGCCAGGTAGTCGCGGAATCGGGTGAGCCATGTTTCCAGGACCGATTCGTTCATCGCGGAGAACACGAAGAGTTCCTCGCGCCCGTCCTGTGCGCCGTACGGATCGCGGTCGGGTTGCGGGTACTCCTCCAGGATGATGTGCGAGTTCATCCCGCCCGCGCCGATCGAAGTGATTCCCGCCCGGCGGGGATGGGTGATCCGGCGTCCCTCCACCGTGGTCACCGCGGGTTCCCATGAGGCGAGCTGCCGCTGAAGCCGGAACGGTGTACGGGAGAAGTCGATGTCCGGATTGGTCACCGAACTGTGCAGCGAGGGTGCGAGTTTCCCCTTCTGGAACTGGAGGACGACCTTGGCGATACCGATCATTCCGGCAGCGTGCAGCAGGTGTCCCAGGTTCGACTTGACGGAGCCGATCGCGCAGAACTCGGTGTCCTGCGTGTACTTCTGAAAGGCCGTGGTCAGGGCCTTCACTTCGATCGGGTCGCCCAGCGACGTCCCGGAGCCGTGTGCTTCCACGTAGCTGATGGTCCGCGGATCGACTCCCGCGTCGTCGATCGCCTTCTCGATCGCCCGCGCCTGCATACGGGGGCTGGGGACGGTGAACCCGTTGCGCACCCCCGCGTTGGCGAGGGCCGTTCCCTTGATGACGGCGTACACATGGTCGCCGTCGCGCTCGGCCTCGACGAGCGGCTTGAGGACGAGGGCGCCGACACCCTCCCCGAGAATGGTCCCGTCCGCGCCCAGGCCGAAGCTCCGGATCACATCGGAGGTCGCCGTCGTGAAGTGCTCCTGTGACGAGCTGATGAGGTTGTACGGGTGGAGGAGCAGGTTCACCCCGCCCGCGACCGCCATCCGGCATTCCCCGGCCCGGAGCATCTGCACGGCCTGGTGCACGCAGGTCGAGGAGCCGGAGCACATCGTGTCCACGAAGATCGAGGGACCGGTGAATCCGTAGAAGTACGAGAGCATGTTGGGCAGCGTCGCCGTGTAGCTGCCGCTTGCCGGGGAACCGCGCGTCAGACCGTTCTGGAATCCGTACAGGCCGTAGTGGTTGCTCATGGAACCGGCGAGTACGCCGACATCTCCGTCGTACTGCCGCTGGATCGTCTCGCGCGAGTATCCGGCGTCTTCGAGCGCCTCTACGCCCGTCTGCAGGAACAGGCGGACCTCGGGCGACATGTTCTCCGCATCGCGTTTGGAGATGCGGAAGTAGCGGGGGTCGAACGTCTCGATGTCCCGGAGGAAGGTTCCGGTGCGGATGGAGCTCTTGCCGAGGACGCTGCGGTCGCGGCTGTAGACCGCGTCGTGGTCCCAGCGCTCGCGGGGTACTTCACGGAACTCGTGACGGCCTTCGCCGAGCACGGCCCAGAGTTCGCCGAGGGTGTCGGCTCCGGGGTAGGTCCCGGAGATGCCGATGATCGCGATGTCGTGGTGGTCGTCGCGCGGCCCGGGTGCGGCGGACCGGTCATGGGCGGCGGGCGTGCTGCGGGTGTCAGGAGCCGACGGTGCGGGTGCGACGGGGGCAGGCGCGTCGTTCTTGCCGGCCGCGTCGTTCTTCCCGGCTGCGTCGTTCTTGCCGGCCGGAACGACTGCGGCCGGGACGGCTGCGGGCGGCGGGTCTCCGGCGCTGGTGATCGCGCGCAGCTTGTCACGGTGTTCCGCGACGAGGTGACCTGCGACACCCTCGATGGTCGTGTACTCGAAGAAGATCGTCTTGGACAGCGGGCCGAGGAACACTTCGAGCGACGCGGTCGTCTCCAGGATGGCGAGCGAGTCGATCCCGTAATCGACGAGGTTGACCGTCTCGTCCAGCGTCAGCGGGTCGCGGTGCAGCACCCCGCCCACGATGCGGCGCAGCAGAGCCGTCGTACGCTCGGTCAGGTCTTCCTCCGTGATGGAGGCGACGGGCTCCACGAGTGTGGTGTCCACGGGTACGGCACGGGGTGCTACCGGGGGCGGGGCGGCGGCCGTGAGCGTCGCGGCGGCGCCGTACGCCACCACGGTGTGGGCGGGGCCGTCGCGCAGTACGCCGCCGAGTACCCGGAGACCGTCCTCCGTCGGGAGGGGCTCCCAGCCCCGGTCCCGGAGCATCGCCTCCCGCGTCACGGCGTCCATGGACATCCCGCCGTCGGCCCACAGCGGCCAGCTGACGGCCGACGTCCTGCCGCTCCGCTCGCCGATGTCCACCAGCGCGCGGCGATGGTGGACGAAGGCGTCCAGGAAGGCGTTGGCCGCCGCGTAGTCGGACTGCCCGGAGCTGCCGAACACGCCCGCCACCGAGGAGAAGGCTACGAAGAAGTCGAGCGCGAGGCCTCGCGTGGCGGCGTCGAGGTTGAGTACGCCGTCGACCTTCGGCTCCAGCACCGCCAGGACGTCCGAGGGGTCCTTGGTGTAGAGGTACGCGTCGCGGAGGACGCCCGCCGCGTGGACGATGCCGTCGATCGCTCCGTGGTCCCGTGTGATGGTGCGTACCGCACGGTCCACGTCGTCCTTCGCACCCACGTCGACGGGGAGGTAGTGGGCCGCGACCCCCGCTTCCCGCAGCCCGCGCAGGGCCGTCCCGCTCGCGGCTCCGGGCGCCGACCGGCCGCTCAGGACGACGACGACGCCCGCACACCGCCCGAAGTACCGTGCGACATGCAGCCCCAGGCCGCCGAGACCGCCCGTGATCCAGTAGACCCCGCCCTCCTTCAGCGGCGGGATCTCCGCTCCTTCGCCCAGGCGCAATTCCACGGGCCGTGCCGCGTGACGGGTGCCGTCGGCCCCGTAACGGATCTCGCAGTCGGCCGACCGGTCGGCCGCCTCGGCCCGCAGGATGTCCGCGATCCGCTCCGGCGACACGGTGTCGAGTCCCGCGACGCGTACGACACGGCCCGTGACGCGGGGGTTCTCCAGGACGACGGTCCTGAACAGACCGGTGAGCGGCGCGTGGTAGTGCCGTGGCAACCGGTCGTCCGCCAGGACGACGAACCGGTATGGCCCCTGGGGCTTCGACCTCACCAGCTCCGCGGCGTGCCGGAAGGCCAGGTCCACCACGGCCTCGACACCGTCGGCGACACGACCGGGCGCGACATCGGGAAGGGGGGTGACGGTGAAGCCGGTCGTGTCTTCCACGACGGTGGCGTGTACGGCGGCTCGTCCGCCGAGGTACCCGCGCACGGACGGGAAGGCCGTTGCCCGGTCCTCCGGTACGTCGAGGGGCGTCCGCACCCAGGGAACGGCGGCGGTGACGATGTCCGCGCCGTTCCCGCGTCCGGACTTCGCCCCTTGCGTCCGCTGGACCAGCCCGCGCAGGCTGACACGCACCACGCCCGCGGAGCCGCAGAGATCGATGTCGAACACGTCGAGCGTGCTGTGTCCTTCGCGGCGCCGTACCCACGCCCATGTCTCCGACACACAGGCGCCGTAGACCGTGAGTTCCTCGAACGCGAAGGGCAGTGCCGGGCCGTCGGCCGGCTCACGCGATGTCTCCGCCAGGAGCACGAGCGAGGACTGGAGCGCGGCGTCGAGCACGCTCGGGGGCAGGACGTATCCGGCGTCCGCCGCCTCACCGGCAGCGGGCTTCCCGATACGGGCGATCAGCTCCCGTGTCCCCAGCCGGAGCTCCTCGATCCCGCGCATGGCCGGTCCGTACTCCAGCCCTCGGTCGCGGAACGCCGCGTACACGTCCACCGGGCTGCGCTCCCCGGGGCAGGCCGCCAGCAGCGCGGCGAGATCGACTCGGTCCGGCTCCCGCGACCCGTCGGCCTCGACAACTCCCGAGCTGTGGACGACGGCCGGGTCCGTGCCGGTGGAGACCTCGAAGGCGAGGGCGCCGCCGTCCTGCGGGGTGAGCCGGACACTGGCCTCGACCGGCGCGTCCCGTACGACGAGCGGACGCGGCCATGCGACGTTGCGGAGCCGGACGACCGCCGGCTCCGCCGCGTCGGGCCCCATCGCACGCACGGCCGCGGCACGGACCATCTCGACGTGAGCCGCCGCCGGCAGCACGCGGGCACCGCCCACCACGTGCGAGGCGAGAAACGGCTCCTCTCCGGTGAACGTCGAGCTGTACCGGTGACCGGCGGGACCAGAGGTATCAGAGTGAACGAGTGGGTGTGCGGCGGTAGTTGCGTGCACTGCCGACGGCGTCGTGCCTGCCTCGACGCCCTGCTGCGGAACGCTGAACCAGTGCCGTTCGCGGGCGAAGGGATACCCGGGCAGCCGCACCCGCCGTGGGCGTGGCCGGGGTGCGCCGTGACCGGGCTGATCCGCCCAGTCCAGCGCCCCGCCCTGTACCCAGCGTGTCCCTGCCGCCCTCAGCGCCGCGATCTCCTCCGTTGCGCCCCGTGCTGTCCCGCCCAGGTGGAGTTCGCCCTCCGCGCGGGCGCCGTCCATGAACTCCCTTAGCAACAGTTCGAGTTCGGCTCGGTCCGCGACAGCGAACACGACCCGGACGGGCATGGGCTCACGGCCGACCCGCAGGGTGTACGCGATGTCGGCGAGCGCCTGCGAGGGGTGCTCGCGCAGGTGGGTGAGCAGGTTGCCCGCGACTGCGCGCAGCCGGTCCGGCGTCTTCGCGGAGAGCGGCAGGAACTGCGGGCCCCGGACCGGCGCGTCCTGCGCCCCTGCACCGGCTTCACCGGCTTCACCGGCTTCACCGGCTTCACCGGCTTCACCGGTGAGATGTTCCTCAAGCACGACATGCGCGTTCGTGCCACCGAATCCGAACGAACTCACCCCGGCCCGCCGTGGCCGGATCCTTCCGTCCGTTCCCGGGGTCGGCGCGGGCCAGGGCTGGGTGTCGCGGATGACGTGGAACGGGCTGTCCTCGAGCTTGATGAGCCTGTTCTGATTCTGGAAGTTGACGTTCGCGGGCAGCATCCGGAGTGCCAGCGAGCTGATCACCTTGGCGATGCCGGCAACCCCGGCGGCACCTTCGAGATGTCCGATATTGGTTTTGACGGAGCCGATTCCGCAGCTCGCCGGTTGGGCGACGGTGCCCTGTGCCGCGTGCAGGTTCCGGAAGGCTCCCTTCAGAGCCATGATCTCGATCGGGTCGCCGACGGGTGTTCCGGGGCCGTGCGCTTCGATATAGGTAACGGATTCCGGCCGGATTCCGGCGCGGGTGTAAAGTCCCTCGATCAGATTCGCCTGTGCTGTCGGATTGGTGACGGTGAGGGAATTCGTCCGGCCACCGTGGTTCGTGGCGGCTCCCTTGATGACCGCGTGAATGGGATCGCCGTCCGCGACGGCCCGTGCGAGGGGCTTCAGGAGGAGCACTGCTCCGCCTTCACCGCGGACGTAGCCGTCGGCACTCTGGTCGAAGGCGCTCGCACGACCGGTGCGGGACAACATGCTCGCCTGGCTGAACGCGACGAAGTGCTTCGGCGACCAGATCAGGTTGACTCCGCCGGCCAGGGCGACACCGCACTCGCCGTTGCACAGCGCGCGTACCGCTTCGTGCACCGACACGAGCGAACTCGAACATGCCGTGTCATTGGTGATACTCGGGCCCTGCAAGTCGAAATAGTAGGAGATCCGGTTCGCAATGATCGAGTAGGCCGTTCCGGTGGGGAAATAGACGTCCGTCCTTGCTCCTTCACGTTCCATCATTTCCGCGTAGTCCGCATGGCAGACGCCCATGAAGACACCCGTTTCCGTACCGGCGAGAGCGCTCGCCGCATAGCCGGCGTTCTCGATCGCCCGCCAGGCGAGTTCGAGTGCCATGCGCTGCTGGGGGTCCATGGTCTCGGCCTCGCGCGGCGATATGTTGAAGAACTCGGCATCGAAGCAGTCGGCATGTTCGACGAAGCCTCCCCAGATGCTGTTCGTCTTCTGGGCCCCGCGCCTCGGATCGCCGAAATAGCGGTCCTTCGACCAGCGTTCCGGCGGAACTTCCGAGATGAGCGACCGGCCCGCGACGAGATGTCCGCCGAGCTCTTCCAGTGTTTCCGCGCCGGGGAACCGCAGAGCGAGCCCGATGATCGCGACATCATCCGTCGCGGGCGCCGGTTCGAACGTACTCATCGGGTTCCTCCTGCAGAGGGGACGTCGTGACCGGGCTGCTTCGATCCCCGTGCTTTCCGCTGATCAATGATGGTGTCCACCTTGAAGTCAGCCTGCTCTGCCGAGTGCTCGGGCATTCCCTGTCCGAGCACGAACTGCTGGTTGAGGACCGCGGTCGAGAGCAGGTAGACGAAGGCCTGGTCCTCCTTCGTACTGATCTCACCGGTAGGCGTGGCCATGATCTTCTTGACGAGCTTCCGGGCGAACACCGGATCGACGCATCCGATCTTCTCCAACTCCGCTTCTGAGAGGAGGAGTTCCAGGTAGTCGGGCCGCTGTTCCTTGAAGACGGCCGCTCCCGGCGCACGGTACGGCTGCTTCCGCCGAGTGAGACTCGATTCAGGCAGCTCACCCCAGAACGCTTTCTTGAGGATGGCCTTCTCGTCGAAACCGTCGTCGAAGCGCAGATTGACGGACGCCGCCGTGCGAACGACCGCGGGGTCGAGGAACGGGCACCGGTTCTCGACCCCGTGGGCGAGGCTCATGCGCTCCCCCTGGGTGGAGAGGAGATAGCCGGGCAGCAGCGTCTTGAATTCGAGCCACTGTGCCTTACGGACCGGGCTCAGCGCCGCGTAGCCGGGCGTCGCGTCCGTCAAGGCTATGAGGTCCGCGAACGGTTCATCACGTCGCCTCAGCAGACGTGCGGCGAAACGGCCGTTCTGGTAGCGGAGTTCGTGGGAGAAGAGACCAGGCAGCCGTTCTACGGCGAACTGCTCGAAGAGGCCCTTCAGCCGCGCCCGGTTCGCGGGGCCGAAGTGGCTCAGCTCCGGGTGGAGGCTGCCGAGCCTGCCCATCCGCTCGTCGTCCGACAGTTCGCTCCATGAAGCGCGCAGTAGCGTCTCGCGGAAGAGTGAGTACCCGAGGAACGCCTCATCGGCACCCTCACCGCTGAGAATCACTTTGATTCCGGCGTCCCGCGCGTGGCGGGACAGGAGAAACATGGGGACGAACGCGGCGCGGAACGAGGGCACTTCCGCGTGATACACGGCAGACGGAAAGTTCGCGGCGATATCGGCACTCGACACGGCAATGGACGAGTGACGGGTCCCGAGGTGCGAGGCAACGATCTGCTGACTGCTCGACTCGTCGAATACCGCGTCGTCGAACTCCACGGAGAACGTGCGGACCTCGTGCGAGGAGAGGTCGGTCGTCAGCTTGGTCACGATGGAGGAGTCGAGGCCGCCGCTCAGATAGACACCGACCTCGACGTCACTCCTCAGCCGCATCTCGACGCTCTCACGGAGGGCGTCACGGACCAGTGCGGCGGCTTCCCGTTCAGAACCGGTGAACGGCGGTACGTCGAGTTCGAGCTCCGCGTAGTCGTTCAGGACCGCCCGCCCGCCTCGGACGGTCAGGTAACTCCCCATCGGGAGCTGGCGGATGTGCTGGAAGGGGGTCCGGTCGGGCAACGGCGTCCATACCGCGAAGGTGGAGGCGAGTTCGCGGGGGTCGAGCTCGAAACGGAACCCCGGGAACGCACGGAACGCCTTCATCTCGGAGGCGAAGAGGAATTCTCCGTTCCTGCCCCCCTGGGCTCCGCAGCCCTCACGGTCGACGTAGAAGAGCGGCCTCTTGCCGTATCTGTCACGTGCCAGGAACAGGTCTCCCGACCTCACGTCCCGGATCGCGACCGCGAACGCGCCGTTGAATCGGGGCAGACACGCGGGCCCCCATTGGGCCCATGCCTGCAGGAATACCTCTGTGTCGGAGCGAGTACGGAACCGGCGGCCGAGCCCTCGCAGTTCCTCGCGCAGTTCGATGTGGTTGTACAACTCGCCGTTGAAGCAGATCCAGTAGCGTTCCGTCGGGTCGGCCATCGGCTGGGCGCCCATGGCGAGGTCGACCACAGACAGCCGTGCTGTGCCCATGGCGATGCCGTCGTCCAGGTAGTAGCCCGCCTCGTCCGGCCCACGGTGACGGATGAGCGACAGCATCGAGGTCATGACCTCCGGCGTGGCCCCGGCGTGGAGCGAGGGCGCGACGAAGCCTGCGATTCCGCACATGCGGGGTCTCCTTGCTCAGTGATCGTCGCGGTCTCGGTGGCCGTCGTGCTCAGCGAGCTTCTTCGCCACGAAGGCATCGATGGCCTCCAGCGAAGAGAAGATGTTCTTCAGGAATTCCTCGTCCGTCAGCTGAAGCGAGAAATCCCTTTCAAGAGCGCTCAGGAGCTGAATGTATCCGAAAGAATCCATCACCCCCGCCTTGAAAAGATCGGTCTCAGCGGTCAGTTCACCGTCGAACTCCACGAGGAACTGGTCCTCGATGAGCCTCTGTATGTGCTGCTTCCTGTCCATGTCTCACACCCCGCTCTTACTGAGGGCGTTCCGGGCGCCGGCCTTCGCAATGCTGTTCACCATACGGAGAAGGGAGTTGCCACCTATCTCCTCGTACTCAAGACCGGGATCGAGGGCAAGGAGGTACCGGACACTGTCGACCCATCGCACCGGCTCCACGAGCTGTCTGCTCAGCATCTCCGGTATCGCACCCCGCTCGTAAGGCCGCCCCGTCACATTGGAGATCACGGTCGTTCTGGGCTCCGCGAACGTGAACTCCCGGAGGAAACTTTCGAATTCGGAGCGGACAGGCTGCATATGGCGGGAGTGGAAGGCGGCGCTGACCCGCAGCGAGGCGAAGCGGATGCCCCGCGCCTTCAGGGAGGCGTGGGCGGCACGCAGTGCGCTGTCGCTGCCGGCGATCACGACCTGGGCGTCGGTGTTGTAGGCCGCCACGTCCACCCCCTCGACGCCGTCCTCCCGCAACACGTCCAGCAGGCGCGGAGCGGGGGTGTTCATGACCGCGCTCATCCCGCCGCCCGACGCCGCCGCCATGAGTTCGCCGCGCTTCTTGACGAGCCGCAGACCTGTCTCGAAGTCGAAGACCCCGGCCGCCAGGAGCGCGTTGTACTCCCCCAGACTGTGCCCGAGGCAGTAGTCGGCAAGCGCGCCCTCGCGGCGCTCACGCTCGAAAGTGGACAACGCGTTGACGGTGAACAGGGCCGGCTGTGTGCACTCCGTCCGCGAGAGCACGTCGTCCTGATTGTCACGGCAGCGGGATACGAGGTCGTACCCCAGGAGGTCGCAGGCGAATCGCGTCATGCCCGGATAGCGGCCGAAAACATCTGCACCCATCCCCCGGAACTGCGCTCCTTGCCCAGGGAAGAAAATCGCGAACACCGTGATGCCTCCATGGTCTGCGCCGGTGGTTGGCCCACGCCACGCGGCGATGTCGGTTCCGCACATGCTGTGTCACCCCCCTTGCGGTCCACTGGCCGGAATACTGATGACTCGACTCGATCTCTTGTCCGGATCCTTGCCTGTCGGCTGCCGTTCGCTTGCCGGTTCCATCGGCATACAAAGAGAAGCGCATTGCCAATTCCGTGATCGTTTATTGGCCATTCATCAGCCGAATCACCTGACAGAACACCCATTGTTCTAGGATCAATTCGCCGGAGAAGTCTCCAGCGTGAGAACGAATGGGGCCGAAGATGTCTGCACGTCAGGCTCAGAGCGCACCACTGCCTCAACCGTCGGCCGTCCACTCCGGACCGGCGCTGCAGGTCCTGGGGCCCATGTCGGCCCAGTACGGAGGGCACGACGTCCCACTCGGCCCGCCACGTCGCAGGGCGCTGCTCGCCCTCCTGCTGATCAGGCTGGGCCGGGTCGTCCCCACCACCGTGCTCGTCGAGGAGTTGTGGCGGGAAGAACCGCCCCGACGGGCCGTCGCCACCCTGCAGAGCCATATCTCCCACCTGCGCCGGGCACTGGCGCCCGCGGCCGGCCCCGACCGGTCGGCGGTCCTCCGTTACCGGGCCCCCGGGTACGTCCTCGATCTGCCTCCGGAGCAGGTGGACGTCCACCAGTTCGAGCAACTCTTCTCCGCAGGACGCCGTTTCCTCGCCCGCCAGGATCCCGTTGCCGCCCGCGACCGGCTCACCCGGGCGCTCGAACTGTGGCGCGGCTCCCCGTATGCGGAGTTTGTCACTCACCAGCCGCTCGCCGACGAGAGCACCCGGCTGGAACAGGTCCGGCTCACCGCACTGGAGGCCTCCGCTGAGGCCGGTCTCGTCCTGGGCAGGACCGCGGAGGTGGTCACGGAACTGGAACGCGAGGTGCGTCAACACCCCTCCCGGGAGCGCCTGGTGGGCCATCTGATGACCGCGCTGTTCCGGTCGGGCCGTCAGGCCGAGGCGCTGGAGGTGTACGAATGGACCCGCAGCTATCTGGTCGAGGAGTACGGCGTGGACACGACGGCCGAACTCCAGCGGCTGCACACCGCTCTGCTCCGTCAGGAACTCGGTGAGCAGCGGTCACACACCGTGCTGAGTGACGATTTGCTGACCAGGGCCACCGAATTCCCCAGGCCCGTCCGGACCGTGCTGTCCGGCGGAGCGGAGCGGGTGGCAGAGGCGTCTCCCGTGGCCGGGAAGACCGCCATGCGCAGTGTGGGGAAGCCGCAGGAGCCGGGCCGTACGGCACCGGCCACGTCCATGGCCCCCGGGATCCCGCCCTTCGAACCCGTGCTGCCCCCGCCGTTGACAGGCCGGGAGCGGGAGTTGCGGCGCCTGGTCGCCGCGACAGCCGGTGCGGCGACGGGTCGTGGACGTCTTGCCTGCGTGTTCGGCTCGTCCGGGCTGGGCAAGTCCCATCTCATGATGGAGCTCGTCCAGCGCCTCCAGAGTATCGACGAGGGCATCGAGACGATCCGGAGCAGCTGCTTCTCCGGTGAGGGAGTCCCGCCGTACTGGCTGTGGACCCAGGTGCTGCGCCGGCTCTCGGCGGCGCGCCCCGACGCCTTCGAGGCCGCTGCAGCGCCGTTCGGCTCACTGCTCGCCTCTCTGCTGCCCGGACCGCAGGCCGGGACGGGTGCCAGGAGCGGCCTGGACCCCGACGGCTCGCAGAGCCCCTTCCGCACGCACGACGCGCTCTGCGAAGTACTGCTCGCGCTGGCCGCGCAGCGTCCGCTGGTGCTGCTGCTGGAGGACGTGCACTGGGCGGATGCCGTCTCCCTGGATCTGCTCCGGCTGCTGGCCGCCCGCCGCCAGGGGCATCCCCTCAGCATCGTGCTGACGGGCTGGGACCTGGAGGCCTGGCCCGATGCCTCGCGGTTCCGGGTGATGACCGAGATACTCAAGGGCCCGGACGCAGAGATCCTGCGGCTCGCCGGTCTGGCCCGCACGGACGTCGCCACGCTGGTCGACGCGCACGCGGGACCGGGCGTCGACGAGCGGGTCATCGACGCACTGCACCGCCAGAGCACGGGCAGTCCGTACTTCGTCCTGCAGATGCTCTCCCTTCTCTGCGACGCCAGGGACCTGCGCGAGCCCGGCGCCACGGACGAAATCCTCACCCTGATAGTGACGTGCACGCGCAAGGTACTGCGCCAGGAGTTCGCCATGCTGCCGGAACCGCTCCTGCGGCTCCTCCGGCTGTGCGCGGTCGTCGCACCCGATATCGACCTGGATACGGTCTGCCGTGCTACCGGCTGCAATTCGGCCATCGCCATCGTGGAGTCGGCCATCCGGTACGGCCTGCTCGCCCCTGACCGGCAGCGCGCCGGACGGCTCCGCCTCGTCCCTCTGCAGGCTCAGGAGGTACTCATCGGCGAGCTGAAGGACGAGGAGCGCCAACGACTGCACGCCCGGTACGCCGATGCCCTGTCCCCGCACGGCCAGGTCGGCAGCGATCCGGAGGACATCGATCGTGTCGCTCACCACGCCTGGCTCGCCAGGGACGTCATGCCCGCGGAGCGGGTGCTGCCCTGGCTTCTGCGCGCGGCCGAGAACGCGGAACTGCGCCTGGCCTCCGAGGACCGCGAGATGTGGCTGCGCCGCGCGGTCGGCACGGCCGGTTCACTGCCCGACGGCACGACCGCCCGCGATCTGGAGCAGCGGCTCCACCTGGAGCTGGGCCATGTGCTGGGCCAGGTACGCGGATTCGGTGACGTGGAGGCAGAGGAGGAGATCGCCCGGGGACACGCCCCGCGTACGACGCCTCATACGCCGGACGACCCGGCGGTCCTGTCGATGCTGGCCATGTCGCTTCTCGTCCGCGGCTGTTACGACGAGTCACGGCAGCTGTCCGGCCTGCTGAGGAACATCGCGGAGCGTACCGACGGCCCGACGGCCCGGCTCGGCGCGGCGTACGGCGAGGGTATGACGCTGTTCGTCCACGGGCACCTGCCCGATGCGCTCGAAGAACTGGAACGCGGCGCGGAACTGGCGGAGCGCCTCGCCTGTGAGGGCCGATTACCGGACGCGATCTACCGGTCCGACCCACGTGTCTACTTCCGCTGCTACTGCGTCTTCGCCCGCTGGTTGCTGAACGACCGCGCGGCGGCGGCGGAACAGCGCCGGCGCCTGCTGCGGCTGACGAGGTACGACAGCAGGCCGTGGGACCGGGCGCAGGCTCTCTACGTCGACGCGGTCGTGGCCGCTTGGGAAGGCGACGTGGAGACAGCGCTGACGTCCGGGACCGAGGGCGTCGGGCTGGCCGCCGAGCACGGGCTGTACTACTGGAAGGCGATGCTCCATCTGCCGCTGGGCTGGGCCCTCACGTACACCGGCCACCTGGAGGGGATCTCCGACATGCGCAACTCGCTGGCCGAACTGCGGCGGTCCAGAACGAACATACGTCTTCCGCTGCATCTGGGGCTGCTGGCCCAGGCCCAGCACCACGCCGGACAGCGGGAGGACGCCGTGGACACCCTGCGCACCATGGTCGCGGTGGTCGAGCACCGGCGCGAGTACGTGTACCTCAACTCCGCGCTGCCTGCCACGCACCTGCTGCACGAGCTTCTGGGCCCGGAGCCGGCAGAACCGGTACTGCCGGACTGAGCGGTGCTCCGCGCCACTGCCCGGTCCGGCTCGAAGAGGAGCCCGGCCGCGGGCCCGCTGCACCACTCGGAGAGGCAGCCGCCCGCTGCGGCCCGGCCAGTCGGCCACCCCGCCGGCCGGATCGAGTACGCGCGTCCCCACGGAGGCCCGAGCGCCGGCTACGCGTCGCGCCTCTGCAGCAGCAGGCCGCCGGCCAGCAGCGCGGCCGTGGCCCACGCGGCGAGCACGCCCAGGCCGTCCCACGGGCCGATGGGCATACCGGGCAGATCTACGGTGGCCTGGACCGCGAGTCCGGCGGTCATGGGCGCGATACACGGTCACGGTGACCATCAGCCGTCTGCGCCGCAAACTTGGCGACCCTCCGGTCATCGCCACCACACCCGGCGTGGGGTATCGGATCATCGACCCGGCTGCCCCACCCGGCTGAGCGGCTAACGGTCACTTGCCGAATCGCCGTTCACGGTTCGCGTACGAGCGAAGTGCGCGCAGGAAGTCCACATGGCGGAACGCCGGCCAGAAGCAGTCCACCCAGTGCATCTCGGCGTACGCGGACTGCCAGAGCAGGAAACCGGACAGCCGCTGTTCCCCGGAGGTTCGGATGATGAAGTCGGTGTGGTCGGCCGTTGGCGAGTACAGATGCCTGGAGATGTCCTCGATCTCGAACCGTTCGACCAGCTCGGCAGGGTCCCCACCGGCAGCGATGTGTTCCTCGAAGGCGCTCTTCACCGCATCGACGATCTCCCGTCGGCCGCCGTAACCGACCGCGACATCCACCTTGAGTCCGCCGCGCCCCACAGTCGCGGCGGTGGCCTCCTTGAGTACTCGGGCACTTTCACCAGGAAGCATGTCGAGCGAGCCGATCACCTGGACCTCCCAGGGACGACCTGCGGCCGTGATGTCCCGGACGGTCTCTTCGATGATCTCCAACAGCGGGCCGAGTTGTTCGGCAGGGCGCCCGAGGTTGTCGTCGGAAAGCATGAAGAGGGTCACGTGCTCGATTCCGTCGGCAGTGCACCACCCCAGGAACTCGGTCGTCTTGGCGCCGCCCGCCCGGTACCCCTCCCGCACGTCCGCGTGGCCCGCCTTCCGAGCCCAGCGCCGATTGCCGTCGAGCATGATTCCGACGTGCTGCGGGCGTGGCAGCCCAGCCAGAGTGGCGGCCAGTCGGCGCTCGTACACCGCCTCTATCGGCCGTCGGAGAAATAGCGGGAGCAGCCTCATGAACGATCTCCATCGCGTTGTGGTTACGCTCCGCGGACCTTACCAGGGGCTCTTCGGTGAGGTCCGCGAGCATCCTGAACAGCACTGCCACACGAGATACTTGGCCAGGAGAAAGCGCTGCGGTGGGCCTGTTCCGCAGGGAGATACATCAGTTCGGGGAAGAAGCCGACGACTCGGGGAAGTGCCGGACGTTCCGGGCCCGGGAGCACTCAGAACTGGCGAATCGTCAGGAAAGTGCCTCGGTCCGCGTGTTCGCACCCGCCCGCACGTTCTGCCGCGAATCCCTCGCCCCAGCTCCCGGCTTCGGCAGCGCGAGAGCGAGGAAGAGCGCAATCACCGAGGCTCCGCAGGCGATGAGGAAGGCGATCCGCATGCCCCCGTCGCTGTAGAAGTCGTAACCCCCCTCCACGGCCGCGATATGCCCGTTCAGTACGGCGAAGGCGACAGCCGGCAGAAGGGCGGCCAGGGTGCTCTGGAACACCTGGACCATGCTCGACATCGACGCCTGGAGCTCGGAGGGCACCGCATCGATGACGAGGTTCGGTGCGGCGGCGTACGAGACTCCGAGGCCGAGCCCCTCGATCAGTGCCCACACCATCAAGGGCCCCTGGGCGTCGTGCCGGAGAGCGGTGAGCGCGGTGCCCACGACCAGCAGGGCATGACCGGTGATCATCAGGTTGCGCGGAGCGGTCCTGCGCATGGCCCGCCCCACGAGATACCCGCCGACCACGGCTCCGGCCGCGACCGGCACCTGGAACAGGGCGTACCCCTTGGCATCGACACCGAAGCCGTACCCCAGGCCGAGGGCGAGCGGCGACATGCACATCGTCGGCAGCAAAGCATTGAACACACCGGTGTTCGCCGACGCCAGACCGGCGGTGAGCGCGGTGAGGACCATCGGCCGACGCTTGAAGAATCGGATATCGATGAGCGGGTTCCGGCTGCGGAGGGCGGAGACGATCCACACACCGATCAGCACCGCTCCACCCACCAGGACCCAGACTGTCGGTGCCGCACCCCATCCCCATTCGGGGCCGAAGCTGACGCCGATCAGCAGACACGCCAGGCCCGCGCCGAGCTGCAACGCACCGAGGAGATCCAGCCGGGAGCGGTTGCGTACGGGACTCTCGTCCGTGGTCAGCGCCAGCGGCGCGAGCAGCACGGCGGGCACGAGGGCGAAGAACCAGAACACGCCGCGGAAACCCCAGTTGCCCATCAGCCAGCCGGTGATCCAGGGCGCGGGGATGTTGATGAGGCCCATCCCCGCCGTCATGAGTGAGACCGCCATCGGCAGGATCCTGGACGGATACACGTCACGCATCAGGGAGTACCCGAGGAAGGTGCAGGGCACGAGCAGCCCCTGCAGCGCCCGGCCGGCGATGACGACCCCGAAGTTCGGCGCCAGCGCCGTCAGCAACGCCCCGAGTGTGGCTCCGGCGACGGCGAGCACCAGCACCAGGCGCTTGCCGTACGTGTCGGCGAGCTTCCCGGCGATCGGACTGACCACCGCGCCGACCAGGAGGAACGCGGTGAGCAGCCAAGCGCTCTGGTGGGTCGCGTAGTGCGCGCTGATCTCTGACCGCGCCGTCGACGTCATCTGGTAGTTGGCGGCTATGAGCTCCTGGACGCCGACGATCGAGGCGAAGGAGAGAACGAGGCGGGGCGTCCAGCCACCACCGGTTACTGGAGGACGTGCGGCGCCATTCTTCACCATGCGGACGGTTCCTCTCGAACGCACCAAACAATCGTTTGTTTGAGTCGAGGGTCAGCTAACATCCTCACGCCGGGCAGGGTCAACGGAAATGATCGTCAGTCGGACGAGGAGTTCGCGTCGTCCGTGCCTCACGAACCCGGCGACCGGCGGCGCTCACGCCGAAGACGGTGCCGCTCGGCGCACCGGGCGGCCCAACGGGCACATTCGGTGCCGAGTCCCAGCAGCAGAACGAGCAGGACTGCCGCGGCCATCACCATCTGGGTGGTCGCGGTCACCAGCAGATCCGCCCAGTAGAACCCGACACCGATTGCGCCGAAACCGGCAGTCGCGACAGCCAGGACCAGGCAGAAGCGGGCCGTTGGAGCGGCGGTGCGCTGCTCCGCGGCCCACTGTTTGAGGCTCTCCGCGAACCAGTACCCGGCAAGGAGCAGCACATCGAGCATCGTGATCCAGGCCGCCACGAAGATGTCCAGGACCCAAGAGAGCATGAGCGCATCGTCCTGCGGCGCCCTCTCCCCAGCTTGAGTACAACTACTCAGAAATGAAGGGCACTTGGTTCTTCCGTAGAACGGGGACGCGCGGGGAAGGCGATTCCGAGGGCGTCGAGGACGGCCAGCGGGTCGAGGTAGTCCCGCCAGTGCGTGATCCTGCGGTCCCGGATGGTGATCACGGAAACGAAGTGGTTGTCGTACGCCCGGCCCGTGCCGACAGCGCGACCGTGCACCACGTATTCGAGGACGACGACGGAGGTCTCGCGGTCATGATGGACGGCGAGCCCGTCGGCGCTCTCCGCGACCATGGTGTCCCCGTACCCGCGGTACAGCTCGGCCAGGGCGTCCCGGCCGTCGATCCTCCTCGGGTAGCCGGGCACGGTGACCACGTACTCGGTGACGGCGTCCTCGGTGAACCAGTCGAAGAAGTGGTCCCCGTCGACCAATCCGTCGAGCCCTTCCCCGACAACGCGGAAGAACGGATCCAGCGCTTTGAAGTCGTCCAGATCCTTGGCGGTCATGACGATCCCTCGATTCCTGAGGTGAGTGGGGGCACGGGGAAGCCCGGACCGGAACCGGCATCTTCCTCGTCAATCGACGTTACGACGGGATCAGGACAGCTCCGGTCCTGATGAGGCTCCGCCAGCACCTCGACACGCCTGCTCCGCCGTGACCCGCATCAGGCGGCGGCCCGGTGCCGGAGATATGAGAGGGCGGTACGTGGCCTGATGTCCGGTTCGGTTTCGCCGTGTGATTGTGGGAACTCTCAGCCGGTCGACGGACTCGGCCGTGCTGGAGTGGCGGGGTGAGCGACCGCAAGCCCTGCAAGAGCGACCTATCCGAGGAACGCTGGGTGCTGATCGAGCCGGTGACCACTGCATGGAGGGCGAAGCACCCGTCCGTCAGCGGCCGTCAGGGCAGCTACGAGATGTGAGAAATCGTCAACGCGCTCCTGTACCCAGTCCGGACCGGCTACCAATGGGACTACCTGCCCCGCGACCTGCCACCGCCCGGCGCGGTGACGTACTACTTCTGCAAATGGCGCGACGACGGCACCGACGAGGTCATCCATGACCTGCTGCGCTGGCAGGTACGTGAGAGCCGGGGACGATTAGCCGACCCGAGCATGGTGGTGCTCGACACCCAGAGTCTGCATGCCGCCGCGGGGGTACCCGCGCCCACGACCGGGCGGGACGCGGCCAAGAAGGTGCCGGGTCGCAAGCGGGGGCTGGCCGTTGACGTGCTGGGCCTGGTGGTCGCCGTGGTGGCGCTGGCCGCTTCCGTGCACGACAACGCCTTCGGTACCGCGTTGCTGGACAAGGTCGCCGCGGGGACCTCTGACCGCGCTGCTGGACGGACTCGCCCAGGCCGTCGAGCACATCACTATCACCCGCAAGACGCTCCTGGAACTGCCCGACGAAACGCCCTTGGCACCGGCCACACCGACTCCGGCCCTGCCGGACGGCCCCGCCTACCAGCAGATCATGGCCGTTTCGCCGAAGCCGACGCTCCGCTACGGGCGAGGAACATGTGCGAGGCGATGGACCTGAATCTCGTGCCGAACAACATCAACAACGTCCGCATCAAACTGAAGCGCCTGACCGGGGGCAGAATCCTCGATGCGACCGGGCCGGGACTGTTTACCAGCCCGCGACCGTAACCGCCCGGCAAACCCACCACCGGCCCCCTCATCGTTCTGCCAGCCCGCCGAGGAAGCCCGTTGCGAGTGAGCCGCATCGGATGTCTGATTGATCGGCCACCGATCACGGGATGGAACATGATTATGTCGCTGCCCGCCCCCTCGTTGCACACTGCTCGCCTGCGACTGCGTGCCTTCGAAGACGCGGACGCGAACGACCTGTTCGCGCTGCAGAGCAACGCCTACGTGTTGCGCTACTGGGACGATCCACCGTGGACCGAACGCGCGCGCGCCGAGAAATTCATCACCCGTTGCCGAGAGATGGAAAAGGAAGGCACCGGGGCGCGGCTGGCCGTGGATCGTGTCTCCGACGGGGCGTTCATCGGCTGGTGCACCCTGAACAGGTGGAATCCGGACTTCCGCAGTGCGTCGCTGGGCTACTGCTTCGACGATGCAGCGTGGGGCAACGGTTATGCGACCGAGGCCACGC
Source organism: Streptomyces sp. NBC_01267 (assembly GCF_036241575.1). NCBI lineage: Bacteria > Bacillati > Actinomycetota > Actinomycetes > Kitasatosporales > Streptomycetaceae > Streptomyces > Streptomyces sp. NBC_01267. The sequence continues at coordinate 7,764,445 of NZ_CP108455.1, read as the reverse complement.
ACGCTTTGCTGCGGTGGGCATTCGACACGCTGGACCTGAATCGCGTCCAGGCTGAGGCCGATACGCGCAACGTGGCTTCTGCCCGCGTGCTGGAGAAGCTCGGCTTCGTGCGTGAGGGGACGTTGCGGGAAGACTGCGTTGTCAACGGCGAGGTCTCTGATTCGTGGGTCTACGGGCTGATCAGGCGGGAGTGGCGGCCGTCGTCCGAGTCGGCTCCCGCCCGCTGAGTCCCCTTGCCCGGTACCTGGTACCGACCACGCCCCGAACCACTGATCACTGCGCCTCATCCAAACTCAACCACGAACCGGGAAAAGGCTCCCATCTCGCCCCCTCAGAGGCCCTGAAGGCAATCACCGAAGACTTCGAGCAACCGCACGGCTATCCTCCGGGCGCCAACGAGGTCCGGCCGACCGGTCACGACGATCAGGCCGCGGTTCGCCTGCTTGCCCAAGTGAGTCTCGCTCCTGCCGACCCGGTCACCTTCTACGACAGCATCGGTGATGTCACCTGGGCGGACGTCGGCAACGGCTACTTCGTTGCCCCGGCAGAGGAGGTCCTTCTGCAGCTGGAGGAGTACGGCGCTGTCGATGGGCGCGGGCCAGAAGGCCCGCGGCCTGGTCATCGGCTCGAACGGAGGAGGCCAGTCGTACGTCGTCGTCCCTGGTGGGGCGATCTACCGGACGCGAACAGCATCGCTGGACGAGCCTGAGCTCGACCGCGTGGTCGATGACCTGCGGCAGTTTCTGGAGCTGCTGGAGCATGTCCTGACCCAGTTCGTCGACAGCGGCAAGCCGGGATACCTCTAGGGACGGACCTCAGCGCGTCAATGTGTTAGCCGTTGTTACTTGGCCGGGGAACTCATTGGTCAGACCCCGGTATCCCTCGTCCACCTCGGCTTTCACCGTCGGGTGCTGATGGAACTGCTCGGCGATGCCTTCGCTGCGCACGCACGTCTGGTCGTGTATCCGGCCCGGGCGGAGGGCCCCGGAGAACAGCACACGGCCCTGGTGGTCGCTGAGCGTGGTGGACTTCATGGTGTTCTGCCTCTTCTTGCCGGAGACGAATGGCTTGCGGCCCGGGCGTCCCGCTTGCGGTCGGCGGACCTGGACTTCGGTGCCTTCGATGCACACCGTGACGTCCTCGGCCTCGGCGTAGGCGTAGGCGTAGGCGAACAGGTCTTCCAGGGTGCGGATGCGTACTCCCGGCCGGTCGGGGACGGCGAACCCGCGGTCCGCGAGCATGGCCCTGACCTGGCGGACGGCACTGGAGACGGTGGAGCGGTCGACGCGGTACAGGACGGCCAGCGCCTGGTGCGGCAGACCGAGCCGCAGATGGACCAAGGTGACCAGCAACCGGTCGATGAAGACCAGCTTCGGCTTGCGCCCGGCACCCTCAGCCCGCTTGCGCGGACCGCCCCGCAGGGCCTCCAGTGCGGACTCGCGCGCCAACTCCCTGCGTGGCGCAAGTTCTTCGAGCAACTCGGCGAAGTGTTGGCGCCGCACACCAGTAAGGGCAGGATGGGACATGGCCGTGCGGAGTACCTCGTGATTCACACCCTGAAAACCAGCGTGGCCACCGCCATGTCACGGCTCGTGGCCATCGGTCACAGAACCCACTTCGCAAGATCATGGGGCCTTGACCCCGGATGTTGAACACGTCTATGCGGCTTGGGTCAGGGTAGTTGCTGCTGCTTGGACGGCGTTCTCGTAGGCAATCGGAGACCGCTGACCGAGGCGGGAATGCCGGCGCCGGGTGTTGTAGCGGGTCAGCCAGCGGAAGGCGTCGAGCCTGGCCTCACGCTCGCTCGACCAGGCTTTGCGGCCTTTGAGCGTCTCCCTCTTGAAGGCGGCGTTGAAGCTTTCCGCGGCAGCGTTGTCGGCGCTGGACCCGATCGCGCCCATGCTCTGCCGGACCCCAGCTGACCTGCAGAGTTCCGCGAAGGCCCTGCTCGAATATTGAGATCCGTGGTCGGTGTGCATGATCACTCCGGTCAAGTTTCCGCGGGTCCGCTCGGCGGCCGTGAGGGCGTCGATGACGAGTTCTGTCCGCATGTGGTCAGCGATCGCCCACCCGGCGAGCCGACGTGAGGCGAGGTCGATGACGGTCGCGAGGTAGAGCGGCTTCGCGCCGCTGACCGGCAGGTATGTGATGTCGCCGACGTACTTTCTGTTGACTGCGGCCGCGGTGAAGTCACGGCCGATCAGGTCTGGCGCCTTCGCTGCGGTCTGGTCCGCGACGGTGGTGCGGTGCCGGCGGCGCAGACGGACTCCCTCGAGCCCGATGGACCGCATGATCCTCGCGACGCGCTTGTGGTTGACCACCGGGCCGCCCTCGTCGCGGAGTTCTGCGGTGATCCTGGGGGCTCCGTAGGTGCCGTCGGAGTCTTGGTGGACCTTGCGTATCCGGGCCGCGATCCCGGCTTCGACGGTCTGGCGGGCCGCTCTCGCGGATGCGGTGCGGCGCCAATAGTAGAAGCTCGAGCGGGCCAGGCCGAGGATGTCGCAGAGCCGCTTCACGCCGTGTCGGCGCTGGTGATCGTCAACGAACTGGTAGCGGTTCACCAGCGCGTCTCCGTCGCGAAATACCGGGCCGCCTTGCGGAGAATGTCCCGTTCTTCCTCGAGCTCACGGATCCTCTTGCGAGCGGCGGCCAGCTCCGCCTGAACAGCGTCGCCGCCGGTCTGCGAAGCGGCCGGCGGTGCGGAGTGGGCGCCGGGCCGGCGCCCGTCGGCGGCCCGGATCCAGTTCCGCAGCGTCTCGGTGTTCACCCCGAGATCACCGGCGACGGACTTGATCGTCGCTCCCGGCCTCGATCGGTACAACGCGACCGCATCCGCTTTGAACTCGGCGGGGTAATGCTTCATCCCCACGGGGACTCCGTTCTCCTGGACCATCAAGATCCAAGTGTCTCCGGTGTCCAAAACCCAGGGTCAAGGCCCATGACCCCAGTTCGGGTGATCCGGTCAGACTGCGGGTCAGCTCCATGAGGCGCTGGCGGGCCTCGATGTCGTACGCCTGCTGGTGCGCGCGAGCGTCCGTGAACTGGTCGAAGTAGCGGCCGGTAGTGGATTCCAGTTCCGGGTCGGTGATCAACCGTACGGTCGGCCGTACACCCTCGTCGATGCTTGTCGCCGGGGTGAGGCCGTATTCGCGTACGCCGTCGGTATCCATCAGATGGGCCGGGTGGAGGGTGTTCACGGTGACGCCGGTGCCGTCGAGTTCGGCGGCCAGCTCGAAACTCGCCATGATCAGCGCGAGCTTGCTCCTGCAGTAGGCGCGCAGTCCCTCGTAGTCCTGCTCCAGCATGACGTCGTCGAAGTCGATGGCGTCCTGCCCGATCGAGGCCACATTCACCACGCGGGCGGGCGCGGATGCGGTGAGCAGCGGCAGCAGATCGCGGGTGAGGGCGTGCGGGGCGAGGTGATTCACTGCGAACCGCAGCTCGTACCCCTGCCTGCTCAACTCCCGCCGCAGGGGCTCAGAGCCGCCACCGGCAACCGCGTTGTTGACCAGCGCGTCGAGCCGGGGCTCCGCCGCACGTACTTGGGCGGCCATCGCGTGCACCTGATCGAGGTCGGCCAGATCCGCGAGGTAGGTGCGGACTGCGGCGGCAGGCGCGGTGGCGCGGACCTCAGCTGCAACTGCATCGAGGCGGGTGCTGTCGCGGCCGTGGAGTAGGACGGTGCCGCCGCGTGCGGCAAGGCCGAGTGCGATACCGCGGCCCAGCCCTTGGGTCGCACCAGTGATCAAGGTGGTGTGCCTGTTCATGGTCGCGATCCTGGCATGTCTGGTGCAGCGCTCGGGAGTGTGTGCTGATCCTGGTGTTGCCACCACCAGCCGGGGATTCCCCAACGTCGTTCGCGACAGGCACCCTGCCGAACTGCCCGCCGGACCACCCGCCAACGTCACAGCACCGAACTCGTGCTCGCCCGGCACACCCCAGCCCCAATTTCACCCAAGGTCGTTAGCGCGCTGCTGGGAGTCCAGAGCGTGTGAGGCCGAGGAGACAGAACACCCTGGCCACGGGAACAAGGAGTCAGCACGGCTCAGAGGAACTCACGGGATGTCGCACAGAAGGGCCGCACACGTGGGCCGGTGTTCGTCACCCACCGCCGCCCGGGGCCGGGCAAGGTCGTCAGCCCGCGTGACGTGTGCCCGGACACCGGGCGAGTAATTGTCAAGACCTGTGGATTGATGCTTGATCAGGGGGTCGGGTTGGTGCCCCGCAGGACGTCCCCGGGCTTGAAATGGAGATCGTCCGCTCCAGCACCGGTGAGGACGAGACGGGCGCCGTGAGGCGGGTCCACCTCGTCGACTGGCACCTGGGGGTAGCGGCGAATCTCCGCCAGTACCAGGTCGACGGCTTGTCCGTCCGGACTGGAGCAGCGGAAGCGCGCGCCCAGCCGCGTGGTCGCCAGGCATCGCACGACGACAGCCAGGAGGGCGGTGCCAGTGGCATCCACCTGCACGATCTGGACCTCGGGGCTGGGTGCTTCCGCTGGAGTCATCGTCACGCCGCCATGATCTCAGGGCGTTCGACAAGCTGGCCGCGTTCGAAGTGGGCCCCGGCGCGGACGAGGGCGACGAGGTGGGGTGCGTTCACGGCTCGACAGCGGGCCTGGGCGGACTCGACGAGCTTGAAGACCATCGCCAGGGCAGCGGCTCGGGAGCCGGCCCCCTTGGTGACCTTCTTCCGCAGTCGGACGGTCGCGAAGGTCGACTCAATGGGGTTGGTGGTGCGTAGGTGAATCCAGTGTTCGGCGGGGAAGTCGTAGAACGCCAGCAGCTCATCCTCGTCATCGACGATCTTCTTGACGGCCTTGGGGAACTTCGCCCCGTACTGCTTGGCGAACGCCTTGACCGCGGCGGCTGCGTGCTCCTTGTCTTCGGCGTTGTAGATGTCCTGAATGGCCTTTTTCGCCGCGGGCTGGGCCGACTTCGGCAGGCTGTCGAGGCAGTTGGCCGTCTTGTGAACCCAGCATCTTTGGTGGCGGGTTTCGGGGAAGACCTCGTTGATGGCGTTCCAGAAGCCGAGGGCGCCGTCGCCGACGGCCAAGGGGGGAGCGCGCATGCCGCGCCGCTGGCAGTCCCGCAGCAGACTCGCCCAGGACTCCGATGATTCCCGGTAGCCGTCCGCCATCGCGATCAGCTCCTTCGTGCCGTCCACCCGAACGCCCATGACGACCAGGACGGCGGCCTTCGCCTCTTCGAGGCGTATGCGCAGGTGGATGCCGTCGGCCCAGACATAGACGTAGTCGGTGGCGGACAGATCACGCTCGCCGAACGCCTTGTGGTCGGCCTGCCACTACTGCGTGAGGCGAGTCACCGTGGCCGGGGACAGGCCGGCCGAGGAGCCCAGGAACTGCTCGAGCGCGGGCACGAAGTCTCCGGAGGACAGGCCGTGCAGGTAGAGCAGTGGCAGAACTTCGCTGATCTTCGGGGACTTCCTGGCCCAGGGCGGCAGGATCGCCGAGGAGAACCGTCTGCGCTCACCCGTCGCCTCATCGACGCGCTTATCGTTCACCCGCGGCGCTTTCACCTCGACCGTCCCAGCCGCGGTGGTCACTGAACGGGGCTGGTGATAGCCGTTGCGGACCACCAGACGACGACCCATCTCATCCAACTGATCAGCCAACTCGGCAAGATAGGTGTTGACCTCGGCCTCCAAGGCCGCGGCCAACATCCGCCTCGCACCCTCCCGGACGATCTCGTCGATGAGCGAGGAGCTGTTGGCGGTGCTGCCGTCGGCGTTGACTACGCTGAGCACGGGCGTGCCTTCCCGACCGGTGTTCGCAGCACCGGCCTACTCGATGACCATCAATCGACCACTCGGGAAAGTACGCCCTTCGCGTTCGACCCGATGTCGATCCACAGGTCTTGAGCATTGCTCACACCGGGCTGGCCCGGCTGTCGTACGGGCAGGCCCGCGTCCTTCTCGACGAGTACCCAGCCCGTGCGCGGACCGGGCACGGGTGGGACGTGCACGAATATCGTCACCCCGGCCTCACCCACCTGGGCGAGGCCGGGGCCAGCCTGCTGATGCTGATGGCCAAGTCGAGACACAAGAAGCCGGAGAACGACCGCCGCTACTTCACGCCCTCGCCCGACGCCATTGCGGAGATCACCAGTCTCCTCGCGCCGGGCGACAGCAGGCGCTGATCGCGACGCCTGCTATGAGGCGGGGTCGGCCCACAGGTCGGTGCTGTGGGCCCCGATGAGAGCGCTGATGTGGGTGAGTGCATCATTGACCGGCTGCGGGTCGAGTCGGCGTCCATCACGCAAGCGCAGCGCGGCGTGATCGTCAGCGGCCTCCTTGGCACCGATGACGGCTTGGTAGGGAACCAGGCGGGCCTCTCGGATACGAGCGCCCAGGCTGCCGCGGTCCGGTCCCGCGATCTGGGCACGCAGTCCGAGACGAGTGCAGCGTTGGGCAAGGGCTGCGGCGTTCGGCAGTTCGGTGTCGGAGATCGGGAGGATCACCAGCTGAGTGGGGGCGAGCCAGGCAGGGAAAGCGCCGCCGTGCTGTTCGATGAGATGGGCGACGGCTCGCTCCACACTGCCGATGATGCTGCGGTGGACCATGACCGGGCGGTGCTTGGCGCCGTCCGCGCCGATGTAGTGCAGGTCGAACTGCTCGGGCTGGTGGAAGTCGACCTGGACGGTGGACAGGGTGGACTCCCGGCCGGCGGCATCGGTGACCTGGACGTCGATCTTGGGACCGTAGAACGCGGCCTCTCCCTCGGCCGCTTCGTAAGGCAGGCCGGAGCGGTCGAGGGCGTCGGTCAGCAGCGCGGTGGAACGTTGCCACTTCTCGGGTGCGGCAACGTACTTGCCGCCGGGGCCCGGGAGGGAGAGCCGGTAACGGGTCGGGGTGATGCCGAGCGCCTCGTACGCCCGGCGAATCATCTCCAGCGCCGCCTGCGCCTCCTCGGCGACCTGGTCCAGGGTGCAGAAGATGTGCGCGTCATTGAGCTGGATGGCCCGCACCCGGGTCAGTCCGCCGAGCACGCCCGAGTGCTCGGAGCGGTACATGCCGCCCAGTTCGGCCATCCGCAGGGGCAGTTCGCGGTAGCTGTGGGAGCGGGAGCGGTAGATCACCGCGTGATGGGGGCACAGGCTCGGCCGCAGGACGACCTGCTCCCCGCCGAGGTCCATCGGGGGGAACATGTCGTCGCTGTAGTGCGCCCAGTGCCCCGAGATTTCGTACAGCTCCCGCTTGCCGAGTACCGGTGAGTACACGTGCTGGTAGCCCGACCGCCGCTCGGCGTCACGGATGTACTCCTCCAGGGTGTGCCTCACGGCCGCGCCGTCGGGCAGCCAGTACGGCAGGCCGGCGCCGATCAGCGGATCGGTGTCGAACAGGCCCAGTTCACGGCCCAGTTTGCGGTGGTCGTGCTTGGTGGTCATCGCGGTCTCCTTGCTGGTTGCGGAGCAAGTGACCGGGCCTACGACAAAGCCCCGGGGCACTTGCCCCGGGGCTTCGGATCAGATCGTCTGTCAGCGCGCCGGGACACTCTCCGGCGTCGTCGTCATAGCAGCGCGCTTCATGGCGCAGACGTTAGCAGGATGTAGCGATGTCCACACGGTCATTCCTCATCAGGAGTGCCCGGGTCACTCAGGGGTCGCAGGCCGCCGGGTAGGTCAGGCAGTTGGAAGGAGTACCGGCCGAGCATGTTGATGTGGTGCCGTACAAACGGTGAGAGGCGGGCCACGTCCTCGTCACGCCGTACGCCCCCGCACCCGGGGCTCCGGCCGGACTCCTCGCCCAGCGGCGCGCCGCGCAGTGGGTGCCGGACTTCGAGCGGGATGTGCGACATCCCGTCCGTTCGCGGGTCAGGCCGATCGCGTGTCTGAACAGGGTCAACTTCCATCCCGCCGTACGGGCCGCATGGAGCACAGCAGGAAGCTGGGAGTTGTGGCATCGTCATGCTGACGCGCGAGCGGAAGCAGTGGCTCACGGCCTTCCGTAGCGCCCAGTCTGTCCTTTGTCCGATCCTCGCGAGAAGGGACAGCTCTCTTGGCATCGGCCGGTCCCGGGCGTCAGCGCGTGACCTTGATGACCGCAGGGGGACGCCAGGTGCCGTCGAGGGCTGCCGGTTCGGGCCAGTAGGCACGCAGGTAGAGCGCGAACGGTCCGGTGGGGGCGGGCAGCCAATTGGGCAGGTCTTCGTCGGCGGGCGGGCGGGGGGGCCGAAGTGGAGTGCCAGGGAGCCGTCGGCGCCCGTGCGCAGGCCGGTGTTCTTGGTGCCGAGCGAGTAGCGGTGCAGCTCGTTGCGGTGGAAGAAGTGGTGCTCGTTGTAGAGCGTCACCGACCAGAAGCCCTTCACCGGAGGGAGAGCGCCGACGGGGAAGACCAGCGTATAGCTGTGCTCGCCGGTGAGCCGGTCTTCTTGAACCCCTGGTCCACCAGCGCCTCCGTCACCGTGGAGGTCCCCGCGGCGACCTTGTCCAGCAACGCGGTACCGAAGGCGTTGTCGTGCACGGAAGCGGCCAGCACCACCACGGCGACCACCAGGCCCAGCACGTCAACGGCCAGCCCCCGCTTGCGACCCGGCACCTTCTTGGCCGCGTCCCGCCCGGTCGTGGGCGCGGGTACCCCCGCTGCGGCATGCAGACTCTGGGTGTCTTGCAGGGCTTGCGGTCGCTCACCCCGCCACTCCAGCACGGCCGAGCCCGTCGACCGGCTGAGAGTTCCCACAGTCACACGGCGAAACCGAACCGGACATCAGGTCACGTACCGCCCTCTGAGGCTTGACTCTCGCAATATGTGAGAGGAACCTCTCACATCATGGACTCTGGTAATCGTCTGGGCGATATCGAGATCACTGATCCGCAGGCGATGCGGGCGCTGGCGCACCCGGTGCGGCTGGCGATCCTCGAACGCCTTCAGCGGCACGGGCCGGCGACGGCGACGCAACTCGCGCCCGACGTGGGAGCGACCCCGTCAGTGACCAGCTGGCATCTGCGGCACCTGGCGGGCTTCGGCCTGGTCCGCGATGCCGAGCCCGCCCCGGACCGTCGCCAGCGGCGCTGGGAGGCGGTGGCGCGCGGCTTCCGGTTCGAGGTACCGGAGGACCCGGACGACGAGGAGGGCAGGTCGGCCGCGCGGGTGCTGTCCCGGGAGATGTTCCTGCGTTCCGGAGACCTGCCGAACCGGTGGGCTGCCGAGGTCGAGCCCGAGCTCGAACCGGCGTGGCAGCGGCTTGCGGGGCTGGCCAACACCCGCGTCGTCGTGTCCGCCGACGAACTCGCCGCCATCGAGGACGCGATCCAGTGCATTCTCGCGCCCTACGTGACACGCGACGAGGCCGCGCGTCCGGCCGACGGACGTGGCGTCCGGCTGCTGCGGTACGCCCTGCCCGAGGGTGCGGAGGATCGGACGGGCGGGACGTCATGAACGCTGCAGACCAGCCCGTAGTCATATCGCTCTGGCGCGATCAGCGGTTCCGCCGTTTCTGGGCCGGCCAGTCGATCTCGCAGTTCGGCGACCGGATCACCGAACTGGCCCTGCCACTGATCGCGGTGGGGGCGCTGCGCGCTTCGGCCAACCAGGTGGCGTGGCTGACCGCACTCATCTGGACTCCGAACCTGCTCGCGATCGTCCTCGGCGCCTGGGTCGACCACCGCGTCCACAAACGGCGCCTGATGGTTCTCGCCGACCTGGTGCGCGCCGCAGTACTGCTCTCCCTCCCCGCCGCCTATCTGCTGGGGGCGGTGAGCCTGAGCCAGCTGTACGCCGTGGCGTTGCTGACCGGCGCCGCAGGGGTGCTGTTCAACACCGCCTACCCGCCGTTCTTCACCCACCTGGTGCCCCGGTCGTCCTACGTCGACGCGAACAGCAAGCTCAGTGCCAGCCGTTCCGCGTCATACGTCGTCGGCCCGGCGATCGGTGGCGTGCTGGTCCAGGCGTTGACCGCTCCCGTCGCCGTCGTCGTCGACGCCCTGACGTTCCTGGCGTCCGCGATTCTGGTCGGCCGGGTTTCGACCCACGAATCGCCGGCCGCCCCCGCCCAGGCGACACCACCACTGCTGCGGCGTGCCAGGGAGGGACTGGTGTTCGTCGTCCGTCACCCGGTACTGCGGGCGAGCCTCGGGTGCGCGGCGACCGTCAACTTCTTCACCTTCATCGGGGGCAGCGGACTGATCGTGCTGTTCGCCAGCCGGAACCTCGGACTGACCGCGGGAGCCATCGGCACGGCATTCGGGATCGGCGCCACCGGCTCGCTCCTCGGCGCGGTGATCGCCCCGAGGATCTCGCGAACGCTCGGCTTGGGCCGCAGCATCGTCGTGGGCGCGGTGTTGTTCCCGGCGCCGATCGCCATCGCCGCTCTTGCCGGTGGCCCCCTCTGGACCCGCGCCGGAGCCCTTGCCGTGACCGAGTTCCTCTCCGGCGTCGGCGTCATGCTGTTCGACGTCAACCTCAACTCCCTTCAGGCGGACGTGATCCCCGACGGCATGCGCAGCCGTGTCGCCGGCGCGTACAGCACGATCAATTACGGCTCACGCCCGGCGGGCGCCGTCCTCGGCGGCCTCCTCGCCACCCTCGTCGGCCTCCGGGCGACCCTCCTCATCGCTGCCGTCGGCGGAGCACTGTCGCTGCTCTGGCTGCTGCCCTCGCCGATACCACGCATCCATTCCCTGACTCCCGACGATCCGGCAGCTCCGGACAGCGCGGCGGACTCGGACGCGCGACCATTGCCCTGCTGACCGCCGCGGAACTGTCCGGGTCCGACGGACCGTCAGGCTGAATTGGGAAGTACTGGGGGTTCTTCGCCCTCACCCACAGGGGCTTCGGAGTGCTCGGCGATCCAGGCCAGCGTCTCCGGCGAAATCACGCCATGCTCCTGCTCGTTGTTCCGCTTGGCCAGTCTCCGCAACAACTCGTCGTGATCAGCCTGGAAGTGGACGAGCCGCCACCTGGCGCCGTGCTCCGTGACCAACTGCTTGTAGTCGTCCCGGACCGCGCGGGTGCCCAGGCCGTGATCCAGCACTACCGAACGCCCCTCCCGCAGGAGTGCGACGAGTTGTCGCCGGACGTCCTCGATCACGGGAGCCTGAAGCGCGAGGTGTTCGCGCTCGGGGTGGTCCTTGCCGATCCGTCCGTGCCGGGCCGTCATCTGGTCATCCACCGACAGACGGACGACACCGCCTCGCGCCAACGCCTTCGCGAAGGTGGTCTTTCCCGAGCCGGGCATGCCGGTAAGTAGCCATACGACGGGCTGAAGATCACTCATCCGCCTGACCCTAATGGTCCCGACGTCCTGGCCCCCGGTCGGCGCCGTCCACCAGGATCGTCAGGAGGCCGGCCCGCTCAGGACGGCACGGCCGGGCAGCTGGTGCCGCGTGGTGGCACCGCCAGGTCGGTCAGGTAGTCGTCGACGGCGTGCTCCATGCAGGGGCCGCTGGTGACGCTGCCGTGCCCCTGGCCCTCGTAGGTGAGGAGGGCGCCGCTGCGGCCGAGTTGCCGGGCCACCGAGACCGCCCACGGGTAGCCGGTGGCAGGGTCGTGGAGTGCGTTGGACACCAGGATCGGCGGGGCGCCGTGGGCATCCAACTGGTGCTGCGGGTTGGCGGTCGGTGCGCCCAGGCACGCCGCTGTCATCCGGATCGGCAGCAGGGAGGGCAGGTCGGGTGCGGTCCTGTTCATCACGCCGACGAGTGAGGAGTATTCCTGGTAGTCGTGCACCGGCAGGTGCCAGTCCGCGCAGAAGACGGGGGTCGCCGGCGGCAGCGGCGACATCGAGGGGTGCGAGGCGGGGAGCGGGCTGCTCGATGCCATTCCGGCGATGGTCCTTGCCAGGCCTGCGTAGTCGGCGTCGTAGAACTTCTTGAAGGCTTCCCTGTTGACCAGGTCCGCTGACGAGAGAGGGGTTCCCGGCTTGTCGGGGTTCTCCAGCTCACCGCGTCGGGCCCGGGTCAACAGCCCCTGCCAGACCGCGCGGACGTCGCGACCGTGCAGTGCGCAGGTGGACTCGCGGGTGCACCATTTCACGAACTCGTCGAAGGAGTCCTGGGCGGCGGTCGCCTCGGACCGCAGGAACTCACGGGTGGTGGAGACGCTGTGGTCCATCACGCTCTCCAGCACCATCGCCCGGACCCGGTGCGGATAGGTCTCGGCGTACTCCGCTCCGAGCAGTGTGCCGTACGAGCTGCCGTGGAAGGTCAGTGCGGCCTCGCCGAGGGCGGCCCGCAGGGCGTCCAGATCCTGGACCGTCTGGGCGGTGTCCAGGTGGTCGAACACCGGGCCGGTGCGTGCCCGGCAGTCGGCGCGGAGCTGCTTGTTGTAGACGAGGGTGGCGTCGAAGTCCGCTTGGCTCGCCCACTCTGATGACGGCCGTCGGGCGAGCAGGTCGCCGGAGCAGGTCACCGGGTTGCTGCGGCCCACGCCGCGCGGGTCGAAGCTGACGATGTCGAACCTGCGCCGGATCCCGGAACTGAAATGGCTGATGCCGGTCACCACCCGCTCCACGCCGGAGTCGCCCGGGCCCCCGGGACCGAACACCATCGAGCCGACGCGTGCACCGGGGTCGGTGGCCTGACGGCGGGCCACGGCCAGGCCGAACGTCGGCCCGTCCGGGCGGGCCCAGTCGATCGGCACCGTGAGGGTGGCGCACTCGGCGCCCGGGTGGTCCGGGTCGTCGCACGGAGCCCACTGCAGGGCCTTCGCGGTCACCGGGGCCGCGTTCACGAGGGGTGCGGCGGCGAAACCGGCGACGGCGGCAATGGCGGTTCCCGCAGCCATCGCCGTGCCGCGTACAGCGGCGCGCCGTAACACGGACCTGCCTTTGAACAGCATGAATCGTCCTCCTGACGAGACGGGGAGCGAGAGACGTGCTTCAAGAAATGCGCAGACCCGGCCGGGACTCCTTGAGCACCCTAGGTGCGCTGTCGGCCGCCCGGTGCCGTTGTCAGGGGCCGTTCCGGGGCGAGTCAGGGACGCACCAGGGGTGCCCCTGGTGCGTCCCTGCCGGACAGAACACCTGGCGCACCACGCGGTAGGCGGAGGTAGACGGCTCGCGAACTGAAGGTGCGGGTCTCGGCACGGCGACCCGAGGGCGGCCCCATGGGCACACTCAGTGGCGCTGACCTCGCATCGGCGCGCAACACGAGTCCGGGGCCGGGCCGTCCGTCACGCCGACTCCCTCGGCATCAAGCGGTGCGCCAGCACGATTTCCCTGGCCGTGCCGGGCGAGGTCTCGTCCAGCCGGTCAAGGAGCAGCCGGGCAGCCGAACTGCCGATCTCACGGGCCGGGTTGAGCACGGTGGTCAGCGCGGGTGAGACGAGTGACGCCGCCTCGATGTCGTCGTACCCGGTGATCGCCACATCGTCGGGCACCCGGTATCCCGCGGCCCGTGCGGTGTCGAGTGCGCCGATGGCGATCAGATCGTTGGCGCACACCACGGCGTCGGGGGGCGTGCGGGCGTTCAGGACGGTCCGTGCGCCGAGGCGCCCACCCTCGCGCGTGAAGCCGGTCCAGGCGACGAGTTCGTCGGCCACGGGCAGCCCCGCCGTCTCCAGCGCCTGCCGGTAGCCGAGGAAGCGTTCCTGACCCGGTTCCACCCCGGGAGCACCGCCGATGAAGGCGATACGGCCGTATCCGCGCCCCACCAGATGGTTCACCAGGTCGCACATGCCCTCGGTCTCGGCGGCCCGCACCACATCGCCGAGGCCCGGTTCGAGGTGGCCGCCAAGGCGTACGAGTTTCGATCCTGACGTCACGATGCGTTCGAGGTCGCTATGGGTGGCGCCGTATCGTCCGACCACGATGCCGTCGATGCGGCGTGCGACGAGTTGACGGATCACCGCGGGCAGATGCGGGCCGTCCATCGGCGCCTCGCAGACGACGGTGAGGTAGTCGTGGGCCAGTGCGATCTCCTGCATACCCGCGGCGATGGCCGTGTTGAACGGGTTCGTGATGTCGGGGACGACCAGGCCCAGGGTGTGCGTGCGCTGGGTGCGCAGTCCGCGTGCCGAAGGGTCCGCCTGGTAGCCCAGCCGTTCTATGACGTCCTCGACACGGGCACGGGTCGCGGCCGACACCGGGCGGCGACCGCTGAGCACATGGGAGACCGTCGTGACACTGACGCCCGCCGCGGACGCCACGTCGTTGATCTTGATCCGGCCGCCGCCGCTCACATCGACCTCCCGCTGTTCCCCTGGTGTTCGACGTCACTCTATCCATAATGCAAAACGTTTTGTATCGTGCTTCCTGTTGCGCCGCACCGGGGCGGAGCCAGGTTGTGCAAAACGATTTGGAGATCGCGTTGTCTATCGTACGCAAGAGGGCCGCATGACGCGCCCTCTCAGTCGCAGAAGCCTGCTCGGCGCGGCACTCGGAACGGTCTCGGCCGCCGCGCTGGCCGGGTGCTCGGGCGGCCGGCCGACCGACGGCGCGACGACCGTACAGTTCCTCGGGCCGGAGGCCGCCGAGACCTTCGCACCGGTGATCCGCGGCTTCGAACTCGCCCGTCCCGGGCTGCGGATCGCGTACACCCCGGTCCCGCCCGACCAGCTCAACGATTCGCTCCAGCTGCGGCTCTCCGCGAAGGACAACGCGATCGACGTGTACTGCGTCGACCAGCCGCGGGTCCCCGCGCTGACCGCCCGCGGCTTCCTCACCGACCTCACGGACATCGCGGACCGCGCCAGGCCGCTCGTCACGCCGGAGCAGTACGACGTCAGCTCCTGGGAGGGCCGGCTGCGCTCACTGCCGGTCTGGACGTCCACGCAGTACCTCTTCTACAACGCGGACCTGCTGGACAAGGCCGGGATCGCCCGCCCCGGATCTGCGCCGAAGGACCGATGGAGCTGGGAGCAGACCAAGGCCGCGGGCCGCCGGGCGATGACGCGGGCGGGCGCCGACTACGCCCTGCTGCTGGAACAGACCGATCTCTATTACGGGTTGCAGCCGCTGGTGGAGTCGCTCCACGGCGGATCCGGCATCACCGGCGGCGACATGCTCACGCCCGCGGTCACCACCCAGGGCTGGATTGACGCCCTCACCTGGTACCGCACACTCTTCGCCGACGGTTCGTCCCCGCGTGGCATGCCGTCGACCCAGCTCTCCTCGCTCTTCACCTCGGGCCGGGTGCCGTTCTTCGTCGGCGGCCCCTGGAACCTCGGCGCGTTCGCCTCGCTCAAGGACTTCACCTGGGGCACCGCACCGCAGCCGATGTTCGCCCACGGCCGTGCCGTCACGCCGACCGACTCCTGGTCCTGGGGCGTGAGCCCGTACGCGCAACACCCTGACGCAGCACGGCAGTTCATCGAGTACGCCGCCCTGACCACCGAGGGCAGCCTCGCAACCGTCGCGGCGTCCCCCCTCATCCCGTCCAACCGCGCGGCCTTCGGACGCTATGCGGCGCAGCTGGCGGACGACTCCACCAGGAGCACCGAGGGAGTGGCCGAGATCATGCGGTACGAACTCGCGCACACGGCCGTCAGCAGGCCGCGCAGTATCGGCTACACCCAGTTCGAGTCCGTCATGGGCTCCGCGTTCTCCGACATCCGCAACGGTTCCGACGTGGAACCCCGGCTGGCGAAGGCCTCCGGTGAACTGGTGCGTACCTGGGAGCGCCTGCGATGACCACACCCACACCACCCCTGCGTACCAGGACCGCCTCGCGCAGGAACCGTTCCTCGCAGGGCAGGACCGCCTTCTGGTTCCTCGCGCCCGCGCTGCTCGCCCTGCTCGTGCTGCGTCTGCTGCCCGCCGCGATGGCGATCGTCAGCAGCCTGCGCCACCACAGCCTGCTCGACGGCCGCACCACCTTCGTCGGCCTCGGCAACTACGCCGATCTGTTCTCCGACACCCAGTTCTGGCAGAGCGTCCGGGTGACGCTGCTGTTCAGCCTGATCATCAATCCGCTCCAGGTACTGGTGGCACTCGGCCTCGCGGTCCTGCTCAACCGCAAGTTCGCGGGCGTCCGGTTCTGGCGTTCGCTGGTCTTCGTACCGATCGCGGTGCCACCCGCGGTGTCCGCCGTCATCTGGGGCATCCTGTACCGCCCCGAGGGACCGGTCAACGCGATCCTGGGCACGATGGGAATCGGGCCGCAGCCCTTCCTCACCAGCTCGCAGCAGGCCCTCTTCGCCCTGATCGTGGTGATGTCCTGGGTCGGCGTCGGCTACTGGATGATGTTCCTCATCGCCGGTCTCCAGGACATCCCTCAGGAGTGCTACGACGCCGCGGCGGTCGACGGCGCCTCCTCCTGGCAACGCTTCGTCCACGTCACTCTGCCCCTGCTGCGCCGCCCGCTCGCGTTCGTCCTGGTCGCCGACACCGTCTCCAACTTCCTGGTGTTCGCGCCCGTGCAACTGCTCACCGGCGGCGGCCCCGAAGGCTCCACCAATCTCATGATGTACGACGTGTTCCGCCGCGCCTACAGCGTCGGCGACATCAACTACGCCCAGGCCGAGGTGGTGGTGCTGGTCGCCATCACACTCGCGGTCGTCGCCGTCCAGTTCCGGATGATGCAGGGCAAGGGCGAGGAGTGACCCAGTGAAGACCACGAACTCGCCGTCCGGGGAAGCCCCGGCGCCACCCACCGCTCCCCCGCACCGCCTCTCACCGCTCCGACACATGCCGCTGCTCACCGCTGTCGTCATCGGTGTGCTGTTCGCGCTGCCTCTGCTGTGGGTGCTCACCGGATCGCTGCGCCCCGGCGACAAGGTACTGGCCGGGCTCGACCAGGTCTCCTGGCGCACACTGATCCCGACCGATGCCACCCTGCACAACTACGTGGTGCTGTTCCAGGGCGACTTCGGGCGCTCCGTCCTCAACTCGGTCGGCGTCGCCGTGGCCACCGTGCTGCTCGGCCTGCTGCTCTCCGCGATGGCCGCCTTCGGCCTCTCGGTGTTCCAGTTCCGCGGGCGCGGTGTGGTCTTCGGCGTGATCCTGCTCAGCTTCATGATCCCGTTCGATGCCATCGCCATTCCGCTCTCGGACGTCTTCCGCGACTGGGGTCTGCAGAACACCTACACGGGGTTGATCCTGCCCGGCATCGGCAACGGTCTGGCCATCTTCCTGCTGCGCCAGTTCTTCCTGGCTGTCCCGCGTGAACTCGTGGAAGCCGCCAAGATGGACGGCCTCAGCTGGTGGGGGATCTTCTGGAAGATCTATCTGCCGCTGTCCAGGCCCGCTCTCATCGGCGCCGGACTGACCCTGTTCACCTTCCAGTGGCAGTCCTACATGTGGCCGCTGCTCGTCGGCACCGAACCCTCCAAGCAGCTCGGGCCGATCGCGCTGGGCACCCTCCAGGGCCAGATGGTCGTCGACTACGGCCAGGTCTTCGCCGCAGCCGTCGTACTGACCGCCATCCCGCTCGTCGTCCTGCTGCGCCTGCAGCGGTACTTCACGCAGTCCATCGCGGGCAGCGGTCTGAAGTGACCAGCCGGTGAGGGGCCCAGGCCTTCTCTCCCTATCCGCAACCACCCGAGGAACACCGTGAATCATCCCCTTGCCGCAGTACCCGAGGGCATCACCGCCGATGTCCTCCTCGACACCGACATCGGCAGCGACGTGGACGACGCACTGGCACTCGGCGTTCTCCTCGGCTCGCCCGAGGCCCGTATCACCGGTGTCACCACCGTCTACGGCGACACCCTGCTCAGGGCCAGGCTCACCCACCGGCTCGGCGCCCTCGCCGGACGTGACCTCACCGTCGTACCCGGCGCGAAGGACACCCTGTCGGGCAAGGACGTGTGGTGGGCCGGGCACGAGGGCAAGGCCTTCACCGACCTGGAGCGCGAACCGGTGCGCGAGGACACCGCCGCCGACCGCTTCCTGGTCGACTCGGTACTCGCCAGGCCCGGCGAGATCGACGTCATCGGCATCGCGCCGCTCGCCAACATCGCCCGCGCGATCCGTCTCGACGACCGCTTCGCCGCAGGCGTACGCGGCCTCTACCTGATGGGCGGCAGCTTCGGCCCCGATGCCCGGCCCGAGCACAACATCGTCAGTGACATCACTGCGGCCCGCGTCGTCTTCGGCTCCGGGATCCGCACCGTGGTGACCGGCCTCGAGATCACCACTCGGCTGCGTATCGAGTCGGCAGGCATCGAAACGATCCGCGGAGCCGGCGCGTACGGCGAAGCGCTCGCCCGCGAGATCGACGGCTGGACGGGCTTCACCGGCGAGCCGTGGAGCGTTCCGCACGACCCGATCACCGCACTCTCCCTGCTGCGCCCGGACCTGTACACCACCGAGCGCGGCACGGTGGAGATCACCGACGACGGCCTGACCGTCTTCACCGCCGACCCGAACGGCAACGTCGACCTCGTGGTCGACGCCGACGTCGAGGCAATCGCCGAGGAGATCGTCGCCCGGATCGTCCGGGCCTCCGGTCCCCTCGACTGAGCACGGTGTTCGCGCACACCAGGTGCGCGAACACCGGTGCCCCGGACCCGAATCGACGGGTCCGGGGCACCGCCACGATCAGACGGAGAGGCTGCCGCCGCGCTCGAAGAGAGCGCTCTTGCCCGGCCGGAGGACCGGCAGCAAGCGACCTCGGTCAAAGTTACCTCCGTTCTTCTGCGGGACCTGGCGAGCGCTTCGTACGGTCGGCCCTCCCGGAGGGGCGCGCCGGGTGCGGCCTTCAGCGTTCTGCCGCTCACGGCTGCTGCGGATATACCCGGCTTCGGGCGTTCGGTCGACCGGTTCCATCGAGGGGTTCCGCGTGCTGGAGGCCATCGACGCCGCGACGGATCCGACTCGTGCAGCGATAATCGCTGGGGAACCGCTGACCGCTGAAGGATGTCTGGCACGTGCTCGCGGTACTCGGTCTCATGCCGCGGTCCCGGCTGCAAGCTGCGGGGCCACACAGGTCGAGCCGTCTTCCAGGATCGAGGTACAGAAATGACGTACACCGCCCAGGATCACCCGCGCATCGGCTGGATCGGTACCGGTCGCATGGGCTTCCAGCTCGCCGCTCGGCTGCTGGACGCGGGGCACGACGTAGCCGTCTACAACAGGACCCGCACCAAGGCCGAACCGCTGGCTGAGCGGGGAGCCGCGATCGTCGACCGGCCCGCCGATCTGGCCGACCGTGACGTCGTCTTCACCATGGTCTCGGCCTCGCCCGACCTGCAGGCGGTCACCACGGGCCCTGGCGGCGTGCTGACCTCACCGGACGCCGCGCCGAAGGCGCTGGTCGACAGCTCCACGGTATCCACCCAGACATCCGCGCTGATCCGCGCCGCAGCCGCCGAGCGTGGTACCGACTTCCTGGCCGCCCCGGTAAGTGGGAATCCGCAGGTGATCGCCGCAGGCAAGTTGACCATCGCGGTCTCCGGCTCGCACGAGGTATTCGACCAGGTCGAGCCGTTGCTGGCGCTACTGGGGCGTGGGGTGACCTACGTCGGCGAGGACGAAGTCGCCCGTCTCGTCAAGATCGCGCACAACGTCTTCCTCGGTGTCGTCACCCAGTCGCTCGCCGAGATCACCGTCCTCGCGGAGAAGGGCGGTGTCAGCCGTGCCGCTTTCCTGGAGTTCCTCAACGGCTCCGTGCTGGGCTCGACGTACACCCGCTACAAGTCGCCGGCGATGGTCAACCTGGACTTCACGCCGACATTCACCATGCCACTGCTGCGCAAGGACTTCGATCTGGGGCTGTCCGCAGCTCGCGACCTGGAGGTCCCGATGCCGCTCGCCGCCGCCACCGCTCAGCTCGTCGCGAGTGCCATCGGGGCAGGGCATGTGGAGGAGGACTTCGCGGCCCTGATCCTTGAGCAGGCCAGGAACTCCGGCATCACGCTGGAAGCCCAGAATGTCCCCGTGGACGACGGCCTGTCGCCGCACGCCTGACCGGCTACAGCTCGACCGGTTCGGATGAGACAGCAGGCGACGAACCGGAGCAGCAGACGGTGGCAGGGCGGGCCCGATCGGTCCCGGTTCGCTCCTGCCGGGCTGCACCGGTCAATGTCCGGTGCTCATCCCAGATGTCCGAATCGCCTCGGCCGGTGGCACGGGACGACGGGGCGCCCCCGTACGCGCGGTACGGGGGCGCCGATGGAATCAGGCCGTGGTGACGTCCTGGGCGGTGATGGTGGCCGGGGCCTGGAGGTCGGGCAGCGCGGCGCGTATCGCAGCGATGGCGGCTTCGAGGACGGCCTGGCGCTCGGCCGGGCTCAGGTCGCCGTAGATCGGCTGCCCCTGCTCGATGACGACCGTGATCGCGGCCTTGTACTTGTCCGGGTCGGACCCGGAGTACGGACGGAGTTCAGCGCTGACAGGAGTGGACATACGGATCTCCTTCGGTGCACCTCGCCGGGGTGGCGAGGAAGTCTGAGTAACGCCCCGTGCGTCGATGCGACGGAGCGACCGGCGGGGAGCCCCTGTTCGAGGCATGGCAGGGCCGCGCAGGACCACGGGTGACATACGGTTCACGGCGTAGGCCGCCTCACGCAGGGCAGAGCGTCTTCCGCAGAACAGCGTTCAGCTTCTTACCCTGAGCGATCGTGACCGGGTGCGCGTCGGTCCCGAACCGGGCAGCGGCACATTCGTCCGGGCTCTTCCGGCCACCGCTGAGCGATGAGCACCGATTGCGACCCGCATCGATGACCGTCTCCTCGTCCGTGACGAGTGCCGGGTCAACGGCTCCTGTCGCCTTGAGACAGGCGTCCCGGTCGGCGCCGGTCGGCTTCGGCGGTATCCCGTCGTCAGCCGCGGGGGCGCTGCTGCTCGCTGCCGGTTCGGCGTCGCCCGTCGTGTCTTCGGACGAGCAGCCGGTCAACGACACCACGGCAACGGCGGCGAGGCAGGCGACGGCGGCAGACTTCTTCAACAGGGACTCCGGAAGGGGTGGTTGTGTGTCACTGATGTGACGATCCTGTGCGGTGAATGGTTGCAGGCGGAGCGGCGCCAAGTAGGTTTCCTCTGCTGAAGGTTGGCGTCCGGCCAGACGGTGCGCACCGCCGCGGAGTAGGCGGGGTGTTGGCGTACGCCGCCGACTCCCCGCGGCCGAGGTCGAGGGATACATCAACGCTCAACTCACCCGCGCTGCTACCGGGAAGCTGGCCCCGTACGCGCAGGTGGACCGAGCATCGGGGCGAGCAGTCGGGGCCACGCCACGGCCTACTGGGACCCACGACTGTGGCCGACCGGAGACGGTCTGTGCGCGATCGAGATCGGTTTCACTGGCTCGCGGCGCCCGCCCAGCGCACGGGGACGAAAACCGAGGCCAAGTACTTGTTGTTCAAGCACGCGTTCGGCTGGCCGGCGGACTGCGGATGTGCGAGCGACGGACTGCGGATGTAACGCTTTCCCGCGCCGCGGACTAGTACGGGGTGTAAGGCATCGCACCTTTGACCTGTCCTGAGGAGACGTCCGTGCCAGCGGAGCATCCGACATCACCACCCGCGCGGGATCCAGCCGGGTTCGCCGCGTTCTACGAGCAACAGTTCGACACCGTGCTCGGCTTCGTCACCAGGCGCGTCGACAACGCGCACCTGGCCGCCGACCTGACCGCGGACATCTTCGTGGCCGCCCTGGAAGGCGCGCACACCTACGACGCCCGGCGCGGCGCACCCATCGCCTGGCTCTACGGCATATCCCGCAACGTCATCCACGCCCACTTCCACGGCACCGCACGTGAACAGCAGGCGGTCGCCCGGATCAGCGGGCGGCGGCTGCTGGACGACCAGGACGTCACCGCCATCGAGGCGCGGATCGACGCCGACCGTGCCGCCCGGCAACTCGCCTCCGCCCATGCCGCGCTCTCCGACCCGCTGCGTCAGGTGCTCGACCTGGTCGCCCTGGACGGACTCACGACCCGCGAGGCGGCACAGGCGCTGGGCATCAGCTCGACCACCGCCCGCGTACGGCTGCACCGCGCCCGCAAGGCCCTGCACACCGCCGGCCAGTCCCACGCCGCCACCTACGACACTCTTCTGGAGGCTGCCCAGTGAACGCCCCCACGCACTTCAAGCAGCAGCTCGCCGACGAGCTGAACGCCCGTGCCACTTCCCTGTCCGCCCCAGCGGGCCACCGGGCCCTGCTCCGGCTCCGCACGCCCCGCCGCCGGGTGGCTCTGACTGTGGGCGTAGCCGCAGCGACCGCCGCTGTGGCCGTCGCTCTGCCGCAGGTGTCCGGCTCGCACAGCGCGGAGCGCGCTGCGTCGGCTCCGCACAGCACCGCGAGCCCCGACCTCGGCGCGTCGGCCGCGCCGACCCCGCAGGACACCTTGCGCACTGACGGCCTGAACATCGTCAACGCCGACTACGCCGTGCAGTCCAAGCCGGGCGGCGTGGTCTCCGTGCACCTGTTCAACCTGCGGGGCGCCCCCGGCCTGCAGGCCGCGCTGGACAAGGCCGGCGTCCCCGCGAAGGTGATGACGCCCTCAGCCTCCTGCCCCGCCACCGGCCACACTGCCAACAGCCCGCACGGCAGCCTCCTGAAGGTGGCGCCGCTGTCGGGATTCCACCGCAACGGGGCCCGCGACATCAAGCCCCGTGCCATCGTCCCGGGAGACCACCTGCTGTTCATCCCGGACTCGAAGAGCGGCCCCGTGACATTGCTGGCCATCACACTGGTACGCCAACTGCCCAGCTGCATTCCGGCGAACTAGTAGGACCCGTCCGGCCGATCTTGGCCCCGCGAGCAGATCAGCCGTCACGCCGAGCTCCGGCGGGGGCGTCGAATCGCGGGGCCTGTCAGAGTGGGAACCGCTCCGGGCGGAAGTCCGCGAGCATCTCGTCCCTCTTCCCGCTGAGGATCTCCGAGGCAAGCAGCCGCCCGATCACCGGCCCGAGCGTGATGCCGCTGTGGGAAACGGCCTCGTAGTAGCCCGGCACGGAGGGCACTGCTCCCACCGAGGGGAATCCGTCGGCCGGGATGGGCCGGTCAGCTACCCGTGTCTGTGCGATGCGGGAGTTTCCGAGCTCGGGAACGACGTGTCGCGCAGATGCGTGGAGCAGCCGTGCGAGTTCCGCCGGGTCTTCGCCCGTGTCGATGAGTGCGTCGATCTCGCGGCTGTGAAGGACCACCGAAGCGTCTCCGTCAGGACGGATCTCGATGTGAGGAGCGTGCATGGCCCGGTGAACCGGGACCTGATCACAGCCGATCCGCGTGACGACGCCGGGTTCCCGGCGCATCGGCAAGTGGCGTCCGATGAGCCCGGCGACGTGGGAGGCGCTGGGGCCTGCCGCGTTCACGACGATGTCGACGTCGAGACAGCTCCCATCGGATAGAGCAACTGTCCGGATGCTCCCATCGGCATCGGTACCGATGCCGCGGACCTCGGTGCCGGACCGGAGGTCGGCGCCGGATGCAACGGCCTGGCCGACCAGGCGGCCGACGAGATGACGTCCGTGCACCCAGGCTTCGTCGGGGTAGAACACGACTGGCGCCTCGCCGGGCAACGTGAGAGCTGGTTCGAAGCGGCGGCGTACCTCGGCCCCCGTGTACTCCTCGACCCGGTAGTCCCAGTCAGCCAGCAGTTCAGCTGTTTCGAGGAGCTTCGCCTCCGCTGCGGGATCGTCCGCCCAGCGCAGGTGGCCGTGGGGATACCACCATGAGTCCGGCCCGATGGTCCGGGCAAGCTCACGGTACGCTGCCATGCTGGCGACGTTCAGGTCGAAGTAGGATTTGCGCGCGGTCTTGTTGCTGGCGTTGACCCATGAGAAAGACCAGTTGGTGGCGCCTTCGCCTGGCCGGCCTGCGTCGATGAAGACCACCTTGGCACCGTGCCGGGACAGGTTCCAGCCCACGCCGGCTCCGAGGACGCCCGCTCCGATCACAGCAACACGTTCAGGCCGCTTCACGGATCCGATCCTCACGAACGCCCCCTTCCTCGGTCACGGGAGAATCCCGTTTCCAGCATGCAAGCACGCGTTATCCGTTCAAGCCAGACACCGCCCGCGGAGACCTCGGTGCCCAAAGCACCACTGGAGTGGAATCCGGGGCCGGTCAGCCACACGCGGGTGACCGGCCCCTGACTTCTCCCGTGAGTGAGTGTGTGAGCCAGTCAGTTCCAGCTGCACTTGGCGTTGGTGAGTGGGTCCATGGCCTTCAGAGGCGGCTTCTCCCCACCCATCTCCTGGTACTTCACCAGGATCGCGCCCTGAACGTGGTGTCCACAGATCACGGCGTCATCAGCGGCGGCACGCGGAACCTGGACGACCAGGGCGAGAAGCACACAGACGACGCCCGAGACCGGTGCCACGGACGTCGTCCCGCGTGGCGATCAGATGCACGTAGCTTGTGCCGTCCGGGGTGACGAACCCGAGGACGTACCCATGGATTCCGTCCTCGGCTCGGGCGACCAAGCAGGTCGGTCCAACTCCTGCACCAGTGCCAGAAGGTGCAGCGACCGAAGATCGCGTTCGCCCCGGTAACGGGCGTGATCCGTCAGGACCTGATGCAAATCGTCCACCGCGGCCGGTGCGGTGTGTATCCCCATGATGACGATCATGGCAGGCACTCTGGCCGCGGCAGAACGAAGGTCCGTACGAGTCGGGCAAGTTGTGACGCAAGCCTGGACCCGTGCGGCCGGTTCCCACGCTGCTCCGTCCAGGTCTCCCGCACACGTTCCGGCGAGCCGATCGAATTCCTCGCCTGTCAGGGGGAAGGCCGCCCGTGAGTTGGCCTTGCGTGAGCTGAGCCGGAAGGCTGCGCCGAAGGATTGGGCGCGTCGTGGTTCGACGGCACCGTGCCGACCGGGGCTGCTCAGGCATCGCCATTGGTTCGTTCAGGATCCAGGGGTGTTCCCGCTGCCGAACGCCCATGCCTCGATGTCGCGATAGTGGATCGGTCCGCGGCTACGGCCGACGTTGCTGCCGACCAGGTGCAGACGTTCGGCAGACCATCGGCTGCCGGAGAATTCAGCAAACCCTTCCGCGATTTCCCCTGCCGACGATCGATCCCCTCGGCGGGCACGAGCCAGCGTCAGATGGGGCCGCAGCGGTCGGTCCTCAAAGCTGACCCCGCAGTTCTTGACAGCCGTGCGTACATCGGCGGCGAGCATGCGCAACTCATCGAGGTCTCCGTCGATTCCGCTCCACAGCACGCGGTCGTCAAAGCTTCCGCTGCCGTGCAGTGCCAAACGGAGGGGTCGATGGTCGGCTGCGAGAGCGGCAAGGGGCGGTCGCAGGAGCGGAACCGTCTCGGCCGGCAGCTCGCCGAGGAACGCCAGGGTGATGTGCCAGTCTTCAATGCGGTTCCATCGCATGTGAGGGTGTGTGTCGTAAGCGGGGCGCAGCTCCCTGGCTAGTTCTTCCTTCGCGTGATCAGGCGGGGCGAGGGCGATGAACACGCGAACGGTCGGTCGGTCAGTCTGATTGTTCACACCGGACTTCCTACCGCACCGGATGGTGAGTGCAATGGCCAGGTACCGCAGCAGAACCGCTCAGGGATGATCCCGAAGAGGCGGACGAGATCGACCGGGCCGGCAAGATACCCGGTCTCGTCCAGGATGTGGTCGGCTCACACCTGTCACGACAGGAATTCCGATCCGGTCGGACTCGGCTCGCACGGCGCAGTTACTGATCACTGACAGGGTGATCGTCCTCCAGAGCAGATTCGCCATCTGGATCAAGGACCGGCTCCGGCGCCCGAGGCAATTCCAGTACACGTCCTGTGGGTGCGGCACGACGGCAACCGAGGGCGACCGCGGCGTAGACGCCCGACAACACGCAACGGGCCTTGGCTCAGGGCGAGTTCGACCAGTCCAGTCCAGTCCGGTCCGGTCCCGGTCGTGACCGTCGGCCGCACTCCCGGTATCGGCTGGTCTTCTCAACGCTCCACCCCCCGAAGCCCGCAACGAAGGGTCACGGATCGGCAATGTCAGCGCATGGTCTCCGTCACACTGGCACATTTGGTTGACCGACCAGTGAATGGGGCCTGAATGTCTCCGAATCCACCTCAGCCGCCTCGAGGTACTCCGATATCCCTCGACAGCAACGGAACCCTGACAGTCGGCCAGTGGCATACGGGCCTTGACCCCGGATGTTGAACACGTCTATGCGGCTTGGGTCAGGGTAGTTGCTGCTGCTTGGACGGCGTTCTCGTAGGCAATCGGAGACCGCTGACCGAGGCGGGAATGCCGGCGCCGGGTGTTGTAGCGGGTCAGCCAGCGGAAGGCGTCGAGCCTGGCCTCACGCTCGCTCGACCAGGCTTTGCGGCCTTTGAGCGTCTCCCTCTTGAAGGCGGCGTTGAAGCTTTCCGCGGCAGCGTTGTCGGCGCTGGACCCGATCGCGCCCATGCTCTGCCGGACCCCAGCTGACCTGCAGAGTTCCGCGAAGGCCCTGCTCGAATATTGAGATCCGTGGTCGGTGTGCATGATCACTCCGGTCAAGTTTCCGCGGGTCCGCTCGGCGGCCGTGAGGGCGTCGATGACGAGTTCTGTCCGCATGTGGTCAGCGATCGCCCACCCGGCGAGCCGACGTGAGGCGAGGTCGATGACGGTCGCGAGGTAGAGCGGCTTCGCGCCGCTGACCGGCAGGTATGTGATGTCGCCGACGTACTTTCTGTTGACTGCGGCCGCGGTGAAGTCACGGCCGATCAGGTCTGGCGCCTTCGCTGCGGTCTGGTCCGCGACGGTGGTGCGGTGCCGGCGGCGCAGACGGACTCCCTCGAGCCCGATGGACCGCATGATCCTCGCGACGCGCTTGTGGTTGACCACCGGGCCGCCCTCGTCGCGGAGTTCTGCGGTGATCCTGGGGGCTCCGTAGGTGCCGTCGGAGTCTTGGTGGACCTTGCGTATCCGGGCCGCGATCCCGGCTTCGACGGTCTGGCGGGCCGCTCTCGCGGATGCGGTGCGGCGCCAATAGTAGAAGCTCGAGCGGGCCAGGCCGAGGATGTCGCAGAGCCGCTTCACGCCGTGTCGGCGCTGGTGATCGTCAACGAACTGGTAGCGGTTCACCAGCGCGTCTCCGTCGCGAAATACCGGGCCGCCTTGCGGAGAATGTCCCGTTCTTCCTCGAGCTCACGGATCCTCTTGCGAGCGGCGGCCAGCTCCGCCTGAACAGCGTCGCCGCCGGTCTGCGAAGCGGCCGGCGGTGCGGAGTGGGCGCCGGGCCGGCGCCCGTCGGCGGCCCGGATCCAGTTCCGCAGCGTCTCGGTGTTCACCCCGAGATCACCGGCGACGGACTTGATCGTCGCTCCCGGCCTCGATCGGTACAACGCGACCGCATCCGCTTTGAACTCGGCGGGGTAATGCTTCATCCCCACGGGGACTCCGTTCTCCTGGACCATCAAGATCCAAGTGTCTCCGGTGTCCAAAACCCAGGGTCAAGGCCCTACTCCCGCGAGCGGCGCAACAGTCCAGACCATCGACGGCACAGGTAAACGGATCACCGTGACGCGGCTGTTCGCGACCGGCCTGTTCGCCTTCGCGCTCAAGAAGAAGACCGGTGCACTGTCTGTCGTGATCTGCGGAAGGGACGGAGACAGCACAACGGTGAAGGTCTCAGCCAAGAAGGCGCAGGATGTCATGGCCTGGGCTGTCGCGTTCAACGGCTGGTCCGAAGCCAACAGCTGACAGGCGTCCGCCTTTTGGGCAGTGCGGATCATCGGGAACGGATGGTTGGGACGGTCGACGTGATTGGTCGGCCCCGCACTCGCGTGGCGCGGCCACTCCGCGAGATGGCCGCGCGCTCGACGCTCGGGCCTTGCCCCACGAGGGACAGACCTTCTGATTCCACGGCTGTGTCCGTAGGCCGGTGGGACATCGCCCCTACGCCGGCGACGCGTACCCGTACACGGCGCGCCGCCGCATCACGAGAAGATTGCCAGTTCCATCGGAACGGCGCTGTGCCGGTCGAGCGACTGGCGTCCGGCCGACCCGCCTGCGGCAAACGTTGGACGACTCAAGGCAAAGGCAAGGAGAGCCCTCTCCTTGCCACTTTCAACTTATAGCGCACCGGGGGGCTTGCCACAAGACCCGGGTCACGGCGCAGAATCGTCTGCCGATGCCACAACCAGCAGAAATGAGAGCGCGGCGTGCGTGTGTTGTTGTCGACGTACAGGGGTCGCGGTGACGTCGAACCAGCGGTGGGACCAGCGGTGGGACCAGCCGTGCAGTTGCGGGTGATCGGCGAGGTGCAGGAGTGCGCGCCGCCCGGCTGGGCGGAGCAGTCGGCCGACTCGTCAGAGGGAAGGCAGCCAGGGATGAGGACGTGCTCGACATGAAGTTCGACAGAGTCGGAGGCGCCGGTGATTCGATCGGCCACCCCGGTACAACGGAGCACGGCTACCTCGGAGGTAGCGCAAATGATTGAGCAGTACGTGTGGGATCTTCAAGCGGTCGACGAGACGCAGGTCGCAGTCGTTGGCGGCAAGGGCGCGCACCTGGGCGGGCTGTCGCGGATCGAAGAGATCCGCATGCCGAGTGGCTTCTGCGTAACGACGGACGCCTTCCGGCGGATCATGGCGGAAGCGCCGTCGATCGAGGAGCGGCTCGACCAGTTGTCGCGCTTGAACCCGGACGATCGGAAGGCGATCCGCACGCTCAGCGCGCAGATTCGTCGGACCATCGAAGACATTCCTGTCCCGGACGATGTCGCGGCGGCGATCACCGGCGCGCTCGCCCAGCTCGGCGAGCAAGCCGCCTACGCCGTCCGATCCAGCGCGACGGCAGAGGACCTCCCGACGGCCTCCTTTGCCGGCCAGCAGGACACATACCTGAACGTCGTGGGGCCGACGGCGATCCTCCAGCACGTCAGCCGGTGCTGGGCCTCGCTGTTCACCGAGCGGGCCGTGACCTACCGCCAGCGGAACGGCATCGACCACCGTACGGTCCATATGGCCGTGGTCGTGCAGCAGATGATCTTCCCGCATGCGGCTGGCATCCTGTTCACGGCCGACCCCGTCACGGGCAACCGGAAGGTGGCCACCGTGGACGCCGGCTTCGGCCTCGGCGAGGCCCTGGTCTCCGGCCTGGTGAACCCGGACGTCTTCAAGGTGCGGCACGGCGAAGTCGTCGCCAAGACGATCGCCCCCAAAAAGCGTGCCGTTCATGCCCTGCCGACCGGCGGTACCCAGGAAGTGGCGATCGACGCGCAGCAGCAGGAGCAGCCGGCGCTGACAGATGCGCAGGTCGTGCGGCTCGTGCACCTCGGGCGTCGGATCGAAGCGCACTTCGGCCGCCCGCAGGACATCGAATGGTGTCTGGTCGACGATGACTTCCAGATCGTTCAGAGCCGGCCGATCACGACGCTGTTCCCCATCCCCGAGGCCGGCGACCAGGAGAATCACGTCTACGTCTCCGTCGGTCACCAGCAGATGATGACCGACCCCATGAAGCCCCTGGGGTTCTCCATGTGGCAGCTGACTGCCATGGTGCCGATGCACGAGGCCGGCGGGCGGCTGTTCGTCGACACCACCCGGCGCCTGGCCTCGCCCGCGAGCCGCGCCGCCCTCCTGGACGTCATGGGGAGAGGGGATCCGCTGGTCAGGGACGCGCTGGAGACCGTCCTCGACCACGACGATTTCGTCCCGTCGCTCCCGGACGCCCCGGACGCGCGTCCCGGTGGGCCGCCGGTCGGCGGTGCGCCCGCCCCGATCGAGGCCGATCCTGCCATCGTCACCGAGCTGATCGAGCGCAGCCAGGTGTCCATCGCCGCCCTGGAGCGGGACATCCGGACGAAGACCGGAGCGGCGCTGTTCGACTTCCTGCTGGAGGCCTTCGAAGAGCACAAGCGAGTCCTCGGTGATCGGCAGAACATGCAGGCGATCATGGCGGGGATGGACGCCACGTGGTGGCTCAACGACAAGCTCCAGGAGTGGCTGGGCGAGAAGAACGTGGCTGACACGCTCACGTTGTCCGCCCCCGACAACATCACGTCGGAGATGGGACTGGCGCTGCTCGACGTCGCGGACGTGGTCCGCCCGCATCCGGAGGTGGTGACGTTCCTGCAGGGTGTCGAGGACGAGGGCTTCCTGGACGAGCTGGCGAAGGTCGCGGGTGGGAGCGCGGCGCGCGACGCCATCGAGGCCTACCTCGACCGGTACGGCATGCGCTGCGTCGGTGAGATCGACATCACGAGGCCACGCTGGCGCGAGCGCCCCACCACGCTCGTGCCCGTGATCCTCGACAACGTCAGGAACTTCGAGCCGGGCGCCGCCGAACGGCGCTTCGAGCAAGGGCGCCAGAAGGCGCAGAAGAAGGAACAGGACGTGCTGTCACGCTTGCGGGCCCTGCCGGACGGGGACCGGAAAGCCGACGAGGCCAAGCGGATGATCGACCAGGTCAGAACTTTCATCGGGTACCGGGAGTACCCGAAGTACGGCATCGTCAGCCGCTACTTCGTCTACAAGCAGGCCCTGTTGGCGGAGGCCGAGCGGCTCGTGCAGGCCGACGTGCTTACTGAGAAGGAGGACATCTCCTTCCTCACGTTCCAGGAACTCCACGACGTCGTGCGCACGAATCAGGTGGATGACCGGCTCATCCAGCAGCGCAAGGATGCGTTCCGCTCGTACCACGCGCTCACTCCGCCCCGGGTGCTCACATCGGATGGTGAGGCCGTCACCGGGGCGTACCGGCGCGACGACGTGCCGGTCGGCGCTCTGATCGGCCTGCCGGTTTCCACCGGAACCATCGAGGGACGGGCCCGCGTCGTGCTTGACATGGCGGAGGCCGATCTCGAAGCGGGCGACATCCTGGTCACCACTTTCACGGACCCCAGCTGGTCGCCGCTGTTCGTCGGAATCGCGGGCCTGGTGACGGAGGTGGGCGGCCTGATGACCCATGGCGCAGTGATCGCCAGGGAGTACGGCTTGCCGGCCGTCGTCGGCGTGGAGCAGGCCACCCGGCTGATCCGGGACGGGCAGCGGATCCGTGTGCACGGAACCGATGGGTACGTCGAGATCCTGCCTTGACCCATGGCCCTTGACCCTTGGCCCTTGACCCTGGCCCTTGACCTGGGCCGACAACGCCGAGAAGCCTCGTCCGGCGAGTGATGCCCGAACCCAACGACACATGCTCTCGCTTGAGATCTGCGCAGGCCCGCAGCGGATCCCGAAGGCGCGATGGAGGCCGGCCGACAGGCAGGAGGCGAAGGCGGTCGGTGCCGCCTGTCGCGCGGGACGTCCCTCTGCTGCGGCTTGGGCTTGGGCTGCTCAGCGAACGAAAAACTACACAAGTAACTTGGCAAAGTTACTTGTGTAGTTTTACGTTGGGGGCATGACCAAGAACCCTGGGCCGCAAGAATCCATCGCAACCGCGCAACGCCTCAATGACGCCATGAAGCGGCTTCGGGCGCGGATGCGCGCGGAATCAGGTCAGCATGCGACCGGGCTGAGTGCCACGCAGCTCGGCGTTCTGGCGAGCGTCGTTCGCGAGGGTCCGATCACTGCGGCCCGGCTGGCCGCCGTCGAACACGTCAGCGGCCAGGCCATCGCCCAGAGCCTGGCCGTACTGAAGGCCGCAGGGCTGGTGCACAGCGAGCCTGATCCGAAGGACGGCCGCAAGAAGCTGATGAGCGCAGACCCGTCCGCGACCGAGTTGATCGACAAACTACTCACGGGACGCGCCACCTTCTTGGCGCACGCCATCGCTCAGGTCATCGCTCCGCACGAACGCGCGGACATGGACAAGGCGGTCGAGCTGCTGGAGCGGCTCGCCGACGCCGACCTGAACGAGGCCGCCATATGACAACGGACGCCGTCGAGACCGAATCCGCACCTCACGGCCTCGCCCGCAAGCCCTTCGCCTGGACCTTCACCGCGCCGCTGTACGTGGGCTCCAGCCTCAACCCGATCAACAGCTCCATCATCGCGACCGCGCTGGTTCCCATCGCGACCGAACTGAACGTCACCGTGGGTGCCACCGCCGTCCTGGTCTCCTCCCTCTATCTCGCCAGCGCCATCGCCCAGCCGACGGCCGGCAAACTCGCCGAGGCCCTCGGCGCCCGCCGCACCTTCCTCGCAGGCATTGTGCTGGTGCTGCTCGGCGGTGTGGTCGGTGGCCTGGGCCAGAACCTCACGATGCTCACCGTCGCCCGGGTCCTGATCGGGCTCGGCACGTCGGCCGCGTTCCCCTGCGCGATGGTCATGATCCGACGCCGTGCCGAGCAGGCCGGACTGGACGAACCGCCAGGCGGAGTGCTCGGCGGACTCGCCATCGCAGGTATGGCCACTGCCGCGATCGGCCCGCCCATCGGAGGTCTTCTGGTGGGCGCGGCGGGCTGGCGCTGGTCCTTCTTCATCAACATCCCGGTCACCGCGATCGCGCTGCTGATGGCTCTGCGGCTGCCCAAGGACCCGCCACTCACGTCCACGGACAGCGGGTTCCGCCGCATCGCACAGCGGATCGACCTGCTCGGCATCCTGGGCTTCGCCACCTCGATGACCTCCCTGGTCGTCTTCCTCATGGCTCTGCCCCACATCCGGTGGACCGCCCTCGCCGTCTTCGTCGTGGCTTCGGTCCCGACCGTCTGGTGGGAGCTGCGACGGCCCGCGCCGTTCTTCGACCTCCGTGGCCTGGCCTCGAACGGCGCCCTGAGCCGCACCTACCTGCGCCAGGCGCTCACCCTGCTCGGCGTCTACTCGATGATGTACGGCTTGACCCAATGGATGGAGGCCGCCTACGGCCTGTCCACGGTCCAGACGGGCCTGATGCTCCTGCCGATGGGCGCCGTCTCCGCACTGCTCTCGCGGCCACTCGCACGGCGCAACCTGGTACGCGGGCCGTTGATCGCCTCCGCGCTGAGCATGCTGCTCGGTTCGATCGGCATCATGGTGCTCGATTCCGACAGCCCGGTGATCGCGCTCGTGCTCGTCTCGCTGGTCTTCGGCGTCACGACCGCCACGACCACCGTCGGCAATCAGACCGCCCTCTACAAGATGGCGCCCGCCGAGCAGATCGGCACGGCCTCCGGCCTGTTCCGGACCTTCGGCTACCTCGGCACCATCACCTCATCCGTGATCGGGGGCATTGTCTTCCGCGACGGCGCCAGCGACCACGGACTGCACAGTCTCGGCATCGTGCTCGTCGCGGCGGGGCTCCTGGTCCTGCTGCTGACCGTCCTGGACCGCAGCCTGATGCGCCACCGCGACGCAGCCGCCTGAACCGCGCCGCGTCACCATCCCCTCCCAAGGAGAGACACCGCATGGCCACCCCCGTCCCCACCGTCCCCACCGGTCCCGCCCTCGCTCCCGAGCGGACCGCACTGCTGGCGATGGACTTCCAGAACGGCATCCTCCCGCTCGCCCCCGAACCCGACTCGCTCCTCGTGCGGGTGAAGGATGCGATCGCCGGCGTCCGAGCCGCCGGCGGCACCATCGGTCACGTCCGCGTGGCCTTCACGCAGGACGACTGGGAGGCCGTCCCGGACCGCAACAAGTCCTTCAGCGCCATCGCGGCCGCGAAGGCCATGCACCACGAGCTCGATGCCACGCAGATACACGAGGAGATCGCCCCGCAGGACGGCGACATCATCGTCCGCAAGATCCGTTACGGCGCCATGTCGACCACAGACCTGCACGAACAGCTGGCCAACCGCGGCATCGACACCCTGATACTCGCCGGAATCAGCACCAGCGGCGTCGTCCTGTCGACCCTCATGGAGGCCGCCGACCGCGACTACCGCGTCTACGTCCTGTCCGACTGCGTCGCAGACCGCGACCCCGAAATCCACCGGGTCCTGGTCGACAAGGTGTTCCCGACCCGGGCGCACGTCATCGACACCGCCGTGCTGCACGAACTGCTGCGCACGCCCTGACAACGGCCTGGCCTGCTACCGAGCCACGCACACCAGCCGCGGGGCAGGACCCGCACGCACGAACTGCCCGGTTGCTCCTCAAGAATCCGTCACGGATCAGTGACGCAGGGCAGCTGGCGGGCGCAGGACAACTACGTTCCGTCTCGCAAGGTGCCTCGATCCGGGCCGCCGGCTCCGGCCTTCGCCGGATGCCGAGGAGGCCTCTGTCCGGTCAGGTGCGCCGACCACGGTGCACCTGACCGGACGAACGCCGTGATGGCGCGTATCACGGGGCCCGACGGGACAGCTGATCAACGCTTCCCGGCTCGGTACGGGCCTGGGCAGGCCTTGACTCGGTGATGCAGAGCAGTGCGGCTCGGTGAACCGGCCGCTGCTCCGGTGTGCGTCACAGCGGCAGCCAAGGGCGAGGTGCCGCGCGCACAACCGATCGCCACCGGCACGGGGAACACCCCGATCACGCTCCAGCCGCTTCGCCACGACGGGCGGGCTTGTGGTCGAGACGGCCTCGGCGGCGGGCGGGAGCGGGGCGGGGTTTTGCTGTGTACGGACTGTGACGCCGAGTAGGAAATCGGGGCGCCGGGGCCGGTGGTCTGTGAGCTCGGGCATAGGGCGCCCGTCACATAGGACGCCGCCTAGTAGACCCGCGGCGGGGCTTCCCCCTCTATCACGGGCCCCCATCCACCCCTGTCCGTTTTGTCACTATTTGCGGTCGTAGGTCACATGATTGCCAACGGCCGGGGCTGTCTCGCAAGGTGTTTGACGTACCGGGGAGCCGAGCGCCGGACCGGGCAGAGCACACCGCCCGCCATCCAGACACCGGCCCCACGACACGAACCACGGCCTCCACGCCTGACCCGTGTCGCCGACCCCCCAGTCGGCCTCCCCACGACGTCCCCGAATGGAGAGGTACACCCATGACTGCCACCACCCGCCGCATCCTGAACTTCCGCAAGACCTCCGTGGTCGGCATCGCCGCCGTCGGCGCCGCCGCTTGCGCACTGACCCTGGCCCCGCACCCGGCCCAGGCCGCCGAGCCCGCCCAGGCCGCGCCCGCGTCGGTCTCCACCGTCATCGCCGCCCAGGTCGCCCAGCAGGCCGACCACGCCGAGAAGGCCGCCCAGCACACCGCCGCGGCGAAGAAGGCCCCGAGCGCCAAGCACGCCGACGCCGTCGCCGAGATCGTCAAGAGCACGAAGTACAGCAACAACCTCGACGGCTGGATCCGCGAGTCGCTGGCCATCATGAAGGTCAAGCACATCCCCGGCAGCTACGAGGGCCTGCACCGCAACATCATGCGCGAGTCCAGCGGCGACCCCCACGCCCAGAACAACTGGGACATCAACGCCCGCAACGGCATCCCCTCCAAGGGTCTGCTCCAGGTCATCCAGCCCACCTTCGACACCTACCACGTCAAGGGCACCAAGGACAGCCTCACCGACCCCGTCGCCAACATCGTCGCCGCGGCCAACTACGCCGCCGACAGGTACGGCTCGATGGACAACGTCAACTCCGCCTACTGATCAAGCGGATTGACCGCACACCCCCACGACCACCTGAGTCCGTGGGACGGCTGGCTCCTTCGGGAGCGGCAGGACTCAGGTCCTGACGAGGGCTGGAACAGGTTCACCCATGAACCCGTTCCAGCCCTCGCTGCGTACGGGGCCCGGCCTCCGTACAACTGAGACGCGCACTGCTGCCCCAGGCCGCGAACAACCCAGCGCTACCCAACAGCCCTACCACGGAGCCGAAGTGGGACGGCTGCCGGACCTCGGTGGCCCGCTACGCGGACCGCCGACCAGCGATCCGCTCCATGCACGTCACGGATATCGAAACCATTCCTTGGTATGCAGGTTGCGGTCGTCACGATTGCCCGAAAAAACCACATCCCGAATTTCGCGTCTCTCCCATAGAGATACCGTTGATAATGTCAGGATCATGACACCGGCAATGACGCAGTACTTCCGCACCCCGGACGACGTACGCCTCGCCTACCTCGACCTGGGCGGCGCAGGCCGCCCCGTCCTCGCACTGCGCTGTCGGCCATGGAGCGAATTCCGGCGCGTAGTCGCCAGCGGCTGATGAAGCTCGCCGCCGCTCGGGGGCCCGGTATCCCAGCACGACTACCCGGTGACACCTCACCGTTCCCCGCGAGAACTCAAGACCAGCACGGGTTCAACCACTCGGCGCCGAGCGCCCCATGAACCACGGCCGACGCCGCCACGGTGGCGTACGCGGCGGTGTACGCGGCGGACAGTCCCGCACCGGGCCGCACCGCTCCCTCCCTGGCAGCGCGATGAAGAAATTTACTAAGGCAGGCTGATAAAGTAACCTTAGTATGTGAACAATGACCTGGACCCTGACGGAGTCGCCTCAGCCCTGCTGGCGAGTATCAGCGTGCTGGTGCGACAGGTACGCCAAGTACCGACCGAGGGCGGACTCACGATGCCCGAGCGGACCGCCCTGTCGCACCTGAACCGCTCGGGCCCCACCACCTCCTCGGCGCTGGCCCGGGAGGTACAGATCACCGCACAGGCCATGGGGGCAACTCTCAGCACGCTACGGGCCCGTGGCATGGTCGAACGCCGCCCGGATCCGAACGACGGCAGGCGCGTGGTACTGACGGTGACCGACGCCGGTCTGCAGGCACTGAAGGACAAGCGCAACGCGCGGACCGAACTCATCGCGCGGGCCCTGACCGGCGGCACGTTCACCCCGAGGGAGCTTGAGCAACTCGCAGCGGCCGCGCCGCTGCTGGAGCGGCTGGCCCAGAACACCTGACGCCGACAGAGCCACGAGGAAGCAAGGTGATGACGGATCCTCCCACGGCGCGTGCCTCACGCCGCTCAGCCGATGACGACCGGTACAAGTGGACGGCGCTGACGAACACCACCGCTGCGGTCTTCATGTCCGCACTGGACGGCTCCATCGTGCTGATCGCCCTGCCGGCGATCTTCCGTGGCGTGCACCTGGACCCCCTGGCTCCGGGCAACATCGCCTATCTGCTCTGGATGATCATGGGGTACCGGCTGGTCCAGGCCGTCCTGGTGGTCACGGTGGGCCGCCTGGGCGACATGTACGGCCGGGTCCGGATCTACAACTCCGGGTTCGCGGTCTTCACCCTCGCGTCGATCCTGCTGTCCTTCGACCCCTTCGACGGCGGCCACGGCGCGATGTGGCTGATCGCGTGGCGAGTGGTGCAGGCCGTCGGCGGATCGATGCTGACCGCGAACTCGGCTGCGATCCTGACCGATGCCTTTCCCGATGAGCAGCGCGGCTTCGCCCTGGGAATCAACCAGGTCGCAGGACTGGCCGGGATGTTCATCGGCCTGGTCGCCGGCGGTCTGCTGTCGGCCTGGGACTGGCGGGCGGTGTTCTGGGTGAGCGTGCCTGTCGGCGTGTTCTTCACGCTGTGGGCGTACCGCACCCTGCGCGAGACCGGTAAGCGGGGCGGCGGCCGGATCGACTGGTGGGGCAACATCACCTTCGCGGTGGGCCTCAGCGCGGTCCTGATCGCGGTCACCTTCGGCCTGCAGCCCTACGGCGGGCACACCATGGGCTGGACCAACCCACTGGTCGACGGACTGATTGCCGGCGGACTGGTCCTTCTGGCCGCATTCGTCGCCATCGAGAACCGCGTCTCCGCACCGATGATCCAACTGAGCCTCTTTCGCCTTCGGGCCTTCACCTTCGGCAACCTCGCAGGCCTGGCCATCTCGATCGGCCGCGGCGGGATGCAGTTCGTGCTGATCATCTGGCTGCAGGGCATCTGGCTTCCGTTGCACGGCTACGACTACAGCGCTACACCGCTGTGGGCGGGCATCTTCATGCTGCCGCTGACCGCAGGTTTCCTCGCCGCGGGCCCGGTGTCCGGCTACCTGTCCGACCGGCTCGGCTCCCGCGGCCTGGCCACCGGCGGCGCGCTGCTCTTCGGCGCCAGCTTCCTGGGCCTGATGCTCCTGCCGATCAACTTCAGTTACTGGATCTTCGCGGTGCTCATCGCGCTCAACGGGATCGCCAGCGGCATGTTCGCCTCCCCCAACTCCTCCTCGATCATGGGCAGCGTGCCCGCGCAGTTGCGCGGCGTGGCCTCCGGCATGCGCGCCACCTTCCAGAACTCCGGGACCGCCGTCTCCATCGGTGTGTTCTTCTCCCTCATGATCGCCGGGCTGGCCGGCGCCCTCCCGCACACCCTCACCAGCGGACTGCAACAGCAGGGTGTCCCGGCCCACATCGCCACCCAGCTCGGAAGCCTGCCCCCGGTCTCATCCCTGTTCGCCGCCCAACTCGGCGTCAATCCGGTCCAGCACCTGCTCCAACCCAGCGGCACCCTGACCCACCTGACGGCAGCGCAGCAACAGACACTGACCGGAAGCGAGTTCTTCCCGACGCTGATCGCCGGCCCCTTCCACTCCGGCCTGGTCATCGTGTTCGCCTTTGGCGCCACCCTCGCCTTCCTCGCCGCGATCGCCTCCCTCCTACGCGGTACCAGCGCCGCCGCCAAAGCCACAGGAACGCAAGAGACCACCGCCGGCGCCCCCGCGCTCGAACCGGACAGGCGCACCAGCCTGTGAGACCACCGCGCCCCTCCGAACCCGGCAACCAGCCCACCTGCACAGGAGAAACAACCACCATGGCATTGACAACGATCGACCCCGACGCCGACTCCCACCGCCACAGCATCGAGCGCGTCTTCCCCAAGCTCGGCGAAACAGCCACCACCGCCGAGGTCATCGACCGGGTCGGGGCAACACGATGACTCTGCTCGGCCGACTCCTGAAGAACCGCAGAGCAGGCGAGACCCACGTGGCGTGGAATCTGCCCAACCTGCAAGGCCCCGAGCTGCTGGCCCTCACCAGCCAGCACTTCGGCGACGGCGACACCATGCCACTGGAGCACTGCGCGAAGAACATCGGTGGCGACGACCTGTCCCCTCACCTGGCCTGGACCCCGCCGCCACCCGGCACCGCCCAACTCCTCCTGGTCGTCGAAGACATCGATGTGCCCCTGACCAAGCCCGCCGTGCACTGTGCCGCACTGATCGACCCGGAAGTCGGTCACCTGGAACCCGGCGCCCTGGCCGGGCGGCGGCCCGCTGCCGGGGTGCGGATACTCCGTTCCACCATCGGACGGGGATACCACGGCCCTGCGCCCATCAAGGGCCACGGACCTCACCGGTACACCTTCCAGTTGTTCGCTCTCGCAACTCCGGTGGGCACCGACCCGAACGCAACGCCCCCGGACCGGGCACGGCCCCGCGCCCTCCTGCCCGCCATCACGGCACCCGTTCTCGGCCGCGCCCGACTGACCGGCGTCTTCGAACGCTGACCCGAGGCGCAGGCCCGGGGCACAGATAGCGTGCCGCAGCTGCCGCCGCACGCTCTGCCGAGGCCCGCGGTGAGGGAGTCCAGACCTTCTCCCTCTCTGGATGAGCGTGGAAGCGTTCCAGAACGCCCGCACCCCGAAGGAGCTCCACTGGATCGACGGCGCCGGCCACGTCGACCTCTACGACAAGGAGCAGCACGTGGGGCCCGCGGTCGAGAAGCTGACCGACTTCTTCCGGGCCCAGCTGGCCGACGCAGAGTAGACGCCATCGCGGCCCGCCGCTCGGCCCCCTTCTTCGCCTTCCACTTGGCGAATGGCACCATCGACGTCGGTTCGCCCGCCGGTGTCGACCACCGTCCGACTCTCTTGCCGTCCGGTTCGCCCTTGGTCGGGCAGGCCGGGCCACATCGCTATGACCCGGCCACATCAACCGTCGAGAGTTCCTGCACCCTCACCGACGAACGTCCGCGGAAAGACGTCGACCAGGCTGCTGCCTGAGCTTCCATAGCCACGAGCCGGTTTCAGGGCCGACCGGATCAGCAGGAAATGTTGCCGCCGCCCACGTCGGTACCGAGAACGCCGACGAAATTCGTGTACAGGTTGATCCGGTCCTGGCGCTCGTCCGGGTTCTGGCCGTTGCACTCCAGGGCACCGTTGATGCTACGGATGGTCTCCCCGAAGCCCTTGCCGTTGACCATCGCGTCGTGCGGGGTCATCGTCCCGGCGCCGCTCTGGGTGTCCCAGAACCACAGGCCGGTCTTCCACGAGACGGCGGAGTCCCGCTCGACCTGGTACGGGTCGTTCAGCAGGTCGATGTGCAGGGCGTCACCAGCCGCCTTGTAATTGAAGTTCCAGCTGAGCTGCAGCGGCCCACGCCCGTAGTAGGCACTCTGCCCGGCCGGACAGCCGTACGGCTGTGAGGCGTCGCAGTAGTGGCTGTAGTTGGCCGTGTTCTGCTCGACGACGTACTTCAGGCCGCCGGTCTCATGGCTCACGTTGGCCAGGAAGGCCGCCGCCTCCCGCTTCTGCGTCGCATCGTCGCCGGTAGTGGCGAAGCCCGGGTAGGCGCTCAGTGCGTTGACCAGACCGTCGTAGGTGTAGAAGGGGTTCCGGTTCGGGAACATCTGGTTGAACTGCGCCTCGCTGACCACGAACGACCCGGCGGCTGAGGCGGGCACTGCCGGAACGGCGGCGGCCAACCCGCTCGCGACTGCTGCGGCGCTCAGCACGGCCAGAACACGGGACCGGGTTCGGGGCATGACGGATACGGACATCTGTACTCCTTCGATGGTACGTACCGAGCCGCTTGAGTCTCCTGACCAGCGGACTCGGCTATCCAGAGATTCGAGGACGAAGTAACGGCCGCAGCGTTCCCCGGGTTCGGCTCCAACAAGCGGAAAGCGACGGGAGATCACCCGTTGGAAGAATCTTCCGATCTGTGAGTTGACGATCCGGCGGTCTTCGTCCCACGGCCCGGACGCCGAGCCCGGCCCAACTGATCGCGGCTGCGGTGACGTCGGCCGCGGAGACGCCCAATGCCCCGGACCACACGTGTGCCGAACCGTCGATTGTCCCCGCGGTATGACGGTTGTCACCGTCCGGTCACAGCCGACAGTTGATCGAAACCCCTACCTGTTGTCCGGTATCTCCCACGGTGTCAACCGACCTTCGTCACAGGGGAAGTTCATGAACCACCGTTACGTTTCCACCGCGGTCGTCCTCGGCTCCGCCGCCGCACTCCTCGCCACCATGTGCGGGTCCTCCAGCGCCAGCCCGCGCCCGGCAACAAGCGCTCCAGCCGTAACCTCCGGAAAGGCGGGCGGCAGCTGGCAGCCGTGCCACCTGCCCGCGGGGTACAAGCACTTCTTCAAGCTGGACTCCGCCAAGAACGTCAAGGGCAACACCGTCGTCCGCGTCACCCCGGAGACCTGCCGGGTGAACACGAAGAACGACGAGGACGTCATCTACACCCCGAGCGGAGCGGCCCAGTCACTCGTCTTCGCCTCAGGCGCCTCCGTCAAGGTCCTCAGCGACACCACAACCCGGAAGGTCACACCGAAGTGGTTGGTGAACCACAAGCTTGCCAACACCCCGTACTTCTACTACCGCGTCAACGGCCAGAGCCAGATCAGCGCCATGGAGGAGATCTACCACCCGTAGCGGTTGCGACGTGCCGGTGCCGAAGGCTCCATCTCCCGAGCAGTCCAAGGCTGCGGCCTGTGCAGATCCCGCTGTCGTGGTCTGCTGCGGCTTGCCGGGACCAGCTCACCGGCTCCTAGCCGCACCGGTCCCCGGGTAGTGCTTCGCCCCGCCGCACATCAGCGGGGCGAAGCGATCTGCCCGGATCAACCAGCAGGCATCCCCCGCCGGATTCCACGGCCCCGTGGGCGCCGACGGGCCCGACAGCCTGCGCCGCCTCCTCTCCGGGTTCACCGCCCAGGTCCACCTCGGCCACGCCGAGACCGACATGACAGCCGAGGCCCTCGGCGAGCTCGACCGGGCCCTGGACGCCTCGGGTGTCCGCTACACCTCCGAGATCTACCCCGGCACCGTCCACGGCTTCACGATGTCCGACACCGACGCGTTCAACCCCTCGGCACTGCAACTCCACCGGGACCGCCTGCTGCCCCTCCTCGACCGCACCCTGCCCAGCAGTTGAGGCTCCGGGCCCGATCGAGGTAGTCGTAGCGCGCTCCACTGATGCTCTGATGGGCTGATGCGAGCGGGCACGCTGGTTCAGGCTACGAGCAGGCGGAGGCCGAGCTCTGCCGCGTCGAGGGCGACGAGGTCGCGGTTGCGCTCGGCCCACCGGCCTGAGGAGAGGTCGTCGCGCAGCCTGTTCACTGCCCGTTGCTCGGCCTCCGGCCCGACTCTGGTCCATACCGATACCGCGCGGCGTACATGTTCGTCCAGGTATGCCTCGGGCCGGCGCCAGTGTGCCTCGAAGAAGCCGTCCGCGCAGTCCCACGGGATCAGCACCGGCTCCGCCCTGCCCCCGATCGCGTGGGTCAGGTCGGCCAGCGAAGGCCAGTCGACGAGAAGGTCAGCGAATTCAGGCAGGTAGTCGCGCGTGAGCCAGAACCGCTGAAGCCACCCGGTGCTACTGGCGTCGTATGTGAACACCACCACGCGGCGGGCCACGCGCCGCATCTCGCGCAGGCCCGCGATCGGGTCCTGCCAGTGATGCACCGTACTGAAGGCCATCGCGGCGTCGAAGGACCGGTCCTCGAACGGGAGACTCTCCGCAGCGGCGGCCACGCACGGCGCCGCGCCCGCAGGACGCTGTGCCCGCATGACCGCCGACGGTTCCACCGCGGTGACATCGCGGTCGGTGGGCTCGTAGGAGCCGGTTCCGGCTCCGACGTTCAACACCGTCCGTGCGTCCCCGAGCGCGTCCCAGACCCTTGCGGCGATCCGCGGCTCGGTACGCCGCGTCGCCGGGTAAGCGGACCCGATGGTGTCGTACAACTGCGTGCCCAGCACTTTCAATTGTTCCTCCGGCGTCGTCCTGATTCCCATGGCCCGTGTCTCCAGTTCTGTGTCGATGGCCGTCACCATGGCAGCAGCACGGTCGCGCTGTTCCAGCAGCAGACCGCGCAGTCGGCGCAGGTGCGCGACCGTATCGGTGGCCGGGTCGTCGACCAGATCCGCGATCTCGCGCAATCCGAAGCCCAGCCGGCGGTAGGTGAGCACCTCCCGCAGCCGCTCCACGTCGACCGCCGAGTAGGCCCGGTACCCGGCCGAGCTCCGCGCGGACGGCCGCATGAGGCCGATCTCGTCATAGTGATGCAGCGTGCGGACGCTCACTCCGGCCAGTTCGGCCACGTGCCCCACGGTCAGGTGTTCCTCCACACGACCGACAATGCGGTATGACGCGGCGTGAGGGTCAAGCGCCTCGCTCCTGGGCTCGCCCAGCACGGGGGCGGAAGTCGCGAACCGCTGCTGGGGCAGCAGGTCGCACCGGCGAAACCGACCTGGAGGCTTGAGACGCCACCGAGCCGGCCTCCCACTCGGCCTGGCCACTGCGCCCGGGGGCACGCTCCGGCTGCCGGGGAGCCTGTCGGCTGTGCGTCAGTGCTCGGTGGTGCGTGCCTCGTCGCGCAGCCTGCGCCAGGTGCGAGTCACGGACGTCAGCCCGGCGCGCCTGGCGCCGGGTCCACCGGTCTCCCAGTTCCGGGCCGTCTCGGCGAACGTCTCCGCCCGCGTCATCGTGACCGGCCGCCGCGCCTGCGCGGCCCGTGCGGCGAGCCGCAGGTCGTCTGGTTCGATCGTGTCGAGCTTCGCCCGGACGTGACTGAGCAGCGTGGCGCAGGCGTCGACGATCGCGGCCTCGCCCAGGGGGCGCGGCGGGAGGTCCAGCCCTTCGGACAGCCGCTGCTCCAGGGCCGTCCGCAGGTCCTGCAGGGAGATGTCGCGGATCGTCAGCGACAGGTGGGCGGACAGTCCGGTGGCGCCCACCGCACGGTGCGCGAAGCCGCGCGGAACGTAGAGCACGCTGCCGGGTTCGAGGACGCTGCGCAGGAGCCGCGGGGAGCGCTCGTCGTCCGGGAGTTCTCCCGGCGCCCAGTCCGCCACCGTCGGTGCGTCGTGGACGTACCAGGTCTTGCGTCCGGACACCTGGAGTACGAACACGTCGGCGTCGTCCCGGTGCACCGCGAGGCCCTGACCGCCGGCGGGCGTGACGAAGAAGAAGGCCTCCACACGCCGGTCGATCTCCTCGGACAGTCGCGCCACCAGTGCGCCGGTAGGACGGTGCCACTGGTCGACGTGTCGCAGAAGGAGCGTCGCCCTGGCGCGCAGGAGAGCGAGGACTTTCGCGCGGTCGGCGAAGTCATGGTGCGTTGTGCCGTTGACCACCCGTGCCGTGGTGTAGGCATCGGACGGGATGACGACCTTGTTGGAGCGGACCATCTCCAGGTAGGGGGTACGCAGCAGCCCTCCGTCGAAGGCGGCGTCCAGCTCACCGAGGTCGAACGGTGGGGCGAGTGTCGCCGGCCTGAAGACCGCGGGTTCGCGCTGCCACTGGCAGTCGGAGAAGCTCTTGATGTCGCCGACCCAGTCGGCCAGCGTGGGCGATTCCATGGCGTCTTCCCGTGGTGTCAGGGTGTTCGGTGCTCGTGGTCGGCAGCGCCCACCCGGTACGAGGGTGTGTGCGGGCTCCGTGGCGGGAGGGGGGTGGTGGCCACACTGTCCTCGTCGGGAACTGCGGGTGGCACGAGGGAACGACGCCGTGTCATGCCCCGGCTTCCGCGTCGAACCGCACGGAGAGCAGGGAGCGCAGGGGGACGGGTGCCTCCTGCTGCGGGCTGCGAATGACGAGTCGGTTGTCGAAGGCGACGGTCAACAGGCGCTCGGCCAGGGGCACGACCAGGTGCTTGGCCCAGCAGCGGGCACCCTCGAACCCGAACGGCATGAATGCGGGCGTCTTCTCCGGGTCCGCCACCCCGGCCCACCGCTCGGGCCGGAACTCCAGCGGGTCGGGCCAGTAGTCCGGATGACGGTGCATCAGGAGCGGGAAGAGCGCGACCCTGTCCTCGGGCCGGATCTCAGGGTGCAGTCCGGTGTACGCGTCCCCGCCCTTGCGGAACAGCATCCACGCGGGCGGGAGCAGCCGCAGCGTCTCCCACAGGACCGCGGTGAGGTCGGCGCGGGCCGCCTCCGGTTCGCGCTCCTGCCCCATGAGCCACAGGGCGTTGCCGGCCAGTGCGGCCACGCCGTCGCAGAGGGTGGCCGTCGCTCTCCGGTACAGCGCGATGGCCTGC
Source organism: Streptomyces sp. NBC_01267 (assembly GCF_036241575.1). Taxonomy (NCBI): domain Bacteria; kingdom Bacillati; phylum Actinomycetota; class Actinomycetes; order Kitasatosporales; family Streptomycetaceae; genus Streptomyces; species Streptomyces sp. NBC_01267. Next base: position 7,719,704 of record NZ_CP108455.1, on the reverse strand, counting down.
CTTCTCTCCTGGGTGCCGGAAGCATCTCGGATCTGTTCGGCCAGCGCGGTGCCGCCCTCGGTGTCGGACCCCGGCCAGACGGTGACGGCGCGGTCGACGATCCGGGAGAGCGTGTCCGAGCGTGTGACACCGCGTTTCGACAACAGGGAGACCGGCAGGGGGTCGGACGAGAAGAGCCACCGGCGCAGGTAGGAGGTGGGCGCGTAGGGCCAGGAGCCGGACAGCCCGCGCGTCGGGGGCGGCGGGGTCCGGATGCCCTCCATGACGTCCTGCCCCAGCGCGCGGATCGTCCGTGTCGCGCTGTCGTGGGGGATGTCGGCTCCTGCGGCGGGCTTGTAGACCGAGCGCTCCATCGCCGACACAGGGCGTTCCGCGACGATTTCGGCGATCAGGTGGCAGTCGGAGACACCTACCGTGGTCGCGTCGATCCGGAATACTTTCTCGCCCCTGGCCAGCAGGTCCTGAATCCGCGGGGCGTACACGACGGAGTGGCCGCGCACCGGTGCCGACGCCATTTCTTCCACGAGAATCCCGCCTCCATTGGAATGGCAACGAAATGCGTTCCCCACGGCAGGCGGAGAACTCCGGGCATGGAACGGGCAGGACCGTCGCTCCGCGCCGCGCCGCGGCCCGGTCTGCGGCGGACTCCGGCCCGGTCGTGGCCGCCGCGGGCCGCGGCAGACAGGGGCGCCTTGCAACGTCGGCGGAGGCAGTGGCATGGCCGCGTCCTCCGCCGACGGGCGGTGCATGAGATCGGACGGCCCGTCAGACCAGACAGTGCGTCAGATCAGACATTGCGTCAGATCAGATGGTGCGTCAGATTACGTGCAGCACCCACGCGTGGCTGGCGAGGTCCTCATCCTTCTTGAACTTGCTCACAAGTGCCTTGATCATCTTCATGGCTACTCCGTTTCAAGGGATTGCGGGAGTCGATCACGCGGAGCCGCAGTACTGGCCGACCTGCGGCTGCCCAAGCCATTCTGGCCGCCTCCCCTTGCGTTCGACTAACGTTTCACTGACGTCCACCAGCTGTGCAGTTCGTGAGCGACAAGCCGAACTCCCTCTGTTCACAAGCGATTTGAAGCAGCAGCCAGGTGCGCGGGCGAAGCCGCCTCACCAGGCGGGTGAGGCGGCTTCGCACATCACCAGGGCACTACGCCGGCGTCTTCGAAGAACTTGCCGGTCGGGCCGCCGTCGGGGAGGGTCGCGAGTTTGATGGCGATCGCCGCGCCCTGTTCAGGGGTACGCACACCGCGGAAGCCGTTGAGATCGGTCGCGACGTAGCCGGGGCAGCCTGCGTTGATCAGGATGTTCGTGCCACTCAACTCCCGGGCGTACTGGAGGGTGACGGCGTTCAGGAACGTCTTCGACGGCGCGTACGCCACGGCCACCGGACCCGTCGACTGCTCAGCGGCGATTCCTGACTGCCGGGTGAGGGAGCCGACGCTGCTGGACATGTTCACGATCCGGGGTGACGCTGAGCGGCGCAGCAGCGGCATCATCGCGTTGGTGACGCGGATGACGCCGATCACGTTGGTCTCCACGACCGCCCGGATGACGGCGGGATCGACCCGGGTGGGCTCCTGCGGCATGCCGCCGGTGATCCCGGCGTTGTTGACGAGCACGTCGAGGCGCCCGGACTGCTCCTCGATCAGCCGTGCGGCGGCTGTCGCGCTCGCGTCGTCGGTCACGTCCAGCGGTACGCCGAACGCGTCGACGCCGGACGCGCGCAGTCTCTCCACCGCGTCCTTGCGGCGCCGATCGTCGCGAGCGCCGATGCCGACGCTCCAGCCCAGGGCCCCCAGGCCTGCGGCGATCTCGTAGCCAATTCCCTTGTTCGCGCCGGTGACCAGCGCAATCGTCCGTTCGCTCATGGGTTCCATGCTGCCCCGGCCACCGACGGAGGGTCCAACACCGATAGGGTGGGCGGCGATACCGTCCAGGTATGGATCTGGGGTGTGGCTGCGTGGAGACCCGGGAACTGCGCTATTTCGTCGCTGTCGCCGAAGAGTTGCACTTCGGGCGTGCCGCGCAGCGGCTCGGGATCGCACAACCGCCGTTGTCACGGGCGATCCAGCAGCTCGAACGCCGACTCGGGGCAGTGCTGCTGAATCGGACCAGTCGCGCTGTCACGCTGACCGAGGCCGGTTCTGTGCTGTTGACCGAGGGCCGGACGGCCCTCGCCGCGGTAGAGGCCGCCGAGCGCCGGACCCGGCGCGCCGCACACTCCACGACCGGCCGTCCCGGCCTGGTCCTGGTCACGAAAGCCAGCGCGTCCCGCGAACTGCTGGCGAAACTCCTCGACACGTACGCCGCCGAACCCGGCGCGGTCCCCGTCGACGTCATCCTGTGCGGCCCGGCCGAGCAAGCACGATTCCTGCGCGAGGGCCGGGCCGACGTGGCGCTGCTGCACCTGCCGTTCGACTCGACCTCCGGGTTCCACACCGAAGAGCTGAGCACGGAGAGCCAGGTCGTGGTCCTACCGACCGGGCACCCGCTGACCTCCAGGGCCCATGTCCACATGGCCGACATCACGGGGCTGCCGGGCCTGCCCATGCCACGTTGGCCCGATCCTGACGGCACCTACCCGCCCGGCCCCGGTCCGCAGGTCCGCGACCACGCGCAGTTGTTGCAACTCGTCGCGCTCGGGCGGGCTTGCGCGGTCTCACCGGAGTCGTGCCGAGCCCAACTGCATGGTGACGTCGCCGCCGTGCCCGTGCTGGACGCGCCAAAGGTCACCACGGTGATCGCCTGGCCACCGCACAGCCGGTCCAGAGCCGTCGCTGACCTCGTACGGACTGCGACACGTCTCCAGGCCGTGTTCTGACCACGAACGTTGCCGGGATCGAACAGGCAACTGCGGGGCGCGAGCCGCCCCGATCGGCTGTCGATGACACCGGGGCTGTGGTCGGCGCCTTCGTGACGGCGGACGCGACCTCCAACCCATCGGATGAGCTCCAGCCCACCGGATGAGCTCTGGCCCACCGGGTGAGCTCTGGCCCCCTCGATCGGGATCGGCCCCAACTGCTGTCCAGGGAACCCTGGTTGAACCCGCCGAGGTGATGTCGCCCGGTCAGCAGGACCCCGTTCAGGTGCGCTACGACCTGGAGCGGCCGGCGAACCAGCTGGAGCCACATTTCAGGTACGAGGAGGCGGCGATCGTCACGGATCTCAACGCCACGGCCTCCGCTCCCCGACGTCGGCTGATCCCCCACCAGCGTCCCGGGTCCGGACCGGTCCCCGGTGCCGGAAGTCCGGCGGCGCCGGGGAGCGGCGATCGGCCCCGTGGTGTCAGTGCCAGTTCCAGTCGATGAGGGTGCGCAGCGTGTCCGAGTGGAAGTCCGGGAAGTCCAGCGGGACGACGCCGAGGTGCGTTCGGTCCGACAGTCTGCCGTTCAGGTAGCTCTGTACCCCGGGCATGATCGCGTCCGCGTTGGTCTTGGGCCAGCCGCCGCCCGCGTAACTGGTGAAGTTGATGTACATCAGCGCCGAGTTCTGGTCCCCGGCGGCGTTGTCGAACTGCTGGGTGACCTTGGCGGTCTTCTGGGACGGCCAGGACAGTCCCTGGTAGATGTCCTGCAGCGAGAACCACTGATTGGACAGGAAGTCGTTGTCGCCGCCCGGCCATTGCAGGACCGGCCAGTCGTTGTCGAACTGGGCGATCAGAACGATCCGTCCGCGCGCCTCGCCGAGCGACGGCACCTGGTCCGCGAGGAGGAACCAGGGACGCCAGCCCTTGGTGTCGAGGTAGACGTTCAGGACGTCCTTGAAGCGCGCGCCGACGTCGTTGTTGGTGCCGTTCTCCTTCTTCAGCCGCATCACGATCGTCTCGTGCGGATGCTGCAGGAGGAAGTCGCGGCACTGCGCGAGCACCCCGTCGAAGGTGATGCCCTGGTAGTACCCGGCGTGGTAGATCCCGAACGAGTCGTCGAGATGGTCCTGGAGGCCGTTGGCCCGGATGTCCAGGAACCGTACGCCGCGCTGGAGTTGTTCGGTGATCCCCCAATTCTGGGTGTGCGACCACTCGGTGCCGTTGGCGGGGTCGGTGCAGCCGGAATCGTGGGTGCCGGGGATTGTCATCCGGAGCAGGGACAGCGCGTCGGGCAGCGCGCCCATCCAGTCGGCTGGAAACTCGCTGCCGGTGGATGCGGCGGTGCGCGGGGCGGTCGCGGCGCGCGCGGGCGTCATGCCGCCGCCGACCACGAGGGCGGTGGTGGTAACGGCGGCGGAGCGTATGAGGGATCGACGGCTCATTGTCATGAAGCGGTTATTGCCCCACCGGAGGGTGTTCTCAACATCCTTTCCCGGCAAGACTGTGAGCGGGTGGACGGGTGGACGGATCCGAACGCCACCCCGGGGGCCGCTCGGCGGGCCGCAACGCGTGGATCGCCGCGAGTTGAGGAGCGGGCACCTGGACCCGAGCCCGCCGTGGACGACACGCTCCGGCTCTACCGACGCGTTGCCGACGGCGAAGGTCAGCGGCGAGCCCACGGCCCGGGTCGCGCGTCACGCGTAGGTGCGCAGTTCGGGCCATATCTCGCCCCAGGGACGACGGGGACCGGTGCAGACGTAGACGTGGCCGCCCCATTCGATGTTGTGCACGCCCTGGGGATTGGAGAGGGTGGCGGCTACGCGGACATGCCGGAAGTACCGGCCCAGGTGGGCAGCGTACTCGGGGGCGTGGTCGGGGCCGGGGGCGACAGCCACCACGGTCGAGGCGTGCGGGTTGCCGGGGCCCCACCACCAGTCGGTGTTGTGGACGCTCACAGCGGTGGGCAGCCCGGTACCGCGGCCGAGTTCGTTGATGGCACCGGCCTCGCCGTAGTCCGCCGCAACGATCACCGCGTTCGCACGCTGCTCGGACGGGAGCCCGGTCCACACCTGCCGTACGGTGCCGACCAGTTGGGGCCAGCCCAGGGATTCCCCCGAATTCGAGCTGATGCCGTACGTCCAGCCCACGTCGGAGGGCGGCAGCACCGGCAGCACGATCACGGCGGACAGCGCGGCCGATACGGCGGTTCCGATCGTCAGGCTGCGCAGCCGGTCCGGGCGGGAGTACAGCCACCCGTCGAGCCCTACCGCCCCGGCCGCGAGCAGACACACGTACAACCCGCCCAGGTAGTACACCTGCGCTCCGGTCGTCACGGCGAACAGCACGAACAGCACGGCGTACGCGGTCACCAGGCACCGCCACAACGGCCGGCCGGATCGCCACAGGAACCGCAGTCCCGCCACCCAGAACACCGCCATCGCCAGGCAGGACATGCCGATCTGCCCCACGATCCAGGTGGGGATGTTCCCCGGGCCGCCGTGTTCCCCGTTCAGTGCCCGCGTCATCGCGAACATGGCCCAGCCGTGGTGCGCCTGCCACCACAGGTCGGGAAGCACGAGCAGCACGGCGATCGTGGCGCCCGCGAGCAGTCGACGGTCGGCCACGGTCCGGCGGGCCGGGCCGAGCAGCACCGCGGCCAGCAGGACGATCCCGAAAAAGGCCGCGAGGTGGTTGAATTCCGCGCCGATGCCGACCAGCGCTCCCACGGCGAGCCACCACCGCGTGTCGCCGGTGCGGCCCATCCGTACGACCACGAGCGCGATCGCCGCCCACGCCAGCGCTTCGTACGACGACGTGTTGGCTACGTGCGCGCCGCCCAACACCACGGGCATGGTGCCCGTCGCGATCGCCGCGAGCAGCTGTGCCCGCCGTGCTGCGCCGAACTCCCGCGCAGTCAGCGCGCCGACGACCACCGTGCCTGCGGCGGCGAGCGCGGGCCACAGCCGAAGGCCCGCCTCCGAGACCCCGAACAGCGACAGCGAGACCCGGGCCAACAGCGGTGCCAGCACCGGCTGGTCCACATAGCTCGCCTGAAGGTGCCGAGCGCAGTCGAGGAAATACAGCTCGTCGATGTGGAAGCCGTAGCGCGAGGACAGCGCCATCAGCACGGCGAAGACCACCCCCGCGACGGCGAACACCCGCCGGTCCAGCGGTGCTGTTCGTCCGCCGTCCTCCCCGGCCCGGCCCGCACGCCCCAAGTCCGCTAATTCTGCCGCGTCCGCCATCCCCGACACCCCCCGGTACCAGGCCCCTCCGTCGCTTCGTCCGCACGGCCGGGGCAGCCCGGCGCGCACAGCTCCCGGGCCGCTCGTACCTTACGCAAGCGGGAGCTGGAGGGGCGAGGGGGTGGGAGCCGGTTCTCACGCTCCGGGTCCCGCACCCCGCTTCCCGTCTCACCGCCTCACCGTCTCGGATGCTCGGCGGCTGATCCGGTGCTGTCGCCTTCCTGTCGACCCTCCCGGGGGCACCGGACCGGCGCCACTACTGGCATCCCGCAGCACCGGACAGCGCGTGACCGTGGACGAGCCGCATCCACACTGGACGCGCGAGTCACTGGAGCCCAAGAGCCCGATGTCGGCTCCGGGCCTGCGTGATCACGCCTGCGCTTCCATGCCCTCCAGCAGGTTGTCGTGCGGAGCGTCCGGGTCGGCGTCCGCGCCCGGTAGCGGCCGGTGGCCCTCCGACCAGTGGTTGGACCACCCGCACACCCCGCACGAGTACCGACCGTCCAGGCCTGCGATGGTCGCTTCGCAGATCCGGCATTCGGATTCGGTGATCTCAGGGGTGATCGCGATGTCGGGAGCGGGGAGCGGGTCGAGTTCCGGTTGCCACTGGGATCGCTTCGCGGTCATGGGTGGGAGGGTACCCAGCACCGGGGCAGTGAGAGCAGTGATACGTGCCGTCCGGGCCCTGAATCATGACGGCCCCGCATCTTGAGCAATTCATGCTTGCCCCCCCCTCCGTCGCCGTACGGACAGGGTGCTGCGCGGCGGATGCCCGTACAAGGCTCGGGCACCATCAGCCCTCCTGCGGTGGGGAGTCCTCGACGTAAGGTGGCCGGTCCGCCGGATCAACACCGCACACACCGACGGTCACGATCGGTGCGGTGGACAAGTCAGCCCGTCGCGGGCCTTCCAGCCGTCCGGAACATCTCGCCCGCCAGGGCCCGGAACGTCTCTTCGGGGTCCCGTCCGTCCAGCGGGCCGTCAAGGTTGTGGGAGAGCAGCAGCGTCGCGAAGCCGTGAGCCATGGACCAGGCCGCCATGAAGCCGATGGCCGGATCGTCACTGCGGCCTTCCACAGCCGTACCGAGACGACTCCGCGTCCGCTCGCGTGCCGCGAGGAGCTCCGGGTCGTCGGGGCGCAGGAGTTCCGGGCGGAACATGACCTGGAAGTGCGCCGGGTGCGCGGCGGCGAAGCGCACGTATCGGATGCCCAGGTCGCGCAGGTCCTCCGCCTCCGCCAGGGCGGCGGACAGGAGGTCGTAGCCCTCGGTGGCGATGGCGGTGAGAAGGCCCGCACGGTCCTTGAAGTGGTGTGCTGGTGCGGCATGGGAGACCTGTGCGCGGCGGGCGAGGTCACGTAGGGACAGGGCCGACGGCCCTTCAGAGGCGATCACGTGAAGGGCTGCCGCGAGTACGGCCCGCCGCAAGTCACCGTGGTGGTACGCGCGTTCGGTGGTCATGACGAGCAGGCTAGCGCAATCTAGGCATTGACTAAATCCCCTGTCGGATGCAATCTGGTCAGCGTCAAGATGAGGGTGTCGCGGAGAGCGGAACGAGGAGCCGGTATGGGTGATGACGAAGGACGCGTGCGGCAGATGTGGCACCTGCTGGAGCCCCTGCACGCCGTCGTCTACTACGCGCCGCAGGTCTTCGAGGAGGCCGAGTCACTCGGTTACGACACCGGCGAGCGCTGGCCGAGCTACTTCGCCTTACGGGCGGCGCCACTCGGGGCCGTGGGCTCCCGCCAGGTGGCCTCCGCGTTCTACAGCTTCAGCCCGCGCATGGTCGCCGAGCACGCCCCGGCCGCCTGGGACATTGCCGCACCGCGCGAGGTGATCGCGGCCCGGACGCGCGGCGTCGACCGGGCGTACCGCGCACTCCTCGGCGAGCGGACGGACAGTCCCGATCTCGCCGAGGCCGCCGCGCTCGCCCGCCGGGCAGCGGAGGCCGCGCGCACCGAGGGCCGCCCGCTCGCCGCCGCCAACGCCGAACTGCCCTGGCCCGGGGAGCCGCACCTCGTGCTGTGGCAGGCCGCGACCATCCTGCGCGAACACCGCGGCGACGGCCATCTCGCCGCCCTCCTGACCGCAGGCCTCGATTCCGTGGAAGCGCTGGTGTCCTTCGCCTCGATCGGCGCCGCGCCGGTCGGCGTTTTCGCCAGCCGCGGCTGGAACGAGCACGAATGGGCTGCCGCCGGTGAGCGGCTCCTCGCCCGCGGTCTGCTGAACGCCGACGGCGCCGCGACCGACGCGGGCCGCGCCCTGCGCGCCGAGGTCGAGCGCCGCACCGACCAACTCGCCGCTCACCCCTGGCAGGAACTCGGCGCCGAGAACACCGCACGGCTCGCCGAACTCCTCGGCCCCCTCTGGCTGGAGGTCCTCGGCTCAGGGCTGCTGCCCCGTGAGACCACGCTCGGTATCGGGAAGGTCTGAGATCTCCTGCCGTGCGGTGATCTCGTCGCGGCCGGCCGGCCCTCCGGAGGATTCGAAGCACCTGCGTGTCGGCCGCCGCGGTGGTTCACGAGCGCTACGGACGGACGGGTGAACACTCACGACCGCGAGCGTCCGGTCGCCACGCACGCCGGGTGGAATGCGCCGCCGGACCAAGCGGGCGACGCCGGGCGGGCCCCGCCAGGAGTAACGGGGCCCGCGGGAACGGCGCCTCAGCCGTCGTTCTGCATGGAGTCCTTCATGCCCTTGGCTCGGTCCCTGGCCTCGTCAACAGCGCCCTTGACCTTGCCCTTCGCCTGATCGGTCTTGCCCTCGGCCTCTTGACGGCGGTCGCCGGTGACCTTCCCGGTCATCTCCTTGGCTTTTCCTTTGGCCTTGTCCATCGGGCTGTCGCTCACTGGAGCTCCTCGGTGGGGCGAATAGAGACGACCCCAAACTAAGACATGTACGACATACGCGCCTGGCGGGCGAACCGCCTCCGACGGGCAGCGATTCCTCCTCGCCCCTGCGGGGGCAACGTCACGGCCGCGAGGCCGCCCCAGTCTCTCCTTCGGCCGTACCTGCCCCGACGGCGGCGTGAGAGCGCTGGGGCGCGGTGGCCGAGGTTCACCCACTGGACATGGTCCTGCCGTGCGCCGGGGAACTCGCCGAGGACCTGGCCGCGGCCGACCTCGCCTACCAGAGCTGAGCTCACCTCGCCCAGCGCCCCGTCGGCACCGATCCGCACACCCGAGGAGGTGCGTACGTCGGTGCCGGTGGGCGAAACAACGCGTACGTCGTACCGGGCGCCATAGGTGTTGGCGGTCGTGAACACCTCCGCGGGGCCGGTGACGTCCAGCAGTTGCACGCCGTCGAAAGCCACCACGACGACCACCACCCGGTCCGACGGTGAGCGGGTGGCTAGTCGGCCCACGGGGAGTCCAGGATGGTGCGTACGAAGTCACCACGCCGGAATCCGGGTACGTAGTGGGCGAGCACGTCGGCCTTGACGTTGCCGAACGTGGTCTGCGGCTTGGACCGGATCCCGTCGGTGAAGGCCTCCAGGATGCGTCCCTTGAAGCCTGGGCGCGGGTGCAGGGCGATGACCGCGGCGCGGTCCGTCTCGTCGAGGTCGTCGTAGCCGATCCCGAGGACGTCGTACTCCACACCCGCCGTCAACAGCGCCACCTCCGGCTCCATGAACTCGGGGATGCCCGGGGTGGTGTGCAGGGCAATGGCGGTCCATACCCGTCGGATGCTGTCCTCCGGCAACCGGTGGCCCTGCAGGAAGCGGCGGGCTTCATCGGCGCTGTCCACCTCGAAGCGTCGCCCGCTCTCGTGGAAGGGTTCGCTCAGGCCCAGGTCGTGGAACATGGCCGCGATGTACAGGAGTTCCGGGTCGTGGCTGAGGTCCCGGTTGCGCCCCTGGAGGCTGCCGAAGAAGTAGACACGGCGTGAGTGGTGGTAGATCAGTTCGCTGGTGCTGTCCCGTACGAGTTCGGTCGCCTCCCGCGCGAGCTTCGTGTCCGGCACACGCACCCCTGCCAGTACGGACGAGTTGTCCATCACCGCAATCACCCGGTCCTTCGGTGTGCCGGTCCCTCCGGCAACAGCTCCAGTCTCGGATTCGCCGGATCGCCGCGCCATCGCTGTGAGGCCAGAGATCCCACAGATACGGACACTCCTGGGCGAGGCCGCGGATGCCCGTACGGGTTCCACCGGCGAGGGGGCCAGCGGCCGGCCGGCACACCATCCCCGGTAAGGCCGCCGCGGGCCGTCCACGGTCCGGCACCCGTCCAGCGCGGCGACGCTGCGGGCCGGGCCCGGACAGCCCCGGCCCGGCGGAATCGGCGCCACCGCACCCGCCGTCGCACAACGGCACCCGCACCGCGCCGAGAGCGTCCATGACATCGACAGCCCAACAGCCTTGAGACGACCGGCCTGTTGCCCCTGCCGCCCGACGGCCCGCCCGTGGCCGCCGCACCCGCTGGCGACGACCGGGCAGGCCTGGGCCGGTTCCTCGCGGCGGAGCCCGTCCGGGCAGGCCGGGCTCCGCGTGCGTGCATGCGGCTTCTGCGCCAGGTGTCAGGGATTGGTGGGGTGGGGCCAGGGGATGTCGGTCTCGATCGGTGCGGTGTAGTCGATGCCGGGCACCGCGAAGCCGTACAGCTGATGGACCTGCTCGCGGAACCAGTCGAGGTCCGCGAGCCCGGCGATGTCCGTGGTGGTGGCTGCCTGCCAGCGTTCGGCGACCTCGGCCTGCACGTCGGGGGCCAGTTCCCAGGTGTCCAGACGTACGCGCCCCTCGTCGTCCAGGTCGAGGGCAGCGGCGCCCGTGAGCTGGTCCCACAGGGCGGTCAGCTGGCCGATCGGGGGCACCATGCGGTCTCCGAGAACACCGCGCAGCAGCCCGGCGTAGAGGGCGATTCCGGGGATCGCCGTGGACGACTGGGTGACGGCGGCCCCGTTCACGGATGTCACAGCGCGGCCCCCGCACTCCTCTGCCAGCAGTTCGTCGAGGTCGCGGGCGGTCTGTTCCAGATCGGCCTTGGCCGCGCCGATGGTGCCCTGCCGGTACAACCCGGCGGTGAGAGGCGAGCCGATGTACGACAGCGCGGCCGTGGTGAAGCCGTCGGCAAGGAGGCCGCGGCCGGTGAGGTGGTCGATCCACCGGCGCCAGTCGGCTCCGCCCATCACGGCGACCGTCTGCTCGATGTCGTCGCCGTCGGCGGCTGCGGTCTCGACGATCGCCACCTCGGCTGTCCCGTTGTCGTCGAACGACAGCGACTTGGTGCGGTACGCCTCACCTATCGGCTTGAGGACCGAGGCGTACTTCCTGCCGGTGTCGGGATCGGTCCGGCGCGGGGCAGCGACGGAGTAGATCAGGTAGTCGATCTTCCCACCGAACCGTTCGGTGACGAGGTCTGCGACGGTGTCCTTCATCCCGTCGGAGAAGGCATCACCGTTGAGGAACACGAAGTCGCGGTCGTGCTTCGCCGCCAGTTCGGCGGTGGCCGCGGTTCGGTACCAGCCCGCGGTACCCGTACGCCGGTCGGGGCCCTTCTCGAAACACACCCCGATACCCCGGACACCGGTATGCGCGAGCCCGGCGACAGTGGCCGCCAGCCCGTACCCGGCCGAGGACCCGATGACCAGCGCCACCGGCGCCACCGCGCCGAGACTCGGCACAGTGGCCGGCACGGCGTCCCACATGTCTCCGACGAGGCGCGCACAGCCCGACGGGTGGGAGTCGAGGAACAGGAATCCGCGGTTGCGAGGGGCGATGACTCGTTCACTCATGAGGCTTCCTTGCAGGCCGAAGTGTCCGCCGCGGAAGGGCGACGGGAGACCACTGATTCCTGCAAGTCTCCGACGGTCCGTACCCGGGCAGTCAGCTCATCGGGGACAGTAATGCCCAGGCGCACTTGGAGGGTTTCCACGACTGCGGAGACCGAACCGGGCCGACTGGCCGCGAAGTACCCGCTGGTCCACGGTGGTCGTCCAGCAGGCCGGGCGTACGCCCGTCGCGTCCCTCTTCGCGCTCCGCCGAATGCCGTAACGGTCGCTGGGAAGCGCTCGCCATGATCAATAACCTGACGCCCGGACCGACACGGGGACACGGCACATCTCCGACATCTCGGTGACCAACTCCGGCCGGATCCTTGCGAGTTCGGCAGCCGATGCCGGTGACGACGGCCCGTTCGACTCCGCGGTGAGCGATGCCGGGCGGGTGACCGTGTCGGCTGCCGGCCGGGTCCGGGTGACGCTCGCGGCGCACCCGACCGTGCTCGGGACTTTCCCGCAGTACAAGATCGAAGGAGTGGAGTGCCTACCCGGGTCCGCCGACGCCCTCCTGGGCACCGACGACGAGAACCTCGGCGGATTCCTGCGGACCATGTCGTTCTGCGAAGCCTGACCCGGGTCGCCGTAGGCAGCCCGCACCGAAACGGTGGAGGTCGGCCGGCTGATTCGGGGGCCGCGTGACGTGGCGTCGGTCGCCAAGGGCCCGATGGGGGTAGTGGAAACCGGCGTTGCGCGCCAGAACAGTGCCATGTCAGGCCCCCGCCGTCCGCTCGGCGGGCACGACCGGGGCCTGACGTGGCTGTCGCGGCTTGCCTTGTCCGTCCCCGGGATCGCGTCGAAGCATGGCATCCGGCGCACCGGAACAACCTGAAGCCGCCTGGGCGGACAGCGGTGGTGCCTGACCGGGCGGAGCGACACAATGCCGGGTCACCGCGGGGTACACCTGCCGGAACCTCACAGGTCCAGGCCGTCGGCGCCGGCGGAAACGGGCTGCTTGCTGATCCCGAAACGGGCGAGGCCGGATGCGGCCGCCATCGAAGCAGCCGCGACGACGAGCACCGTCCCTGAGCCGAACGCCCGGGAGACCAGGCCGGTGACCGCGGCGCCCACGGCTCCCCCGAGCGACATGAACGAACTGATCCAGGACTGCGTCTCAGCTGCCATGTTCGCCGGGGACAGATCGCCCGCGGTGGCGAAGAGGGCTACGAACGTCGGGCCGAGGGCGAGGCCCATGACCGCTGCTGCCGCCACGAGCAGACCCCCACCACCTTGACTGGCCGCGGCGACAAGGAGCGTCCCGAAGCACAGAGCGGTCAGGGTCACCGGCAGTCCGGCCCGGCCGGCCCAGACAGGCGGCAGCGCGCCCAGGACCAGGCCGCCTACGACGCTCCCGACCGCCATGCCGCTCAGCAGTACGCCGCTCATCATGGGCGAGCTGTGTTCCTGGGCCCAGGCCGGGAAGGCCAGTTCGACCGCTCGGACCGCGAGAAAGAACAGCACTGCCGCGGTCATCGTGTGCCTGAGCGGGACGCTGCGCAGCGGTCCCATCCAGTCACGCGCGGCGGGCTGCTGATTCCGTTGCTGAGGAACGTGGCGCGAGAGCAGCAGAAGCGTCGCACTCGTGCTCAGCAGGGCCGAGGCTGCCAGGCCCGCCCACGGGGCGACGGCGGTCACCAGGAACGCCGCGAGCGTAGGACCGGCGACGAAGCCGACGTCGGTCAGGACTGCATCGAGTGACAGGACGGTGGTCCGCAGATCACCTGTTGCCAGCGAGCGCCACATGAGCCGGGTGACGATCTGGACGGGCGGGGCCGAGATCCCTGCGACCGTGGCGCAGGCCGCCGTCGCGGAGAACGAACCGCGAGCTCCTTCGTTCAGCACGAGACCGGTCAGCGCCGTCAGATAGAGCAGCAGTGCGGGACACATGACCCGGGCGTAGCCGTACTTGTCCATGAGTCTGCCGCGCAACGGCAAGGTCGCACTGGCCAAGGCGGACATGGAGACGACGGCAGCTGCCCGCCCCATGCCGCGGTAGTGACTGACCTCCAGCAGGAGAGCGAGTGCAAAGATTCCGGGCTGGAGCTTTCCCGCGACCGCGGCGAACAGGGACGGGCCGAATCCCGGTAACGAGAACAGGCGCCGGTAAGCGGAAAGCAGTCTCATACGTCCCCCATGGGCCTTGCACGATTTCGTACGTCGGGCAGTCGGCTCTTTCATACCGCCCTGGATCAGTCGCCGTGAGCGAACCGGCCAGGAGGACAGCAGCAAGCCCGCAACCGTCGCAGGTCCGGAGCGCCCGTTCCGCCGTTGATCCCGGATGGGAATGAATCTTTCGCGCCGATGTCGAGACCGGCGCGCTGACGGAAGAGGAGCGCAACGCCGTGATGCAGGGGCACGGCGATCAGCGTGTACTTCACACCTGCGCTCCTGACCTCGCGGACGCCCTCCCGCAGACGTCACTCGCCTACAAGTCGGTTCCGGTGGACGGGATTCGACGTCGTTCCGCCGCCGCTCTCGTTGTCCGTGACGAGCTCCCGGGTACGGCGCAGCAATGCCTCCCGTACGTCGTCCGGGGACAGCACCCGTAGCGGGGTGGCCAGGCTGAGCAGGTATCCGGCGAGCCCTTCCGCGTCAGGACCACCGATCTCGACGACGGTGGCGTCGGGGCTCTCCGGGCGATGGGTGCCGACCGTCGGCGGGACCAGCCGCAGCGCCTCGTCCATGGGCAACGGGAACCGGACGGTCGCACAGAGCGTGTAGACGCCGCTCGCGATGGACCGGGAGACGAGCAGGACCGGATCGGGCGGGTCGCGGAGTTCCACCCGGTGTCCGGTCGGCCGTATCCGAGTCACCCGGTCGGCGCGGAACGTCCGCCACTCGCACCGTGCCACGTCCTGGGCGACGAAGTACCAGCGGCGCCCTGTGTGTACGAGGCGGTACGGATCGACCTCACGGGTGGTGGCCTTCCCCTCCCGGTCGCGGTACGAGAGGGAGGCGCGCTCGCTCCGGCGGCACGCGGTGGCCAGTTCCAGCAGCATGCCGGGCGCGACCTGCGGCTCGTCGGGCCTTGGGGTGTGCACGAAGGCGGCGTCCATCTCACCCAGTCGGTCCGCGATCCGCGGTGGAAGGACCTGCCGCAGTTTCAGCAGCGCCGACAGCGCGGCCTGGTCACCACCGAGCACGCCGCTGAGCGCGGCCTCGCGCAGCCCGACGGCCACAGCGAGCGCCTCTTCGTCATCGAGGATCAATGGCGGTACCCTGGCCCCGGCTCTGAGGCGGTAGCCGCCCCACGGTCCGGGGTCGGACTCGACTCCGTAGCCGAGTTCCCGGAGTCTCGCGATGTCCCGCCGTACCGTGCGCTCGGTGACCGCCGTCCGGTCGGCCAGTTCGCCGCAGGTCCACGACGGCCGCGCGGACAGCAGGGAGACCAGTCGCAGCAGGCGGACGGAAGTGCTGTTCACACTCCGAAGTCTCCCGCATGACCAGGACCGGACCTGTCCTGGTCACGTCGTAGCTTCTCTTCCATGAGCACTGGAAACACATCCGCACCCGCGATCCGCTACTCGGCCGTCACCTTCGACTGCCCGGACCCCGCCGAACTGGCCCGCTTCTACGGCGAAGCCCTTGGCCTGCCCATTGCCTTCTCCACCGACGACTTCGTCCTGCTCGGCCAGGAGGGATCAGCCGGACTGGGATTCAACCGGCTGGCCGACTACCGGCGTCCCACCTGGCCGGACCCTTCGCAGGAGAAGCAGGCTCACCTGGAGATGGGCGTCGACGACTTGGATGCCGCCCAGGCCCGGCTGCTCGCGCTGGGGGCCGTCGAACCTGCGGCCCAGCCGGAGCCCGACCGGTGGCGGGTCCTGCTGGACCCCGCAGGGCACCCGTTCTGCATCTCCACCCTGGTTTGAGGAATCCCCCACCTGTCCCGGCCGGTCGCCACTTCACCAAGCCGTCAGCTACTGCTCGTGGTTTCCGTGAGGTGGTTTCCGTACGGACGGGTGATGATCTCCATCCCGTGCCCGGCCGGGTCCATGAAGTACAGGCCGCGCCCGCCGTGGTGGTGGTTGATCTCTCCCGGCTGCTTCCGACGGGGATCGGCGTAGTACGTGATCCCGGCCTGCTCGATACGGGCGAAGGCCGCGTCGAACTCCTCGTCGGAGATGAGGAAGGCGTAGTGCTGCATGGTGATCGACTCCGCCGGGACGGTGGCGAAGTCCAGGGTGACGCCGTTACTGGTGGCGACGGGAATGAACGGGCCCCACTCGGCCCCGACCTCAAGTCCCAGTACATGCGCCAGGAACGCGGCCGACTCCCGGTTGTCCCGGGCATGGATGATGGTGTGATTCAGCTCGACTGACATGCGTGGAATGCCTCCGTAAGGCAGTCTCACGGGCACCTCCATGCCTCACCCGGTCGGTGACCGACACGCGATGCCGTGCCCGTGATCCTAGGCAACGCTGTCAAGGGTGTCGAGAGCGTAATTGAGTGCTCGCCGATGGCGACGGCACAAGGTCACCAACACGCCGGAGCGGAACGAGAAATGGTGACGGGCGGATACGAGCGAGGGGCGTTGGTGGAACCAGCGTGACCGGGCTCGGCGAGAGGCCAGAACGTGCATGCCGCTCTGGCCGGTGCCATGTGCGGCTGAGCTGAGCCCGGACACGCGACCACCGACGGCGCGTGGCAGGCTCATGGCCCATGATCGATGAATTCGCGAAGGAATACCTGCACGGCGACCTGCGGGAAGCCCGCGAGGCGATACTGCGGAAGCTCGACGGGTTGCCCGAATATGACATCCGTCGCCCCCTGACCGTGACGGGAACGAACCTTCTCGGCCTGGTCAAGCACCTGTCGGTCTGGGAGTCCAGGTACTTCGGCGAGGTCTTCGGCCGCCCGTTCCCCGAGCCCCTGCCCCGATGGGACGACGTCGCCCAGCGCGGCGCCGACCTGTGGGCGACCAAGGACGAGACGCGCGAGGAGATCATCGGCCGTTACCGCCGCGTGTGGGAGCACTCGGACGTGACGATCACTGCGCTCGCCATCGACTCCCCCGGTCACGTGCCCTGGTGGCCACGCCCTGACGTGAAGCTGTTCAACATCCTGGTCCACGTGCTCACCGAGACCAGTCGGCACGCAGGACACGCCGACATCCTGCGCGAGCAGCTCGACGGCACCACGGAGGCAGCAGCGGAACACTCAGATCCGCAGCGTGAGGCGGCATTCCGGGAAGAACGGCGCGCGACGATCGAGCGGGCCGCCGAAGCGGCCTCCCAGGCCTGACCGGCCAACGACCCGGCCCGGCCGGTGCGCCACGAGAAGCAGTCGCTCATCGGCCCGCTGCGCGGCGATACCCCCTGGCAATGACCGTCTCGATCACGGCGTGTTGGGCACGGTGTTCACCCGGCCGCCACGGGCGCCCGTCCCCGTACCGGGCCGGCGTCCTCCGCCTGCCGTCCCTCTCTCACCAGGGAAGAAGTCCCGCGACGTCGAAGTAGCCACCGGTGGGACCGTCGGGGCGCACCTGCGCCATGCGGACGATGATCTCGGCGCCCTGACCGACGGTCTGCATGCCGGTGTTCCGGTTCAGGTCGGTCTTGGTGAAACCGGGCTCGATGCCCGCTGCGTTGTTGACCAGTACGTCCAGCCCTCCGTCGGCCGCCACGGCCTCGGCCGCCGCCTGCACGGAGGCGTCGTCGGTGACATCGAGCCGGACCACCCGCGCACCCAGCTGCTCGGCGGCCCGGCGCCCGCGTCCGGCATCCCTGCTTCCGATGTAGACGGTGTGGCCCACGGCGACGAGCCGACGGGCGGTCTCGTAACCGAGGCCCTTGTTCGCTCCGGTGATCAGTGTTGTTGTCATGTCTCCACGATGCGGCGCAGCCGCGCGGTCAGCCATCGGTGTGCGGCCGGGCTGCGCCGGGAGGAGCCGGCGCTGCCTGGCCGGCATCCCGGCCGGGGCGCAGCCCAAGACCATCGGCCATCCGCAGGTGGGCGCCTTGACGCTGGACGGCGACGTACTGGGTCGCGGGCAGCGGCCTGCGCGTCGTGGTCCACAGGGCCGAGCCCGGCACCGAGGACGCCGAGTCCCGAAATCGTTGCAGCCGCACCAGGCTCTCTCCACCACGGCCCGAGACGATTGATCTCCACTGTCCGACGAACGTGCAGGACGCACTCAAGGCGGACGCGATTGCCATCGGCTTCAGTGGTGGCGCGGGTTTCACCTGGTCGTGCCCGGTTGTCCAGCGGGTCACCGACCGAGCGCGCGGAAATCGAGGGAGTGTCATGATGGACCGTCAACTCGTTGTACTGCTGGGGCCCGACTATGCCGGGAAGTCCTCCGTCATGGCGGAACTCTCGGCCGCCCTGCCTGGCTGGCAGACGCTGTCGACCGACAGTGAACGCGTCGGTGCCGAACACCAGTTGATCGCCCGGCTGCGCCGCAATGTGGTCGAGGACGTCCTGCCGGAACTCGGAAAGGCCTACTCGGCCGAGTTCCTCGCAAGTCTGCTGCAGACAGCGGTCGTGCACCTGCGGGACCAGGTGGAGCGCGCGGATCCCGGCACACCGCTGCTGGTGGACTCCTACTACTACAAGATCCTCGCGAAGTGCCGGCTGGCCGGCCTCAAGGACCACCCCCTGTACGGCTGGTGGCGTGCCTTCCCCCGACCGAGCGCCGTGATCTATCTGGACGTTTCCCCGGAGTCCGCCTGGCGCCGCTCGGACGGCGGACGGCGTCTCAACTCTCTGGAGCACTACGGCGAGAGCCCCGAGTGGTTCGCCTTCGAGAACTACCAGACGGACCTCCGCAAACTGATGCTGGAGGAGATACGGGGGCTACCGGTCACCATGATCGGGGAACAGCCGGACGCGGCCGGGACCGCCGACGCCGTGCGGGAGGTGCTTGCCGCATGAACGCCCTCCAGGGCTGGGCCTCCCCGGACCACGCCGACCGGTACCGCCGCCGGGTGTTCGCCGAGCGCAGCCGGCTCGCCGCGGAACACACCGACATGCGCGGCATGCAGCAGCGGGTCCTCGCCGATCTTCTCGAATTCAACGCGGACACCGAGTTCGGCAGGCAACACGGCTTCCGGAACATCCGCACGATCGACGACTACCGCAAGGCCGTCCCCGTGCAGGACTACGCCGCGCACGGCCCGCTGATCGAGCGCATGGCCGCCGGGGAGGAGAACCTGCTGAGCGCTGATGCTCCGGTCGTGTACTTCACCAGCAGCGGCACCACGGGCGCACACAAGAAGATCCCGGTCACCCGACGGTTCATGCAGACGACGTTCTTCCCCTTCTACTACGCGGCGTGGGCGCCGCTGATAGAGCACTACCCGGACGTGATGCGTCGGCCGGACGCCGTACTCAACCTCAAGCACGACCCGCTGAGCGCGCCGACCACCACCGTCAGCGGGCACCCGCACGTCGGCGCGAGCCAGGTAGATCTCGGCACCCGGTTCGGCGAACCGCTCTCGGCCGAGCTGGGCACGGCGGCGCCGTGGGCGACCCTGCCGGTGGACGTCGCTCCCGACGACCATGTGCAGAAGATGTATCTGCGCCTGCGGCTTGCGGTCCAGAGCGATCTGCGGGGTCTCATCGGTATCAACCCGGCGATGATCGCTGCTGTTCCGCACCAGTTGAACCTGTGGTGGCCGCGGATCGTGAAGGAGGTACGCGACGGCACCGTGGGCGGGGCGCCGCACGGCTCCCCGGATCCGGAGCGCGCCGCCGAACTCGAACGTCTCGCCGAGTACTTCGGTGTGGTCCGGCCGGCCCACGTGTGGCCCCATGTGCGTGCGCTGTTCTGCTGGACCACCGGGGTGGCCTCGCTCTATCTGCCGGCTCTGCGCGAGCAGTTCGGTACCGGTGTTGCCGCGCTGCCCGCCCCGGTGGCCGCTTCCGAGGGTCCGGTCGGCGTGCCGCTGGACCGGAACGGCTCAGCGGGCAGCCTCGTCCTGTCCGCGTCCGTCTACGAGTTCGTGGATGCCGAGGCCGACCTCGGCCCCGACGCCGAGACACTGCTGCCGCACGAACTCCAGGAAGGCCGCGACTACCACGTGCTCTTCAGCCACGTCGGCGGGCTCTACCGCTACGCGGGCGGCGATGTCGTACGCGTCGTGGACCGTGTCCGCGGCGTCCCCCGTGTGGAGTACGCGGGGCGCGGGACGCGGTCCGACGCGGTGGGCGAGCGGCTGCGTGAGGCACAGGTGATCCGGGCCCTGCAGGCCGCGTCGTCGAGTACGGGGCTGCCCCTGCGGAATGCGGCATGCCGGGTGGAGCAGGATCCCCGCGACGCCGCCGCGGCCGTGCAGGCACGGCCGGGTACCGCGGCTGCGCGGTATGTGTTCGCCGTCGCTCCCGAGACTCCCTGGGACGCGGCCGAGACCGAGCGGTTCACCTCTCTGGTCGACTCCGCCCTGTCGGCGGAATCCGCCGGATACGCGCGGGCACGGTCGGACGCCGCACTCGCACCCGCACGGCTGCGGCTGCTGGACTCCGATTCCTTCGCCCGTGACTGGCACACCTCGGTCGGCCGGGGCATCCGTCCCACACAGGTCAAGGACCGCCTGTTCCGGCAGAGCGACGCCCAGTGGCAGCAGCTGACGGGCACCGACACCACGACACGGCCCGCCGGGCGGGGACACGACGAGGGAGGACAGCAGGCATGACGGACACTCTGAATCCGGTCGAGAAGACCGCCCTGCTCACCGCCGCACTGCGGGCCGCCGAGACGGCGCGGGACGACCGGCTCTACGACGACCCGTACGCCGCCCGGCTGGTGGGCGAGACGGGCCCCGAGCTGCTGGCGGAGGTACGCAGGGCGACCTTCCCGGCGGACCGGCCGGGGGATCTGCCCAGTACCCCCGACTACAACGCGATCAGGACCCGGTTCTTCGACGACTACCTCCAGCGGGCAGCCGCGGAGCCGGGCATGACCCAGATCGTGCTGGCCCCCGCCGGTATGGACTCCCGGGCCCACCGGCTCGCGTGGCCCGGTCACATCCGCTACTTCGAGGTCGACCGTCCCGCCGTACTGGAGTTCAAGGCCGGCCGGCTGCGGGGCGCGGTCCCGCAGGTCACCCACACCACCGTCGCGGTCGACCTCACGGCGGACGACTGGGAGGATCAGCTTCTCGCGGCCGGTTACGACCCGGCTCTGCCGTCCACCTGGCTCCTCGAAGGCCTGCTCTACTACATCCCCGAACGCGACACACGCCGCCTCCTCCAGCGCGTCGCCGCGCTCATGGCCCCCGGGAGCCGCATCGCCGCGGATCTTGTCAACACCGCGGCCCTCACCCTTCCCGACATGCGCGGACTGCTGGACGTGTTCGACGGCTGGGGCTGTCCTTGGGTGTTCGGCAGCGACGAGCCGGAAGCGCTGTTCGACGGCTACGGATTCGACACCTGCGCCGTGCAGCCGGGCGAGCCCGGGGCCGACTTCGGACGCTGGCCCGACCCCGTCCCCGAACGGCAGGTCAAGGATGTGAGCAGGGTGTTCCTCGTGCACGGACAGCGGCGATGACCGCCGCCTCGGCCGTTGGGCGGACCTGCCCGACCGGGCCAGTCACGGCGTCGGCGCCCTCCGGGGCCGACGGGCCGCCCCCACCGGTCCGAGGGGCGCTGCCGCACCCCACCGCCACGGCTGCGGAGGCGTGAACCGTGCTCAGCCGTCACCGTGTCCTGCTCGCCCCCATCACCGTCACGCCCTCCAAGCCATTGACGCCCAGTCACCTCAAAGGGCTGCTGTGGACGGACGTGATGTTCCGGGCCACCGCACACCTGGCAGATGTGACCTACCGGTACAGCCACACCACCTACCATCCCACCGAACAGACCCTCGGATTCTGGGAGTACCTCGACCGGACCCGGGGTGACATCGACTACTCCGCACTCTCGGAGGAGGAGATCGGCGAGTTCTACGTGCAGTACCGGGGCGAGACGACCCGCCCCGGCGCCGATGCCCTGCGTCCGTACGCCGAAGCCGTCGAGATGAACGGCTGGGTGCACGCCGCCGGCGCCCGCGTACTGAGCCTCTGGGCAGACCATTACGCCCGACTGGGCATGCACGACCCGGGCCTGACGAGGCATCAGCCTCCGGGGCTCGGAACGGAGGACATGCTGAAGCAACTGGCCTCCCTCGACATGGGGCTGGACCAGCGGGACAGCGGCGGGCCCGTGTATCTCGACGCGACCCGGTACGGCCTGCCGCTGCGCCAGATCATCGCCGCGGACGGGCGTCCGAACTATCTCGCCTGCGCCCTGCGGGAATTGCTGCCGCTCGCCGCCGACCACGACGAGGTGGTTCTCCTGTACGACCGGGAACTCGATCCGGACTACCAGTTGCTGGAACGCGTACTGGCCGCCACCGGGGCATCGGTGCACCGGATCCAGATCGGCCGGGTGCCCATCGACGGGCGCGTCACCTCCGCACGGCACGGTGGCTGGCACGACCACACCGTGGGCGCCCTCCTCCGCTCGACCGGTCCGGACTGCGACCCGTCGGTGCTCCGGCTCGGCATGCGACTGTACTTCGTCGCTGTGCTCGGACCGGGCCAACAGCAGTCGTTCCGGAAGGACTTGCTGATGAAAAGTCTCAGACGGGCCGAACAACTCCTCGACCGGGCCACCACCGGGGGCGACGCGGAGGACAACCGCGACACACTGCGGCGGCACCGGGGGGACCACACCTACGTCGACCCCTACCGGCTGACGTCGTCCCTCCTCGGCAAGGGGCGCCAGGCACCCGACCACACCCTGCTCACCGGGGTGTTCGTATGACTCTCACACCCGAACTGCTCCTGTCCACAGCCGCTCGGCGGCTCCGGGACGTGCGCCCCGACCTGGCGGATCTGGACCTGTCGAGCCCGGAGTGTCTGCAGGCCGCGAAGAAGCAGATCGCGGACCGCAGCGCTGCCGAGCACCGCGACGAGGCGAGCGTCGTGGCGGTCATCAACCGATTCCGGCTCGACGACTGGGTACGCGAGACCTGCCGATTCGCCCTGTCCCTGCCGTCCGAGCAGGCAGAACGCTGGCGACGCTCCTTCACCCGAACCATCTACCTCGCGGGTCGCCCGGACAACCTTCAGGAGCGGTTCTCGTTCGCCCACATCGCCGCCGACGGATCAGCGGCCTGGACCGGCCCGGCCGTCGACGGGGACACGGCAGCACTGCGCAGACTGCTCAAGACGTTCAACGGGCCGCGCCCCCTGGCCATGTGGTCCCCGATGACCGTCGAGGTCCCCGGGCCGGACACGGTGGACGGCACGGATCCGACCCACGAGACGCAGAATCGCGGCCCGAAGCGCCCCGAGCGCCGTTCCGTGCACCGCGACCTCTACGTCGCCACGGCGGGGCTGACGGTCGCCGACGTGCTGGTCCAGCTGAACCACCACCTCGCCGAAGCGGTCCTGGACTCACTCGTCGCCCCGGGAGACCACCTGACCCTGCACTCCGTACCGCGCCTGCCGGGCCCTCCCACCGCCTACGCCGCACTGCGTGTCGACACCGACATACGCCGCCCACACGCACTCCAGGCGTACGCAGGGCTGACCGAGGAGACCTGACCTGGCGGGTTCTCCTGCCGGACGTCAGGGAGTTGTCGGGTCCTCCACCAGAGCAGGACGGACGCCGTGACCGTCACATACCGTCCGCTGAGCGCGCTGCTGGACTTGCGCCCGGCGGACGGCGAGTGGTGACGCCGGTCCCGTCGGGCGAACAGCGCTCCGAGACATACCAGCAGCGGCCCACACGGTTATGCCCGCGGACGACGAGGGTGATCGCGTAAGTGGCGCGCGAGTTGCAGCGGGTGTGGCGTGTGCACCTCCCGGGCAACCCACACCATGTCTGTTCGGACGATCCGAAGCTGCCGCAGCCGCCACGGTCGAAATACGACTCGAACTTGGTTGCTCCGGATTTCGAGGTGGCGTTCCCCGTCGTCACACGGACGGCGCCGCCCACCGGGACCAGCACCTGGAGCCGTACCCGCCGGGTCCCTGCCCGACCACCTGCAACCTCGTGGCACGGCAGGTAAGACTTTGAATACTCGTGCAACGTGATCGAACAGAAATGGTCCCGCCCGCATTCAATCGGGTACCGCTGAAGAATTGTCTTCGATGGTGTGAGTAGCATCCCCACCACACCCATTCGACACACAGCGAAAGACGAGGACCTCATGTCTACGGTCAACACTGCCTCCGGTGTGAAGGCTGAGTACACACAGAAGGTTGCCAGTGATCTGGCAGCCAATCAGAGCGAGCAGGACCGCGTCCGGGCGGAACTGTCCCGGCTTCAGGAGGAATTGGTTCAGCTGGAGGACAGCGGACAGGTTCTCGTGAAGATGCAGAACCTCCTTGAGACCTCTGCCGGGACGGTGACTGCCGCCGGCAAGAAGTCGGCCAAGGTGCCCGGAGCGCGCAGCCCCAAGAGCAAGGACGCGGGCAAGAAGGCGGGGCGCTCGTCGAAGACCGCAGCGGAACCCGCACGCCGCGGGGCGGCCCGCGCCAAGAAGGCTGCCCCCGCACAGGGTGCGAACCAGCCGACGTGGATCGAGCTGATCAACACCTACCTCGCCGGGCAGAACGAGCCCAAGTCCTCCACCGAGATCGCCGCCGGGGTGGCCGAGGCACACCCCCAGCGAGGTATTCAGGTGACCGTCGTGCGCAACACGCTGGAGCAGGGCGTCGCACGCGGTCTCATCGAGCGCTCCAAGCAGGGCCGGAACGTGTACTACCAGGCCGCACCCACCGGGGCCGGGACCGCGGACAGCGACAAGGCCGCCACGGCGTAG
This sequence comes from Streptomyces sp. NBC_01267, assembly GCF_036241575.1. Classification (NCBI taxonomy): domain Bacteria; kingdom Bacillati; phylum Actinomycetota; class Actinomycetes; order Kitasatosporales; family Streptomycetaceae; genus Streptomyces; species Streptomyces sp. NBC_01267. The sequence continues at coordinate 7,695,122 of NZ_CP108455.1, read as the reverse complement.
GGAGAGCCCGCGCCAGGCGCCGGGTGAATCGTTCCTGCCTGTGGGGTACGGACTCGGGCTGCCGCCCGGGTCAGCGTGCTCGATCCGACAGGGCCCACCACTTCGGCGCACGGCGCGTCCCACCCACCGGACCGACATCCCCCGGGCGTACCACCAGCCGCGCTGACAGACCGGTTCGGACCGATCGGCGCGGACGAGCGGTCAGCTGCGCCCGGCAGTGACTGCCGACACAGATCAAGAAACACGCCGCCGGTGCGGTGCGAGCGGAAGCGTCCAGGACGCCGGCGGCACGAAGGCGCGCACAGCCTCCCGGACGCACCGGGAGGCGTCGGGGGGGCGTTACCGCTCCGAACGCTGAACCGCCCGTCGCAGCAAGCTCAGGAACTGGTCGCGTTCCTCGGCGGTGAACGGCGCCAGCAACTGCTCGTTCACCTCGGCGACCGCGGGAGCGAGACGGACGGCCAGCTCCCGGCCGGTTCCGGTGATGCGTACGAGCTTGCGCCTCCTGTCGCTCTCGTCCCTGCCGATCTCCACCAGACCCCGTCGGCGCAGTCGGTCAAGGAGCGGCGCCGCGGTCGACTTGTCCAGATGAGCCAGCGCGGCGAGCGTGCCCTGGTCCATGTCACCGCGGGTACGCAGCAGGCTCAGGACGGTGAACTGGGGCCCCGTCAGGTCCTGGTGCACCTGCTCGTACCAGAGCCTCGTATGCGCCTGGTTCAGCTGACGCGCCAGGGGGCCGAGCCCGGCAATCGCGGCAGTCAGAACTCCGGCCTCGGAGTCCGCTCTCTCCTGTGACATCACTCGCCGCCGTTCCCCCGAATTGATTAGGACGTACACGTACTATACCGTGCATCAAATAGGACGTGTACGTAATAACTGTTCGTGACGAAACCGAGAGGAAGGTGACGGCGTGAGACTCGTCGTCGCAATGACAGGGGCCACCGGCGCGCCCATCGGGGTGCGCCTGCTCGAAGCCCTGGGAGAACTCGACGTGGAGACCCACCTGATCGTCAGCCGCTGGGCGCGGGTCACGCTCGCGCAGGAGACCGGGCACTCGCTGCGGGACGTGGAAGCTCTGGCGTCGGTGCATCACAGCCCAGAAGACCAGGGAGCCTCGATTTCCAGCGGATCGTTCCGGACCGACGGCATGGTGGTCGTGCCGTGCAGCATGAAGACGCTGGCCTCCATTCGCACCGGTTACGGAGAGGGCCTGATCGGCCGGGCGGCGGACGTGATGCTCAAGGAGCGGCGTCAACTCGTCCTGGTGGCCCGGGAGACCCCGTTGTCGTCCGTGCACCTGGAGAACATGCTGGAACTCACGCGGATGGGCGCCACCGTGATGCCACCGGTCCCCGCGTTCTACAACCAGCCTTCCAGCATCGCCGATCTCATCGATCACACCGTCGCGCGCATCCTCGACCAGTTCGGCCTCGACCTGCCCACGGCCCGGCGGTGGCACGGCATCAAGGCGACCGCGCGCCGTGACCCGGTTCCGCCGGCGCGGACCTCAGACGCCCCCTGATCCCTTCCCCGGCCGCACGCGGCGCCGCGTGCGTCGCACGGCCCCTTCACACCCCTTACCGAAAGAAAGGTCCTGTCATGACACAACGCGGCAGCGCGCTCAACTTCCGTGACTTCGTCGCGGAGTTGCTTGCCTCCGGCGACGCGGTCGCCGTCAGCGCTCCGGTCAGCCCCACACTCGAAGTCGGCGCTGTCACCCGGCGCGTCTACGAGACCCGAAGCCCCGCCCCGCTGTTCGGCAACCTCACCGAAGGCGCCGCCGGGTTCCGGATCCTCGGGGCGCCTGCCGGCCTCAGCGGTCCCGGTGGAGGGACGTACGGCCGGCTCGCGGCGCACTTCGGCCTGGAGCGTAAGGCCACACCGCGCGCACTGCTGGAGAAGCTCATCTCCGCCATGCACGCCGATCCCGTCGCCCCGCGGGTGGTGGAGACCGGTCCCTGCAAGGAGAACGTGCTGACCGGCGACGAGGTCGACCTGGAACGGTTCCCCGTGCCGTTGCTGCACGCCGAGGACGGCGGCCGGTACTTCGGGACGTACGGCTTCCATGTGGTGCGCTCCCCCGACGGGCAGTGGACGAGCTGGTCGGTGAGCCGCACCATGCTGCACGGGCGCACCACCCTGGTCGGCCCCGCGATGCCGCAGCAGCACCTCGGCAGGATTCACCGGATGTGGCGCGAGAGGGGTGAGCCCACGCCGTGGGCCATGGTGCTCGGCGCCCCGCCGGCAGCGCTGGCCGCGGCGGGGATGCCGCTGCCCGCCGAGGTGAACGAGGACGGCTATGTCGGCGCGCTGACCGGCACCCCCGTCGAGGTGGTCCGCACCGAGATGCACGACCTGTACGTTCCGGCCAACTCCGAGATCGTGCTGGAGGGATACATCAGCCCCGACGGGACCGCTCCCGAAGGTCCGATGGGCGAGTACCACGGATACTCCTTCGCGGAGAGCAAGCCACAGCCCGTCTTTCACGTCGAGACGGTGACTTACCGCGACGATCCCATCCTGCCGGTCTGCGTGGCGGGCCTCCCGCCGGAGGAGAACCACACCATCTGGGGCACGATGATCTCGGCTGCCAGTCTCGATCTGCTGCGCTCCAGCGGGCTGCCGGTCGACCTGGCCTGGTGTTCCTACGAAGCCGCGACCTGTTGGATCGTCGTGTCCGTCGACATCCGGCGGCTGGCGGCGATGCGCATGACCGAACGGGAACTGGCCGACGCCGTGGCCGATGTCCTCTTCAACTCGCACACCGGGTGGCTGGTGCCCAAGGTCCTTCTGGTGGCCGACGACATAGACATCACCGACATCGACCAGGTGGTGTGGGCCATGGCCACCCGGTACCACCCCGGCACCGGCGAGTACGTCTACCCGCAGGCACCGGGCATCCCCATGGTCCCGTACCTCACTCCCGACGAGGTGCACAGCGGACGGGGCGGCAAGTCCGTGCTGAGCTGCCTGCTCCCCGAACAGTTCGACGGTGTCACCAGGGGCGTCACCGCGTCGTTCCGGCATTCGTTCCCCGACGAGATGCAGAAGCGGGTCGTCGAGGGCTGGACCGATTACGGGTTCCCGGCGCCGGGGCTTCCGACCCGCTGAGCGTCGTCCATGACAACCCCTCCCCACCATCGGCCGATTGCACTCTGGCAGGATCGTGTGCTCAAGCACGGCGGCCGTGCGGGTTGCGCCGCCCGGCCGGGCAACGGAAACGTTTTTACGGGGACATGCGATATGGATATGCGCACATGGACGCGTGCTGTTCCGGCGGCGGCGGGTGCTCTGGCACTCGCGGTGGCGCTGACCGGCTGCAACAACTCGGATTCCGGGAAGGACAAGCGCAGTTCCGACTCGGCGGGCCACAAGAAGGCCTACCGGCTGGGCGAAGCCAGCCCGCCGCAGGAAAGCACCATGCAGAGCTCGAAGGGCAGCAAGTTCACGGTTACCCCCACGAAGGCGCAGACCGGGACCAAGGCCGACATGGACAAATCCGGTCTGGACACGAGCAAGGAAAAGAGGCCGGAAGTCCCGGTGTACGTATGGGCCACCGTCACCCACCAGAGCGGAAAGGCCATGGAAGTCGGCGACATGGACGAGGACCTGGTCGTCAGGACGGACAAGGGCGTGCGCACCAGGGCACTCGTCGTCGTCATGGGTGAGGCCGAGTGGCCGAACTGTCCCGCCCCCGACACCGGGAAGAAGCTGAGCCCGGGGCAGTCGGAGAAGATCTGCACCGCGTTCCTCATCCCCGAGGGGCAGAAGGCCGCCGCGGTCGAACTCAGCCAGGGCTTCTCCAGCGACCCGCTGGAGTGGCCGGTCACCGGCTGAACGTCGATCGGGGTCTCGTGGACTCCCACAACGGGCCGGCATCCAGGCGCGATTGAGCACGGATGGCTCAATCACTCCGGGTGCCGGCCCGTTCGTGCGCGACGGGTCGGACGGACGGATCCCCTTGACGCGAACACGTCGGCCTGTATGGTCTAGTCCAAGGTGGTAGAGACCACTGAAGCTCCACTCCGCCCAGCCCGGGACACACCCAGGTTCAGGCGGAGTTCGCACCGCCGCCCTTCGCGTCTCTCGCCCACACGAGAGGCCAGCCTGCCGCAGTTGTGTCCCCCCACGGGCCTTGCGTGCAGGAAGACTTGATGTGAAGGAGTTCTCATGCATGCGAAAAGGAAGACAGCTGCTGCCATCGGCGCCGTTCTCGCGCCGGTACTCGCACTGAGCCTCCCCGCGAGTTCCGCGAGTGCTCACGGATATGTCTCATCGCCTCCCAGCAGGCAGGCACAGTGCGCGGCAGGCACGGTCAGTTGCGGCGCCATCACCTATGAGCCGCAGAGCGTCGAAGGACCCAAGGGCCTCCAGAGCTGCAGCGGTGGCAACGCGCGGTTCTCGGAGCTCGACAACGACGCCAAGGGCTGGAAGGTCACCCCCGTCGCCAGCACCACGCAGTTCAAGTGGACGCTGACCGCCCGGCACGCGACCAGCACGTGGCAGTACTTCGCCGGTGGGCGGAAGATCGCCGAATTCGACGACCACGGCGCGCAGCCCGGTGCGACCGTCACCCACTCGGTGAACTTCGGCGGCCTCAAGGGCAAGCAGAAGGTCCTGGCCGTGTGGAACATCGCGGACACGGCCAACGCGTTCTACACCTGCATCGACGTGAACGTCGGCTGACGCAGCACCTCACCACCGCACATCCGCTCCCACGCGCGAGGAGCCCCTGAACCACCCGTCCAGGGGCTCCCTCGCAGGTACGCTCGCGCGAACTCCTTTCACCCCCTGGCCACTTCCTTCCTTTCGGCTCGCGCCCAAGGGGTGGCCCGGCGCGCACATCAGCGCTTCCTCGGGCTGCTCGCGTCCGGTCCGCCCGGGACCGGCCGGGCCCATCTGCCCGGGAACCCGCCTCACGAATCCACCAGTTGACGGAGGCTCGACGTCATGCAGGAGAAGCTCTGGCCACGCACCCTGTCCCTCTTCCGTGTCATCGTCGGGGCGCTGTTCGTGTGCCACGGCACGGCGACCGTCTTCGGCATTCTCGGCGGAACTCCGGGCACCGGCGCTGCCACCCCGGTGGGAACGTGGCCCGGATGGTGGGCCGCCCTCATCCAGCTCGCCGGCGGCGCCTTCGTCGTCCTGGGCCTGGCCACGCGCCCGGCGGCCCTGCTGTGCTCGGGCTCCATGGCCTATGCGTACTTCACCATCCATCAGCACAAGGCGCTCCTCCCGATCCAGAACGGGGGTGAGCCGTCCGTGATGTTCTGCTGGACCTTCCTGCTGATCGCCGTCGCCGGTCCCGGCGTCTGGGCCCTGGACACGCTGCTCCTGCGCAGCCGTCGAGCGTCCGCCCGCCCGGCTCGAAGTGCCGGGTCCGACGCCGGCAAGGTGGCGGTCTGACTGCTCTCGTGCGGCGCGCCGGTGGCGCCGCGCGGCCACGGGCGGCGCCCGCCACCCGCCAGGCGGACACGGGCCGTGATGCCATCCGTACGGTTCGAAGTCTTGTGCGTTGAGTGCTTCCGTCTGATGCTGGTGGTTCTTGTTGCCTTCCGTTCGGAGTCGCCGCATGAGCCCAAACCGTCCGAGCCGCCGATCCGTTCTGTCGACCGGTGCAGCCCTCGCGGGCTGGTCCGTCTTCGCGGCACAGAAGCAGGCCTTCGCCTCGACCAGTTCCACAGCGACCAGTTCCACAGTGGGCAGTTCCGCGACGGCCGGTACTGCGGACAGTGCCGTATGGGACGGGCAGCCGCGTGTCTTCCAGATCAACAGAGAGGCTGCGCGAGCCCGGCTCGTGCCGTACGCGAGTGCCTCCGACGCGCTGCGCGGAGACATGGAGAAGTCCCCCTACTTCCGCTCGCTGAACGGGAGTTGGCGCTTCCATTGGTCCAAGAACCCGGACGCCCGGCCGACCGGCTTCGAAGCGCCCGGCTACGACGACAGCAGTTGGGACCACATACCCGTACCGTCCAACTGGGAGATCGAGGGCTACCCGGAGCCGATCTACCTCAACATCCGCTATCCGTGGACCGGCTACGAAATCCCCGTACCCCCCAACGTCCCGCACGACTTCAACCCGGTGGGCTCCTACCGCCGTAGCTTCACCGTCCCCCGCGACTGGTCGGGGCGGCGCACCCTGATCTCGTTCCAAGGCGTGAAGTCGGCGTTCTTCCTCTGGGTCAACGGCGAGAAGGTCGGCTACAGCGAGGACAGCTACACCCCCGCCGAGTTCGACATCACCGACCATGTACGGCCGGGCGCCAACACCCTCGCCGTCGAGGTGTACCGCTGGTCCGACGGCAGTTGGCTGGAAGACCAGGACATGATCGACCTGTCCGGGATCTTCCGCGACGTGTACGTCTACGCGATCCCGACCGTCCATGTGCAGGACCTGTTCGTGAGGACCGCGCTGGACGATTCCTACCGTGACGCGGTCCTCACGGTCACCGCGACGGTGCGCAACCGGGGCACCGCCGAGGCCACCGGCCACCGGATCGAGGCGGTGCTCCACGACGGCCGGGGGCGCCGCGTGGGCCGGCCGCTCGCCGGGGACGTCCCGATGGGATCCGGGGACGCGGAAGTGGTGCTGAAGGCCGACGTCGAGGCGCCCGCACTGTGGTCGGCCGAGGACCCGAACCTGTACACCCTGATCGTCACACTCACCGACGGTACGGGAAAGGCTGTCGACATCCAGCGGATCCGTACCGGCTTCCGCCAAGTCGACTACGGACCGGGCACGTTCACCGTGAACGGCAAGCCGATCATGTTCCGTGGCACCGACCGCCACGAGAGCGATCCCGACCACGGCCAGGCGATCCGTGAGCCGCGGATGGTCGAGGACATCCGGCTGATGAAGCAGCACAACATCAACGCGGTGCGCACCTCGCACTACCCGAACCATCCGCGCTGGCTGGAGCTGTGCGACGAGTACGGCCTGTACGTCATCGGCGAGACGAACCTGGAATCGCACGGGGTGCGCGACATCGTGCCGACCTGGTTGCCCGAGTGGACCGACGCCTGTGTGGACCGGCTCCGCTCCATGGTCGAACGCGACAAGAACCACCCGAGCATCGTCGTCTGGTCGCTGGGCAACGAAGCCGGTCAGGGTTCCAACTTCCAGGCCATGGCCGACTGGGCACACGCCAGGGACACCTCGCGGCCCGTGCACTACGAGGGCATGAACGCGGTCGCCGACCTGCACAGCGAGATGTACACGAAACCGGCGGACGTGGAAGCGTACGGCAAGTCGGGCAACCCGACGCCGTTCATGCTCTGCGAGTACGCGCACGCCATGGGCAACAGCAGTGGCAATCTCAAGGAGTACTGGGACGTCTTCGAGCGCTACCCGAATCTGCACGGGGCGTTCGTGTGGGACTGGGTGGACCAGGCCATCCGCCTCCCGGTGCCGGGCGACGCCAAGCACACCTACCTGTCGTACGGCGGGGACTGGCACGCCGGATACCCGACGGACGCCAACTTCTGCTGCAACGGTCTGGTCTCGGCGGACCGCATCCCGCACCCCGGTCTGCTGGAGCTCAAGAAGGTCTACCAACCGGTCGGGGTCGCCGCCGCGGATCTCTCGGCGGGCACGGTCACGGTGCGGAACAAGCACCTGTTCAGCACCCTGGGCGCGTACGAGCTGCGGTGGGACGTGACCTGCGACGGCCGGAGCGTGCAGCACGGCACACTCGCCGCGCCGGACGTGCGGCCGGGCAGCGAGGGGATCGTACACATCCCGTACCGGAAGCCGTCATCGCCCGAGCCGGGCGCCGAGTACTGGCTGAACGTGTCCTTCGTACTGAAGTCCTCGGCCAGTTGGGCCGAGGCCGGGCACACCGTGGCCGCCGAACAGCTCGCGCTGGACTGGCACACCCCGGCCCCCGCCGACCCGCCCCCGGACACGCTGCCCACCCTCACCGTCGACGAGACCGACGCGCGCGTGCTGATCAGCGGGCGCGACATGGAGGTGGTACTGGACAAGTCCACCGGAACGCTCGCGTCGTACCGGGTGAAGGGGCAACTGCTCCTGGCCGGCGGCCCCGTGCCGAACTTCTGGCGCGGTCCCACCGACAACGACATCGGCCGCGGCGCCCAGACCTCGCTGCGGACCTGGCGGTCCGCCGGTACCGACCGCAAGGTGACATCCGTGAAGACCGGCCGTCCGTCGCCGGGAGTGGTCACCGTCGAGGTGGGCTGCTCCCTGCCCACCTCCCCCGCGGCGTCCACCTGGACCACCGTGTTCACGGTGCGCGGCGACGGCGAGATCCGGGTCCGGCACACCTTGGACGCACCCGTCGGACTGCCCGATCTGCCCCTGGTGGGCGCCCTGCTGACGGTTCCCGAAGGCTTCGAGCAGATCGACTGGTACGGGCGCGGACCGCAGGAGAACTACTGGGACCGGCACACCGGCGCGTTCGTGGGGCGCTACCGCTCCACGGTCGATCAGCAGGTCGCGGCGTACGTCCGGCCCGAACAGACCGGCAACATGACCGACGTACGCCGGCTCACGGTGACGGACCGTGCGGGCACCGGGCTGCTGGTGCAGGCCGATCCGGGCGAGGGTGAGCCGATGCTGGAGACGAGCGTTCTGCACTACTCGCCGTTCGATCTGGAGGGGCCGAAGCATCCCTACGAACTGAAGCGGCGCGACGAGACGATCCTGGGGGTCAACCACCGGCAGATGGGAGTCGGCGGCAACGACTCGTGGGGAGCCCCACCGCTCGCGCAGTACCTGCTGCACGCGGGGCGCACCTACACGTACGCGTACCGGCTGCGGGCCGCCTGACCGGAGCCCCGGTCCGTCTGCTCCTCACGGCAGGCGGACCGGGGGGCCGGTCCCGGTGATCCGCCCTCCGGTCAGTGGGGCTTCGTCTTCTGCCGGGTGCATGCCTCCAGCCTCTCGCCCGGAGGGCGCCCGCGACAATTCAGTTGCGGGCACGGGGTCCCCGTTCGAAGCGGTGCACGCCCTGTACGACGTGCCCGGCCGTAGAGCCGTGGTGCCGACGTGCCACGGCCGTACAGCCGTGGTGCCATGGAGTGGACGCCCCCACGAAGGGACCCGTCCACATGACCGCCGAACTGGTGCCGATGCCGCGACTGCGGTCCCTGCGCGCCGTGGTCTTCGATACCGACGGAGTCATCACCGATACCGCCCGGCTGCACGCGGCGGCCTGGAAGCAGGCATTCGACAGCCTCCTTTCGGCACGGGCCGGGCAGCGCCCGTTCGACTCCGGTCAGGACTATCTCCGGTACGTCGACGGCCGGTCGCGGCTGGACGGGGCGGTGGCGTTCCTGGAGTCGAGGGGGCTGGAGCTGCCCCTGGGTGACCCTGACGATCCTCCGGGCACCTCGTCGGTGTGGGCAGTGGCGGCGCACAAGGACGAACTCTTCACGAACGGTCTGCGTGCCCACCCGGTCAGGACCTATCAGGGCACGGTGCGTCTGCTGCACGCTCTTCAGGACGCCGGAACAGCGGTGGCGGCTGTTTCCGCGTCCCGGCACGCGACGGAGTTGCTGTCGAGGGCCGGCCTGCTGAGCCTCTTCGATGCCGTGGTGGACGGCAACGAGGCCCTCAGGCTGCGGCTGCCGGGAAAGCCGAACCCCGCGCTGTTCCTGGCGGCTGCCGACCGTCTGAGCTGTCCCCCGGACGCGGCAGCGGTGGTGGAGGACGCGCTGGCCGGGGTGGAGGCGGGCAGGCAGGGCGGCTTCGCCCTGGTGGTCGGGGTGGACCGTACCGGGGGTCCGGACAGCGCCGAGAACCTTCGTCGGCACGGGGCGGATCTGGTGGTGCCGGACCCCGGCGATCTGCTCGTGCCGGGGACCGGTGCGTCTGCGCCGCCGAGGGCCCGCCGATGACGGCGCCCGCCTGGGTCTGGTCGTACGAGGGCTACCGTCCCGAGGAGGAACGGCTGCGCGAGGCGCTGTGCACGCTCGGCAACGGGTACTTCGCCACCCGGGGAGCCGGGACGGAATCCGGCGCGTCCGGGGTGCACTACCCGGGGACGTACGCGGCGGGGTGCTACAACCGGCTGACGTCCACGGTGGACGGCCGTCAGGTCAGTAACGAGGACATGGTCAACCTGCCGAACTGGCTGCCACTGCGCTACCGCATCCGGCCCGCCGGCCGCGGAGCGGGTCCGTGGCTCACGCCTGATGACAGCGGGTTGGTGGAGCACGGGCAGGACCTGGATCTGCGTGGCGGCACGCTGACCCGCCGGTCGGTCTACGAGGACGGCGCGGGCAGACGGCTGACAGTGGAGGAGTGCCGCCTGGTTCACATGGGCGATCCGCATCTGGCCGCGCTGCGCACCCGGTTCACGGTCGACGGGTGGACCGGCGAGGTGGAGGTGGAGACCGGGCTCGACGGAGATGTCCGGAACAGCGGTGTGGCACGGTACCGGGACCTGGCGAGCCACCATCTGACCGGCTGGACGACGGGCTCCGAGCGGGCGGACCTGCTGTGGCTGCAGTGCCGCACCAGGACCTCGGACATCGGCGTGGCGCTGGCCGCGCGGACTGCGGTGACCTCTCCCGCCGGGGACCACGATGCCGCCCGCCCGACCCTCACGGCCCGGACCGCCGTGCAGCGGCTGGCCCTGCCGGTCGCACCCGGAGAGGACGCGGTCGTCGAGAAGACAGTGGCGCTCTACACCTCCCGCGATCCGGCGATCGGCAACCCCCTGGCCGCGGCCCGCGCAGCCGTGCGCGACGCCCCCGCCTTCGACGGGCTGCTGGCCGGCCACCACCGGGCCTGGGACGCCCTGTGGAGCCAGGTCCGGATCGAGGTACCGGGTGAGGCGGGCCGCATTCTCCGGCTGCATCTCTTCCATCTTCTGCAGACCCTGTCCCCGCACACGGTCGAGCTCGATGTGGGGGTGCCGGCGCGGGGCCTGCACGGGGAGGCGTACCGGGGCCATGTCTTCTGGGACGAACTGTTCGTCCTGCCCTTCCTGAATCTGCATCTCCCGGAGGTGTCCAGGTCGTTGCTCGACTACCGCCACCGGCGGCTGCCCGCGGCGTGCCGGGCGGCGCGCGCTGTCGGCCGCCGGGGCGCGATGTACCCGTGGCAGAGTGCCGGCGACGGACGGGAGGAGACCCAGGAGCTGCACCTCAACCCGCGCTCGGGCCGGTGGCTTCCGGACCGTTCACGGCTGCAGCACCATGTGGGGTCGGCCGTGGCCTACAACGTGTGGCAGTACGCCCAGGCGACCGCCGATACCGAGTACTTGTACACCAAGGGTGCGGACATGCTCGTGGAGATCTCCCGGTTCTGGGCCGACACCGCGGCCTGGGACCCCTCGCTCTCCCGCTACCGGATCACGGGCGTGGTCGGCCCGGACGAGTACCACGACGCCTACCCGGGGGCCGGGGCGGGCGGGCTCGACGACAACACGTACACCAACGTGACCGCGGCCTGGGTGCTGGCACGGACGACGGAGCTGTGCCGCGCTCTTCCCGCCGTCCAGCAGGGGCAGTTGTTCGACCGCCTGCAGGTGAGTGCGGATGAAGTGACTCGCTGGGAGGACGTCTCCCGCCATCTGTACGTACCGCATCACGACGGCGTCATCAGCCAGTTCGCCGGTTACGGGGAGCTGGCCGAGCTGGACTGGGCGGACTACCGCCGCAGGTACGGGGACATCAGGCGCCTGGACCGGATCCTGGAGTCCGAGGGGGACAGCGTCAACCACTACCAGGCGTCCAAGCAGGCCGATGTGCTGATGCTGGGCTACCTCTTCTCCCCCGGCGAACTCGCCACCACGTTCCAGCAGCTCGGATACGACCTGGACGACGATCTGTGGCGCGGCACGGTCGACTACTACCTGGCGCGCACCAGCCACGGCTCCACGCTGAGTTCGCTGGTGCACGCGTGGGTCCTGGCGCGGTTCCGGCCCGCTGACGCCTGGGCGTTCTGCGAGGAGGCCCTCACCGGTGACGTGGCCGACATCCAGGACGGCACCACCGAGGAGGGCATCCATCTGGGGGCCATGGCCGGCACCCTGGATCTGGTGCAGCGGGGCATGACCGGGCTGGAGACCCGCGAGGACACCTTGTGGCTCGCTCCGGCCGCGCTGCCCCAGCTCTCGAAATTCGATGTCCGCATCCGCTTCCGCCGGCACTGGAACGTCGAGCTGCGCCTTCGCGCCCAGCGTCTGCGTATCGCCGTGCCGGACGAGGACGCGGCTCCCGTGCATGTCGCCCTGGACGGCAGCTCGTTCACGATCCCTCCGGGCGCGTCGCGGTGGCTGGACCTGCCCGAATCGTGAAGACCTGCACCCACTACGCTCCCCGAACGGATACGTTGACGGTTATTTTCGTACGTACGCCCGGGACTTGGAGCCCTCACGTCCACGGACTCCGGCCAACTCACCTGAAGGCGAAGGGCGCAGGAGGCGGAGCACCGTGTCCGTCGGGGCGGACACCGGCAGGAATCGACAGACGGATCAGGCGGTAGAGGATGAACAACCAACAGGCCGAACGGGTCGGCAGCCGAGCCCACTCGGCGCGGGTGTACGACTGCATCCTGGGTGGCAAGGACCACTACGAAGTGGACCGCCTCGCGGCCGAGGCGTCGCTGGCGGCCTGGCCCGGCCTCCGGTCGAGCATGCTGGCGAACCGGGCAGCCATGCGGCGCATGGCGCACTGGCTGGCGGCGGAAGCCGGGATCCGGCAGTTCCTGGACATCGGCACCGGGATACCCACCGAACCGAATCTGCACCAGGTCGTGCAGCAGGTGGCCCCCGAGACCCGGATCGTCTACGTCGACAACGACCCGGTCGTCCTGGCCCACGCCGACGCTCTGATGCGCAGCACGCCCGAGGGCCGGACCGACTACATCCAGAGCGACATGAACGCGCCGGAAACCCTGCTGGCCGATCCCGCCCTCGGCCGGACCCTGGATCTGGCGGAGCCCGTCGCCCTGACGGTCATCGCCATGCTGCAGTTCGTCGCGGACGCGCAGAACCTGGTCGAGACCCTGATGGAGCCGTTGGCGCCCGGCAGTTACCTCGCGGTGACCCTCGCCACGGCCGATCTCGCTCCGGGGTCGGAGGCCCTGGCCCGCGAGTACACGCAGCGGGGCATCCCCATGTATCTGCGTGACCGGGCCGAGGTGGAGGGGCTGTTCGCCGGGCTGGACCTGGTGGAGCCGGGCGTCGTACCGATGACCTCCTGGCGGCCCGCCCCCGGCGACGAAGTGCCCGACACCACGACCAACATGTATGCCGGAGTGGCACGGAAGCCCTGACGGTCTTCTCGGCGCCTCCTCGCAACTACCGTCGGCGGAGCACCGGTCCGGCCGCCCCCAGGGGTGTCCGGCCGGTGCTCGGCCGTTTTCCGTTCCTTCCCGCGGTCCCGGCGACACGTGCGAAATACCCGAAGCCGTAGACCCGGTTCGGTCAAATGACCGTCAAATGACAGGTACGAAAGGTTCAACCCCTGACCAAGGATTCCCCGAATCGGGTCTGAACTCCCCCATGGGGAACCGAAGGAACCCGCCCCCGAGCAGCGGTGATGCCCGATCGCGCCCACCTGATCACGCTGCGCGTCCGGCTTCCTGCGCCGCTGTCCCGCTTTCGCCGGGCGTACCGTCTCAACAGAATGTTGATCAAGATCCATAGCCCCCGAAAGCGGGAGTTCTGGTGAATTCGCCATGTCCTCGAAGGAGAAGACATGCCTGTAGCGGAACAGGTGGTGCAGGCAGAGAGCTGGGCCCCTGCCGACACCGGGCGGGCGGGGCTGCGCGGCGTCGCACAGGTCGCACTCAGCTCGAACGCGTGGTCCGGACTGCTGTTCACCGTCGCGCTGTTCGTCGACGGGTGGCAGCTCGGTCTGTACGGTCTGCTCGGCGCGGCGTCGTCCACCGTCGCCGCAGCGCTGCTCGGCGCCGACCGGAAGGGGCTGACCGAAGGGCTGCAGGGCTACTGCGGTTGCCTGACCGGGATCGCTCTCATGGTCCGGCTGGGAGGCTCGTGGCAGACCGCGGTACTGACCGTTCTCGCCGCAGCGGTGTGCTCGGTGCTGAGCGGCGCGGCAGGTCGCTTCCTCGGCCCCCGCGGGCTGCCCGTACTGACGGCCCCCTACTGCCTGGTCGCCGGAGCACTGGTGGTCGCGCTGTCGAAGGCCCCGGTGACCGCCGGTGCGACCACTCGTATCTCCGGGTTCACGAACTTGACGGTCACGGAGACCGGGCGGGCGCTCTGCAACAACATCGGCCAGGTCTTCTACCTGGACAAGTGGTACGCGAGCCTGCTCGTGCTCGTGGGGCTCTTCGTCGCCTCGCGGATCGCCGGCCTCGCGGCGATCGGCGCGAGCGCCCTGACACTCCTGACCTCCTGTGTGGCGGGGCTGCCGGCCGACCGGATCGTCGAGGGGCTGTACGGCTACAACGGCGTGCTCTGCGCTGTCGCGCTGGCAGCCACCTTCCTGACTCTCACCCCGTGGACCGCCGGGTACGCGGCGCTCGCCGCCGTGGCCTCGGTCCCCTTCACCGCCGCCTGGGAGGTCTTTGCCCAGCCGTCCGGTGGATACCCCTTCACCTGGCCGTTCACCGTGACGACCTGGCTCTTCCTGGCGGCCGGTCCAGCTCTGGGCCGGCCCGGCATCTCGTTCGAGAAAGCAATGTGACGCCATGAACCTCGCACCGCGGGAAATCGACAAACTCCACGTCTACGTGGTGGCGGACCTGGCCCGCCGCCGCCGAGCCCGGGGAACCAAACTCAACTACAGCGAGGCCGCCGCGCTGATCACCGAGGCCGTACTGGAGGCCGCGCGCGACGGCCACACCGTCGCCGAGTGCATGGAACTGGGCCGCAAGGTCGTCTCGGGCGACGACGTGATGCCCGGCGTACGGGAGATGCTCACCGTCCTGCAGGTCGAGACGGCCTTCATCGACGGCACGAAACTCGTCACCTGCCACGACCCGATCAGCGCCTGAACACCCGAGGCAAGAGGAGACACAGATGTCGGGCGGAGCCCACTACCTCTACGGGGACGATCCCGTGGAGATCAACGCCAACCGGGCCAGGACCAGGCTCTCCGTCGCCAACACCGGCGACCGGGCCGTCCAGATCGGATCCCACTACCACTTCTTCGAGACCAACCGCGCGCTGCGCTTCGACCGTGAGGCCGCCTACGGCATGCGCCTCGACATCCCCTCCGGCACCGCTGTGCGCTTCGAGCCCGGCGACACCCGCGAGGTGGACCTGTGTGCCTTCGCGGGCACCGGGCGGCTCACCGGCTTCGCCGGACTCGTCAACGGGGGCCTGTCGGCCCCGGACACCAAGCGCACCGCGCTCCGCCGCGCCGAGGAGCTGGGTTTCATCCACCCCGACAGCGCGGACGACACCGACAACGAGGGGGACCGGAACTGATGGCCATCATCCCGCGCAAGCAGTACACGGACCTGTTCGGTCCCACCGTGGGCGACCGGTTCCACCTGGCGGACACCAACCTGGTCGTCGAGGTCGAGTACGACCACAACGCCGGTTCCTACGGGGAAGAGGCCGTATACGGCGGCGGCAAGGCCATCCGGGACGGAATGGCGCAGGACCCGTCCGCGCTGAACCGCGAGGGCGCCCTGGACCTCGTCATCACCAATGTCGTGGTCATGGACCCGGTCCTGGGCGTCGTCAAGGGCGACATCGGCGTCCGCGGCGGCCTGATCGTCGGCGTCGGCAAGGCGGGCAACCCGCACCTCCAGACCGGTGTGGACCCCAAGCTCGTCATCGGCCCCGGCACCGAAGTGATATCCGGTGAGCACCTCATCGCCACCGCCGGCGGCGTCGACACGCACATCCACTTCATCTCGCCGCAGCAGGCCCAGGAGGGCCTGTCCAACGGCATCACCACCTTCTTCGGCGGTGGCACCGGTCCGACCGACGGCAGCAACGGCACGACCTGTACGCCCGGTCCGTGGAACATCCACCGGATGCTGGAGGCCGTGGAGGATCTGCCGGTCAACGTGGGACTGCTCGGCAAGGGCAACGGCAGCCTGCCCGAGGCCCTGCGCGAGCAGGTCGAGGCAGGTGCGGCCGGGCTGAAGGTGCACGAGGACTGGGGCGCCACCCCCGCCACCATCGACACCGCGCTGCGGGTCGCCGACGAGTACGACGTCCAGATGGCCATTCACACCGACACCCTCAACGAGGGTGGCTTCTACGAGGACACCCTGTCGGCGATCGACGGCCGGACCATCCACACCTTCCACACCGAGGGCGCGGGCGGCGGGCACGCCCCGGACATCATCCGGGTGTCGGGCGAGGCCAACGTGCTCCCGGCCTCCACCAACCCCACGCTGCCGTACACGGTCAACGCGGTGGACGAGCTGCTGGACATGGTGATGGTCTGTCACCACCTGTCCCGCGACATCCCCGAGGATGTCTCGTTCGCCGACAGCCGGGTGCGTGCCGAGACGATCGCGGCCGAGACCGTGCTGCACGACCTCGGCGTGATCAGCATCTTCTCGTCGGACTCGCAGGCGATGGGGCGGGTCGGTGAGTCCTTCATCCGCGCCTTCCAGACCGCGCACCACTGCAAGGCGCTGCGCGGCCCGCTGGCGGAGGACAGCTCCCGCAACGACAACGCGCGTGTCCTGCGGTACCTGGCCAAGCTGACGATCAACCCCGCGACAGCGGTCGGCGCCGCGGACGTGATCGGTTCCCTGGAGCCCGGCAAACTCGCCGACATCGTGCTCTGGCCGATCCACTCCTTCGCGGCCAAGCCCAAGATGATCATCAAGGGCGGCATGGTCAACTGGGCCCTGATGGGCGACCCCAACGCTTCCCTGCCGACGCCCCAACCGGTGTACTACCGGCCGATGTTCGGCACCTACGGCCGCGCCAAGCAGCGTACGTCGGTGACGTTCATGTCGCAGGCGTCGATCGCCGCGGGCGTCCCCGGCGAGCTGGGGCTCCAGCGGCGGATCGAGCCGGTTCAGCGCTGCCGGACCATCGGCAAGGAGCACATGGTGCGCAACGACGCGCTACCGCGCATCGAGGTGGACCCGGAGACGTACAAGGTCACCGTCGACGGCGAGCCCGCCACCATCGAGCCTGCCGAGCGGCTCCCGCTCAACCACCTCTTCTACATCGTCTGACCGTCCCCTTCGACGGCCCGCAACGGCCGGACGACATCGGACGGCCAGCTGGCACGAACGGAAACCCCGGCGTGAACGACCCGATGCCGATCCCGGCGCTGCTGACCGGACTTCAGCTCACCGACTCGGCCTTCCCCAGCGGCTACTACACCCTCTCCCACGGTCTGGAGGGCTTCCAGCAGGCCCGCGCGGTCACCCCGCGCGGCCTGCCGGACCTCCTCCACGACCTGCTGCGTCACAGCGCGGGGCCGGCCGACGCGACCGCCCTCGCCCTCGCCCACCGTGCGGTCACCACCGACGCGTGGGACGAGGTGGTGGCCGTGGAACAGCGGCTGCACGCCACCAAGCTGGGCCGTGAGGCGAGGCAGGCCACCGTCCGCACCGGGCGGCAGTTGCTGGACCTGGCCGACGAGGTCTACGCCACTCCCCCGATCGAGCGGTACCGGGCCCTCTACCGGGACGGCGCCGTACGCGGCTGCCAGCCGGTCGTCGCCGCCGTCGTCCACGCGGGCAACGGAGTACCCGCCCGCCAGGCGGTCACCTGCGAACTGTTCGCCTTCGCGGCCAGCTTCGTGGGGGCCGCCCTGCGGCTCCGGCTGACCGACCACCGCCGGGCGCAGGTCGTCCTGCACGGGGCCGCCGCCGTGATCGAGGAGACCGTCGACGCCGCCCTGCGGCGGGAATTGGCCGACCTCGGCGGCTGTGTCCCGGTGGCGGACATCATGTCGGGCCGTCACGAGCGGGCCGAGGCCCGGCTGTTCGCCAGTTAGACCCGCGTCCCCGTCCCCTTCCGTGTCCCCTCCCCCGCGAAGACACCACACCAGACAGGATCACCATGCACGACCCCATGCAGGCCAGGCACCACCACAGCCACGACGAGCTCATCCGGCGGCCCAAGGACGGCGTGCTGCGCGTCGGCATCGCCGGACCGGTCGGCTCCGGCAAGACCGCCCTGATCGAGGCGCTCGTCCCGGTGCTGATCGAGCGCGGCCGGATCCCTGCCGTCATCACCAACGACATCTACACCACCGAGGACGCCGCCCATGTGCGCCGTACTCTGGCCGGGCTCCTGGACGCGGAGCGGATCGTCGGCGTGGAGACCGGGGCCTGTCCGCACACCGCCGTACGGGACGACCCGACGATGAACCAGGCGGCGGCTGACGAACTCCTGGAACGCTTCCCCGAGGTGGACACCCTGCTCTTCGAGAGCGGCGGCGACAATCTGACGCTCACCTTCAGCCCGGCGCTGGTCGACCTCTTCCTGTTCGTGCTGGACACCGCCGAGGGCGACAAGATGCCGCGCAAGAGGGGCCCCGGCATCACCGAGTGCGAGCTCCTGGTGATCAACAAGGTCGACATCGCCCAGTACGTGCGGTGCGATCTGGGCGTCATGGAGTCGGACGCGCGCCGGGTCAGGGAAGGACGGCCGGTGGTGCTGACCAACTCGCTCACCGGGGAGGGGCTCGGCACCATCGCCGACTTCCTCCTGTCCCACGAGGCCGCCGGGGCGGCGGCTTCCGCGTGACCGAGGCGCCCGCGCGGCTGGACCCCGCGCACTACGAACCCCGGCGGGTACCGGCCCGGATGCTCGACCTGGCCGGCCCACCGGACACCCTGGCCGCCGGGCGCCCCGGCAAGGTCGGGCTGCTCGAACTGCGCTACGCGCGGGTGGGCGACCGGACCGAACTCGTCGACCGCTACCAGAAGTCACCGCTGCAGATCATGCGCCCGCTGTACATCGACCCGCAGCGGCCCGACCTGCCGGTGACCTATCTGATGTCGACCGGGGGCGGCATCATCCAGGCCGACCGCAACCGGATGGACATCGACTGCGGCCCCGGCACCGCGGTTCACCTGACCACGCAGGCCGCCACCAAAGTGCACCGGATGGAGTTCGACCACGCGACCCAGGTCGTCAACCTCGCTGCGGGGGAAGGCAGTTACGTCGAGTACCTGCCGGACGCCCTGATCCCGTACCGGGACGCACGCTTCTACCAGCAGACCCGGGTGACCGTCGACCCGACCGCCACCGTGCTGCTGAGCGAGACGATCGCGGCCGGACGGCTGGCCCGCGGTGAACGGCACGCCTACCGCCTGCTCTTCAGCGACCTGGAGATCCAGCGCCCGGACGGGACACTTCTGGCGCTGGACACGGTCCGCCTCGATCCGCACGGCTCGGGGCCGGTCACCGGGCCTGCCGTCTTCGCGGACCACGACCTGATGGCCACGCTGTACGCGGTCACTCCGCTCGCCCCCGCGGCCGAGGTCGCCGACATCCTCCACGAGGCCCTGCTGACCACCGGCCTGGCCTTCGGGGTGAGCACCCTGCCCGACGACTGCGGGGCGTGGGTACGCGTCGTCAGCAGTGACTCGCCGGCCCTGACGCGGGCGATGCGCGTCGCGTGGGACGCTCTGCGGCGGTTGCTCATCGGCGTCCCGGCCCCGGACCTGCGCAAGACCTGACAGCGCTTCACCACAGGGCTGTTGAGCCACCGGGCCGTCGAGCGGGCCCGCGCGCACAGTCACGATGCCGGGCGGGCTTGCGCGGGCCCCGAACTCACCCTCGCCCGGCACGGAACGTACACGCCTCCACACGTCGCGTCACGAACACCATTGAGGCCGACACCCCTGCGGTGTAGGGTGATCATGCATGAAATGGTGGCTTATGGGGCCGGGGTGCAAGGGCTCGCGACTCCGCGTCCGAGTGCCGACCACGACACCGAACTCCGCATCCCGGTGCGGTGGTTGAAGCGCGACAGGTCGTGCGGGGAGGGGCGGATGACCTTGACCGGGCTGACCGGCCGTGGCACCGAACTGGCGCGACTGCGTGCCGCGATCGACAAGGCCCGTACGGGGCGTCCGGTCACCCTGCTGGTGCGCGGCGAACCGGGGATCGGGAAGTCGGCGGTGCTGGAAGCACTCTCCGTGCTCGCCGCCGACACCGGCTTCGAGGTGGCCGTCGCCCGCACCCGGGCCTACCCCGACAGCCCGTTCGCGGCAGCCGATCACCTCCTCGGCCGTCTGCTGAGTGCGGGCGCCCCGGCCACGCCGTCCACGGACCGGCCGGCCCTCCTGGAACATCTGCGGCACCTCGTCGATCTGGTGCGGACACACGCACACCGTTCCCCGGTCGTCCTCTGCCTGGACGACGTGGCCGACGCGGACCCCTGGTCGTTGCGCTGGCTTCTCGCCCTGGCGGGCTCCGCGTATCCCACCCAGGTGGTCATCGCGTTGTCCGCCGACGACTTCGGCGTGGGCCACGAACCTCCGGGCGGAGCCCGGCTCACCGCCCTCGCCGAGCACATCGACCTCACCGGTCTGCCGGCGGCAGCACTCAGCGACTTCGCGGCGGCCCGTTGCGGGGTCGCACTCGACGAGAACTCCGCTTCCGCCTGCCACGAGTTGACCGGGGGCAACCCCAGCCTGGTAGTGGCTCTGCTGTCGGCCCACACCGGCCGCGCCCCGACCGCTGGAGAGCTGCGCGCCACGGTGGGTTCCGCGGTGCTCCCGGGGACCGAACGCTGGCTGGGAGAGCTGAGCCGACCCGCACTCGCACTGGCGAGGGCGGTCGCCGTGCTCGGCACCGACGCGGAGATCGCCCAGGCCGCCGACCTCGCCCGGCTGACCGTCAGCGACACGCTGTCCGCGCTGGACGAACTGTCCGACCGCTGCCTGTTGGCCAACCGCACGCCGCCGGCCTTCCGTCACCCGCTACTGGCCGCGATGGTCATCGGCAGGATCCCGGTCGGCACCCGCGCCGCCCTGCACCTGCGGGCGGCCGAGATTCTGCGCGACGGGCACTTCGGCGCGACCTCCGTCGCCCGGCAGTTGGTCGCGGCCGGGCCGCTCGGCCTGAGCTGGACCGTCCGGCCGCTGCGGACCGCGGCCCGCAGACTGGCGCAGGAGGGCCGGGCCGACGACGCCGCCCAGCACCTCCGCGGAGTGCTGCGGGACCGGTTACGGCCGCGTGTGCGGTCGGCCGTGCGGCGCGAGCTGGCCCGGCTGGACGCGTTCGTCGACCCGGACCTCACCGCACATCAGCTGGACGCGGCCCGACAGGAGGCGGCTGATCCGGTGATCGCGACCGACTACGCCGTGGCCCTGGCCGGTCTGCTGACCGAGTGCGGGCGGCCCGCGGACGCGGTGACGGTCCTCGACGACACCTCGGTCCGGCTGGGCACAGCGGCACCGGAACAGTGCTGGCGGCTGCGGCTGCACAAGGCGTACATCTGTCTGGACGGTCCTGGCCGGCTGGTGGGGACCGCCGACCCGCTGGACGAACTGATCGCCCGGAGCCCGCAACACGCCGCCGCCCGCCGGGAACTGGCCGGGCTGCGGGCCGCCGACGCGGTCCGCACGGGCAAGGACCGCGCAGCGGCTGTGCGATTCGCCGGACAGGCGCTGGCCGAGAACCAGGACGGTCCGGGAAGGTCCTGGTGGCACGGGTGTATCGCCCTGATCCGGGCCGACGAGCTGACCGAGGCGTGGACACACTGCAGCCGGATCCGGCCGGCCGACGGGGCCCGGCCCGGACACTGGGACCATGTCACCGCGGAACTGCTGCGCGCCACGATCCACCGTGTCCGCGGCGACCTGACCCGTGCGGCGGACGCACTGGCGCCCATGACGGAGCTGTTGAGCGTGGCGGCGTCCACGTCCCGGCTGCCGGCGGCGCTCGCCGTGTCGGTCCTGGCCGAGGCGCGGGCCCTGATGGGCGACACGAGCACCGCTCTCGCGCTGCTCACCGGCTGCGGGCTGGACCAGGAGCTGCCGTTGCGGCAGGACACCCCGGCCGTACTGGCCGCGCGTGCGGTGGTGCGGGAGTGCACCGGAGAGCTGTCACGTGCGGTCGAGGACCACCTCGCCGTGGGCCGGCTGCTGTCCGGTCGCCGGGTGCGCAATCCGGCGGTGGTGCCATGGCGGTCGCGCGCCGCGCAGTTGCTCGCCGCGGCGGGTGAGCCCGCCGAGGCCGCCCATCTCGCTGTCGCCGAGTTGGAGGACGCGCGGCAGTGGGGCACCGCCCGTGCGATCGGGACCGCCCAGCACGCGGTCGCCATGGCCGCGACCGGCCCACAGCGCATCGGCCTGCTCGCAGCCGCCGTCGGCACCCTGGCACGCTCACCGGCCAGACTGGAGCTGGCCGCCGCCCGGTTCGACCTGGGTGCGGCACTGGGCGCGGCGGGCAGGCTGAGCGAAGCGCGGACCGAGCTGACCGCCGCCCTGTCGACCGCCACGTCGTGCGGCGCACAACCGCTGGTGCACCGGATCGAGACCGTACAGCAGGAGGTCTTCCCCGAGGGCCCGGACGAACCGCTGCATCCGACGCTGCGGAACCTCACCCCGCAGGAGCTGCGGATCCTGCGCCTCGCGCGGAACGGCCACACCAACCGGGCCATCGCCGGAAAGCTGTTCGTCACCGTACGCACCGTGGAGTTCCACCTGTCCGGCGCCTACCGCAAACTCGGCATCTCCGGACGCCGGCAGCTCGCCGAGATCATCCCGGCGACGCTGACGGCACAACCCGGAGGCCGCTGAGTCCCGTCCGCCCTCCCGGAAGGGGCGGACGGACCGTCGGACCGGGACGGCCGGTACGGCTCACGTCGTCCCCTCCGCCCCCTGTGTGCCTGTCCGCACCCACTCGGGTGTACCGGCCGCGGGCGCCCCGACCACGTACCGCTGGAAGTTGCCGACGGCGGAGACACCGTGCACCGTTTCGACGGTGTTCGCCGCCAGGTGGCAGAGCAACCCACGGTCCACCGGCTTCAGCCCGAGGCGGTTGAGGTGGATGTACAGGTAGTTCACCACCAGCCGGAAGGACGCGAACCAGTGGTCGGCCCGGATGAAGTCCTCGTGTCCGTGGTCCGTCTGCAGCAACTGGTGGAACTCACTGACCTGCTGGGTCGGCATCCGGGGCGCGAGGGCGGCCCCGCCCATCGACACCTCGCCCGACGCCAGCAGCGGGTGCGCCGTCCGCTGATGGCGGCGGACCGCCTCGGCCCAGTCCAGGACGAACGGTGGTGCCGTACCGCTGCCGGCCAGTGCCGACTCCACCGCGCGCAGCCGCTCGGACAACGCGTCCGCCTGCCGCAGGTAGCGCTCGTCGAACGCCGCCCGGTACCCGGCCGGGTCCTGGGTCCGGGACAGGAAGGCGTCCGCGTGGGATCGCAGCGACATGAATCCGCGCTCGATCGGCGCTCCGCCCGCGTCGAAGGGGATGGCCGCCACCGACACGGTGGTCCACATCAGGTCCAGGGCCAGCAGCGGCAGCGCTCCCCCGCGGTCGACGTGGTCGTACATCCGGAACGCCAGCTCGTTGGTGTCACTGAGGAATCCGGCCAGCAGGTCACTGGCCCGCATCGAACCCAGTACCGGAAGCCGGTGGTCATAGGGCTGTTCGAGAACGGTGTTGTCCGCCACCCACGGGTGCCGCGGTCCGGTCTCCATCTCCAGCTCCGCCAGCCTCGCGTGCACCGGAGCCAGCGCGGACTCGTCCGACCGGGCAGTGGAGGGGTGGGCGTCCAGGTACTCGCCGATCACCGAGATGACCGTCGGTCGCACCCGGGCGGCCCACAGCTCCCCGGAGGTGAGGAAGTTGAGCCGCAGATGCGGGCCGCGCAGCCAGTGACGGCCGAACCAGGCGCCGTCGACCCAGGTGCGCACGGCGTCGAACGCCGGTCGGACGGCGTGCAGTACGAGGGCGGGCTCCGCGTTCTCGGCGTGGTGGTGGACGTGGATGCTGTGCCACTGGACGGGCGCTCCGTTCACGAGGCGGCCAACGCCTCGGGCAGCTCCGCGAGGACCCGTCCCACCAGGAAGCGCAGCTGGTTCTCCTGCCACAGGGTGAGTCCGAGCCGGTTGTTGACCAGGTGTGCGCAGCGCAGCAGCACCAGACTCGTGGCCGGGTGGTCGGTGGCTGCCAGGTCGAGGGGGCCGGCCAGCGGAGAGTCGGCCCACTCGGAGACGAAACCGCCGGCTTCCTCCAGGCTGTGCAGTTCGTCCCGGAGCCGGCGCACCGAAGCCAGCCAGTAGGCCCGCTGGTCCCCGACGGCCGTCGGCCGGGTGGCCAGGTGCCAGGTACGCAGGGCCCGTTCGCGGAGCTTCGCACGCTGGGCCCGGTATCGCGGCTCGACGTCGGCGGCCTCCGGGCCACTGCCGAACGGCAGGGGTGGGCCGCCGTGCCGGGCCCATCGGTCGCGCACCTCGTCGCACAGCGCGAACACCCCGATGACGAGGTCGAACGCCAGCAGCGCGCGTTGTTCCACGGTCGTACCGGCGGCCACCACGGACTGGGCCAGTTCGCTGGACTCGAAGAAGTGCTGCTCCACGGCGCCGATGGCCGCGCCGTATCCGTAGTCCGCGTGTTCCCGCTCGTAGGGCCGCAACTCCACTGTGTTGTTGGCCCGGACCACCTGGTCGTGGCCGGACCGGCCCTCCAGACCGGCCAGTCCCTCGGCCACCTGGGCGAAGTGTGAGCGGTCCACCACGTCCGGGGCGGGACTGCGTGCCAGGAACGCCTCGATCCGTTCGACCGCCCGCCGCTCCACCTCGGCCCGGTCGGCGGTGCGGGCGGGCAGCAGCCGCAGCCGGATGTGCGGGCCGCCCTCCCAGTACCGCAGGTAGAAGTACCGCTGCACCAGGCCGTCGTCCGTCAGTGTCCCGACGAGCGGTCGGACGCAGTCGGTCAGCAGCAGGTCCTGGTCGGTGTCGTAGAAGATGTGTGCGCACACCCAGTCCGAGCCCTCGGCCGTACTGGGGTCCAGCCGGTCGCTAACGGTCAGCATCGCGTCCTCCGTTGATCTCGACGAGGTATTCGGTCACCCGGGATCCGTTGTCCCCGTAGCTCGGCGCGTCCGCCGGTCCCGGCAGAGCTTCCTGAAGGAACAGGAGGTGTCGCGGGTCGGTCAGCATCCGTTCGAAGACGCCGACCAGCAGCAGGCTGGCGAAGTCGACGTACAGCGGCTTGCGTGACTTGATCCGCCATACGCTGCCGCCGACCACCGAGTCCGGGTCGAGGCCGCGGACGAAACAGCGCTGCGGCATTCCGTGCGTGTGCAGCCATGCCGCCAGCCTCACCAGACGGGCCCGGTCGCTCTCGCCCTTCTGCCGCGAGGGCACGGCACTCACCGGGAACACCCACTGGCGGCGGCTGACCGTGGTCCTGCCGATGACCACCCTGGGCTGGGCCAGCACACCGTCGACCCCGTCCAGCGAGGTGTCGCCGAACATCCGGCGGCCCGGGATGAGCAGGTTGGCTGTCGCACCGAACGCCTGCATCAGCAGCCGGATCGCGGGCGGAAGCCACAGCTCGGCGATGAGGTTGGGGTGCACCGGGCGCACCACGGCATCGCGGCTGCGCGACCGCAGGGTGAGCAGCTCCAGGTCCGGATCGTGTCGTACGACGAGGTCCCCGACCGGGATGCGCTCGGCGGCGCTCCGTCGGCTGAGTCCCCCCGGATAGTCGATCTCGCAGGCCAGGGCCGAGGTGCGCAGCCCGACGTTGCTCCCGTAGTGGCGGCAGGTGTCCGCGAGGATCTCGTCGGCGGGCGGCGGCGCCGTGGCCACCTCCGCGGCGGTCCCCGCCTGGGCCAGCAGACGCCGTACCCGGTCGCGTCCCCGGCCGTGTCCGGAGTTGACGGCGTTGATCACGAACTGTGGTTCGCCGGCGCCGCCGACGGGCTGTCCGTAGAAGGCCACCGAGTCCGGCGGGCGCATCCAGGCCGGCCACTGTCCGGCCGCCGCGGACAGCTGTTGCGGGTCCAGGCGCAGCACACCTCGCTCGTCCGCCTGCCCTTCGAGTACGGTGGCGCACAACTCCGCCCGGATCCGGGACAGTTCACGGATCCGGGGCAGGCGGTGGTGCGCCAGGGCCTGGTAGCCATGGGTGGCGATGGACAACACGCCCGGCAGATCGGGGTCCTCGCGCAGCCACTGCTGCACCGCCCGGTGGAACACCAGGAACGGCACGGTGGCGCCCGGTCCGATCCGTTCGGCGAACGCCTCGGTGAGTGCGACCCGGCCGGGCAGCGCCGGGTCGAGCACGGCGTAGCAGCGGCGTACGGCGTCCAGGTCCCTCAGCACCGGCGTCCAGCGCTGCCGGTCGGGTCCGTCGGCGGGCGCGGTCAGCAGGGCGTTCTCGATGATGCTGTTCTTGGCCGGCAGGTCGATGCGGTCCGGTCCGGCCAGCGTTCTGATGCGGAGCAGCTCGGCATCGATCTCCCTGGAGCGCCGCAGCCGGTCCGAGGGGCGCGCGAGCACCGGGTAATCGGCGAGGTGACCGGCCAGTTCGGCCAGGGCACTGCTCAGCTCTTCCAGGGGCGGCCCCGCGCTCGCCACCCAGGTGCGGAGTTCACCGAGTGGGTCGAGCGCCTGATCGGCGAAGGGGCGCTCGGCTTCCAGAAGTCCGAGCTCCACCAGCCTGCCCAGGTAGGCATCGGCTGCGGCGGGGGTGCTCCCGGTCCGGGCCGCCGTCTCGTCGACGGCGTCCTCACGGACCCGTCCCGCTCCCGTCACCGCGTCCACGCACGCCTGGACCGGTGCGGTGGCCGCCAGGCTGCGCAGCGGCTCGTCGGATCCGGGGCCGAGGAACTCCCAGCAGTCTCCGGCCAGCAGCGCGCTCGGGTTGAGCCGTAGCCGCAGGCGCCCCGCGAGGGCCGGATGCCCGCTGAGTTGCCTGACCAGTTGCTGCACCACCCAGACGTTGATCTCCACGACGCTCCGCACGGCTGGGCCGGTCGCGGGGGCAGCGGTGTTCCGTCCGTGCCAGTGGCCGATGCCGCTGATGGTGAAGGTGCTGAACGGGCTGGTCTTCGTGGTGATCCGGGCGAGGTACTTGGTCAGCCGGAGCGCCAGGCCGCGGTCCGGTGCGGTGTCGTCCGGCCGGGCCAGCCACTTGCGCAGTTGGCCGTAGCACACCGGGCTGCTCAGGATCAGTCCGTGCTGGAAGGCCGGATCGGCGACCGCCTTCCTCAGCAGGATGTGCTGGTTCCTGGTGTGGTGGCCGACCAGTTCGTCCAGGTGCGCCACGTCGTGCCGGTGTGCGGCCACCAGTTCCAGCCAGGCTCGTACGCCGTCGGCCACGTGGGCCGGCAGGAGCGCGCGAATCCCGTCGTTCCAGCAACGGGCCGCCAGTGGCCTCCCGTTGTGGATGGAACGACGCAGCGCGACCAGTTCCGGTTTTCCTGCCGGGCCTCGTCCGATCAGCTCGAACAGCGCGTCGGACAGCTCGTCCGCGGTGGCCGCCAGTCTTCGTTCACCGGCCAGCACCGTTTCGACCTGGTCCCACAGTTCCGGCGACCGCATGTCGTCCAGCATCGGTACGGGCAGCCCGCCGATCCGGATGCCGAACGTGTCCGGGGTCGAGAAGTCCTCTGTCATGACCGGCTCCAGTCACGGGAACGGGTGCGGATGCGGGTTGATGTCCGCCAGGGGCATGGGTCCGGCGCGGTAGCCGAGGTCGCCGGGCAGCTGGCTCAGCCGGGGCAGACCGTGGGTGCGGCGCATCCGGTGTCCGAACGTCATCGGCAGCAGTCCCGGGATGATCACCTTCGCGCAGGCGAGGCCGCCCGCGCGGTGCTCGTCCGTGGTCTGGTCCACCACGATGACGTCCTGGCCCCGGTCGGTGAACCGTGCCACCACCTCGGCCAGGTCGGCGCGGATGTCGTCGCCGCGCGGCCGACAGGTGGCCCGTCCGAACGCCTCGGCCACCGGCCGTCCCACGTCGTCCTCCAGCAGGAATCCGAACCGGTCGAACGCGGCGGGGTGGCAGTACAGCAGGGCGTGGTCGCGCATCTCCCGCACCAGGGACGGGTCGGCGACCATCGCCTCGATCCTGGCCAGTTCGTCGCGGTACGCGAACCGGTTCCAGCCCAGATTCGCCGCGAGCTCCAAGACCCCGTTGAGCAGGGCCTGTTCGGGATCGAAGTGCGCACCGGCAGCGCAGATCGCCGCGGGCTCCAGGCCGGGAGAAGGGTGCACCGCCATGACCCAGGCCGTGGGGATGCCGTGCTCCGGGGTGGTGGCGAAGGCCAGGACGTGGTGACCGCTGTCCTGGCGGATCCGTTCGGCCAGCATGCCGATGCGCGGGTCGGACACGGTGTTCAGGTCCACCCTGGGTGCGGGCAGCCGGGCGTACCAGGTGAGCAGGAAGGCGTCCCGTTCCGCCAGCTCCGCCACCCCGTGCAGTGCCGCCTCCTCCAGACAGCCGCCCAGAGCACACCCGTTGGACACCTCGTACGCCAGCGGCCGGGCGAGCGGGTTGTCGTGCCGGGTGCGGTAGTAGGCGTAGTCCTCGGGCACCAGTACCGGGGCGTCGCGGGCGAAGGAGTGGCCCCACACCCAGTTCAGTTCCAGATCCGGATCGAACGGCGGGTAGGGGAATCCGGGCTCGGCGTACCGGTCCGGTGGGTACAGTCCCAGCGTGGTCGGGCAGACGGCCCATTCGCCCAGATCCCCGTAGCCGGCCCGCACCGCCGTGCGGTGGCCTCCCGGCCGGGCGCCGCCGAGCCGCTCCAGCGCCTCCGCCAGTGCGGTGCGCCCGCAGCCGGCGTAGTCGAGGTCACGGCCGAAGCCCGCCTCCTGCTCCTGCCCGGGGAGGTGCACGGGGGCGGACACCATGGGATAGCGGTAGTCGGTCCGTACGTCGAGTTGGCGGACCACCCCGGTGTGACCGTCCACGTACGTCTTCACCAGCGTGTCCCAGTCAGCCTTGAGATCGCGGACCCGGTAGGTGTCCCTGGAGAGCTTCGTGCGGGGCTTCGCCATGAGGGTGGGCGGCCGGTCGGCGGGCAGAGCGCCGCACCGGGGGCAGCACGGATCGGCGAGGAACGGGTGCGCGTCGACCGCCATGTCGGTCAGCGACAGGAGTACGACGGCGTTCGTCGTCCACCGGCCGGGTGGATCGTCGAATTCCGCCGCCACCAGGTCACCGACCGCATCGCACGCCCAGGAGGACAGCAACGGGGCCGGGCGTTCGGCCAGTTGACCGCTGAACCGGCGTACCAGTTCGGTCCTGGGGCTACCGGGGCCGAGCGCGCGGTCCCGCCGGGTCCGGGCGCACTGCGCGCAGCCGGCCCGGCCCGGGACGACGGAGGGCCCGATGACGACGTTGCCCAACTCGACCCGTACCGGCAGCCACCTGGTGTCGGTACGGTCCGGCGCGGTGCCGGTGCGCCAGCCGTCGTACGCGGTGACGATCCCGGCGCAGTCGGCGTCCGGACGGGCGACCAGCCGGTGCGTCCGGGAGACGGAGGTCCGGATCGCGGCGGCGAGTCTGCCCCGGCCGAGCACGGCGACACCGGGGGCTGGGGGCGCTCCTGCGGCCTCGGTCAACGTCTCATTCCTCGTCGGTCGGTACGGCGCCGTGCCCGGCGGACGGACTGTCCGCCAGGCACGGCCGTGCGGAACGCGTCAGCAGCAGCAACAGGAGCAGCAGCTCGCGGGTGTGCCGGTCGAGGTGCAGTTGGACGCGCCGATCTCGACCATGGCGTGGCCGACGTTGATCGACTCCAGGCTTGCGCCCGGCGAGGTCGGCAGGATGTCGAGCTCGTTCACGCTGAGGTCAGCGAGGTCCAGGACGAGGTCCGTTGGCATCGATGTCCCCTCTCTCAGTTGTCGGTTCTGGCTCGGACCAAGGGATGGTCCACTCCGATCGTGGGACGAGGGACGGGAGTTGGTCTTCACGGTGCGACCGAAGCCGGGCCGTAGGATCGGCGTGCCGCCGACCCGTGGTCCGGGTCACCAGGTCAGCGGTGGCTCGTACTGAGCGCTGTCCCGGCGGCGGCCCAGGACCAGGGTGAAGACGGGCACGTGGGCCTCGTCCGCGCCGATCAGGGACCGGACCATGCCCTCGTGGTACCCGTTGGTGACACGTGCGGACAGGCCGGTGGCAGCGGCGAGCACGCTGATCCGCTGGGCGACGATCCCGGCCTCGTGGTGCAGGATCCGGTACCCGCGGTCGCCGAACCAGCGGTCGCCCTCGGCCCGATTCACGCTCAGGAACACGATCGCGTGGGCCTTCGCGGAGTTGACCGCGGGGGTCCGGTCGCAGAGCATCGCCAGCACGGCGCGCCAGTCCCGCCCCGGCAGTGCGGTGAGTGCGGGCGTGGTGTCCAGCCGGTAGAGGCCGGCATCGGCACCGGCGGCGTTGAGTACCAGTACATGGCAGTCCGCCAGGGGGCGGCAGGGCGTCTCGGCGTGGTCGGACGGCACGGGCTCCAGTGCGTGCCTGAGCAGGGAGCCCAGTTGGGGAAGGGGCAGGGCAGCGGAGTCGGGCAGGAACATCCGGCCGCCCGAGTCCCGTGCGCGGATCGCCTCGGCCAGTTCCACCTGGCCGGGTGAGGGTTCCCCGAGAGGGACCGGCGTCGGACCAGGGCCGTCGGGCGGAAGGTGGAACGCGGCCTGGTCCACCGGTGTGTTCCAGCCGGTGCCGGTGAGCCGGGCGGCGCGGTTCAGCGCGGTCAGTCCGGACCATGCGGCCGGGTCCGCCGCGTCGGTACGGAGCTGATGCGGCCGGATGACCGGCTGCGGCTCCTCGGGCTCCGCACGGAGTGGCGCCTGCCCGGTCCCGGCCGGCTGCCAGGGAAACAGGTCGAGCACCGCGAAGGCGGTCTCCTCGTCCCCGTCCAGGCCCAGTGCGCGGTTGACGACAGCATCGTCGAACCGGTGGTGCACCCGCCCGCGCAGGCCCAGCGCCCCCGCCACCAGCAGCATGTTCCCCACGGTCAGGCCGACTTCCTGCGCGCAGAGCCGGTAGGCGTAGTCCCGGTAGCGGAACGCCGTCTTACGGAAGCACACGGCCGCCACCATCAGGGCCAGCGTGCCGTCCCGGCCTGTTCCGGTGGCGGTCCGCAGCTCGTCGGGGACGCCCCCCGTACGCAGCCGGGTCAGCGCGTGGTGTGCCGGGTCGTAGTGGTAGCACCCGGCCGGCCGGTTCCCTGCCGGGCGGGCGAGCCACAGGTACAGCTCCACCGGGTAGAAGCACCGGGCGGATGCCACGGCCCGGTGGTAGGGCCAGGCGGCATGGGGTCCCAGCTCCATCCGTTCCAGACCGTAGCTGTGGTGGAGCAGGGCCGACAGAGCTGTCCCGTCCAGGACTTCGCGGTTCGGACCGTCTTCGGACCGGGTCCGGCGGAACCCCGCGAAGGACCAGCGCGCGTCACCGATCCGTCGGGAGGGCTCGCTCAGGACGTGCCGTGGCAGACCCCGGTAGGTCTTGGTCGGCAGCGGGTCGTCCGGGCCGCCCTCCTCGCCGTGCCCCTCGGCGAACAGTTCCTGAACTCCTTCGAAGGTCCGCCACCAGAACCGGAGACCGACGGAGCCGGCGGCCCCGGACGCCGGTTCACCCATCGGCCAGCACAACGCGCAGTACGCCGGGCAGCACCTCGTGCACCGCCGGATCGTGGTCGAGCGGTACCACGACCGGACACAGCCGGCGGAGCCGCAGGGCGCGCATCATCTGTTGCCGGCCGGGTTCGCCGGGCCGTCGCGCACCGGAGGCCGGGTCCGGCACTCCGTGCAGTCCGGTGACCGGGGCAGGCGCGTAGTCGGGCTGGTCGGCCAGGACCGCCTGCCGGTCCAGGACGGCCCGCTCCAGTCCTTCGGCCACCGCGTCCGGGCCGCAGGTCACCGCGATCGGCCGGCCGTCCTGCCACCAGGCCAGCACCGGCACCCCGAGCGCACCACCGATGTCGGCGACCCGGACGGAGCCCCGGGCCGAACGCAGCAGGCCGAGAAGGCGCGCCGCCCTCCCGGTCAGGGCCGCGCCCGCGAGATCCAGGGCCACCGGGTGCGAACGGCGGGCCCGTACGTCGGCCACGGCCAACCGGGCCAGCTGCTGCCCGATTCCATCGGTCACTGCGTGGTGCCAGCCCAGCCGCGCCGCCAGGCCCGCACCCGTACCGAAGGCCTCGGCCGCCGGTACCGCTCTGGCGCGCCGGGTCGCGAGGTCCCAGCCCCACACGGTGGAGCCGGGGCCGAACCTGCGCGGGTCGGGTGCGCCCGCCGCGTACACCGCGAGACCGCGCAGCGCGGCACGGTGTCGTGCCTCGGCGAAACTCGTTCCCGCGCCGAAGACGCGGCCCCCTCGGGCGGTACGGGTGACGGCCTCGGTGACGTGCAGCGGCAGCTGGGTGAAGTCCTGTTCGTCCAGCTTCCGCATGAGGCCCACGTGCGGGTCGAAGCAGCGGGCGGCCCGAGCGGAGAAGTCCTGCTCGGTGACCGGCTCGGCCGTGCCCAGCCGGTCGATCCGGTCGGTGAACTCCTGCTCGGTCTCCGGCCGGGCCGGCCGGGTGGCCGGGTGCGGCAGGAATCCGTGGACCGATGTCCGCAGGGTCTCCAGGTCGATCCTGGTGAGGTCGGTGCCGTCGGCAGGGGTGACGCCCGTCAGCAGCTGGAACGCGGCGAGCCCGAGATGTCCGGCCACCACCGCGGCGGCCGGACCGGTGAGGAACTCGCCGGGTCCGGCCGGACCGGGCGCCCCCAGGACGTGTCCCAGCCGAAGCCAGGCCGACTCCCAGGCCGGGCCGACGGGACCCAGCCACGCGACATCGTCGAGCACGAGGCCCTGCACCAATGGCGTGTCCGAGTCCCTGCACAGTCGGTCCAGGCGCAGCGCACGGTCCACCCCGGGCTCCGACGAGGCCACGTGCAGCACCAGGTCCACGTGGGCCAGCCCGGCCTCCTCCTCGTCGGACAGCGGTACCTGGACGAGTGTCTGCTCCGGGTCCCGGCACGCGGCCTCGGCTGCCAGCTCGGCCAGCCGGTCCGTGTTCGTCGCGGTCTCGGCCGTCCGGACGGCGCGGAGCCGGCGGACCCCCGAGTGCAGCGCCGAGCAGACCAGCGCGGTGAACGCGGGGCCCGCGCCCACGACGACCACCGCGCTGTTGCGGTAGGACTCGAAGCGCCGGGCGGCCGAGTCGCGGTGGTACTCGACGAAGGCGATCTCCGCCGCGTAGGTGGCCAGTTCCCGTTCGGTGAGACCGTGCGGCCGGTCCTCGGCGGCGTCCCGCACGCAGCCGGCCGCGTGCAGCCGTCGTACCAACGCGTCCACCGCCGCGCGTTTGTCGTCCGGCAGGTTGCGCACGAGGTCGTCGAGTTCGGTCGAGCCGTCGAGGTGCGGAGCGAGCCGGTCGAGCCACTGGTAGGCGGTCCGGCCGCCCAGCGCGACGTCAGCTCCCGCACCGAACACGTGCACTCCGTCGGCGGTCGGCACGTACAGCACGTCGGACTTCAGTTTTGGTCGCATCGCCAGCCTTCGGATCGGTGATCAGCCGAGTATCACGGCCGTGCACCCCACCGTCTTGACGGCTGTACCGCAGGCCGACCGCAGGATTACCTTGGCGGCCCATCGGTACCTCAACTCGCTTGACGTCGCTGCAGATTGATCCTGGCGCCGACGGCGCGACCGGCACGGGTCGCACCGCCCGGACCGTCGCGGCGGAGTTCCCGTCAGGCGTCGGACCCCGGGGCCAGGCGTTCCCTGATGCCGTCGAAGTGCGTGCGCATCGCGGCGGACGCGCGGGGGCCGTCCGCCGCGGCGATCGCGTCGACGATCTCCCGATGGTGGGCAAGGGTCACGGCCGTCTCCTGGTGACTGTCGCCGACTTCGCCGCGCACCTGGTCCATGGCGGCCCAGAAGGCGTCGAGCACCTCACTGAGCAGGTGGTTGCCGAAGGAACGGTAGAGCGCGAGGTGGAAGGCCCGGTCGGTGGAGCGGGCGATCCGCCCGCCCGCCGCCTCGCGTTCCATGACCGCCACGATCCCGCGCAGGTCCATGAGGTCCTCCTGCGGCACCGCCGCCGCCGCGACACTGTCGATCAGGCCCACTTCCAACGCCTCACGTACCCGCATGAGTTCGTACAGGCTCGCTTCCCCGCTGCGGTGACGTACGGCCGCCCGGAACGCGAGACCCTCCACCAGGGGTGCCAGGGACAGCGAGCCGACATAGGTGCCGGACCCGCGACGGATCTCCACGACCTGCAGTGCCTGCAGCGCCTTGAGCGCCTCACGGACCGACACCCGGCTCACACCGAAGAGCTCCGTCAGTTCACTCTCGGCGGGCAGGAGGCCGCCGGGCGACAGCTCACGGTCCAGGATCAGCTGCCGGATCCGGGCCTGGATGTCTTCGGACACCGTACTGCGGACCATTTCGGGGGCTCCTTCCGGGCGCTGGGCGGTGTGTGACCCAAGACGCTCTTGACGATTCGTGCCGGGCCGGGACTATTCTAGCTCCAGACATAGGACATCTGACGTCTCATGTTGTGGATGGTTCCACGCCCTCGCAGTACCAGTTCCACGCCCTCGCAGCACCAGGAGTACCGAAATGCCGCTGACCGCCCCCCTCCGCGGGGTCGTACCGCCCGTCTGTACCCCGCTCGACGCCACCGGGGAGGTCGACACCGCGTCGCTCTCCCGTCTGGTCGAGCACCTGATCGGCGGAGGTGTGCACGGTCTGTTCGCCCTGGGATCGACCAGCGAGGTCGCCTACCTCACCGACACACAGCGCAGGACGGCCCTGGACACCGTGGTCCGCACGGCGGCCGGCCGCGTTCCGGTGCTCGCCGGTGTCATCGACACGACGACGCCGCGCGTGATCGACCACGCCCGCGTCGCCGCCGAGGCCGGCGCGGACGCGATCGTCGCCACCGCGCCCTTCTACACGCGCACCCACCCCAAGGAGATCGCCGGGCACTTCCGGCGCATCCGGTCGAGTGTCGACCTGCCGCTGTTCGCGTACGACCTTCCGGTGTCCGTGCACACCAAGCTCTCCGCATCCCTCGTCCACGCGCTCGCCGAGGACGGCACCCTGGCGGGTCTCAAGGACAGCAGCGGCGACGAGGGCGGCCTGCGCCGCCTCATCGTCGAATTCGGTGGCCGCGACGGGCGCGCCGAAGGACCCGCGCCCCGCTTCAGCATCCTCACCGGCTCCGAACTCACCGTGGACGCCGCGCTGCTGGCCGGTGCGGACGGTGTCGTGCCCGGCATCGGCAACGTCGACCCCGCCGCGTACGTGCGCCTGTACGAGGCCGCCCGCGCGGGTGACTGGGCGCTGGCCGCCAAGGAGCAGGAGCGCCTCGTCGAGCTGTTCGCCCTCGTCGACGCGGGTCCGGACGCGGACATGGGACGCAGTTCCTCGGCGCTCGGGGCGTTCAAGGGCGCTCTGAAGCTGCTCGGCGTCATCGACTGCGGCGACACCGCGTTCCCGCAGATCCAGCTCGACACCCGGTCCCTCGCACTCGTCGACCAGCGGCTGCGCGCCGCCGGGCTGACGCCGGTCCGATGAGTACCCGCCGACTGCCCCTGCCGGGCCCGGTGATCGGGCTCGACCTGGGCGGCACGAAGATCGCCGCGGCGCTGGTGGGCCCGGGTGGCACGGTGCTCGCCCGGCACACCCGGCCGACGCCCGCGACCGAGGGCGCCGAAGCCGTGCTCGACGCCTTGCGTGACGCCGCCCGCACCGTCGACGACGGTGCGACGGCGATCGGGGTCGCGGCGGCCGGTGTCATCGATCCGCGTTCGGGCATGGTCACCAGCGCGACGGACTCGATCCGCGGCTGGGCGGGCACCGCCCTGGGCACCGGCCTGGCGGACCGCACGGGCCTTCCGGTCGCCTGCGACAACGACGTCCGCGCCACCGCCGGACCGGAACTCGCGGCTGTCGACGGTGACCGTGCTTCCCTGCTGTTCGCCGCCATCGGCACCGGGGTCGGCGGAGCGCTCGCCTGTGACGGGCGCATGCTGCACGGAGCGGCGGGTATCGCCGGGCACATCGGGCATCTGCCGAGCCCGGAGGCCGCTGGCCTCGACTGCACCTGCGGCGGCGCGGGGCACCTGGAGGTCATCGCCTCCGGACCCGGCATCACCGCCCTGTACGAGCGTCTCGCGGGCCGCACCGCCGACCGGCTGCAGACCGTCGCCGAGCGGGCCGCACAAGGCGAGGACAGCGCGGTCCGCGCCGTCGTCACCGGCGCGCGGGCCGCGGGCCGCGCCCTCGGCGGGCTCGCCAACGCCTTCGGCCCGGACCGGGTCGTGGTCGGTGGTGGTGTCCCGCAGATCGGCCCGCTGTACTGGGACGCGCTGACGGACGCCTTCACGCACGAACTCATGCCGCCGCTGCGGCGGCTGCGCCCCACCGCACCGCTGTACGGCCACGACGCCGCCGTGATCGGCGCCGCTGTCCTCACCACCACCGTTCCTCTCCACCGACCGGGAGTACCGCAATGAGCACACCGTCCTCAGCACTGGTCCAGGCATTCGAAGGCCGGCTGATCGTGTCCTGCCAGGCCCCGCCCGGCGACCCGATGCGGGAGACCGCCACCCTCGCCCGCCTGGCGGAGGCCGCCGCAGCCGGCGGGGCAGCGGCGATCCGCGCCAATGAGCCCGAGGTCCTGGCCGCCATCCGGAAGTCCGTCGACCTCCCCCTGATCGGGCTGTGGAAGGACGGCGACACCGGCGTGTACATCACACCGACCGTCCGGCACGCCCTGGCCGTCGCCGAGGCGGGTGCCGACGTGGTCGCCGCCGACGCCACCGCTCGGCCGCGCCCCGACGGCAGTACCTTCGCCGAGCTGGTCGTGGCGGTCCACGCGGCGGGCGCACTGGTGATGGCCGACGTCGCGACCCTGGCCGAAGGCATCACCGCCGCCGCCGAGGGCGCCGACATCGTGTCCACCACCCTGTCCGGCTACGTCCCTGGTTCACCCCAGCAGGACGGACCGGACCTCGATCTCGTCGCCGAGCTCGCCGCGGTACTGGACGTGCCGGTGGTGGCCGAGGGCCGCATCCGTACTCCCCAGGAGGCTGCCGAAGCCCTGGCACGCGGCGCCCACAGTGTCGTCGTCGGCACGGCCATCACCGCTCCCACCGCACTGACCAGCAAGTTCGTTGCAGAGCTGGCTCAGCGCTGACGCCGGCCCGCCGGGTTCGTCGGCGACCGGATCGGCACCAGGAAGGCGGGTACGGCATCGACTCCGAACGCGCCCTCAAATACGCCGTCCAGCAAACGCGTTCACGTTGCCGGCCTCGCTGGTCTTCGTGTTCCCGGTGAGCCCGGCGACAGGTACTCCCGCCGACACAGCGCCGTGTCGGCGGGAGTACCTGTCGCGGCTCCGGAACCTGACCGTCGTCGCAGGTCAGGGCCGTACGGCCGAAGGCCGATCTCCATAGGCTTGAGCCATGCGCATCCCGCCCGCCCCTGCCATCGTCGCCACCGATCTGGACGGCACCCTGCTACGCCGCGGTGACACGGTGAGCCCCCGGTCCCGTGCCGCACTCGCAAGGGCCGTCTCGGCCGGAGCCAGACACCTGATCGTCACCGGCCGGCCCGTGCCGGGCGTGCGGGACGTGCTCGCCGGTATCGGTTACCGCGGCCCGGTCGTCTGCGGCCAGGGGACGCAGCTGTACGACTCCGACACGGCCCGGCTGCTGCGTTCGGTGACCCTGGACCGGGAGCTGGCCGACACCGCGCTCGGCAAGATCGAGGCAGAGGTCGGTCCGGTCTTCGCCGCCGTCGACCAGGACGGGACCGACGGCCGGACACTCATCGAGCCGGGCTACCGCATGGCCCACGTGGGACTTCCCGCCGTGCGCGTCGGGCTCCGCGCCGAGCTGTGGGCAGCGCCGGTCATCAAGGTCCTGGTGCGCCATCCGGAGCTCTCGGACGACGAACTGACCGCCGCCGCCCGTGCGGCGACCGGGGATCTGGCCACCGTCACGATGGCGGGTCCGGGCACGGTGGAGCTGGCGCCGCACGGGGTGGACAAGGGCACCGGGCTCGCGCTGGCCGCCGACGTGTGGGGGCTGGACCCGATGCACACGATCGCGTTCGGCGACATGCCCAACGATCTGCCCATGTTCCAGCGTTCCGGACACGGGGTGGCCATGGCCAACGCCCACCCCGAGCTCAGGGCGGCTGCGGACGAGGTGACGCTGTCGAACGAGGAGGACGGCATAGCGGTGGTGCTGGAGCGGCTGTTCGCCTGAGCGGGAGCACGCGTTCCGGGCGCTCCCCCTGCGCAGCGGTCATTCCCGCTGGACAGGCATGGGCCGGGGGGCGCGCACCGGCTCGCCCGTGTCCTGCGGACCCGGCTCACCCCACCGTGCGTCGCGGGCCGCGGCGAGTGCGGTGCGGTAGGCGGCGTAGCCGTCCTCGTACACCGCACGTGAGCCCCGGCGCGGCTGCACGGCGCGGAACGCCTGGGGCGCCGTCCCGGCCGGTTCGCCGAGGAACCGGCGAGCCACCCGGACCGCGCCCAGCGCGCCCACCTCGTTCTCGACCGGTACCCGGATCTCGCGCCCCAGCACATCGGCGAAGAGCTGCACCCACGGGCCCGAGCGGGTGCCGCCCCCGCAGGCGGCGAGAGTCCCGGTGAGACCGGCGGCCTCCAGACAGTGGCGGGCGGCATAGCCGATGGCCTCGCACATGGCGCGTACCGCGTCGGCGCGGGTGTGCGCCAGGGTGAGCCCGTCGAGGCGACCGGTGGCGCGCGGGTCCACGAAGGGCGCGCGCTCCCCCGCGTCGGAGAGGAACGGCAGTGAGGTGACCCCGTTCGCGCCCGGCGGGCTGTCGGCGAGCAGACGGTCGAGGTCGGCCATGGCCGATCCGGTGAGGGCGAGCACCCACTCCAGGGCGGCCGTGCCGACCATGGCGGGCATGGAACGCAGCCAGCGGCCCGGATCCGGGGTGCACAGCCACATGCCGGCCGGCTCGGCGGAGCGGTCGGGACGGACCTGGTCGGTGAGGACCTGGCAGGCGAGGGTGGTGCCGACGATCAGCAGCCCGTCCCCGACGTCGCGCACGCCGCTGCCGATGGCGCAGGCAGGAAGGTCGTACGGGCCTGCGGTGAGCGGAGTTCCGGCGGGGAGGCCCAGCAGGTCGGCGCCGTGCGCGTCCAGGGTGAGGACGGTTCCCGGCTCGGCCGGAGCGGGCAGCAGACGGGCCTGGTCCTCGATGCCGCAGGCGGCCAGCGCCTCGTGGGAGTAGGTGCGGGTCACCGGGTCGAGGAAGGGCAGGGTGGCGTCGGAGGCGTCCACGCTGATCCGGCCGGTGAGGCGCTGGGCCACGGCGTCCACGCAGTAACCCGCGGTGGCCGCGCGCCGCAGGGTCTGCGGCTCGTGTTCCTGGAGGTGCGCGAGGAGCGGGGCGTGGCAGCCGGGAAACATGCCGGAGCCTGTCCTTCCGTACACCTGCTGGACGGTGCCGTCCGCCAGCCACCGCGCGACACGGTCGGAGGCGCGCCCGTCCATCCAGGAGATCGCCGGGCGGACCGCGCGGCCGTCGGCGTCGCGCAGCCACAACCCGTCGCCCTGACCGGTGAGGGCGAGCGCGGTCGGCGGCTCGGGCAGCGCGGCGGCGGTCTCCCGCACGACTTCGGCGACCGTACGGACCACGTCGTCGAGGTCCTGTTCGACGCGGCTGCCGGACAGCCGGTGCAGGTGGCTGCGGCGGTCCGCCGAGCCGAGCGGGGCCCCCGAACTGTCGAAGGCGACGGCTTTGGTGACGGAGGTGCCGATGTCGACGCCGATGATCACGCTCATGGCCGTGGGACCTCCTGGACCTCGGGGTTGGCGGGGTGGGCGAGCTTCTCGCCGCGTACGAAGCGGCCCGCCTCGGACGCGGTGATGGCGGCGGCCCGGTGCGCGGTCTGCCGGGTGGCACCGGCCAGATGCGGCGCGGCGACGACGTTCGGAGCATGGTGCAACGGCCAGTCGGCGGGCGGCGGTTCGATGTCGTACACGTCGAGGGCGAGGGCGCCGAGGCGACCGCTCCTCAGCAGTCCGGGCAGCGGGGCGTAGTCGAGGAGGCCGCCCCGGGCGGTGTTGACCAGTACCGCTCCCGGGGGGAGCAGTGCCAGTTTCCCGGCGTCGATGAGCAGGCGGGTCTCCGGGGTGAGCCGGGCGTGCAGGCTCACCACGCTGCTGCGGCGCAGGAGTTCGTCGAGCGCGACCGGTTCGACGCCGTCGGCGCGGGCGGCCGTGGGGTCGGTGTAGGGGTCCGCGACCAGGACGTGGGCGCCGAAGGCGCGCAGGACACGGGCGACGATGCGGCCGACCGCCCCGTATCCGACCAGTCCGACGGTCGCGCCGTCGAGTTCGATGCCGCCCTCGTCATAGGCGTAGAAGTCGCCGCGCCACCTTCCGCGTTTGAGTTCGGCGTCGGCGGTGGTGATGCGCCGCATGGCGGTGAGCATCAGTCCGACGGCGAACTCGGCGGCGGCCGGGGCGTTGCGGCCCGGGGCGAACGACACGGCGACGCCGTACCGGGTGGCGGCTGCGAGGTCGACGTTGACCGGGCCCCCGCGGGAGACGGCGACCATGCGCAGGTCCGGGCTGGCCGCGAACACCTTCTCCGTGAAGGGAGCCATCTGGGTCACGCAGATCTCGGCGCCGGCCAGCGCCTCGATGATGTCGTCCTCCGTACCGCTGGCCTCGTGGACGTCGCCGACCGGGCCGAAGGGCTCGTGCGGCCAGGGCAGGGTGAGTTCGGTGATCTCATGAGCGGCGCCGAGTTCCCCGATCAGGGCGGCGCGGAGGAGGTCGGGGCGGACGAAGTGGTCACCGGCGGCAAGGATGCGCATGGAGCAGGGCCCTTCTTCGGGTCACGGCGTCGCTGTGATCGGTGCTGCCGCAGCATCACCATCATTGGCGCTGTTAGATCTAACAGCATTATGTTGAGGAATCAATGCGGTGACACGGTCGCCGGTCGGCGCGGACCGGCTGTGAGGGAGAACGTCCGATGGAGTCCCGGCTGTTGCTCGTACGGCACGGCGAGACCCGGTGGCATGCGGAGAACCGGTACGCCGGGGTCTCCGACGTACCCCTGACCGCGAAGGGCCTGCGACAGGCGGAGGAGCTGGGGAACTGGGCGCGGCAGCGCGGCGTCGACGTGGTGGCGTGCTCGCCGGTGAGCCGTGCCCTGCTCACCGCGCGGCCCGCCGCACGGGCGCTCGGCGGCGAACCGGAGGTCGTCGAGGCGCTGCGCGAGGTGGACTTCGGCTGGGGGGAGGGCCGCACCGTCGCGGAGATGGCGGCCGAGGACCCCGAAGCCGTACGGCGTTTCCGCGAGGACGCCGAGACGGGCGCCTTCCCGGGCTCCGAGCTGCCGTCCGCCGCCGCTGCCCGCGCCACGGCGGCGCTGCGCGGGTTGGCCGCGGAACACCCGGGAGGCACGGTGCTCGTGGTGGCGCACAACACACTGCTGCGCATGGCCCTGTGCGCGATGCTCGGCATCCCGGTGGGCCGTTACCGGCTGGTGTTCCCGCGGTTGGACAACGCGGCCGTGACGGAGATCGGGGTACGGGGCGCCCGCACCGCTCTTCGTTCGCTCAACGTCCCCACCTGGGCGCCCTCCCCCGGGGGTACGCGAGACTTGGACGCATGACGACGACCGGCGCGGAAGCCCGCAGGCAGATCATCACCGAGCATGTCCTCGAACACGGGACGGCGAGCGGGGCCGACCTCGCCGAGCTGACCGGGGTGAGCCTGATGACCGTCCACCGCGACCTGGACGAGCTGGCCAGGCGCGGGGTGCTGCGCCGCTTCCGAGGCGGGGTCTCCGCGCTGCCGTCCACCGTCTTCGAGTCCAACCTCGAATACCGGCTCGGCGTCAACACCGCCGAGAAGGAGGCCATCGCCGAAGCGGCGGCCGAGCTGATCGAGCCGGGCATATCAGTGATGCTGGACGACTCCACGACGGCGCTCGCACTGGCCCGGCTGCTGGTGGACCAGGGGCCACTGACCGTGGTGACCAACGCGCGACGGGTCATCGACCTGTTCGTGGGCCGGGACGACATCCGGCTCATCTCGCTGGGCGGGGAGTACTCGCAGCCCCACGACTCCTTTCTCGGCGTCCCCTGCCTGGAGGCCATCGAGGCCCTGTCGGTGGACATGGTGCTGGTCTCGACCTCCGCGATGGACGCCCGGATGACGTACCACCAGGAGCAGGACGTGGTCCTGGTGAAGCGGGCGATGCTGGCCTCCGGCACCCGCAAGGTGCTGCTGATGGACCGTACGAAGCTGGCCAGGACGGCGCTGCACCGGCTCGGCCCCGTCCGGGATTTCGATCACCTGGTGGTGGACGACCAGGTGGACGGCGAACTGCTCGCCGCGCTCAAGGAACACACGGACGTCCGGGTCGCGGCCACCGGCTGACAACGAGGCATCCTAAAGTCTTGCGTGTTAATTTCACAGAGGTCATGATGCGTTCTCGTTGCGGCGTAGGTCCGCAGGCCCATGGCACCTCACTGTGGAGGCACGAGCATGAGCAGCACCGCCGCGCGCACCGCGAGCACGGGAACGGTCTGGAACCGCGTCGGCATCCCCCGGCCGCTGCTGTTCGGCTTCATCGGTGTGCTGATCTTCATGATCGGAGACGGCGTCGAGTCCGGCTTCATCGCCCCGTTCATCGAGGGCCACGGGGCCGGCAGTGAGGTGCGGGCCAGCTATGTGATCACGGCGTACGGCGTCGCTGTCATGCTCGCCTCCTGGCTGTCGGGCGCACTGTCCGAACTCTGGGGCCCACGGCGGGTGATGCAGCTCGGGCTCACCGTGTGGATCGTCTTCGACGTCCTCTTCCTCTCG
The DNA here is from genome assembly GCF_036241575.1 of Streptomyces sp. NBC_01267. NCBI lineage: Bacteria > Bacillati > Actinomycetota > Actinomycetes > Kitasatosporales > Streptomycetaceae > Streptomyces > Streptomyces sp. NBC_01267. The sequence continues at coordinate 7,652,455 of NZ_CP108455.1, read as the reverse complement.
CTCGGCGCCGCCCAGCACAACTTCGCGCTGATGCTGGTCTTCTACGGCCTGCGCGGCTTCGGCTACCCGCTCTTCGCCTTCTCCTTCCTGGTGTGGATCACCGCCACCGCCCCGGTGGCCAGGCTCGGCGCGGCCGTCGGGTGGTTCTACTTCGCCTTCACCGGGGGCCTGCCCACCCTCGGCTCGCTCACGGCGTCCGTCACCAACCCGCTCCTCGGAAAGTTCGGCACGCTCTGGATCGCGCTCGCGGTGATCGCGATCGGCGGGGCCTTCTGTCTGCTCGGCGTGCGCGAACGCACCGGGTACGCACGGCTCGCACCGCCCGGGGTCAAGCCGGTCCAGTCCCTGGCCCGCAGCCTCTCCATCGCCTGGACGAACCCCAGGGTCGCCGTGGGCTGCGTCGTACGCATCATCAACACCGCCCCGCAGTTCGGCCTCTGGGTGATCCTCCCGGCGTTCTTCACCGACGAGATGGGCTTCACCGACGGCGACTGGCTGCGGTTGTTGTCGATCATGTTCGCCACCAACATCTTCTTCAACCTGCTCTTCGGTCTGGTCAGTGACCGGATCGGATGGCGAACCACCATCAGGTGGTTCGGCGCCGTCGGCTGTGCGCTGAGCGTCCTCGCCCTGTACTTCGTGCCCAAGTTGCTGACCGGCAACTACTGGATCGCGGTCGGCGTCGGCATGGTCTACGGTGCGACCCTTGCCGGGTTCGTTCCGATCTCCGCGCTGATGCCGTCGCTGGCGCCCGGGAACAAGGGCGGTGCGATGGCGCTGCTCAATCTCGGTGCGGGCGGCGCGGCCTTCGTGGGTCCCGCCATCGTCTCGGTCTTCCTCGGCCCGCTGGGCCGGGACGGCGTCGTACTGATCTTCGCCGGGCTGTACGTCGTCGCTGCCGGGCTCACGCTCTTCCTGAAGCTGCCCAAGGAGTCGGAGGAGGCCATCGCGCAGGGCAAGACCCTGCACGAGACGACCGAACCGCTCGCCGCCCCCGCCACCTGAACGCCGCCCGTCCGGGCATCCGTGCACGAAAGGACCCACCCCGCACATGAGCTCCACGGCCGACGCCCCGCGTGCTCCCGTCCCCGTCGTGGCCGGTATCGATGTGGCCACCGCCGCGGTGAGGGTGCTGTGTGCCGACGCCCGCGGACGGGTCGTCGCCGAGGGCCGGGCGGCGCTCCCCCAGCCGGTACGCGGCGCGGGCGGCAGCAGTGAGCAGGATGCCCGCAGCTGGTGGCCCGCCACGGCCGCAGCCCTGCGGGAGGCCACGGCGAAGCTGCCGGGCGGCGGCCGGGAGGTGATCGCGGTCGCCGTCTCCGCCACCTCCGGAACGCTGGTGCCGACAGGCCCGGACGGCGAACCGGTGGGCCCGGCCCTGATGTACGACGACCGGCGCGCCGCCGCTGTCAACGCGCGGGCACAAGAACTGGGCGAGCCCCGCTGGCGGGCGCTGGGACTGTCCGTCGGTCCGACAGCCGCCCTGGGGAGGCTCGTCCAGTGCGTCGAGCGGGCCCTTCCCGGGCAACTCGTCCTGCACACACCTGAGTTGATCGGCCGCAGACTGACCGGCCACCCGGTCGCCGTCGATTGGAGCCACGCGCTGAAGAGCGGCTACGACCCGCGCGCCGGCGAGTGGGCCACCGAGGTCCTGGACGCCCTCGGCGTGCCTTCCGACCTGCTCCCCGCGGTGCAGGCCCCGGCCACCCCGGCCGGTTCGGTCTCGGTTTCCGCCGCGGCGGAGACGGGGCTGCCTGCGGGCTGCCAGGTCCGGCTCGGCATGACGGACGGATGCGCGGGCCAGATCGCGACCGGCGCCGTGGAGCCGGGCCGTTTCGTGGGCGTGCTCGGGACGACGTACGTCCTCAAGGGGGTCACCCGGGAGCTGGTCACCGATCCGGCGGGGGCCCTCTACAGCCATCGCCACCCGGACGGTTACTGGCTGCCCGGCGGCGCGTCCAACACCGGTGGCGAGGCGCTGGCCGCGGTGGATCCGGCCCGGCTTCCAGGACTGGACGCCGCGGCGGACGCCCGTGGTCCCGCTTCGTGCCTGAGCTACCCGCTGCGCCGCGAGGGCGAGCGGTTCCCTTTCGTCTCCGGCGACGCGCGCGGCTTCTCCACCGGTACGCCGCTGGACGAGGCGGACGAGCACCGGGCAGCGCTGGAGGGCGTCGCCTTCCTGGAGCGCCTCGCACTGGAGCGCGTACAGGAACTGGGTGTCGAGGTGCGGGGTCCGCTGTACACGGCGGGCGGCGGCAGTCGCAGTGCCCTGTGGACCCGTGTCCGCGCCACGGTTCTCGGCCGGCCGCTGTGCGTGGCCGAGCGGGCCGAGACCGCGTTCGGCGCAGCGCTGCTGGCCGCCGCCGGCACACTGCACCCGGACCTCTCGGCGAGCGCGGCGGCCATGGCAGGAACGGGAATCCTGGTCGATCCGGTGGAGCGGGAGCAGGCCGCACTGGAGGAGTCGTACCAGGGTTTCGTCACGGAACTGAGCACGCGTGGCTGGCTGAACACCGGCTGAAACGGCTCCGTTCCCGGGCGTCGCACGAGGGCGGGAATTCAATCAGCCCGCTCAGGAATTCAGCCGAACCGTTAGCCCGCCATTCGGCACGGCAGGACACCTCGCTCTGTTCATTGCCGGGATAATCGGTGCACGGACGCACGGTCCCGCCGTACACGTACGCGTCGATGTGACCGATCCTGCCGAAGCCGCCATGAACAGAGCCGGAGAGCCACATGTTCCCTCAGGAGAAAGACGCTTTCAGCGATACCGCTGGGGCGCCGGTGGAGGAGTCGGAAAAGACGACGCGTGAACACTGGAAGTGCTCCGCCCTCGCCGGTATGGCGGCATACATGGACGCGGGTTCGATCGTCGCGTTAGGTGCGGGACTCGTCCTGTTCCAGTCGTACCTGCACCTGAGCGACAGCGCGGTGGGACTTCTTGCCGCGTTGGGACCGAATGCCATCGGCTGCGCGATCGGCGCGTTCATCGGCGGTCGACTGGGTGACAAGCTGGGTCGCAAGCGCATTTTCAAGTACGACCTGCTGGTGTATGCGGCGGGAATCCTGTGCATCGCCCTGGCCGTCAATTCGCCCATGCTTTTCGGAGGCACTTTCGTCGTCGGCCTCGCCGTGGGAGCCGACGTGCCGACCTCGCTGGCCCTGGTCGGCGAATTCGCGCCGGCCACGGCACGCGGCAAACTCCTCGGCTTCACCCAGGTGGCGTGGTGCCTGGGCCCGGTGATCGTTCTGCTGCTCGCCCTGGTCCTGACCCCGCTGGGCCTGCTCGGCATCCGGATCGTGTTCCTGCAGTTGTTCGTCGTGTCACTGGTGACCTGGGCCCTGCGAAGGGGATTGTCCGAATCAGTGCGCTGGCAATCGGCTGCCGCCTCCCCGGCCCTGGTCAAGCGCTCCCTCGGCGCACTGTTCCGGGGCGCCAATCGCAGAGCTCTGATCTGGACGGGGACGATCTACCTCTTCTGGGGGCTGGCCGCCGCGACCAACGGAATCTTCACCCCTTACATGATCAAGACACTTCATGCCGGAAGTCAGTCCGCCGGTGTGGGCCTCTCCTGTGCGGGATTCGCGGTGACCATCGGCTCGGCGTTCTTTTTCATGAGATACGCCGACCGAAGCCATCTGACCAGGAAATGGATGTGGGGCGTGGGCGGGGCGATGCAGGTGATCGCCTACCTGATCTATCTGGTCCTTCCCTTCACCATCCCGGTGATCATCCTCAATATTCTGCTCTTCTCCGTGGGTGGGACCTTCGCAGGAGAGCCGCTCTACAAAATCTTCAGCCAGGAACTGTTCCCGACGATGCTGCGGGGCACCGCGCAGGGCCTCACCTTCGGCCTCTCGCGCACGTTCGTCGGTATCTGGAGCCTCTTCGTCCCCACTCTCGCGAGCACCGGAATCCGGCCCGTAGCCGGATTGCTGACCGTTTTCCTGCTGGTCAGCGCCGTTGTCGGATTCGCCTTCATGCCCGATACGGCGGGCAAGCCGCTGGAGGAGATCCAAGCGGAGCGCGCCTTCGCCTGAGTACTCAGCCCCTGGCCGACGGCGCCCGGACCGGCGCCGCACCTTCGTGGTGCCGACCGTGCTGGTCCGTTCCGGTGGCGGGCACACCGCCCGATGCGGTGACAGGCCCGGGAAGCCGACCGCGTAGGAGGCGTGCGAACATTTCACATGCCTCCTACGCGCCCCGCTCGCCGTAACAGCGCTCTCCGCCGCACCGCCTTGTCCGGCGCAACTCTCTTGGCCTGCACGCTCGTTCTGTCGGCCTGTGATTCCGGGACCGGAGCGGGCAGTTCCAAGGACACCGGTCGGGTGACCGACGCCGACGGCATCGTCTCCGTCCGGAAGAGCGACCGCACGTCCGCACCCGAGCTCTCGGGCAAGGACCTCCGGGGCAGTGCGCTCGATGTGCGTGCCGCCTACCGCGGGAAGGTCGTGGTGGTGAATTTCTGGGGTTCGTGGTGTCCGCCCTGTCGCGAGGAAGCCAAGAACCTGGTGAGGGTATCCGGGCAACTGGCGCCCAGAGGCGTGGAGTTCGTCGGGATCAATACCCGTGACAGGCCAGGACCCGCCAGGGCCTTCGAGAAGGACCACGGCGTTCCGTACCGGAGCCTGGACGACCCGACCGGCAAGCTGCTCCTCCGCTTCCCTCCGGGCACCCTGAATCCGCAGACCCTCCCCTCCACCGTGGTCCTCGACCGGAACGGGAAGATCGCCGCGCGGAGGGCGGGTGCCATCAGCGAGGCGCAGCTGCACAAGATGATCGATCCGGTGATCGCGGAGAAGTAGTTCCGCGCGCGTGGGCCCCTCGACAGCCGGGCCGGCGCGAGGTCCGCACGGCCGGTGCGAGGTCCGTACGGCTGCAGGGTGCGCCGTATCGCCGACCTCACGTTCCGTAGCGAGTCCGTCCCCCACCATCGGGTTCCGGGCCGGGAGCCCCTCGGCGGCACGGATCCGGCCCGTACTCCCCTCTCTGTACAGGGGAGACCGGATCCTGAGAGGCACCCGCTCGCCCAGGGCCCTGGCGGCAACGGCCCGCCCCTCCACCGGCAGAGCGGCCGAACTGTGACGGCCGTCTCGCCCAACTGCGGTCCCCCCAGCCGGATTCCCCCACCCGCGCACCCGTATTTCCGTGTGACCCACACAACTTCGGAACGCCTTCGAGGCGCCCTGCCCGGTGACGCCAGACACAGGACCTAGGTCACGTACGAAGGCGGATAGTCGACCCTCTCCCCGGGCACACACGGAAAAAACGGCCACAATTTCGGGCATTTCACACGATCTCACGATGAGGGGTAGTACAAGGGGGCATTGCCTCCACTGATGGGGCGCGCTAACCATGGATCTCGGCAAGCACCGAGAACGAGCCAGCGACCAACGCCAACCGGCGAACGCGGCCAAGCCACTCGGTCCCGCCAGATACGCGCCGCCGAAGGCCACCCCCCGTTGCCCCCGTATGGAAGAGGCCCGCATGCCCCGCTTCACCCTGCCCCGCGTCACCCTGCCCCGCACCACCCGCAAGCACAAGATCGCCACCGCTGTCCTCGTCGCGGCAGGCGCCAGCACCGCTGTGGTGGCCACCGTCGTGCCGAGCAGCGCGCAGCCCCCGGCGTCGCACGCTTCCGCAGCGGTCAAGCCGGTCTCCACCAACGGTCTCCCGGCGAAGAGCACGACCAAGGACGCGGCCAAGGACACCAAGGCGGACGCGAAGAAGACGGACACGGCGAAGCAGGCTGCGAAGAGCAAGCCCTCCACTTCCGCCGCCGACCACGCCAAGGCCGCCGCTGCCGCGAAGAAGAAGCACGTCGCGAAGGAAGCCGCCAACCGCTCCACGGTGCGCAAGGCCCCCGTGGTCTACAAGAACAACCTCGACGGCTGGATCAAGCAGTCGCTCGCCATCATGAAGGCCAAGGGCATTCCCGGTACCTACGAGGGTCTGCACCGCAACATCATGCGTGAGTCGAGCGGCAACCCGAACGCCGTCAACAACTGGGACATCAACGCCCGGAACGGCATCCCCTCCAAGGGACTCCTCCAGGTGATCCAGCCCACGTTCGACAGGTACCACGTCAAGGGCACGGCCAACAAGCTGACCGACCCCGTCGCGAACCTGACCGCTGCGGCCAACTACGCGGCCCACCGCTACGGCTCGATCGACAACGTCAACTCCGCCTACTGAGACGGGTGAAGAGAGCCACGCCACTCGACGCGTCGGCACTTCACCGCCCCGGCAGCGCGGCTCGTCGGCCGGACCGACGAGCCGCCGGCACCACGGGCGACTTCGCTTCGCCCGGCCCCGGTCAACCGCACCCGTAAGAACCGGCTCACCCGGCCCGTCCGCCGGCTGACGCCCGCGGCCCCCGGCCCGCCCGCCAACGGGGGCCCGCCCCGCACACCCGAATTCCTGCTCAAGCGAACGGCCCGGCCACGCGCCGGGCTTTCCGCTGTCCCGGCCCGGCCTGCTCGGCACCGGACCGCTGCGGCGGTACGAGCGCCGAAAGGAACGAGGTCCGGCGACGGAGCCGGAACCCCAGCGATTCGTACAACCGGATCGCGTCGGTGTTGGCCGCCGACGCATGCAGGAACGGTGTCTCGTCCCGCTCCCTGATCTCATGGGCGACAGCCCGTACGAGCCTGCTGCCCAGTCCTTGTCCGCGCACGGCCTCATCGGTGCAGACGCCGCTGATCTCACTCCAGCCCGGCGGGTGCAGCCGCTCCCCGGCCATGGCGACGAGAACACCTTCGCGCCGGACACCCAGATACGTTCCGAGCTCGACCGTACGCGGCAGAAACGGTCCCGGCCGGGTGCGGGCCACCAGTTCGAGCATCTCCGGCACATCGTCGGCGCCGAGCCGTACGGCTTCCGGGTCGGGCGCCGCCTCCACCCCGTCGTCGACGAGCTGGACGCCCTCGGCGTGGAAGGTGCGCTCCCAGCTGTCCGGTGGCGGCCGGCGGAACGCGGTGAGGGTGACAGCCCCACCGGGCCCGGCGAGCGCGGCGGCATCGGCCCAGTCCGACGCGTCCGGGGTGTCGGGCAGCGCGAACCAGGGCGACACCCCGGCCGGGTAGCGCAGTACGCGGCCCCTGCGCTCGGCGAACCGGGCGTGCGGGCCGGTCAGCGAGGCACGGACCGGATTGTCCAGCGGATGGGTCGCGTGAGCGGCCTGGTCCGGGATGGTCATCCGGCCACCTCGATCACGATCTTGCCCCGGGTGTGCCCGCCCTCCACGGCCCGCAACGCTTCGGCGGCCTCGGCCAGCGGGAAGGTCCGCGTGACATACGTGCGCAGGACGCCGCTGACGGCGAGGCCCGCCACTTCGTCGAGGACTGCGGCGTTACGGGCCCGTTCGACGGCAGCCCCGCCGAGTTCCACGGCCAGCGGCTTACCTCCGGCGCTGATCAGCCGCGTACGGTCGGTGACCAGCCCGGCCACGGCCCGCAGCGCGTCACCGCCGACCAGGTCGAAGACCGCGTCGACGCCGTTCGGGGCTACCGCCCGTACCCGCTCGGTGACGCCGGGTCCGGAGGTGATGTGCACCGCGCCGAGCGATTCGACGAAGTTCTTCTTGTCCGCGCTCGCGGTGCCGACGACGCGTACACCGAGATGGCGGGCGATCTGGACGGCGGCCACGCCGACCCCGCCACCCGCGCCGTTGACCAGCAGGGTCGAGCCGGGCGCGGGACCGAGCTGGCGCACGCCGTCGTAGGCGGTCGCTGCCGCGACCGGCAGCACAGCGGCGTCGGTGAACGACAGAGCGTCCGGCTTGTGCGCGGTGACGGCGACGGGCATCAGCGTGTACTCGGCGTAACCGCCGGTCAGCGGGTTACCGAAGACGGCCTGACCGGGTTCGAACCCTTCGACGCCCGGACCGGTCCGCTCCACGATTCCGGCGGCCTCGCTGCCGAAGACGACGGGAAACGTCGGTGGCTCGCTGCCGGGCCTGCGGTATCCGGTCCGCAGTTTCCAGTCGACCGGGTTCACCCCGGCCGCCCGGACGGCGACGAGCAGTTCACCGGGTCCGGGGACCGGTACCTCCTGCTCGACGAAGGCCTCTGCTTCCGGCCCGCCACTGCGGGTGAATACGTATGCCCTGGGCATGAGCTCCCTCACTCCGGTTCAGCACATCGGCCCCCTGCGCGGCCTCCGTCGGATCAGCAGCGAAAAGCCGGTTCCCCCTGCACGTATTCCCGGGGGCCGGAACGTTCACCGGGCCGCAACAAGTGGCGCCGCCGGATTCTCGTCGCGTCCGTACCGTCTACAGGCCCTGCTCCGGCGCGCCCTTGAGGACCTGCCGGAGCTCTTCGGTCTGCTGCTCCACGAGTTCCGGACGGCCGTGGTGGGCCGCCGGAGTGTTCTGGAACAGCGCCACCGACCAGGTTCCGTCCCGGAATTCGGCGACCAGGGTCTGTACGGCGTTCACCGCGGGCTCCAGATCCGTCTGCCCGGGTGGCACCATCCCGACGATCGCGTGGAGCACGACCGCGTCCCTGCCCAGCGGCCGTACGTCCCGCACCTTCGACACGAAGGTGGCCGTCGGATGGTTGGCGAAGATCGGCGTCAGGTGGTCCTCGACCTCCGAGCCGCGTACCTGGCTGCCGTCGAAGCCGACCAGGAGCCCGTCAGGGACGAACAGTGCCGCGAAGCCCCGCGCGTCCCGGCGGTTCCAGGCGCCCAGCACTTCCTCGTAGCGGCGGCGCGCCGCGTCCTGCGCGGAACCGCGCTCAGGTGTCCCGTCCATAACGGCATCCTGGCACAGAGGCCTGCTCGCGGCCTTCCGGTCGCGAGCAGGCCTCCTCGGAATGCTGGACGGGCTACTTCTTGAAGCCGTAGTCCATCAGCTTCTTCACGTCCGCGGTACGGGTCGTCTCCGAGGTGGAGGCGAGCACCGTGCCGATGACCGTCTTGCTGCCCCGGGTGGCGGCGAAGACCAGGCAGTACTTGGCCTCCGGGCCGGACCCGGTCTTGACCCCGATGGTCCCCGAGTAACTGCTGAGCAGTTTGTTGGTGTTGGTCCACGACATGTAGCGGTAGCCGCCACTCTTCGTCGTGACCTTCTGCTTCGTGGACTTCGTCTTCACGACCGTGCGGAACGTGGAGTACTTCATCGCGTTGCTGGCGAGCTTCGTCAGGTCGCGCGGCGTCGAGTAGTTCGAGCCGCCCCCTATGCCGTCGAACGAATCGAAGTGGGTGTTCTTCAATCCGAGGCTCTTGGCGGTGGAGTTCATCTGGCCGATGAACGACTTGACGCGTGCGGCGCGCGTGGAACCGCTGCCGTACTTGTCGGCCAGCGCGTACGCCGCGTCACAGCCGGACGGAAGCATCAGACCGTACAGCAGCTGCCGGACGGTGACCTTGTCGCCCACGATCAGGTGGGCGGACGAGGCGTTCTTCGACACGATGTAGTCGCTGTACGCCTTCTGGATCGTGACCTTCGAATCCAGATTGAGGTTCTTCTTGGCCAGCACCACCCGGATCGTCATGATCTTCGTGGTGGAGCCGGTGGAACGACGGGTGTCCGCGGCCTTGGTGAAGAGGGTCTTCCCCGAGCCGTTGTTCATCACGAAGCCGCCCTTGGCGACGATCGTGGGCGTCTTGGGCGTGGCCGCCTGCGCCGAGGCGCCGAACGCCCCAGCTGCTGTCACCGCACCAGCGGTGACAGCGACGACCGAAACGCGACGCATGCCCTTAATGCCAATTTTCAAGGTGGATGCTCCAAATGCCGCTACAGCGCGGCCCCATGGGAGGGCCGCTCGCACATGAGACGAACGAAAGGGCCCAATGGATGTGGGCTCCGGGAAGATTTCTCAGATTTCCGGACGCACCCACTTCGGACGGCTCCGCGGGTGGACGTGGCGCGCGGGCCCCGACGGCCCGCTCACACTCGCGCACGCCCCCCGACCACACCCGGTACACCCACCGGCCAGCCCATTCGCTTTTAATAATGCCCAGCATTAGAATTGCCGCATGGCGAGAACATCAGGGCCCGAGACCCGGGAGAAACTGATCCGCGCGGCCGAGGAGATCTTCGCGGCGCAGGGCGTCGACGGCGCTCAACTGCGCGACATCATCCGGCTGGCCGGGCAGAGCAACCCGTCAGCCGTGCAGTACCACTTCGGTTCGCGCAACGGCCTGCTGAACGCCGTGATGGCCGGGCGCCAGCAGCGTACGGAGCAGGTGCTGCGCACTCTGATCGGCGAGGACGATCACGACCTGCGCGGGCTGCTCACCGCACTCGTCACCGCCGAGGCGAGCGAGCTGCGTACCGAGCGCGGGCAGCGGTGCCTCCAGATCTCGGCGCAGCTCAGCCATGAGAGCGGGGTCCGCAGCCGCACCCCGCACCCCACCCTTGAGGGGACCGTCTACTGGCTGCTCATCGGACGGCTCGACGAGTGCCTGGACACCCTGCCCGAACCGGTCCGGCTGGAACGGCTGGACCTGGCGCTGACCCTGGTCGGCGCGGCGATGGCGGACCGCGCCCGCCAGTACCTCACCGGCGCGACGCCCCTCACCGGCGAGCCGCTCTTCGCCGCCGACCTGGTGGCGATGACAGCCGCCCTGCTGACGGCGCCCGTACCGGACGAATCCCCCGCACCTGAAGAACGAAGGAAAGAATCATGAACGACCTCACCGACAAGACCGTCATCATCACCGGCGGCGCACGCGGCCTGGGCGCAGAAGCCGCACGGCAGGCGGTCGCGGCCGGCGCCAACGTGGTGATCACGGACGTCCTGGACGAGGAGGGCAACGCGACCGCCGCCGAACTCGGCGCGCGCGCCCGCTTCCTGCGGCACGACGTCACGTCCGAGGAGGACTGGGCCCGGGTCACCGCGTTCGCGACCGCCGAGTTCGGCGGGATCCACGGGCTCGTCAACAATGCCGGTATCTCGACCGGCCAGCTCCTGGAGGCCGAGTCCGTCGAGCACTTCCGCAAGGTTCTCGACATCAACCTCACCGGCGTCTTCATCGGTATGAAGTCCGTCATCCCCGCGATGAAGGAGAACGGCAGCGGTTCCATCGTCAACATCTCCTCGGCCGCGGGCCTGATGGGTCTGGCGCTGACCGCCGGTTACGGCGCGTCCAAGTGGGGCGTGCGCGGCCTGACCAAGATCGGCGCCGTGGAGCTGGGTACCGCGCGGATCCGTGTCAACTCGGTCCACCCCGGCATGACGTACACGCCGATGACCGCCTCGGTCGGCATCCAGCAGGGCGAGGGGAACTACCCGAACACCCCCATGGGCCGGGTCGGCGAGCCGCACGAGATCGCGGGCGCCGTGGTGTTCCTGCTCTCCGACGCCGCGTCGTACGTCACCGGGGCCGAGCTCGCCGTCGACGGCGGCTGGACCACCGGACCGACGGTGAAGTACGTCATGGGTCAGTGAGGTGACGACGGCACGGGTGCTGGTTCCGACGGCCGAGCGTCAGCCACTCCCCCGCCGGGCAGCTCTCCCGGCTCCGCACCCGTGCCGTTCCGCTGCGCCCGGTACGCGGGCACTCGTACACGCTCCGCCGCTCCGGCCGGGGCGCATGTTCCACTCTGTTCCGTGTGGATACCAACTAAGAACTGATGTCGCCACATAACGCCAACACGTGGCGCTTCTTGAACACTTGACATTCACTATCAGCCAATTCTGGCCGTTCCTCGCCGCGGGTATCGGCCTTCGATCGCGACGGGTCCAAGATGTACGCGTGGTGGGCAATCTTCCCGTCGTGACGACCAGTTTCGTCGGCCGAATCAGCGAACTGGGCGATGCGGCACGGGCACTTGAGAAACACCGGCTGGTCACGCTCACGGGCAGTGGCGGAGTCGGCAAGAGCAGGCTGGCTCTTCGCGCCGCCGACCGGGCGAGCGAGCGGTACGCCGACGGCGTGTGGTGGGCCGACCTGTCCCATCTCTACGACGACCGATTGCTCATCGGCACCGTCTCCGATGCCGTCGGGCTCCTGGACCACGACCTGGCGCGCCCCGTGGAGGCGCTCTGCGAGCGGCTCGCCGACAGGAATCTGCTGCTCGTCCTGGACTGCTGCGAGCGGATCATCGACTCGTGCAGCCACCTGGTGCGCGAACTCCTGGCTGCCGCACCGGGACTGGCCGTCCTCGCCACCAGCCGAAAGCCTCTCGGCGTGCGCGGCGAATACCGTCTGGACGTACCCCCGCTGGCTGCGGGCGGTGACGGCGAGGAGGCCATGCGGCTCTTCCGCGACCGCGCCGCTACCGCCGCGCCGCATGTCTCGCTCGACACCCCCGGCACCACCGCGGCAGCCGTCCGGATCTGCCGCCGGCTGGAGGGAATTCCGCTCGCCCTCGAACTGGCCTGCGCCCGGCTCGCGGAGAACAGCGTCGAGCAGATCGCCGACCGGCTCGGGTCCCGGCTCGATTTCCTCACCGACCGGACCGTATGGCCCGAGCGCCACCGGGCCCTGCGCACCGCCATCGGCTGGAGCCACGAGCTCTGCACCCCCACCGAGCGCCTGCTCTGGGCCAGGCTCTCCGTCTTTCCCGGCGCCATCGAGGAAGCGGACGCCCAGGCGGTCTGTTCCGGCGGCCCGCTCCGCGCCGACGCCATTCCCGCGCTCATGGCGAGGCTCGCCACCCAGTCCGTGCTGCAGCACAACGGCTCCCGGTACCGGATGCTCGACACCCTGCGCGAATACGGAGCCATGTGGCTCGACGAACTGGACGAGCGGAAACCCCTCGCGCAACGGCACGCCGAACACTTCGCCGATGTCGCACGCCAGGCACACACCTGCTGGCTCGGCCCGCAGCAGGTCGCCTGGTACCGCAGGATCGCCGAGACCGACGCGGATCTGTGCGCCGCCCTGGACCATCTCCTCGCGGAAGGTTCCGAGAAGGCCGTGGAGATGGCGGGCTGCACCGGGCTCTTCTGGAGCTGCTGCGGCCACCTTCAACGGGCCCGCGTCTATCTCGAACGGGCCCTGCGCATCGACTCCGGCCGGAGCAAGCACCACACCCGCGCCCTGTGGGCACTGGGCATCACCCTCACGCTGCAGGGCGACCACGAGTCCGCACGGGAGTTCGGCGAGCGGTGCAGCGTCGCCGCATGGCACGACCACGACGCGGAATCCATGCTCTCCGCAGCCCATCTCGTCAGTTTCAACTACCTGATGATGGGCCGGCCGCAGACCGCTCACGACGTCAGCGACCACGCTCTGCGCAGCCTGCCCGGCGACCCGCTGGCCGCCCCCTCACAACTGCGGTGCCGGGTGATAAGAGTCTTCGCCCTGTCCGCTCTCGGCCGTCTCGACGACGCGTACGAGGACGCCACGAACCTCCAGCAACTCAGCCTGCGCTACGGCGAGTACTGGGCCCGCGCGTACGCCGACCACCAACTCGCCCTGATACACCTCCTGCAGGGTCGGCCCCGTGAGGCGGAGGACCACGCACGCTCGATGCTCGCGGGCAAGTACCAGCTGCGGGACAGCCTGGGCATCGCCCTCGGTCTCGATCTGCTGGCCGGTGCGATCGCGGCGCAGGGCGACGGCGTGGAGGCCGCCCGTACCTCAGGAACGGGCCATGTCTACTGGCGCATGATCGGCCACCCGCACCGCGGCACACCGGAACTCGGTGTGATCCGCGACGCGTGGGAGCGGCAGGCGCGTGAGGCGGCGGGAGATCCGGCGTACGACAGTGCCTACCACCGGAGTCTCACCGCCGATGCGGAAAGCGGGCTCGTGCGCGCCCTGCAGGGCCACCTGCCCTCGTAGCCCGTACCCGCCCGGCCGGGCGAACGGGCAGGCAGTCGGCCGGTGACCGGACGTCAGCACCGGTCACCGGCGACTGCTCACCGCTCGCGTACCGCGAACGCACTCACCCCGCGGTGACGCACGCGCCCGGTCGGCGCACCATGTGCACGTCGACCGGGTCCTCGTCCTCCACGGTGAATCCGTGCCGCTCGTAGAGCCGTCGGGCAGCGCTGCCCTGCAGCACGTGGAGACGGACAGGCACGCCTTCCGTATCGGTCCGCTCCAGCAGCGTGCGCAGGACAGCGGAGCCGAGCCCCCGCCCCTGGACCCCGGGGTCGAGGTAGAAGCTCTCCAGCCACTGCCCCTGCGGCGCCGGGCGGAGCGTGACGCAGCCTGCGAGAGCTCCATCGACCACGATGACCGAGGTGTACTGCGCGGAGAAGGAATCGCGCAGCCGCTGCCGGACCCGGTGCTCGTCGAACCGGCCGAGCCGTTCCAGATCCGGCCGCATCACCGTCGCCCGCAGCTCCGCGATCGTCTCCACATCGGCGGAACTCGCGGAACGCAGTGACCAGGGGGGCGTCCGGACCGCGGCGAGTTCGGCCTCCCGGGTATTCGCTTCCATGATCGACATTGTCTCAGGAGCCGTGCGGGCCCGGGTCACTGGTGCTGGGGCGGCCGTTCTCCAGATGTCCCGACCAGCGGCGCCGGTACGGCGTGCCGCTCTCCCCGGCCCCGGATTCGGTGACCGTGATGTCGTACCAGCCGGAGTGGGCGCGCACCGACACCGTGACCTCCGTGGAGGCGCCGGCGTGCAGGCGGTGGGTCTTGCCGCTGCCCTTCGTTCCGTAGGCGTCAGCGACCAGCACCGTACGTGTGGTCCGCCCGTGGTTGGTGATCCGGATCCGGATCCGGTCACCCCCGTCGTGGCTGAACCGCGCCCGCAGCCCGTCCGCGGCGGAACCGGCGAACTCGCAGAGGGTGCCGTTGGGACCGTACGCGGCGAGCTGGTAGGCACCACCGGTCGCCGCGGTCTGCCAGTAGTCGCTCAGGGTGTCCCGGGCGGAGACGGTGTAGCGGCGCGGGGCCGACTGGGGGTGCTTGCGGTCGTAGACGTAGAAGGCGGCGCCGGCCCGACCCCGGTTGGCGAGGTCCAGCTGGAACCGCCCCTTGTGCTCGTCGCCCTCGTTGACCAGCACGTCGTACGGCAGGGCGCGGGCCCGCCGGACGCCCGGCTCCTGGGACGGCATGCTCTGGGGCAGCGGCACCTGGTACGGCTTGCCCTCGGAAGTGATCGGCGCGGGAACCTGGATGGAGACCGGAGCGGGGTTCGCCCCGGAGAAGTCGAGTGCCGAGGTGAGGTCACCGCAGACGGAACGGCGCCAGGCGCTGATGTTCGGCTCGTGGATACCGAACCTGGCCTCCAGGAACTGCAGCACCGAAGTGTGGTCGAAGGTCTCCGAGCACACCCAGCCACCGCGCGACCAGGGCGAGACGACCAACAGCGGGACCCGCGGCCCGAGTCCGATGGGCTGGAGACCGCCCGGATCCGCGCCGGGAACCAGCGGGCTCATCTCGCCCGGGTACTTGCCGAGGTCGAGGATCTCGTCGCCGAGGCTCCTCACCAGGTCGCGGGAGACCATGCCCTGGGCGTCGGGCCCGCTGGTGACCGGCGGCATGGGCGGTACGACATGGTCGAAGAGGCCGTCGTTCTCGTCGTAGTTGACGATGAAGACGGTACGGCCCCAGACCTCGGGGTTGGAGGTGAGCGCCTCCAGCACCAGGTTGATGTACGTGGCCCCGTCGGTCGGCGATGCGGACGGGTGCTCGGAGTACTTGTACGGCGGGACGATCCAGGAGACCTGCGGGAGCGTGCCGTGTTCGACGTCGGCGCGGAACTCCTTGAGGGTGTGGTCCGAAGCACCCTTCTCCACGAGCGGCCCGCTCGCCCCCTCGGCCACCTGGTACTTCTCGAAGAACATCAGGGAGTTGTCGGTGTAGTTGTCCGTGGGGCTGCCCGGTTCACCGGTGCCCCCCTGGTACAGCTTCCAGCTGACCTTCGCGGCCTCCAGCCGTTCCGGATACGTGGTCCAGGTGTACCCGTTGGTGTTGTTGCGCTCGCTCAGACCGGGGCCGTTGGGCCGCCGTCCGTACACATTGCGCGGGTCGCTGGTGCCGGTCCACAGATGGATCCGGTTGGGCGCCGTGTCGGCGTGCACCGAGCAGAAATAGGAGTCGCAGATGGTGAACGCCTCGGCCAGGGCGTAGTGGTAGAGCAGGTCCTGGCGCTTGAGGTAGCCCATCGTGAGGGCGTCCTGCTTCTGGTTCACCCACTGGTCGTGGCGCCCCTGGTTCCAGGCCAGGTGGCCGCTGCTCCAGCCGTGGTCGGTGCCCGCCAGGTACTCGGAGGTGTTCTTGGGGTCGATGTACCACGGCAGCACCTCGGTCGCGCTGTCCGGCAGGCCGCGGGAGTTGTACCGTCCGGTGTGCGTCGCGGCGGCCGGCTGGTGCCAGACCGGTTTGCCGTCGGGCAGCAGTGCCGGACGCGGGTCGCCGAAGCCCCGTACCCCGCGGAGGCCACCGAAGTAGTGGTCGAAGGAACGGTTCTCCTGCATGAGGATCACCACGTGCTGGACGTCCTTGAGCGACCGGCTGCGGGAGAGCGCGGGCAGGGCCATGGCCTTGCCGATCGCCGGCGGGAACATGGAGAGGGCGGCGGCAGATGCGGCTGTCGCGCCGCCTGCCTGGAGGAAGCGCCGACGATCAAACGTGGCCATGTGTATGCAACTTTCTGCTGTTGACAAGGGAGTTCCGAGCACTCCCGATCATTCAGAGCAGCAGTGCTTTTCGAGTGGACCTCTGACGGACACTGGGTGATCGACCGGACAATTTTGCGTTTCCGCAGCTCGGACCGGGTCGAGGAATCACCTGTGCGGGACGGGCACCCGATGGACCGGAGCGGTTCACGGTTCACCACTGCCGCCCGGGGGCGACGCGCCACCGGAGAAACGGGACGCGACCGGCTGATCGGCATCATGGCGCGTTCTCGATCGTGAAGAAAAGCTGGTTTCACTAGGACTTTTTCGATATCGGTCCATCCGCCGTGAAACACCCGGTCCGTACCGTCGAATTTTGCCCAAGCTGTGTCTCAAAACATTCGTTCTGCTTGCTCAGGACCGTGAGGATCTCGACAACGGCACATCCGCGCCCATAACGTCGCGCCATGACAACCCCACCGGATGACCGGCGGTTCCGGCGCGAGATGGCCGTGGCGCACAGGTCTGGATGGCATCTCATCGACTTGCTCAGCGCATTGCCGGAGCCCGGCGATTCGCTGATGGTGACTGTCTTTGGTGAGCCCGTCGTAGTCAGCCGCAATGCTGTCGACGGTGAGCTGGAGGCATTTCGGTGCGTGCGACGGCCACGTGGCGCGCCACAGCCCGTCAGGTGTGTCATCCGCTACGGAATGATCTTTGTGAACCTGCAGCCCGACGATCACGAGCACATCTCGTCCGACACCCTACGAACAGCCACCCCCCGGAGCGCCTGAGGCGATTCCCCCCGTCACACCGGATCGCCCAGGCGCTCACCTCACACAGCGGCGCCACCGTGACCTGAACACGGTGGCGCCGCTGTGCTTTCTGCCCGCGCCTCGGCAGAGAGCCGGGCCGGAACGCCGATGCCGCTCAACAGTCGGCACAGCGCTGGGCAGGACGTCAGGAGACCATGAGCAAACGGCTTTCCACCCCGATGTATTCGCCATTAACTCCGTCGGCATCAGGCGACGCCAGCAGCTTGACGTTCTTGGCCGCCGCTGCCAGCAGCGCGGAATCGACGGACGGATGCCAGGCCGACGCCGTACGGGCGGCGCTGCGTGCGGACACGCGACGGCCCAGCGGCGAATTCAGGGTGACGACATTGCAGGTGATGCCGTGAAGTGCCTCGTCCCGGGACATCTGGCTGACGAAGCCCCGGAGCGCCGCCTCGGAGGTGCTGCCGAACTGCCTTGCGGAAAGGCCGTCCTGGCCGGAGGCGCGGAGAAAGATGATCCGCCCCTGTCCACTCGCCCGCAGGCCCGGCATGGCCCTGCGGATCAGACGGAAGGTACCGATGATCCCGTTGTCGGCGACCGAGACGAACCGGTCATCCCTGAGCATCAGATCGCAGGACAGGTCGATGGACGCGATAATGATGTCGACCGGGCCGTGACACTGTTCGACAAGTGCCAGCGCGCCGTCGATCTGGGATTCGTCCGTCACGTCGCACGGCACGGACAGATCGGGGCCCACGGGCGCATCCGGGCCGGAGTACGTCACGGCGACCCTGTCACCGCACTCTTGCAGCGCCTTCGTGATCCCCAGGCTTACCTCGCTGTGACCATCAACGATGAGCACGGACCGGTGGGATGGCATTGCAAGTCTCCTACCTTTCGCGACTGCAGCAGACACTCTGCACTGTTCACCTACGACACGGCAGAGTCTTGCGGCCGTCGCCTAGTCTTTCCACGCAAAAGACCTGCTGATAATTGCAGGCCCGCTACTCAGCGGGCAGTTACGGGGGAAATGTGACGCTCTCCGCCCAAGATGCGGCTGCGTTGAGATCCTTGCTGGAGAGCCGTCGGGCCGCCATCGCGCCCGAGACGGTGGGATACGCCGAGCGCAGCGGAGCGGGCCGCCCGGTGAACGGGCTCAGCCAGGAACAGATCGACACCCTGACCCAGCGGGCCCGGGGCACCTACGGACGACTGATCAACGGACCCGAGCACCGGCCCAATCCGGCCTATCTCGCGAGTCTGGCAAGGCTGTTGAGGATGACGGAGCAGGAATGGACGGCGCTGTACTGGCTGACGCGCCGTGAAGTGCCCGCGCCCCTGCACAACACCTCCGGAATGGAGGTCCCCGGAGCCTGGGGGGCCGTGGAGCTGATTCACGGGGTGATCGCCTACCTGGTCGACTCGGCCTGGAATCTCATCACGTGCAATCAGGAGTACCGGGATCTCTTCCCCGGGGCCGTCCCGCCGGAGAACGCCCTGCTGTTCATGGCCGCGCATCCGGAGCGCCATACCCTGCTGCTGGACTGGGAACGCAGCTGGGCGCCCTTCGTGCTGGGCCAGTTGCGCCGGGCCGCCCAGGAGAGGCCGGACAACAAGGATCTCGCCCGGATCGAGGAGTACGTGCAGCGCGACCCGGTGGCCGGCCCTCTCTACGCGGACATCCCATTTCTGGCCCTGCCGTTCCCCGATGGGGCGCAACGCCCCTTGCGTCATCCCCAGTTGGGCGAGGGCATGGTGAGTGTCTGCGCGGCGGAACCGGTGAGTTCGACGGGGGCCAGGCTCATTCTGCTGGCCTTTCGGCCGGGCCCGCCGAGCGAACACCGCAGAGACCCCGATCTACGGGCCGACCGGTCCGCCTATGCCCGATCGCCTTTCTGGAAAGGAGAATTGACGGACCAGCAGGTGATTCACGACGGCGGGACCGACCGCGAAGGAAGCGCATCCCGGGCCTGACCACGGCAGACGGTTCCCCTTCGGGCGTAGCCGGAAGCACGACCGGCCGCAGCAACTCCCATGAACGAACGGTCGTACTGACGTACGTTGTTGGCACGGAATCTCGAATACATGTGTGGGAGCTGCCCAATGCCCGTCTACGTCAGCCGTCCTGCGATCGCCCTGCCTCGATTCAGGGTGGACACGCGTGCGATCATCGATGACATCGCACGCCATCATCCGGACGATCCGCGGCTGAAAGTGTACGAGCGGGTGATCGGCAATCTCCAGGTGGACAACCGCCATTTCGTGGCCCCCCTGGATTCCCCGGCCATCGCGGGGGACGCCGACATCACGGAACGGGTCCGGTCAGGTTTCGGGCACGCCGTCCGGATGGGCGAGGAAGCCGCGCGCGGGGCCCTGGAGCGCGCGGCCGTCCAGCCGTCGGAGATCGACGCGATCGTCACCTCGCACTCCACGACCTGGGGCATACCCGGTCTCGACGTTCAACTCGCCAATGCTCTGGGACTCCCGGTCCGGGCCCGGCGCATCGCGATGACCACGCTCGCCTGCGCAGGCGGCATCCAGGCGCTGGTACGTGCCGCGGAGTTCGCCGCCGCCCGGCCGGGTTCCAAGGTCCTGGTCGTGGTCTCGGAAGTCATCAGCTCCGTCTACAACCACCGCGACACGAACATCCAGAGCATGATCTACAAGGCACTCTTCGGGGACTCGGCCGGTGCCTGCGTCGTCTCCACGGAGCCGCCGCCCGAGCCCGGCCTGCGCATCGAGGACCCGGTGGCCGCGCACACCTTCGAACTGCTCCTGCACCACACGGAGGACTTCTACAGCGGAAGCCTGGACACCAGCGGGCTCCACTTCGACAGCACCAAGGCGGGACAGAAGGGGGCAGCGGAGTCGATGCCGTACGTTCTTGACTGGCTGGACCACAAGGTTCCCGACTGGGCCGTCATCCACCCGGGAAGCCCCGGCATCATCACCGATGTGGCCAAGAGCCTGGGACTCGGCGAGGAACACACCCGGCATTCCCGTGCCGTACTGGCCGAGACGGGAAGCCTGGGCGGCGTCAGCGTGCTGGCCATCCTGGACAAGCTGCACGGCACGCCGCCCTCCGCCGGTGAATCCGGTGTCGCTCTGGCCTTCGGCCCGGGGTTCGTCACCGCCGCCCTGCGCTGCTCCTGGGCGGGGCCGGACCCCAGCTGACACACGCCCCCGCCCGGAGCGTGCGCCGCCCCGGACGCCGTCGCGGGTCATTCCGGTTTGCGTGCCGTGACGCCCATGACCACGGGAGTGGGAGCGCCGTGCTCGGCGAAGCCTTCGAGTATCAGCCCGGCGTCCAGGAACGCGTTCAGCAGACCGGGCAGCGAAAGGTGTCCGGCCCCGACCTTGTCCCGTATCCCACGGTCCGTCCAGGACTCCTTCGTCCGCCGCCCGTCGAGATAGCCGGGCCGGACCACCACGGCGTCGGGGTCACCGCGGTCGACGAACCCTCCGCAGAAGCACGGGTGAACGCCGATGTGCACGAACACGCCGCCGGGGCGCAGCACTCTGGCAGCCTCGCGGAGCACGTCCGGATAACTGGGCATGTCCGTGTGCACCATGACCGCGAGGACCGCCGGAACGGAGGCGTCGCGGACGGGGAGACACGCGGCGTCGCCCCGCACGACCGCCATACGGTCACGGGCGTGCCGCAGCATCCCGCCGGATATGTCCACACCGACCGGCGTGCGGCCGAGGCGGCGCACCCGGTCGGCGTGGATGCCGGTACCGCAGCCGATCTCCAGGCAGGTCCCGGTTCCCGCGCCGAGGAGCTGACCGAGCAATCCGCCGAGGGCGCGGGGATTGCCGTCGGAGTTCTCGGCGTCCCGGCCGCCGAGAAACTCCTGTTCGTACCAGTCCGCGATCTCGTCGTAAGCCGCCGTCGATGTCATTCGCCCGCCCGTTCCGCCGTCGCCACCGCCCTGGTCCTCCCCAGGGCCCGACCGGCCGGCTGCTGCGGCCGGTCTTCCCTCAACTGCCCCCGGCCGAGCCGCTCCATCCGGCTTCCGCTCCGGGCAGAACCTCCGGACCGGACCCCGGGGCGCGATCTTGTTTCTCCGTACGCCCTCTTGACCGGGCGGGGCCGGTACCTGAGTGTGTGGTGGGCTCGACCCTCGACCCTCAGCAGGAGGCACACGTGAGACGTTGGAAGACTCGTGGCGCAGTCGCCGCAGTCGCGGCGCTGTTGTTCGCCGGAACGGCGACACCGGCTTCATTTGCTCTGACAACGTTGTCACACGGAACGCAGGCCGGTGCGCGCCTCGTGGACGACCCGTCCGACTACGTCGACCCGCTCATCGGTACCGGAAGCGGCGGCTCGACCGTCGGCGAGATCAACAACTTCCCCGGCCCCGCAGCCCCGTTCGGGATGATGCAGTTCTCGCCCGACACGGCCGGTTCGTACGCCGGGTACCAGTACCACAGCGACTCCATCCGGGGCTTCAGCATCGATCACGCCTCGGTCGGCTGCACCGCGTTCGGTGACGTACCGATCCTCCCGGTGACCGGCGATGTCGGTGCCGCTCCGTGGGACCGGACCGAGCACTTCTCGCACACCGGCGAGAAGGCGGAGCCCGGCTACTACGCGGTCACCCTCGACGACTCGAAGGTGCGCGCCGAGCTGACCGCCACGACCCGCACCGGGCTGGCCGCGTTCACCTTTCCCGAGGGCGGGGACGCGGCACAGGTCCTGGTCAAGGGCGGCGCCAGCCTCGCGGGGGACAAGCACGCCGATATGCACGTGGTAGGCGACCGGCAGGTCACCGGGTCCGCGACCACGGGGAACTTCTGCGGCAAGGGGAACGAGTACACGGTTCACTACGCGATCACCTTCGACCGCCCCTTCACCGCACACGGCACCTGGGACGGCAAGTCCGTGTCGAAGGGCAGCGACGCGGTGGACGCGCCCAAGGCAGGCGCGTATCTGACGTTCGACACCGCCGGGACGCGCACCGTGCGCGCCAAGATCGCCATGTCGTACGTCTCCGTGGACGGAGCCAGGGCCAACATGGCCTCCGAGGTGCCGGGTTGGAGCCTCGACAAGCTGCACCAGCAGACCCGGGACCAGTGGACGGCGGCGCTGCGCAAGGCCCGGGTCGCGGGCAGGGACACCGACCAGCTGAAGACGTTCTACACCGCGCTGTACCACTCGCTGATGCATCCGAACACGTTCAACGACACGGACGGGCGCTACATCGGGTTCGACAACAAGGTCCGCACACTGCCCGAGGGGCGTACGCAGTACGCCAACTTCTCGGACTGGGACACCTACCGCTCGCTCGCGCCGCTGCAGGCCATGCTGTGGCCGAAGGAGGCGAGCGACATGGCCCAGTCGCTGGTCAACGACGCGGTGCAGGGCGGGTGGTGGCCTCGCTGGCCTTTCGCCAACGGGTACACGGGGCAGATGACCGGCGACAACTCCGTCGCTCTCATCGCCAACCTGTACGCCTACGGCGCCCGGGACTTCGACCTCAAGACCGCCCTGAAGTACCTGGTCAAGGGCGCCACCACGGTTGACTCCACGCCGGGCGCGTACAAGGAGCGGCCCGACATCGCCAACTACGTCGAGCGCGGCTACGCGCCCAACAACGACGCCTCACGCGGTGACCACCAGCGCGTCGGCGCCTCGGTCACGCTGGAGTGGGCGATCGACGACTTCGCCATCGCCCGGCTCGCGACCGCCGCCGGGGACCACAGCACCGCACGTACCTTCACGCTCCGCAGCCAGAACTGGCAGAACATCCTCAATCCGGCCACGGACTATCTCCAGCCGCGCGGTGAGGACGGCCGCTTCCCCGACGGTCCGGGGTTCCAGCCGCCGCCGGAGGGCAAGTTCGGCCAGGACGGCTTCGACGAGGGCAACGCCGCCCAGTACAACTGGCTGGTCCCGCAGAACACCGCGGGGCTGATCACCGCCATGGGCGGCCGTGCCGCCGCGTCCCAGCGGCTCGACACCTTCTTCGGCCAGCTCAACGCCGGTCCCAACGAGCCCTACATGTGGGCCGGTAACGAGATCGACTTCGGGGTGCCGTGGGTGTACGACTACCTCGGTCAGCCGTGGAAGACGCAGAAGGCGGTACGGGACGTCGCCACCACGCTCTTCAGTCCCACCCCGGACGGCGAGCCCGGCAACGACGATCTGGGTGCCCAGTCCTCCTGGTACGTCTGGGCCGCCCTCGGTGTCTATCCCTCGACCCCCGGCACATCCGATCTGGCCGTGCACAGCCCGCTGTTCGAGCGCGCCGTGCTCGACCTGCCGGGCAAGGGCCACGACCTGGACATCCGGGCCCCGAAGGCTTCGACGGGCACTCCGTACGTCCACGAGCTGAAGCTCGACGGCCGCTCCTACGAGCGCACCTACCTGCCGAAGTCCGCGGTCACGAAGGGCGGGCAGCTGGACTTCGCCCTGTCCGACAGCCCCGACACGCGCTGGGCGACCTCTCCCGCGGCGGCTCCGCCGTCGTACCGCACGGGTGAGCGTTCCTTCCTGGCGAATGCGACGCCCAACCAGGTCACCGCCGCACCGGGCGGTGCCGGGGTGAAGGTCACGGTCGACGCGCAGCGGCTCGCCGGGCGGGACCGCGACCTGACGGTGAAGGCGACCGCGCCGAAGGGGCTGTCCGTGTCCGCGGGCAGGAAGCGGCTCGCGCTCGACGCCGCGACCGGTTCGGGAAGCGTCGAGCTGACGGTCGAGGCCGGTTCCGGAACGGCCGACGGCTACTACGAGGTCCCGCTCACCGTGAGCGGAGCCGCGCCGGGCGACTCCGTGCGGCTCTCCGCGATCGTTCTGGTCGCCGCGCACGGCAGCCTGGCCGCCGCCTACGACAACACGGGCCTGTCCGACGACGCCGACCACGGGCAGGGCGACTACGACCGTGCCGGGAACACCTACTCCCGGCAGGCTCTGGCCGCGGCCGGCCTGAAGGGAGGAGCGCGGGTGGAGGCGTCGGGCACGTCGTTCGTATGGCCCGCGGCCCCGCAGGGGCGTCCCGACAATCTGGTCGCGGGCGGCCAGACGCTGGCTCTGGACGCCGAGGACGCCCGGCGGTTGTTGTTCGTGGGGTCGGCCACCAACGGGGATCACCAGGACAGCGCGACGGTGACCTTCACGGACGGCACGACCGGAAAGGCAGATCTGTCGTTCGGTGACTGGTCCCTGCCGGGCGGCGGCACGGACCCGGTCCTCGGGAACACCCTGGTGGCGCGGGCCGCCCAGCGGAACCAGTCGGGTGGTACCGGTGGTGCGGTGAGCGTCTTCGCCACCACGCCCTTCCAGGTGCCCGGGGGGAAGCACATCAAGAGCGTGACCCTGCCGAAGAACCCGGAGCTGCATGTGTTCGCCGTCGGCCTCGGCTGACGGACGACGCGGTGCCGTGTGTGGGCCGGTGATCCCTTCCAGGGGTCACCGGCCCGTACGGCTACTGCTGCTGCGCCGCAACGGCCCGCCCAGGAGGGCGGTTTCCCCCCGTCAGGGGGTGTCGCCCTCCCAGTCCCACAGCAGCGAGCCGGCTGTACGCGGGCCGTACAGTGCGTGCCCGCCGGGGCCG
Organism: Streptomyces sp. NBC_01267; assembly: GCF_036241575.1. Taxonomy (NCBI): domain Bacteria; kingdom Bacillati; phylum Actinomycetota; class Actinomycetes; order Kitasatosporales; family Streptomycetaceae; genus Streptomyces; species Streptomyces sp. NBC_01267. The sequence goes on along the minus strand of NZ_CP108455.1, from coordinate 7,627,647 downwards.
TGGGAGCCGATCTCGGTGGCCAGCGCGGCGGCCTCCGCCAGCCGCGGTCCGGGCCACCCGGTCACGTCCAGCAGCAGACCGTCGAGCGGTCCGCCCACCAGCTCCCGGTAGACGCGGCCCGGCCGCGGGCCCGGATCCGGGTCGTCGTGGTCGGCGCCGTACACCCGGCGCCAGGTCCGTTCATCCATGTCCGACAGCATCCCAGCCACCACTGACACTCCCCCCGCTGAGCGGTCACGAACGGTCCGGTCGCGACGGATCCGCTTCCGTCGCGACCGGACCGGTGTCACCCTGCCGTGCGTCTCATGTGGTGCGGGGCGGTGCTGTGTTGTCACTCCACGGTGAGATCCACGTACGCGGGTGTCAGCCGGGTGCCGTCAACCAGCCGGAACTCCAGCGTGATCCGGTGGTCGCCGGCCGCGGCGGACGCATCGGCGCGGGCGTCCACCCGGTGCGAGGCGCTCCTGGTGCCGCGGACCCGCAGGCTGCCACGGGCCGGGGTCAGCGTGATGCCGTCCGGGCCGGACGCGGTCCAGTGCACGGTGTGCCCGGTGAAGTCCACGTCCTGCGCCACGACCGTCAGTGCCACCCCGGCTCCACCGCGCGCCAGTGTCAGCTCACCGGGATCGCCGAACCCGGCTGCCGGACAGGAGTAGTTGTCCACGGCTTCCTGCCGGACCGTCGTGTCGCTGTACGGCACCGCGTCGTCCTCGCTGTGCCCGCGCCACCAGGCCTGGGTGTTCGGCAGGGCGACGCCGTTGAACCGGTTGCTCATCAGCTGGGTCCGGTAGGCCGCACGGGCCGCGGCCAGTTCGGGGCTGCCGGCCGGCTGCAGCCCGATGCTCATGTCGGCGAGGTTGACCTCGATCCCTCTGCGCAGCCGGTCGATCACTGTTCGCGCGGAGTCGTCCCCGGCCTGTGCGGCTGCCGTCTTCAGCGCGGCGGAGGCCTGGCTGTAGTTGTCGTGCAGCTTGGTGACCGTGTGGGTGTCGGGGTCGAAGCGGGTGAGGTCGTAGTACTCCCCCATGGATCCCGCGGCCGAGGCGCCGAAGCGCGCCTGGAGGTAACCGTCCCGGTAGGCGTCGGCGTCCAGGCTGTTGTCCCAGGCCAGTGCGGCGACCAGGCTCTGGACGTGCTCGTACGTGATCCAGTCGCCCGGTTCGCTGTACATGCCGATGCCGTTGACACCGAGCTGCGATTCGAAGGCGACATCGGCCGCGATGGTGTCGACGGGCCGTACCGGCTGGCTGCGCCAGCGGTAGCGGCGGTAGTACTCGTACATCACGAGGGAGCCGCGGAAGCTGGTGCGCCAGGCCCCCAGGGCCTTGGCCAGCCCGGTGTTGGCACTCACGGCCGGATCGCCGAGGGATCCGTCGTAATTGCGGCCGTACGGCGCGAAGTCGACGACGACCTGGGGGTCGCACGCGTAGTCGGGGTCGGGCGGCTGGATGGTGGAGTTGTAGGCGATGCGCTCCACACGGACACCGGGCAGCTCGTCGCGGAGCACCTGGGCGAGCTTGTTGACGACCACCGACTCGGCGTTCGCGGCCTTGCCGTACCGGTCGAGGATCGCCTTCTGGAACTTGGGGACGTCGGGCGGCCAGCAGTCGAAGACCGTGATCTCCGGACGGGCCCGCAGGAACGCGACCACCTTGGCTATGTAGGCGTCCAGGGCCTCGGGGTTGTAGATGTCGAAGAGCGGCCCGCCGGATGCGTAGAACTGCGGGTAGTCCGCCGGGGGCAGGAAGCTGTCGTAGCCGTGGCCGCCGGTCTCGATCCTGATGCCGCGCTTGGCGGCCTCGCGGGCGAGCACGGTCCGTACGCCGTCGTACGTGGTGACGCCGAGGCCCAGGTAGTTCGTCGGGTAGACGAAGGTGTTGAGCCGGTTCTTGGCCATCCAGTCGAGCAGCGGGGGCAGGCTCTGCGCGGTGTGGCTGAAGCCCTCCTCGGCGTACTGACGGCGGAATTCCCAGTCGGGCCGGTCGGTGAGGTGCACGGCGGGCAGCGCGAGGGTGCGGACCCGGGGAACGTGCTCGCTGTGGCCTTCGTACGCGGGGAAGGCGGGGGCGAAGAAGCGGACGCCCAGCCGTTCGAGCAGGGCGTACACCGCGTAGAGCGGGGCCCGGTCGCCGAGGCCGGTCAGCAGGATGTCCTGGTCGTCGCCGAGCAGGGTGAAGGTGTCCTCGGGCGCGCCGGAGAGTTCCTGGCCGGCTTCGGTGAGCCGGTTCCCGGACACGGTGTTCCCGGTACCGGTGCCCGCGCGCAGCACGACCAGGCCGGTGACACCCGCGGGCACCGCGCCTTCGGTGCTGCCCGCGGCGGCGCGCAGCGGCAGCGTGGCTCCGGTGATCCGCTGTACGTAGTCGCGGAGTTCGGTGGCGGCGAACCGGGCGCTGTCGCCGCCCCACCACAGAACGGTGGCCGCGGGGCGTCCTCCCGAGGCCACCAGCAGGGTGCGGGCGGCGCCTGCGGGAGCCGTGGTGGCGGTGGCAGCCGTCGCGGGGGCAGCCGCGGACAGCGGCAGTACCGTCGCGCCCGCGAGCCCGGCGGCTCCCACCAGGAACCCTCGCCGTCTCACCTCACTCGTGCCGTTCACCCGGTCCCCCTGGTTCCGGGGTGCCCCGGGGTCCGTACCTCTGCTGGTGCTCATGTGTGGTCCGCCTTTCCGGCCGATGCATACAGGTCACTGAGGTAGTAGTCCTTGGCCTTGCCTGCCTCGGGCAGCTTCTTCATCTGGACGAAGAGGTCCGAGAGATGGTCGAACCAGCCGCCGACCGTGCCGTCCTTGCTGAGCTTCGTCAGCTCCGCGGAGGGAAGGATCTTCACGTAGTCGGTGGAGCCCTTCAGCTGTCCGGCGGGCAGCTTGAGGAACTCGGCTGCCACGGTCTCCGACTCCTGCGGGTGCGCGGCGATCCAGTCGTCGGCCTGCTTGAGGACCCCGGTCACCTTCTTGACGAGTTCCGGGTTGCCCGAGGCGAGCTTGGGCTGGGTGACGAAGACATTCGGGAAGGTCGTCTTCGGGTAGTAGTCCTGGGTCCGGCTGATCTCCTTCAGACCGGGGACCTTCTTCTTCATGGTGTCGATGAGCGGGTACCAGGTGGCGGCGGCGTCGACCTTCCCGGACGAGAAGGCCGTGACGACGGTGGAGGCGTCCATGGTGACCTTCTTGACGTCGCTCTCCTTCAGCCCGGCGTCGCGGAGCGCCAGATTGAGGATCATGTCGCCCGATGTGCCCTCGGCCACGGCGATCTTCTTGCCCTTGAGGTCGGCGGGCTTCTCGATGCCTGAACCCGGCTGGGCGATGACGCGGTCGGCGAGACCCAGCATGTTGACCGAGATGATCGACGCGCGGCCGGACGCGGGCAGCCACAGGGCGCCGGGACCGAGGTAGCCGAAGTCCAGGCTGCCCGATCCGAGAGCCTGTACCTGGAGCGGACCGTTGGTGAAGACCTTCAGTTCGGGGGTGATTCCCGCCTTCTTCCACAGGCCCTGCTTCTGGGCGACCGCGAGCGCCGCGGAGCCGCTGTAGTCGGCGATGTAGCCGAAAGTCACCTTCTTCTTGCCACCGTCCGAGGCGGCGGAGGATCCGCTGGAGCAGCTGGTGGCCGCGGGGACGAGCAGCAGGGCGAGGAGCAGACCCATGGAGCGGCGGCCGATGGCGCGTTCTGTTTTCACGACGTGCTTCCTTCGAGGGGAGCTGGCTGGTGGTGGACGGCGTGCCACACCTGGGCGCGCAGTTCGGCGAATTCGGGTGACAGGCGCTGCTCCTCGGTACGGGGATAGGGCAGCGAGACGGGGATGACGGTGTGGATGCGGCCGGGGCGGGCGGCCATGACGACGACGCGGTTGCCGAGGAAGACCGCCTCGTCGACGTCGTGGGTGATGAACATGACGGTGCGCCGGTCCCGGCTCCAGGTGTCCAGCAGGGATTCCTGCATCCGGACGCGGGTCAGGGAGTCGAGGGCGCCGAAGGGCTCGTCCATGAGGAGGATCTTCGGGTCGACCGCGTAGGCGCGGGCGATGGCGCAGCGCTGTTTCATGCCGCCGGAGAGCGTTTTGGGCAGGGCGTCGGCGAAGTCGGTGAGCCCGACGAGTTCGATGACCTCGCGGGCCCGGCGCCTGCGTTCGGCCTTTTTCACCCCGGCCACCTTCAGGCCGTACTCGACGTTGCCGGTCACGGTCATCCAGGGGAAGAGCGCGTACTGCTGGAAGATGACACCGCGTTCGGGGGCGGGGCCGTGGACGGGGACGCCGTCGACGGTGACTTCGCCGTCGGAGGCGTCGAGGAGCCCGGCCGCGATGTTCATCAGGGTGGACTTGCCGCAGCCGGACGGGCCGACGACGGTGACGAACTCGCCGTCCTCGATGTCGAGGCTGACCCGGTCCAGGGCCAGGAAGTCGCCGTCCTTCACCGGGAAGTCCCGTGTGACGTCGGAGAAGTTGATGGTGGGCATGACTACCTCCGCTCCTGCCAGTGGGTCAGCCGGCGCTCGGCGAGGAGCAGCAGCCGGTCCATGACGAGTCCGATCGCTCCGATGGCGATCACCTGGACGAAAATGGTGGGCAGGTCGTAGTAGAGCTGCGCCTGCTGCATCCGGTGGCCCAGTCCGTCCTGGGCCGCGATGAGTTCGGCGGCGACCACGGTCGCCCAGGAGGCCCCGAGCCCGATCCGCATGCCGACCAGGATGAACGGGGTCGACGCGGGGACGACGACGCCGATGAAGACCTGCGGGTCGCGGGCACCGAGTACCCGTGCGGCGTTGACGAGGGTGACGTCGACGGCGACGACGCCCTGGAAGGTGGAGACGACGGAGGAGAGGAACGACGCCAGGAAGATCACGAAGATCTTCGGGGTCTCGTCGATGCCCATCAGGACGATGGCCAGCGGGATGATCGCGAGCGGCGGCACCATCCGGAAGAACTGGAGCCAGGGCTCGATGAGCCTGCGGACGACCGGGTACCAGCCCATCAGGAAACCGACGGGGATCGCGAGGACGACACCGAGGACGTAGCCGATGAGGACCCGCTCAAGGCTGGCGCCCGCGTCGGAGAACAGGGTTCCGTCGGCGATGAGCTGCCCGGTGCGGCGGGCCACGGAGACGGGCCCGGGGAAGCCGTCGATGCCGCTGTTGGCGAGGACGACCCAGGTGAGCAGTCCCAGCGCGGCGGAGGCGAAGCCGAGCAGTACGGCCGTGAGGCGGCCGGTGCCGCCCGCCTTCTTCTGCGCTTTCTTCTTCTGCGCGTTCTTCTGCGCGTTCTGCCTCTTCGCGGTCGCGGGGTCCGTGCTCACGGCGTCCGTGTTCTCCGTGCGCCGGTCGGCAGGCCCGGTGTCCGTGGCCGTGCGGTCGGACGCGGCGGGTCCGGACAGCAATTCGTCCTTCATGCCACTTCCTCCGCGACCCCGTCGACGTCCGGCGCGCGGTCGCCGCCGATGTCGGCCATGTAGCTCATCCAGGTGTAGGCCGGGTCGCCACGGCGCAGGAGCTCCCGGTAGAGCCGGACGGTGAGGTCGCGCCGGATCTCCGCGTAGGCGGGCGCCTCGTACACGTTGTGCAGTTCGTGCGGGTCGGTCCGCAGGTCGTACAGCTCGTGCGTGCTCTCCGGGTTGTGGACCAGCTTGTGGCGCCGGTCGCGGATCATGCGCTGGGAGTACGGGAAGTGATGGCCGTGGAACTCGGCGAAGATCTCGTCCCGGCCGTCCCCGGCCGGTTCACCGTGCAGCAGGGGCAACAGGCTTTCCCCGTCGCACAGTTCGGGGACAGGTGCTCCGGCCAGTTCGAGGATGGTCGGGTTCAGATCGATGAGGTTGGCGAAGTCGTCGCGGACCTGGGCGGGTGCGCCCGGCACCCGGGCGAGGGCGGGGATCCGGTAGATGTCCTCGTACATCGCCGGGCCCTTGTCGTTGAGCCGGTGGGCGCCGGTGAACTCGCCGTGGTCAGCGGTGAAGAAGACGGCCGTCTCGTCCCACAGGCCATGCGCCTTGAGCGCTTCGAGGAGCCTGCCGACCTGGTGGTCGATCATGGTGACATAGCCCCAGTACACGGCGATGAGCTTGCGCCAGGCAGCCGCGTCGAAGCCGTCGGACGACCAGTAGGCGCTGTACTGGCGCTGCACTTCGGGCTTGCCCGCGAAGGTCTCCGCCATGGACGCGGGGAGCGGGACGTCCGCCGGGTCGTACATGTCGTAGTACTGGTCGGGGATCAGGTAGGGCAGATGCGGCCCGTACCAGTGGCAGGAGAGCATGAACGGCTTGCCGGTCGCCTTCCAGTCGGCGGCGTAGCGGTCCAGCAGGCCGAGGGTGCGGTCGGTGAGGAACGCTTCCATGGTGGCCTCGGCGGGCTGCTGGAGGCGGCCTGCGATGAGGTGGCCGCGGCCGGTGCCGTTGGCGGCGGCGCCGAAGACGGGTTCGCGTACGGCGAAGGGCGGGAAGCCGTTGTCCTCCAGCCACTTCTCGTACGAGGGGTGGTGTACGGGGTTCAGCGCACCGGGCAGGTGCTCACCGTCGAGGCCGTAGAACTCGGGGCCGCGCTCCCGGCCGATGTGCCATTTGCCCGCGTGGCCGACCTGGTAGCCGTGGTCCATCAACTGGCTCCACAGCATCGGGTTGTCGTCGTCCAGCTCGTCCTTGCTGCCGCCGTTGCGCTCGGGGTTGTTGAGCAGTCCGTGGCGGAAGGGGTGCAGGCCGGTGGCGAGCGAGGCACGCGCCGGGGTGCAGATCGCGGTCGGCGTGTAGAAGCGGTCGAAACGGGTTCCCTCCGCCGCCAGGGCGTCCAGGGCCGGGGTCTCCACCAGGGGGTTGCCGTAACACCCCAGGGTGTCGACCCGGTGTTGGTCGGTCATCAGGAACAGGACGTTGCGCGGAGCCATGGACTGGCCGCCCTTTCGGTGGGGTTGTGCCTGGTGCTGTGTGCCAAGTGCCGTGCTGGGTGCGTCCGTCGGTGCGCGCACCGAGCGCCTGCCGGTGCCATTTCAGGCAAGTGCCGGGAACTGTATGGACGTCGGTTTTTTACGTCAACCCTCGGGAATTAATTCGGTGTGAATTCGTCCGGGCGGTTGACATAAACCGCGGGCCCGGCAGACCATGCGTCCATGACCGAACCCACCGACGCCTTGCAACGCCTGCGCAGGGCCAATGAAGCCGCCGTTCTCGGCGAACTGCGCCGCTCCGGCGCGCTCAGCCGCGGCGAGCTGAAGGCGAGGATCGGGCTCTCCCGTACCACCCTGTTCGCGATCGTCTCCGACCTGCTGGAGCGCAAGGCGGTCGTGGAGCAGCCGGCCGCCGAATCCGAGCAGCCGCGCGGCCGGGGCAGGCCTGCCCTGGAGATCTCGCTGAACGCACGCGGCGCCGAGCTGATCGGCATCGACCTCCAGCGCAACCGGATCCATGTGATCGTCGCGAACTGCGCCCATCAGGTGATCGGCAGGTCCAGCGCCCCGGTACCGGCGGACAGCGGCCCGGCCGAACGTGCCGCACAGGCCGTCGAGGCGGTCGAGGAGCTGGTACGCCGCGAGGGCATCAGCCTCGCACCGGTCGAAGGCATCGGCCTCGGTCTGCCGGGCTTCGTACAGAACCCGGCTTCCGGGGACCCCCGCACCATGACGCCGTTCGCCACCCATGTCGCGGCGGAGCTCGGCGAGCACTTCGGTGTCCCGGTCCTCACCGACAACAACTCACGGCTGGCGGCGCTCGCCGAAGTCACCTGGGGCGCGGCCCGCGGCCACGACAACACCGTTTTCCTGGCGTGGTCGGAAGGCGTCGGCGGCGGACTCGTCGTGAACGGAACGCTGGTGCGCGGCGCCCACGGCGCGGCGGGCGAGATCGGCCACACCAGCGTCGATCCCCAGGGGCCGGTCTGCCATTGCGGGGGCCGCGGCTGTCTGGAGGGTGTCATCAGCCTTCCGGCACTGCTGGCTGCCTGCGCCGACCGCGGCGTCAGGGCCCATGACGCGGCCGAGTTCATCGCGCTGGCCGCCGACGGACAGCCGGACAGCGCTGACGTGCTGCGCGGGGCCGCTGTCACCGCGGGTCGTGTGCTGGCCGCACTCGCCGCCCATGTCGACCCCGAGTGCATCGTGGTCTACGGCGAGCCCGCCGCCCTGGACGAGCTGGTACTGACCCCCATCCGGGAGCAACTGGCGGCCCTGTCCCTGCCGTCCGCTCCTCGCACGATCACCGTCTGCGGCTCCGCCCTGGGCGCGGACGCGGCAGCGCTCGGCGGTGTCGCCCTGCTGCTGCACACCACCGGCCAGGACCTGGCGGAACTGCTCGACCGGCCGGTCCCCGGAGCCGGCGGACCGGGCGCGGACCAGGACTCCGGCGCTCCCGGCGGCGGATCCGGCCCCACACTCCGGGCGCTCACCACCGGCGCCGGACAGTGAACGCGTGCTGCGGGCCCGCGCGGGCGACGGCCACCGAGGCTCCCGCCGGACCGGAGACGCCGGCCGCTCCCCCGGCGGACTTCGCCGTCCCCGACCGGCGGCCGGCCGAACTGCTGCGCGGCATGGTGAGCGTGCCGGGTGGCCCCTTCCTGATGGGGGGTGACGACGCGGACGCGTTCCCCGCGGACGGCGAGGGGCCGGTACGGGAGGTGACCGTCGGCCCCTTCCACATCGACGCGGCCTGCGTGACGAACGCCCGGTTCGCCACCTTCGTCAAGGCGACCGGATACCGGACCGAGGCCGAACTCATCGGCTGGTCCTACGTGTTCGGGGCTTTCGTACCGCAGTCCGCGCGCGGGGCGGTGCTTCCGGGCGGCGTCCCGGGCGCGCCCTGGTGGCGGGCGGTGACCGGCGCGTACTGGCGTGCACCCGAGGGCCCCGGTTCCTCGGTGGGCGACCGCCGGGACCATCCGGTGGTGCACATGTCCTGGAACGACGCGAACGCCTACGCCCGCTGGGCGGGCAAGCGGCTGCCCACCGAGGCCGAGTGGGAGAAGGCGGCCCGCGGCGGGCTCGTCCGGGCCCGCTTCCCGTGGGGCGACGAGCTGACCCCGCGCGGCAGGCACCGCTGCAACATCTGGCAGGGCGACTTCCCCGTACGCAACACCCGCGAGGACGGCTTCCTCGGGACCGCCCCGGTCAAGGCGTTCTCCCCCAACGGCTACGGCCTGTACAACACTTCGGGCAATGTGTGGGAGTGGTGCGCCGACCGCTTCAGCCCCGACTGGCACCGGGACGAACGTACGGAGACCCGTATCGACCCGGTGGGCCCGCCGACCGGTGCGAACCGTGTCCTGCGCGGCGGCTCCCACCTCTGCCACAGCTCCTACTGCAACCGCTACCGGGTGGCCGCGCGTACCTCCAACACCCCCGACAGCACCACGGGGCACGGCGGGTTCCGCTGCGCGCTGTGACCAGACAGGTCCTACGCGGCCTTGCGCTCCTCGCGCCCGGTGACCGGTACGTCGAGGGTGCGCGCCAGGCCGACCACACCCTCGTCGAGGCGCTGGAGATGCCGCAGTACCCGGTAGGTGACCGACCCGGACCGGAGCGTCTCGGAGTTGCTGCCCTCCAGCATCGCGGCGATGCTGGCACCGGACTCGACCTCGTCGCCGGTGTCGGCGCTTTCGTCCCGCACGTGCGCGACGATCACATCGATGTTGTGCGCGATGCGTCGGCCGGACCGGGCCAGGCGGGGGTCGGCTGCGACGGTCCTGCTGTACGGCACCAGTTCGGCCGTCGCCGCCAGTGAACGGGCGTGGTAGGCGCTGGTCTCCAGCAGCGCCACCAGGTAGCGGGCGGTCTGCCGCCGCACCCGCAGCGGGGTGATCGGGTGGATCAGCGGCTGGGTGGAACGGCGCAGATCGTCCAGTGCGGTGTCCAGGTCGCGCGCCATGTCGAGGAGATCCACGGCGGGCCCGCCGCTTAGCTGGGTCACCGCGGCCGACGCGACGTCCCGCAGCCGGGCGAGCACCGTGGCCAGGTGCTCGTCGGTACGGCGGTCGGTGTGCACCGGAAGCACCAGCACGGCGGCGATGATCCCGCAGGCGGCGCCCAGCGCCGTCTCCTCGATCCGCAGCACCAGCACGGAGAGGCTGTAGGTGTTGAGCAGGGTGTAGAGCAGTCCCAGCATCGCCGTGACGAAGAAGGACATCAGGGCGTACGAGAGCGGCGCGGTGAAGAACATCCCGAAGATGAAGAGCAGGACCAGCGCGAAGGCGGTCCAGGTGTGGTTGCCGACGAGACCGGCAAGAGCGACACCGGCGACCACGCCCAGCACCGTGCCCAGCAGCCTGCGGTAGCCCTTGACCAGGATCTCGCCCGTGGACGCGGTGTTGAGGAAGACGACCCAGCAGGTGAGCACCGCCCAGTACCAGCGCTGGCTGGAGAGGAACTCACCGCCGATGATGGCCAGGGTCGAGCCGACCGCGACCTGGAAGGCGGCCCGGGTGGTGCGCCGTTGCAGCCCGGTGCGGTCCTCTTCCGTGTCCTCGGACCCGACGATCGCCACGTCCTCGGCCTCGAACTCCTCGCGTGAACGGGTCGTCTCCGGTGTGTCGTCCGACTCGTCCTGGGGTCCGTCCAGCGCGAGCCGCAGACCCAGCACGGAACGGGCGGCCTCACCGATTCCGCGGAACACGTCCTGCACGGCGTGCGAGGCGGGCGGCAGGTTCTCCTCGTCCCGGTAGCCGAGCAGCCTGTTGCGCAGATGTGCCAGCGTGGTGCCCCGCTGGTCGGGCGTCAGCCGCGACACCACCAGATGCAGGGTGTTCAGGTCCCGGCGCAGCGTCGCGGTCGTGGCGTCCTCGGCCCGCGTGCGGTTCGCCGCTGCCGGGACCGGCGCGTTCGGCAGATGCAGGGTGAGGGTGTCGGCCCGTTCCGCGCTGCGGGCGTTGAGCAGCAGGACGCCGAGCCGCTCCGCCGCGATCTCCGCGTCCGCGATCCTGCGCTGCACCAGCGCGGCCGTGGCCGCGTCACGCGTGCCCGACTCCAGCTGGCCCTGGATCATCAGCGCCGTCTCGTGCAGCCGGGCGGTGCCCTTGCGCAGATCGTCGAGGACCTTGTCCAACTGCTCGGGAGTGGCGTCCAGCAGCGCCGCCTGGGTGGCGACCAACTGCGCGAACCGGGCCCGGAATGCCTCCCGCAACCGGCCCAGGGTGCGCTCGGGAGTCTCCGGTACGACGGCGAACCGGACAACCGCGCTGCACGCGAAGGCGATCGCCAGCGTCAGATAGAGCCCCGGCAGGGCGGAGACGGTGGCGTGCACGAAGAGCGAGATGAAGTAGACCTGAAAGCCGATCAGGCCGAGTGCGGTACCGCGGTCGCCGAACCGGCGCGAGTAGACGGCGCCGAAGATCAGCAGGACGAAGAACGCGTCACCGGCGACGACCCGGCTGTTGAGGAGCGCCCCCAGGGACATCGCCGTGAGGGCGACGGGCAGCGCGAACCCGAGCGTGATCGCCTGGCCGCGTACGTCCTTCTCCCTGATGGCGAAGGTGAAGACCATCGCGGCCATGGCACCGGCGACCAGCTGGGTGACGGCGGTGTGGAACAGTGCCAGGACGAGCAGCGCGAGCCCGATCGCACCGACCGTCCGCAGCCCCGCCATCAGTCGCAGAAGCCCGGGATCGGATGCCGCGAAGCGGTCCCAGGTACTGGTCCGTGTCCGCCGTGTTGCTGCCATCGCGCTGCCGTACTCTCCTGACTCCGACCATGATCCGGGTACGCCCCAGCATCGCACGGGCGGGTTCAGCGGGACCCGAGCAGGTCGGTCCCGGTCTGCTCCGGGCGGCCGGACCCGTCGGACGCCCCCGGGGGCCGGCGTCACGACCGCACGTTCTCCGGCTGCCCCGTCGACCCCGGACACCGCCGCTGTCAGCCGGTACGGCCTTCCCGGCCGCCGGGCGCGAAATTCTGGACCGCGAACTCGACGACCGTGGCGATGTCTTCGTCGCTGGTGCCCCAGAAGGCCTGGGATGCGGCTCCCCAGGCGTGGCTGCTCCGGCTGAACAGCTCTCGCGCTTCGGGAGTGGTCCGCCACGACGCCATGTCCCGTCCCTCGCTTCCCCCTCTTCCCTCACCCTCGCGCCTGAGGAACAGGTCCAGGCTCAGCAGTGCGAGGTCCCAGCCCGCTCCGATTCCGACCGGGCCGACGGGTCCGTACGCCCGCACCAGCTCGTCGACGACCTCGGCGGGGGAAACGTGCTCCAGCTCCAGCACGGTATTGCCGTCCGCGTCCGCCGAGAGCCGGATCTCGACCTCGGTGGCCCTGTTCTCCCCAAGTGACCAGGTGAGCTTGAGCAGATGAGGCCCGTCGCAGCGCAGGATCTCACCGGCCGCGTTTCCTTCGAGCTGAAAGGTGCCGCCCGGACGGAGCTCGCCCGAGACCGGCGCCAGCCAGCGAGCGATCCTGGAGGGGTCGGTGCACGCATTCCAGACGTCCTCGGTCGAGGCAGCGTAGGCCCGGCGGAGCAGGAGCGAGCGCCCCTCCCCGCCGGTGACCGGCCGGTCCCGGATCTCCCGGTGGACGGCGTTGATCTGCTTGAGGACGTCGGTCACGGATCTCTCCCTTGTTCTCCTGGGTGGCTTCCCGGTTCCCGGGCCGTACCGGCCGGATCTCACTGGACCACGCCGCGCCGACGTTCGCACCGACCCCCGGCGCTGCCCCGTCACCTCGTGTCGCACCCGGTCCGGGCCGGGAGGCCGCGGCGCGGCTCGTCCGTCGGCGCATTCCCTGATCCACCCGGGGCCCACCGGACGGCCGACCGCGTGGCGGATCGGAGAGCCCGTCCCGCATCACCCCAGGTCCGAGCATCACCGCAGGTCACAGCAGGTGGCGTAACAAGGGCGCAATGTTCGGTACGTAGCTTGGGCGGTCGGTGGTGAGCGTCGCTGCCGGGCGCCGCGAGCCCGGCGTGATCCGAACGAAAGGCCCTCGGGAGGTCAGGAGTGGTGCAGAGCACGGGGTACTCCCCCGGCCCGTCCGACGGCAGCCCGGCCAGACGTGCCGACCGGGCCCGCAACGTCGCTGATGTGCTGCGCCAGCAGGCAGCGTCCGGTCTCTATCCGACCGGCTTCCTGCCGGACGAGCGCCTGTTGGCTGCGGACTTCGCCGTCTCCCGGAACACCGTCCGCCAGGCGCTGTTCATCCTTCGGGACGAGGGCCTCGTCGAACGTCGGCGTGGTGTGGGAACCGTCCTGCTCAACCGTAAGTACGCCCACCCGCTGGGGCGGCTCGCCGGGCTGGCCGAGACGCTGCACGCACACGGCACCGTGGACAACCAGGTCCGTGCGCGTGGCCCCGTCGTACCGCCCGTGCAGGTCGCCCGCCGGCTGTCGGTGCCCGAGGGCGAAGAGGTGGTCCGTCTCGAACGCCTGCGGCGGCTCGACGGCGTACCGCTGTCATTGGATCTGACCTATCTCCCCACGGACATCGGCCTGCCGTTGCTGGACCTCGATCTGGAGAACCAGGATGTCTTCGCGCTGATCGAGCAGTCCACCGGACAGCGGCTCGGCGCCGCGGAAGTGACGGTCCAGGCCGTGAACGCCGATCCGCACACCGCCGGCATCCTCGCGGCCCCCGCGGGGACGGCGCTCTTCGCGGTGGAACGTCTCAGCCGGCTCTCGGACGGCCGGCCCGTCGACCTGGAATTCCTGTCCATTCGCGGAGACCGGCTCACCCTCCGGGCGGACCTGGACCGCGCCGGACGCGGTTCCGGCTGAGCGCCTGCTTCCTCATCTGCCGTCTTCTCCGGTCCGAGCTGCCGGTGCGCTTCCGCGCGCCCGCCGACAAGGAGTTCTCCGTGTGCCCTCGCCCGTCCGTCGTCGACGGTCCGCTCGGCAAACGCCCCCGCCCGCCCCGGTCCCGGTCCGCCGTCCGCCGCCCGGCAGGCGCACGCGCGACGGTCGTCGTCATGTGCCTGTGCGTCACCCTGGTGGTCGGCATGGTGTCCGCCGTCAACCTCGCCATCCCTTCCCTCTCGGCCGGGTCCCTGCATCCGTCCGCCTCGGCGGTGCTCTGGGTGGTGGACGGCTATGTGGCCGTCTTCGCCTGCCTGGTCGTCCCGGCGGGTGCGGTGGCCGACCGCCTGGGCCGCAAAGGGGTGCTCCTCACCGGCCTGGGCGTGTTCACCCTGGGCTGCGCACTCGCCGCAGCCGCACCCGATGTGGGCGTGCTGATCGCCGGAAGGATGCTCAGTGGTGTGGGCGCGGCAGCAGTCCTGCCGACCACTCTGGCCCTCATGGTCACCGGCGCCGCGCAGGAACAGCGGTCCCGGCTGATCGCGCTCTGGGCCTCCATGACCGGACTGGCCGCCGTACTGGGCAACGTCGGAGGCGGCGCGGCGATCGAGAGCGGATCCTGGCGCTCCCTCTTCGTCTACGCGGCGCCGCTGGGCCTCGTCGCGCTGGTCCTGGCTGCCGTAGTGGCCCCCACCTCGGCCCGTCTCGCCCGTCCGGTCGCCCCGCTCAGCGCGCTGCTGCTGACCACCGGCTTCCTTGGGCTGCTGTTCGGTGTCGTTTCCGGGCCGGAGCAGGGTTGGGGCAGCGCCACGGTGCTGGGCGCGTTCGGCGCCGCGGCCGTCCTGCTGGCGCTCTGGAGCAGGCGCGAACTGCGCCAGGAACGCCCGGTCCTCGACCCCCGTCTGCTGGCCGTCCCGGCCGTGCGGGCCGGGGCCCTCGGGATGGTGACGGTGTTCCTCGGCATGTTCGGCCTGTTCTACCTCAACGGCCAGTACCTCCAGTACGTGAAGGGCTACTCCGCTCTCGGCGCGGGTGTCAGGCTGCTCCCGATGGCTGCCGCCCTGCTGCTGGCCCCGCGTGGTGCGGTCCTCCTCCGGCGTCGGCTGAGCGGCCGGACCGTCGTCGGCCTCGGTCTGCTCACGCTGGCCTGCGGGCTGTGCACCGTCTCACGCGTCGCCACGCACACTCCGTACGCGGTGTACGCCCTCGGAGCGGGGCTGACCGCCACCGGGTGCGGGCTCGCCACGCCGTTGCTCTCCGAGACGTTGATGTCCGCTCTCCCGCCGAACCGCGCGGGTATCGGTTCAGGGCTGCAGAGCCTGACCAGAGAGTTGGGCAGCGCCCTCGGCGTGGCCCTGACCGGGACCCTGATCACCTCGGGCTTCACCTCCCGGCTGCCGGACGCGTTGCGCGGCCCCCACGCGCCGACCACGGTGGCCGGTGCGCAGAGTCCGACCGTCGGTCCAGCGCTGCACCGGGCCGTCATCACTGCCTTCACCGGCGCGCTCAGCACCAGCATGCTGGTCCTGGCAGGCACGGTGCTGGCGGCTGGTGCCGTCGTCCTCGCCCAGCTCCCGGCGGAGCACCGTGGCCGGGTGTGACCAGCAGCCCGGAGGCGGCCCGGTTCCGCCTCAGGCACCTGCCTGGCTCCGCGCACCCGGGGTGACGGTCCGCCGCGGCAGGGCCTTCACACGGGCCAGGACGAGAGCCACTCGGGCGAGCACCATGGCCAGACCGTGGCGACCGGCATGACCACCGGGTGCAGGCTGGATCCCGCCTCCACCCACGGTGGCAGGCACGTCCCGGAGAGTGTTCCGCCTGCCCTCTCGCCCGTCCGGTGAGCCGGGCTTCCGATAGCGATGACTTTCATCCGGCGCGAGAGTCGGTAGAGGTACCGGGAGTCGGTACAGGTACAGAGCGGAAACGGAAGACGACAGCAGGAGAGTCCCATGCCCCGAATCACACCCAACCTCTGGTTCGACACGAACGGCGAGGAGGCCGCCAAGTTCTACGTGTCGGTGTTCCCGAACTCGGAGATCAAGAGCATCACGCACTACGGAGAGGCAGGTCCCCGTCCGGCCGGCACCGTGCTGACCGTTCAGTTCTCCCTCGACGGCCAGGAGTACATCGCGATCAACGGGGGCCCCGAGTTCACCTTCGACGAGGCGATCTCGTTCCTGGTCAACTGCGCCGACCAGGAAGAGGTCGACTACTACTGGGACAAGCTGTCCGAGGGCGGTGAGGAGGGCCCGTGCGGATGGCTGAAGGACAAGTACGGTCTGTCCTGGCAGATCGCCCCCGGTGGGATGGAAGAGCTGCTCAACGACCCGGACCCGGCGCGGGGCCAGCGGGCGATGAAGGCCATGCTCGGTATGAAGAAGATCGATCTGGCCGCGATCCGCGCTGCCGCCGACGGGGTGTAGACACCGACAGGCCGGTCACCGTACTCCGTGGACCAGGGGGCGCGGTCGCGTCGTGCACGTCCTACCGGAAGTGCCCCGCATACCGGAAGTGCCCCGCCCGGCGTCGTCGCCGGGCGGGGCACTCCTCGTTCACGTCAGGCCATGGGCACCCTGCGGGAGGGGCCGGGGCCGCGCGACAGTCGGTATCCGGCGACGGCCGCGAGCGCGCCGAGGACACCGCCGCCCACGGTCCAGAGCCAGCGGTCGGACCACCAGCCGGACGACCAGCCGTCCTCCGGCTCGATACGGGAAGCCACCGGAGTCTGAGCCGCGGTACCGGTGGAGTCCGTCGGCTGCGCCGCACTCGCGGACGACGCATCGGATGTCAACGGCACGGAGAGCGCGCCGTCCACGGCGTGGGACCCGCCGCTGTCCTTCGCGGTGGCCACGACGTCTGCCTGTACCGGCAGGCCCAGGTCCTCCTGCGGAAGGTCGAGGACCGTCAGCCGGATGTAGTAGCTCCCCGGCAGCGGATCGTTCGCCCAGGGTTCCGCCCAGGACCTGACCGTCCGCAGGTGACAGGTGAGCGTGACGGACTCGGCGTCCGCGGCGGCCACTCGGGTCTGGCTGCCGTACATGCAGGACTGGCGTCGGCGCAGCCCGTCGTAGACATCGACCTGCCAGGTGGACGCGCCGTGGCGGCTAGCCGCCTCCGGCAGCTTCACCGTGGCGGTCACCGTCGCGGCCTGGCCCGAGTCTGCGGGGAAGACCCAGTAGAGGTAGTCACCGGTGGAGGCGCTCGCGGTGGCGTGCTGCCCCTGTGCGACGACCGTCGCCGTACGGAACGCGGTGCCCGCCTCCGACGGCGCGCCGTTGCTGTCCGACGACGAGGAGGGACTCGGGGACGGGGTGTCGGCCGCGGCCGTCCCCGCCGTGGCGAAGAGCGCCAGACCGGCCAACGCGGCCTGAGGAAGTATCCGGGTGATCCGCATCAGTTGGTCCTCCCGGCGAGACGCCAGCGTGAAATCCAGCCGAACAGGACACCCGAGACCAGGCCGGTGAGTGCCAGGACGCCGAGCAGCCACCAGCCGCGGCCGAGCCCGAAGGCTGCCACGTCGGACGCCGCGTCGGGTGCGTCCACCACGGCGATGTTCAGCTCGACCGGCAGACCGGGCGCGGTCTTGACCGAAGCCGGAGCCGAGAAGGAGTTGCTGACCTGGAGACAGACCGTCTCCGCCGGGGGCTGCGAATCGTCCGAGTCCGCCGGGGGTTTGGGGTAACGCAGACCGGACGAGATCACATCGGTACGGCCGGTGCCGGATTCCTGCCCCCGTACGATCTCCCGTCCGTGGAGCGTCACCGCCCGCAGCAGAACGCCGTAGTCGTTGTTGACGGCCCGGTCGGCGGCGACGCTGACCGAGGCACGCAGTTCCTGGCCGGGCCGGACATCCACCCGGTACCAGCGGTGTTCGGCGAACTTCTCCCGGTCGCTGTACAGACCGGCCTTCAGCTGCGGAGCTCCGGTGCAGCTGTCCGCGCCTTCGGTGGCCACCGGGGTGGCCACCGGATCGGCCGCGCGGTCGACCAACTGCGTCACGCGTCCTGAGAGTTCATCGGTGTGCCGCACGGAGGTGTACGTACCTCCGGTGGCCTCCGCGATGCAGGTCAGTTGCTTGCGGGTCTTGGCGTCGGGCACCAGGCCCAGTGTGTCGACGACCAGATGGATCCCCTGGGCCGCGATGTCCCGGGCGACCTCGCACGGGTCGAGCGGCGCGCAGGTGTCCTCGCCGTCGGAGATGAGCACGATGCGGCGGGTCGCTTCACCGCCCTTGAGGTCTCCGGCGGCCTGCTGCAGGGCCGGCCCGATCGGTGTCCAGCCGGTGGGGGCGAGGGTGGCCACCGCCGTCTTCGCCTCGGTCCGGTCGAGTTGTCCCACCGGGTAGAGCTGGCGGGTGTCCTTGCACCCGGTCTTCCGGTCGTTGCCGGGGTAGTCGGCACCCAGCGTGCGTATGCCCAGTTGCACTTGCTCGGGCACCGCGTCGAGTACTTCGTTGAACGCCTGCTTCGCCGCCGCCATCCGTGATCCGCCGTCGATGTCACGTGTGCGCATCGAGCCACTGACGTCGAGCACCAGCTCGACCTTCGGTGACGGCTTGTCGGACGGTTCGCCGGCGGCGGCGCCGGTGGGGAAGGCTCCGGCTGCCAGGGCCGCCAGGAGCAGACACGCCCCGGCTGCCAGCCGTTTTCTCATGATCATCACCGGATCGTACGGAGCTACCCCCCGGATCTCCAAAACGGTTCCGGGAAAGGGGAGTTCGCCCCGTCAGGACACGTCCGCCATTTCCACCGACGGGCCCGGAGGCAGCTCGGCGGGCCCGGCCGGACGAGACTCAACCGAGGGCGAACGCGGCAGCCGTGACCGCGCCGAGCGAGGCACCGGCAACCGTCTGCGCCACGGAATGGTAGACCAGTGCGACACGTGACCAGCACACGGCGAGCACCAGCGCGTACCCGCCGATCCACCACACCGAGTGGACGGCGCCGAGCATCGCGACCACCGCGGAGACCACCGCCGAGTCGACGCTGATCTTCCAGACGGTGTTGACGGCCAGCAGCACAACGGTCATGGCCCACAGGGCCAGCATCGCCACGAGGACACCCCGGGGTGCCCCACCGGCGAGCATCAACGCCGAGCCGGTGCCGATCGAACCGAGAATGACGAAGAAGATCGGAGCGCGCTGCCTGCGGTCGACCACGTGCCGGTCGCCCCACGTGCCGCGCCGGCGCTCCCACTCGATGAACGCGGCAGGGACGATACCCGCGCAGAGAGCCCCGAGAAGCCCCCAGGGGATGCCGGTCCAGTCGCCCGCGGCGGCGATGCCGATGCCGGGCATGCCCACGAGGAGGACGTTGCGGGGCTGGAGCACATCGGTGACGGTGCGGGCCACAGTGCTGCTCATACGGCGGCCCGCGCCGGCTCCGCGAGGGGAAGGTCCCTGGGACCCCGAACGGTGTTGATCTTCATGACCCCGCAGGATACCGGCCCGTGGGCGGCGCCGGTCCGCCCGCTCCCCGGCACGGCTCGGTGGCCCTACCAGCGGTCGCGGTGGATCACCTGTCGCACCGGACGTCGGCGCACAGGGCCGAAGTTACCTATCGGCAGACCCACCGGGACAGCGGCGAAGGTGCGCATTCGAAGCCCCGCCCCGGTTACGTACTGCCGAGGCGGGGCGCATCTCAGCCGGGGCGGTGCGCGATGACGCCGAACATCGTCACGGACATGTGCAGAGCGCTGCGCTCGGCGGCTGCCGTGAGGTCGGCGTACAGACGGTCCCGCTGTCGCCCGGTGATCAGCTCTTCCTGCACGGCCTTCTCCGCGAGCGCCCGGATGAGCGGCCAGCTGACCTTCCGGGGGTCCTGGATGAGGGCTTGCGAGCCGAGGTCGTCGATCTCCAGTCCCGTCGCGGCGAGTTGGCCCATCAGCTTCCGCCCGGCGTGCGGATTCGCTGCCGCGGCGAGGGCGCCGCCCGTCAGGACGGCGACGACCTCGGCCTCGCCCGGGTAGAGGATCGTGGTCGCCCAGTCCGTGTCGAGAAGGGCAACACGTCCTCCCGGCCGCAGTACACGGGCGATCTCGGCCGCTGCCCTGTCGGGCTCCGAGAGGTGCTGGAACACCCGCTCGCACCAGACCACATCGACGGCGGCATCATCCACGGGGAGCGCCGACGCGTCGCCGCGCACGAATCGGGCCGTGCTGTCCGTCGCTGCCGCGCGCTGTCCGGCGACCGTCCGCAGGCCGGGGTTCGGCTCCACTCCGGTCGCCTCTCCGCTCCGGCCCACCGCCTCGGCGAGCGCCCTGGTCTCCGACCCGGTCCCTGATCCGATGTCGAGCGCCCGCTCGCCGGGCCGCACGGCGAGTCCGGCGTGTGCCCATTCACGCAACCGGCGCACGCCCGCGCTTGCCGCCTGGGCGTCCAGTGCCCCGACCAGCCGGTCGGTCATGGAGTCGGTGATGTTGTCCGTGTGGAACGCCGATGTCGGCCGTGCGTTCCTGCTGTCCTCTGCCGCGGGGCCCGGCGCCGCGCCCCGGCCGCCGGAGTGTGTCCCGTGCTGGTGCTGGTCGTCCATCAGCCGAAACTCACCCGCTCCAGCCAGAAGTCGAGCAAGTGACCGTCGCCGAGCACGTCGACGCTGCCGCCCCGGGCCGGGCGTCGCCGGTAGACGGTCAGCAGCAGGTCGGTCAGCGGTCCGCGGACCGCGACGGCCGCCCTCTCATGAGCCCGGCGCCAGGTGACGGTGTCCCCGGTGAGGTCGACCACCCACTCGGCTTTGAGCTCCGGGGCGGTGTCGGTGGCGTGGAAGTGCAAGGTCCGCCCGGGGCCGAGGAGTTCGCGCTGCTCCGGGTGGATCTCGAAGAGCTGGGGCAGGGACCCGAGTTCCATCCACTCGTCGAGGGCGTCGACGGCCACGTCCGCCTCGACGGTGAACTCCGCGCCGACGGCCAGTGCGGCGTCCGCCCGGTGGATCAGCGTCTCGTGGGCCATGCGGCGGGCGAAGAACGCGCTGCTTCCCCCGGAGCCGGACACCGGCGTCCACAACTGCGCGTCCGGGCCCGCTTCACGCAGCGTCTCGACCAGCCGCTTCGCGCCCTCCACGAGCCAGGCGCCGAGGTCGGCGGGCTGCTCGTCGCCGGGACCGGCGGGCTCTTCCCGGAGTGCGGTGTCGGGGAGTGGCTGCTGCGCCCTGGTCCGTACGATCTCCTCGACCCAGCGGTGGGCCTCACCGAGATGCCGTACCAGTCGGCCGAGGTGCCAGCCGGGGCAGGACGGCACCGGAACCGTGAGGTCCGCCCCCTCGATACAGGCTCTCAGCAGATCGCTCTGCACGGTGATCTCGGCGCAGTGCCGCTCGTAACTCGGAGACGTCATGGCACCAACGTAGAGCCCCACGGACGACCCGCGCCGATCGACACGGGAGGGGCGGTCGGCCGCCGGTCCCGGAGCCGCGGCCCACGACAACGGTGCGGCGTGCCGCCTCTGAACTACTCCTGCGCCGAGGCCAGTTCGCGCACCGTGGCCATGTCGCTGAACGGGATCAGCTGTTCCCCGACGATCTGGTACGGCTCGCTGCCCTTCCCCGCGACCAGCACGATGTCGCCCTGTCCGGCCCCGGACAGGGCGAAGGCGATCGCCTTGCGGCGGTCGGCGATCCGCTCGAATCGGGTTCCGGTGGCCAGCAGACCGGGGGCGATCTGGTCCATGATCGCCTCGGGGTCCTCGTTCCGCGGGTTGTCCGAGGTGAGGACACACAGGTCGGAGCGGGTTCCGGCGATCGCCCCCATCTCCGCGCGCTTGGTGACGTCCCGGTCGCCACCGCAGCCGAAGACGGTGATCACGCGGCCCGTCGCGAAGTCCTGGATCGCGGAGAGCACCTTGTCCAGGGAGTCCGGCGAGTGCGCGTAGTCCACGATGACCGCCGCGCCACGGGCGGTCTCGAAGCGTTCCAGCCGCCCCGGCACCGGAGGCATCCGGTCGAGTGCGGCGATCAGCCCGGCCAGGTCATGGCCCAGCGCATGACAGGCAGCCACGGTCGCCAGGGCGTTGGACACCGAGAAGCGTCCCGGCACCGGGACACCCGCGGGGTACTTGCTGCCCGCGTGGTGGAGGGTGAACCGGGTACCGAAGGCGTCCATGCTCAGATCGGTGGCCCGGTAGTCGGCCTCGGTGTCCAGGGCGTAGGTGGTGACCGCGCCGGGCATCATCGCCAGGATCGAGGCACCCACCGGGTCGTCGGCGTTGACCACCGCCCGCCGGCACAGCCCCTGGAACAGCTTCAGTTTGGCGTCCCGGTAGTTCTCCATGGTGCCGTGGTCGTCCAGGTGGTCCTGCGTCAGGTTGGTGAAGATCCCCACGTCGATGAACGCCTGGTCCACCCGGTGCTGGAGCAGGCCCATCGAGGTCGCTTCCAGGACCACGGTCCCCACCTCGTGGTCGCGCATGTGACCCAGCAGGTACTGGAAGTCGGGCGACTCCGGTGTGGTCAGCACCGAGCGCGGCATCGGGATCAGTTCGTCCCCGATTCTGCTGCCCGCGGTCCCGATCACCCCGGCCCGTACGCCCTCGGCGCCCCGCAGCACGGACTCCACCATGGAGGAGACGGAGGTCTTCCCGTTGGTACCGGTGACGGCCACCATGTCCATGTCCCGACCCGGTTCGCCGTAATAGCGGGAGGTGACGACCGCCGCCGCCGTGCGGGTGTCCGCGACCCGTACGACACACGCGTCGCCGGCGGATGCCCAGGACACCGCGGGGAGATCCGGAGCCGCGTCCTCCACCAGTACCGCCACGGCTCCGCGTGCCAGTGCCGAGCCGACGGCCTCGGGGCCCCCTTCGCGGTGACCGGGCACCGCGATGTACAGCGAACCGGGTGAGGCGCGGTGGGCGTCGAAGCAGGCTCCCGCGGTGATGTCCGTCCCGGGATCGCCGAGAAGAACCTCGTGGTCGTGCCCGGCCAGCAACTCGCTCAACTTCACGGGGGGTCCTTTCGAGAGTGCGGCAGCCCGGCCCGGCGACCGTCGCCAGGAGCGATGCCGCCGATACGTCGAGTAGCCGCGTGAGTGGTGCGGGATGCTGCGGGTTGCTGCCGAGCGGGCAGCCTGGCGGTGCGGAAGCCCCCGTGCGCGGGGCGGAGGAGAAAGGGCGAACGGCGGCGGAGAGCCGGCTAGCCGTGGCCGTGCAACGCGCGGCACCGCGCCCTGGGCGCGCTGGGGCCGAGCGGGCGGGGAGCCTGTCGCAGGCACTCCCTCACCGCACATGTGTGACCCATGTCTGGAGTGTACGTCCCACGGACAAGCCCGGATTCCGCTCCGGACGCGCCCGGCCCCGGAACCCTTCCGCCGTGCCCAGCAGGCGGACTGCCGTCCGGCCCGCGAAGATGGGCTGTGCCAGGCAGCGGTTGAGGGGGCAGGCGGGGAGGGGACGACCGTGCAGACCTGAGAAGGGACGAACACCGTGGGACGACCCAGGATTCTCGTAGTGGGCGCAGGTTTCGCCGGAGTGGAGTGCGTACGCCGTCTGGAGCGCAGGCTCTCCGTGGGAGAGGCGCAGATCGCACTGGTGGCGCCCTTCTCGTACCAGCTGTACCTGCCGTTGCTCCCCCAGGTCGCGTCGGGTGTTCTCACTCCGCAGTCGGTCGCCGTGTCGCTGCGCCGCAGCCAGAAGCACCGCACCAGGATCATCCCCGGCGGCGCCATCGGGGTGGACACCGACGCGAAGGTCTGCGTGGTCCGCAAGATCACCGGCGAGATCGTCAACGAGCCGTACGACTACATCGTGCTGTCCCCCGGCAGCGTCACCCGCACCTTCGACATCCCCGGGCTGGCCGACAACGCCCGCGGGATGAAGACGCTCGCGGAAGCCGCGTACATCCGCGACCACGTGATCGCCCAGCTGGACCTGGCGGACGCCAGCCACGACGAGGCCGAGCGCGCCTCCCGGCTGCAGTTCGTGGTGGTCGGCGGCGGCTACGCCGGTACCGAGACGGCTGCTTGTCTGCAGCGGCTCACCACCAACGCCGTCAAGCACTATCCGCGCATCGATCCGAAGCTGATCAAGTGGCATCTGATCGACATCGCCCCGAAGCTGATGCCCGAACTGGGCGACAAACTGGGGCTCAGCGCGCTCGAAGTGCTGCGCGGGCGCGGCATCGAGGTCTCCCTCGGCGTGTCGGTCGCCGAGGCCCGGGAGGACCAGGTGACCTTCACCGACGGCCGGGTCCTGCCGTGCCGCACCCTGATCTGGACCGCGGGTGTCACCGCCAGCCCGCTGATCGCCACCCTCGGCGCGGAGACGGTACGCGGACGCCTCGCGGTCACGCCGGAGATGAACCTGCCGGGATTCGACGGTGTCTTCTCGCTCGGCGACGCGGCTGCGGTCCCGGACCTCACCAAGGGGGACGGGGCCATCTGCCCGCCCACCGCGCAGCACTCGATGCGCCAGGGCCGCAGGCTCGCGGAAAACCTCGTGGCCACCCTGCGGCACCAGCCGCTGCAGCCCTACGTCCACAAGGACATGGGGCTCGTCGTCGACCTGGGCGGCACGGACGCGGTGTCCAAGCCGCTCGGTATCGAACTGCACGGGCTGTCGGCGCAGGCCGTGGCCCGCGGCTACCACTGGACAGCGCTGCGGACGAACGTCGCCAAGACCCGGGTGATGACCAACTGGCTGATCAACGCCATCGCCGGGGACGACTTCGTACGCACCGGATTCCAGTCCCAGAAGCCCGCCACGCTGCGCGACTTCGAGTACACGGACTCGTATCTCACGCGGGAACAGATCCGCGAGCACACGGCGTCGCTCCACGCCCGCGGCTGACGGATCCCCCCGGAGCGCACAGCCGCGGACCCCGGCCGGGGTCCGCGGCTGTGCGCTACTCCTCGTGGTGCTTGGCGCGGCTGGGCTGGACGCGTTTGGGCTCGCCCGGCATCTTCGGGTACTCCGGCGGATACGGCAGGTCGCCGAGCCCCCGGTCCTGTTCGTCCTTGTCGGCGAGTTCGAGCAGGGCGTCCAGCCGGAAGGCGTGGTCGTCCATGTCCGCGTGCACATCGCCGAGTTCGGCGTAACGCTCGGGCAGGGTGGCGATGTCGAAATCAGCGGGGCGCACATCGTCCACCTCCTCCCAGCGCAGCGGGGCCGAGACCTGCGCACGGGGGTGGGGGCGGACCGAGTAGGCGGAGGCGATCGTGCGGTCACGGGCCGTCTGGTTGAAGTCCACGAAGATGCG
This sequence comes from Streptomyces sp. NBC_01267, assembly GCF_036241575.1. Lineage (NCBI taxonomy): Bacteria > Bacillati > Actinomycetota > Actinomycetes > Kitasatosporales > Streptomycetaceae > Streptomyces > Streptomyces sp. NBC_01267. Next base: position 7,602,784 of record NZ_CP108455.1, on the reverse strand, counting down.
CTCGCCCCGTTCCTCCTTCCACCAGGCCGTGGTCACCCGCTCCGGCATGCGCCGCTCCAGTTCCCGGCCGCAGGCGATGACGGCCCGCCGCACCTCGGTGAAGGTCCACCGCGGCTCGATGGGCACGAACAGATGGAGCCCGCGCCCGCCGGACGTCTTGGGCCAGCCACGCAGTCCGCCGAATTCGTCGAGCACGGACCGGAGCTCGTGCGCCGCGCGCACGGCGTCGGTGAAGTCGGTGCCCGGTTGCGGGTCGAGGTCGATACGGAGTTCGTCGGGATGGTCCGGGTCCTGCCTGCGCACCGGCCAGGGGTGGAAGGTGAAGGTCGCGAACTGCGCGGCCCACAGCACGGCGGCCGGTTCGGTGGGGCAGATCTCGTCCGCCGTGCGTCCGCTGGGGAAGGTGACCGTGCCGGTCGGGATCCAGTCAGGAAGGTTCTTCGGCGCGCGCTTCTGGTAGAACGATTCGCCGGACAGCCCGTCCGGGTAGCGCTGGAGCGTGGTGGGGCGGTCCCGCAGGGCGCGGGTGATGCCCGCGCCGACGGTGAGGTAGTAGCGGGCGAGATCGAGCTTCGTGTAGCCCCGCTCAGGAAAGTAGATCTTGTCGGGGCTGGACAGACGTACGGTCCGCTCCCCCGCTTCGAGCTCCACTGCTGCACCCATGCGCGTCACGCTAGGCGCAGGACACCTGGTGCGCATATCGGGCGCGACGCCCGGTGCGACCGCAGAATCGACGTATGGATCTGCCGGTGATGCCGCCCGTCAAGCCGATGCTCGCCAAGTCCGTGAAGAAGATCCCACCCGGTATGCAGTACGAGGGGAAATGGGACGGCTTCCGGGCGATCGTCTTCCGGGACGGTCCGGAGATCGAGCTGGGCAGCCGCACGGGCAAACCGCTCACCAGGTACTTCCCCGAGCTGGCCGACGCGCTGCTGCGGAATCTTCCGCCGCGGTGCGTGCTGGACGGCGAGATCGTCATCGTCCGGGACGGGCAGCTGAACTTCGACGCCCTCACGGAACGGATCCACCCCGCGGAGTCCCGGGTGAAGCTCCTCGCAGAGCGGACCCCGGCCTCCTTCATGGCCTTCGACCTGCTGGCCCTGGGGGACGAGTCCCTGATGGGAACCGCCCAGGCCGACCGTCGGCGCCGGCTGGTGACGGCGCTCTCCCCGGCCGGGGCTCCGGTCCATGTCGCCCCGGCCACCACCGATGCCGCCGTGGCCGAGGAGTGGTTCCGCACCTTCGAGGGCGCCGGGCTCGACGGGGTGGTCGCCAAACCGCTGGATCTGCCGTACCGGCCGAACGAACGGCTGATGTACAAGATCAAGCACGAGCGCACGGCGGACGTCGTCGTGGCCGGATACCGCCTTCACAAGAGCGGCCCGGTCGTCGGTTCGCTGCTGCTCGGTCTGTACGACGCCGACGGCATTCTCCAGCACGTCGGTGTCTGCGCGGCCTTCTCGATGAAGCGCCGCGAGGAACTGGTCACCGAACTGGAGCCGTTGCGGATGGACTCCGCCGACGCCCACCCCTGGGCCGCCTGGGCCGAGGAGTCCGCACACGAGAGCGCCCGGCTGCCCGGGGCCCCGAGCCGCTGGAGCGGGAAGAAGGATCTCTCCTGGGTTCCGCTGCGCCCCGAGCGGGTGCTGGAGGTGGCCTACGACCACATGGAGAACGGGGTGCGGTTCCGGCACACCACCCAGTGGCGCCGGTGGCGGCCCGACCGGGCCCCGGAAAGCTGTACGTACACGCAGCTGGACGAGCCGGCCGGCTATCGCCTGCCGGACATCCTCACCGGGTGAACCCCTGCCCAACAGCGGCCGAATATCTATTTCTGCCGGTGCAGAATTTGAAGTGCTGCGTGTTGAGGTTTGGCCAGTCGGAGGCCGTGCCGAGAAAGCCCGCCCCACCTCGCGACGCACAACGTGCTACTGTCGTTACCAGTTGCAGTTGTGGTTCCCAAAGACTTCAAGTGCTCTCACTGGCTTTCTGTGCCGGTGAGCGCACTTTTGTATTTCCGGATATTTCCGGACGTGGTAATCATCGCGGCGACGTGGGGTTCGCACAGTGCGGGCCTCCGGGCATTTTTGCCCCGAAGGAGAGTTTGACATGGCTACTGGCACCGTTAAGTGGTTCAACGCGGAAAAGGGTTTCGGTTTCATCGAGCAGGAGGGTGGCGGCGCTGACGTCTTCGCCCACTACTCGAACATCGCCGCCCAGGGCTTCCGCGAGCTCCAGGAAGGCCAGAAGGTGACCTTCGACGTCACGCAGGGCCAGAAGGGCCCCCAGGCCGAGAACATCGTTCCCGCCTGACGCACGAAACGCAGCTGGGCCCGCACCTTGGGGTGCGGGCCCAGCTCGTTGCTTTGTCCAGGCCGCACCCGGTTCGCTGTTACGGTTCCGGAGTCGGCCCGGCACCAGGCGTGCACCGTGGTCCTGTACGGGCCCGGGTGCACCGCCCGTCGCTCCCACAGAACGGACGAAGGCCCGCCTGAGCCTTACGAGCCAGCATTCCAGCCGCCTGTTCGGCAGGTGCTGGCTATTTCGATCTCTCCGCCCCGGCTCTTCACCGAACCGGCCGGCTTGGATTTCGTTATTTTCTTCGGCTCGTTCTTGCGATTCTTCGGCTCTGTATTCTCCGCTGAGAATTCCTCGATACGTGCCACATCGAGGGAGGATCCCTATGGACCGCACAGCGCGCACGAACGACCGTTATTCCCGTACCCGCACCGGTGGTGGCTCCGGCCGGGGCGGCTTCCGCTCCCAGGCCCCGAGCCGCTCGGGGGGGTCCGGCCGGTCCGGTGCACCCAACCGTTCCGGTGGCCGGGGCCGCCGGCCCGCCGCTCAGCAGGGCGAGTTCGCCCTGCCTGTCACCCTCACCCCGGCCCTGCCGCCGGCCGCGTCGTTCGCCGACATGGAGATGCCGTCCGAGCTGCTGAAGACGCTCGCCGGTCTGGGGATGACCGAACCGTTCCCCATCCAGTCCGCCACGCTGCCGAACTCGCTGGCCGGCCGGGACGTCCTGGGCCGCGGGCGCACCGGATCGGGCAAGACCCTCGCCTTCGGCCTGGGCATGCTCGCCCGTACCGCCGGACAGCGGGCCCAGCCCCGCCAGCCGCTGGCCCTGGTCCTGGTCCCCACCCGTGAGCTGGCCCAGCAGGTCACCGACGCTCTGACGCCCTACGCCCGTTCGCTGAGGCTGCGCCTCGCCACCGTGGTGGGCGGTATGTCGATCGGCAGGCAGGCGAGCGCCCTGCGCGGTGGGGCCGAGATCGTCGTCGCGACCCCCGGCCGGCTCAAGGACCTCATCGAGCGTGGGGACTGCCGCCTCGACCGGGTCGGCATCACCGTGCTGGACGAGGCCGACCAGATGGCCGACATGGGCTTCATGCCGCAGGTCACCGAACTGCTCGACCAGGTACGTCCCGAAGGCCAGCGGATGCTGTTCTCGGCCACCCTGGACCGCAACGTCGACCTTCTGGTCCGCCGCTACCTGCACGACCCGGTGGTGCACTCGGTCGACCCGTCGGCCGGCGCGGTGACCACGATGGAGCACCATGTGCTGCACATCCACGGCACCGACAAGTACGCGACCACCACCGAGATCGCTGCCCGGGACGGCCGGGTGCTGATGTTCCTCGACACCAAGCACGCCGTGGACCAGCTCACCAAGCACCTCCTGAACAGCGGCGTACGGGCCGCGGCGCTGCACGGCGGCAAGTCCCAGCCGCAGCGCACCCGTACCCTCGCCCAGTTCAAGACCGGCCATGTCACCGTGCTGGTGGCCACCAACGTCGCGGCCCGCGGCATCCACATCGACAATCTGGACCTGGTCGTCAACGTCGACCCGCCCAGCGACCACAAGGACTACCTGCACCGTGGCGGGCGTACCGCCCGTGCCGGGGAGTCCGGCAGTGTCGTCACTCTGGTGCTGCCCAACCAGCGCCGTGAGATGAGCCGTCTGATGGCGGACGCCGGGATCACCCCGCACATCGCGCAGGTGCGGTCCGGGGAGGCCGAGCTGAGCCGTATCACCGGCGCACAGGCTCCCTCGGGTGTGCCTGTCACCATCTCCTCGCCGGTCGCGGAACGCGCGAAGGGCAGCTCGTCGTCGGCCCGCGGACGGCGCAGCCGACCCGCTCAGGCCCGGCGCTCGTCCGGCTCGCCCCGTGGTCGCTCGGGCAATCCGCCGCAGCCGTTCAAGAACGCCGCCTGAGCCAGAACCCGCGGTAGCCGAACAGCCACGTGTCGCCGCTCCGGATTCCACGGAGCGGCGACACAGCTGTCTGCGGACTACCCGCGGTGCGCCTCCAGTGGATCCGGAGCGGCGAAGGCACCCTCGTGGTGGACCAGCCCCGCCTCCTCGCTGCGGCTGCCGCCGGTCTCGACCTCTCCCACGACGAAGAGATGGTCACCGATGCGCTCCCGCAGCGTCACCCGTGCGGTGAGCCAGGCCGGAACGGCATCGAGCAGCGGCAGCCCGTCAGGCTCCGCCGTCCAGTCGGCGCCGGTGAAACGGTCGATGCCGCTGCGGGCGAACTGCCGCGCCAGCGTGGTGTTCTGCGGGCCGAGGACATGGACGGCGAAGCGCTCGGCACTCCGTACAGCGGCGCTGGTGGATGCCGAGAGGCCCAGGCAGAAGGAGACCAGGGCCGGTTCCAGCGAGACCGAGGTGAAGGAGGTCGCGGTGAAACCGGCCGGGCCCGGCACCGTGATCACCGTGACTCCCGCCGCGTGCCTCCGGAGGGTGCGGCGGAGTATCTCGTCGGGGGCCGGGCTCCCGGCGGACTGTGCGGATCGTTCAGCGAAGACGGTCATACCGCGTCCCTCTCGGGGTGTCGATGGTAGGGGTGCTGTTCCACGGGCCGGATCCGGAGTTCGGTGCGGGCAGGCCGGCGCCGACGCAGGCACGGCACAGCGGCCACGCCGGGCAGCGGTCACGCCGGGCAGCGGGCGCTCGAAAAGCGGGAGTGACAGGAAGGCCGACGCCGGATGCGTACGGCTGCCGTCGGCGTCGGGTGACCCGCGTGGTGGGCTGACGCACTGCGGTGGACGTCAACGAGGGGGCCGGTGAACGGCCGCACGCCATCTCCGCGACGGCGGAGCGGGCCGGGGCGCCGTAGGGCCAAGAGGCCCGCTACGGCGGTGGGTTCAGCGACAGAGGGCGCTGGAGGTGCGCCGGTAGTCCACGTAGCGGCAGACCACGCCGGGGTGCATCACATGCATGCCCCGTATCCTGCTGGGCCCGCCTGCCCCTGTCAACGGACACCTTCAGGTGTCTCATCGTCCGAGTCCTGGGGCTGTACGTCCGGGCGGGCCGGATGCCTGAGCTCCGCCCCACCGGCACGGCCCGCTCGCGCGAACCCGGACGCGCGAACGGGCGGGGAGCCGACTCCGCCCCGCCCGTCCGGTCGCTGCACGCAGGTCAGCAGCTCAGGTTGGATCCCGCGGTGGTGCCCAGAATCCCGACGAACCGCTGGTAGGCGTCGATCCGGCTCTGCACCTGGGCCGGGTTGCCGCCATTGCACTCGATGCTGCCGTTGATGCTGCGGATGGTCTCACCGTATCCGGCGCCGTTGACCATCGCGTTGTGCGGGGTCATCGTGCCGGGGCCGGTCTGGGTGTTCCAGTACCAGAGGCCGGTCTGCCAGGCCACGGACGCGTCGGTCTGCACCAGGCCGGGATTGTCCAGCAGGTCGATCCCCAGAGCGTCGCCCGCCGCCTTGTAGTTGAAGTTCCAGCTGAGCTGGATCGGTCCGCGCCCGTAGTAGGCCGCCTGGCCCGCCGGGCAGCCGTAGGGCTGCGAAGTGTCGCAGTAGTGGGGGTAGTTGTCGGTGTTCTGCTCGACGACGTAGACGAGGCCGCCGGTCTCGTGGCTGACATTGGCGAGGAAGGCAGCCGCTTCCTGCTTCTTGACCGTGTCGCTGCCGGTGTTCGCGAAGGCCGGGTAGGAGCTGAGGGCGGCGGTCAGTCCGCTGTAGGTGTAGAAGGAATTCCGGTTCGGGAACATCTGGTTGAACTGGTCCTCGCTGACGACGAAGCCGGAGTTCGTGGGCGGCTCGGTACCGCCGTCACCGCAGGCACCCTGGTCCGACCAGACGTCGGAGGTGCCCGGGGTCTCGTTCTGGGTCCACCATTTCGCCGACCAGTTGTGGCCGTTGTACGAGGCGACCAGTCCGCCGGTGTACACGGACGAGGAATTCCACGCCGTGGCACACGTCGCTGCCGATGCCGATGTCATCGGCAGGAAGACCGCGAATCCGATGGCCGCCACCAGGGCGGTGAGCAGAGCCGTGATGCGTCGTGACACGTGATCACTCCTTCGTGCGGCACATCGCGACAACGATGTCCGCTTGTGGGGGTGAGGGAACTCAAACGCCTTGGTCTGGACCTGTCAAGGGTCTAGACCAAGACTGGTGCACGACAGGCAAGCCCGGTGGCGGCGGGAGTCTTCGGCGAGCCAGGCCTTAGGGTCGGACCCAGTCGTTCCGACACGGTATGGAGGGTCTGTTGCAAGCCGTAGCCCTGCCCCTGTTCGATCCCGGCGCAGGTCAGGGAGCTCGTCAGTTCGCCGAACTGGGCCTGGCTCTCCTGCTGTCGACGCTCATCGGCGCCGAACGAGCCACCAGACAGAAGAGCGCGGGACTGCGTACCCACACCCTGGTCGGAGTGGGAAGCGCCCTGTTCATGGAGGTGTCGCAGCACGGCTTCAACGCGGTTCTCGCCCTGAACAACGTCTCCTTCGACCCGTCACGGGTCGCGGCCCAGGTGGTCTCCGGGATCGGCTTCATCGGCGGCGGCCTCATCTTCGTACGCCGGGACGCCGTACGGGGGCTGACCACGGCTGCCACGGTCTGGCTCACCTGCGCCATCGGGATGGCCTGCGGCGGGGGGCTCGCCCTGCTGGCTGTCGGCGCGACCGTGGTCCACTTCCTCGTCGCCCAGGGCTACCCGTGGCTGACCCGGCGCATCCCCTCCATCGCGACCTCGGAGCAGACCCGGCTGCATCTGGCGTACACGATCGGCACCAGCGTGCTGACCCGAATCCTGGAACGCGCAACTGCCCAGGGATTCCAGGTCGTTCAGGTACGCGTGGACCGCAGCGACGAAAAAGCACCGCAGGACACGGAACTGCGGCACGACGAGGCCGGGACCGCGTTCGTGCACATGGACGTCGAGGGGACCGGCAGTGTGCACCAGCTGGTGGCGGAGCTGTCCGAGTTCGAAGGGGTGCTGAGCGTCTCGTCCGTCAAGGGCGAACTCGCCGAGTGAGCCCGGCGTACAGCGGCCCCGGGCGGCGGAACCCGGATGTACCGGATCCCACCGCCCGGGGCCGAGGTCGCCGTAGGCAGCGAACGAGGCGGGCGCGGAGCGGCGCGGTCAGGTCTTCGGCGGATCGCTCTGGTCACCCTTGGCGCCGAACTGGTTCTTGACCTGGTCCTGGGCCTTGTCGACCTGACTGGTGTACTTGCCGTCGGTCTTCTTGTCGACGGCGTCTCCCGCCTTGTCGACCCCCTTCCCTGCCTGGTCCTCATGGCCCTTCATCATCTGCTTGAGCTTGTCCAACATGGACATGAGTTGTCCTCCTCGCTGCGTTTCCCCCGCCACTCCAGGGTGTGCGCACTTGGCCCAGGGCGCATCCGGACCGGGCGCGGGGAGCGGAAGTCCGCTCTCAGCGGGTACGGAGCCCACCGGCTGCGGGGTTCCGGGGGCCGCGCCGGACCCAGCCGAGCACGATCACGGCGGACACCGCGGCGAAGGCACACCAGGTGGAGACGAATTCCAGCTTCCAGAGCAGGAAACAGACCGCTGCCCCGGCCGCGACGACAGCGCCGAACAACCGCAGCAGCGGATCACCCGCGAGCAGCAGAGATCCGACGGTGGCCAGCAGGTAGCCGACGACGATCAGCCACGGAAGCGGCAGATCGACGACGTATCCGAGGGTGTGGCCACGGACCTCGGCCGTGACGGGCCGGACCGCGACGCAGAACGCGAGGGTGATGCCGGTGGCGAGCCCGGCCGCGGCGGGCACCAGGAGACGGCGCCGCGCGGGTGGCGGTGCGGCGAGCAGTACGCCCGCCGGCACCCACATCGCGAGCAGTGGCAGCGCGATGACCGCCCAGGCCGTGGTGGCCGGGCCCGCGCCACCACCGGAGTTCCAGACGGCCGCCTCGATGATCTGGTGGATCCCCAACAGCAACGGCAGGGCCGCCAGTGGCAGATCCCGGATCCGGCGCACCTGTGTCAGACAGGCCACTCCGACCGCGGCGATACAGGAGCCCGCCACCACATCGGCCGTCGGACTCCAGCACATGGCGCCTCCCCGTGATCAGGAACGTGATCGGGAACGTGATCGGGAACGTGATCAGAAACGTGACCGGAATCCGGCACCGGAAGCCGGCACCGTCCGTCCCGTACCCCGGTCCGGCGGCCGGGCACCATCGGGGACCGTGACAGGTGGCGCCCCGCCGGACGGCCGCTCACAGCAGCCGTTCGTTCGGGCGGACCGGCAGTGCGAGCGACAGCGCCGCCACAGCCAGCAGGGGTGGCGGCAGCGCCGCCCAGGCCGGGGCCCAGGTACGGAGCGCTGCTGCGCACACCGCGCCGGCCACCAGAGCGGCGAGCCGGGCCCCGGCCCGGCCGCCGCCCGCCGGATGCGTCAGAAGGGAGCTGAGCGTGCCGGTGAAGTACGTGGTCGGAGCCCCCGCCGGACCTGCGGCGAGCATCGCGGCGGTCTGGAGGCCCATCGCCACGGACAGTACGGCGATCAGCGCACCACGTCCGGCACCGTCCGGGTGTCCGCCGACAGCCGCCCAGACAACGCCCACGGAGGCGAGCAGGACGACTTCGACGGCGAGGCAGGCATACACCCTGAGCGTCCAGCCGCTTCGCGCTGCTCCCGTGCCGGGGCCGAGGCCGGGGCCGGGACGAGAGGCAGGGCTCAGGCCGGGCCCAGGACGTGAGGCAGGGCTCGGGCCGGGGGCGCCCTCGATCCGGCGGCCCCGGCGGCCTTCGCTCCGGCAGAACCAGCCGCCGCCCCTCACGGCCAGTGAGAAGCCCGCCAGCGCGGCCAGCGGAAAGGCCGCGTCCCCCGGAGAACCACTGCCGAAACCGATCGCCATCAGGATCAGATTTCCGGTCATCACTCCTGCGAAGACATGCCCCAGAGCGATGAAGGCCAGTGCGTCCACGGCTCCCGACGCCGCCGCGAGAAGGGGCAGCACCACGGCGTCCGACCGCCGGCCGGTACCTGACTTCTGCAAGATCGACCTCCGAGCCCATGCTCGCCGCTTTCGGCAGCGGGCACAACGCCAGACGTCCGGAGCACCTTGGCACGACAGTGCAAACCAGAAACCCTCCGCGTTTCACTCGGATGGCCTAACGCGGCGCCATCTTCGCAAGAGGGGCCCGAGAGTGCGCCAACCGCGCCTCCCGCCCCCGGCGGCAGTCGTACAGGCCCGTTCGTGGTTGCCGGGAGGCGGAAATGAGGACCCGATGGAAGAACGCGTGCATCCGCGGGCGGGGCCGTCCGAGCCTCTGCCGGACCACGTACAAGGGAGTGATCACAGATGGCAGCCGACTTCCGCAGCCCCGATGAACTGACCGGCCTGATGGTCTACGACATCACCGGGGACAAGATCGGCGGCGTCGAGCAGGTCTACCTCGACGACCAGAGCGGTCGTCCCGAGTGGGCGACCGTGAAGACCGGCCTGTTCGGCACCAAGGAAACCTTCATCCCCCTCGAAGGTGCCCGGCGTGAGGAGAACGCCCTGCACATCCCCCACGCGAAGGAACTCGTCAAGGGCGCCCCGCGCCTGGACGCCGAGCAGCACCTCGATCTCGCCCAGGAGCAGGAGCTGTACGAGCACTACGGGCTCACCCATCCGGGAGTGGCCGGCGGCGTCGCGGGCGTGAGCAACAAGCGGGCCACCAGCCCCATGCACGGGGAGGCCGCGGACACCGCGGGCACTCGCGGGACGGCGAAGGCCACCGAGGGCACGGACACCCGTGCGGCGAAGCCGGCCCAGAGCGCCGGCGGCATGTACGGCGGGCTCAACTCCCCCACCAGCACCACCACCGGCGCGCGAGGCGGCCAGAGCAGCGCAGCCGCGATGAGCGCGCGCGCGGGCGCGGACGCCGACATGGAGAAGGCCGGCGCCAACGAGGAGCTCATCCGCTCCGAGGAACAGCTGCGGGTCGCCACCGAAGAGCATGTGTCGGGGCGGGCGCGGCTGCGCAAGGTGGTGGTCACGGAGAACGTGACGACCACCGTCCCGGTCAGCCACGAAGAGGTCCATGTGGTGCGTGAACCGATCAAGGAAAGCGACCGCACCGCCGCCGAACGGGCTCGCATCGGTGAGGCCGAATCCGAAGTGATCCTGCACGCGGAACGGCCGGTCATCCGCAAGGAGGCCGTGGCCGTCGAACGGGTCCGGATGGAGACGGAGAAGGTCACGGAGCAGAAGGAAGTCTCCGCGGAGGTCCGCAAGGAGCAGATCCAGTACGACGACGGTCAGGGCACGCAGGAACACGGCGACATGAAGGGCACCGGCCACTGAGCCGTCGGCCCGACGCGTTCCGGACCGGCCCCGGCGGCACGGTCGGCCCCGCACGACGGAGGGTGGTGCGGCTCCCCTGCGGAGCCGCACCACCCTCCGTCGTGCGGTTGGCTGTGACCCCGCCTCCTCACCCGGCAGTACACCTGGCGTGGGGCGGGCCCATCGAGCTCGAACGACCACGGAGTGACTGCGCCCATGCCCCAGTTCCGGCCCGCCCCGGGCCCGCGCGTGACCGGCTTCCGCATCGAACGGTTCAGTGCGCTGTCCCCGGACGAGGCCTGGCACAGGCTCACCCGGTGGGAGCTGCACGCGGCACATGTACCGCTGACCAGGATCAGAGTCGTCACCCCGGGTCCGGCCGGAACCGGGACCGGATTCGTGGCGCGTACCGGACTGGGCCGGGTCGGGTTCGACGATCCGATGGAGGTGGTGCGCTGGGAGCCGCCGGTCCCCGGCCGCGCGGGGGTCTGCCGTCTGGAGAAGCGCGGCAGGGTCGTGCTGGGCCGGGCCGAGATCGAGGTGATTCCCACGGATACCGGGTGCCGGGTCGTGTGGCGCGAGGAACTCCGTATCGCCGGGCTGCCGAGGATGTTCGACGGGCTCACCGCGTGGTCGGGCCGGTTGCTCTTCGGCCGTGCGGTGGCCGGGCTGCTCCGCGAACAGGACGCCGCCGAGGGGTGATCCACCCTCCAGGGCCGTCGTGAACGGGCCGCCCGGCACCACACGTGCCCTGCGCGGCTGAACTGCCTACGCAGGGCACGGTGGGAATCAGCACGGCCCCCGCGGTGCGGTGAGCACCACGGAGGCCGTCGACCGGCTAGGAGGTGGTGTCCACGAGCTCCGCGAACCGCACGTCCTCGACCCGCCGTTGCGGCAGCTCGGGGCTGTCGGCCGTCAGACTCTGGAGCGCCGCCGCGGAGACGGCCGGGGTGGGCGTACGGGGGCCACAGGGATGCCCGACGGCCGCTTCGGTACGGACCGTGAACCACACGACCTTGCCGTCCTCGGTGGCGTGCGTGCCCCAGCTGTCGCTGAGGGTGGCGACCATCGGCAGCCCCGTGCCGAGTGTGACCAGCGGGCTGGCGCAGCGCAGCTGCGGCAGCTGCGGGCTGGCGTCCAGCACGGCAGCGGTCAGGTTCCGGCCGGTCCAGCGCAGTTCCAGGGTGCAGTGCTTGTCCTCACCCGCGTGCCGATGGACGTTGGTGAGCAGTTCACACACGCCCAGACTGACCGGCTGGATCAGCTCTTCGAGCTGCCAGTGGCGAAGATGCGCTGCGACGATACGCCGGACCTGCGGCACCCGGGCGGGTGTTGCTTCCAGGTCCAGTACGTACTCGCGAGGTGCTTCAGTGATCACGACTGCGTCTCCTCATCAGGGTGAGCGGCGATGGGCCGACCTCACCTCGTCTGACATGACAGCCCCGAGGACACCGAAAGTAATGGGATGAACACACTCTGACTTCCACCAGGGTCACCCCATCCGGGTGAATTCGCAACGCGCAGCCACCACACCGCCCTGACCTGGGTCTTTCACCTCCCCCACGAGGACCGGATCAACCGGGAACAGCGCTGGAGCGCCATCTGTGGGCGGCCATTCGACCCGGCCGCCCACAGGTGCGGCTCAGGAGAGCGTCAGCTCCGGGTTGTACAGGTCGAGCCAGAGCGCGAGATCGAGAGTCCGCTCCAGACCTCGCCGGGACGCCTGGGTGATCTGCGGGACCTCGCGGCCCGCGGCGCGGCGTACCCGCTCCGCGTCGACGAGCTCGAAGACCCGGTGGGACGGGTTGGACAGCAGTTCCTTGGCATGCTCCTGGAGAGCGATGGCGTACTTGGGGTCCTGGGTGGAGGGGTACGGGCTCTTCACCCGGTCGTAGACCGACTTCGGCAGGACGTCCGCCGTCGCCTCCCGCAGCAGGCTCTTCTCCCTGCCGTCGAAGGACTTGAGGGACCAGGGGGCGTTGTACACGTACTCCACCAGGCGGTGGTCACAGAACGGAACCCGGACCTCCAGGCCGACCGCCATGCTCGCCCGGTCCTTGCGGTCGAGCAGGATCCGTACGAACCGGGTGAGGTGCAGATGGCAGATCTTGCGCATCCGGTACTCGAAGTCGCTCTCGCCGCCGAGCCGTTCGATGCCCGACACCGCACCCGCGTAGCTCTCACGGATGAACGACGGAAGGTCGAGCGCGGCTGTCACATCCGGGCGCAGCACACCGGCGTCGTCCCCGAAGTGCTGGGCGAAGCGCACCAGCCAGGGGAACATGTCGGCGTTCCTGGCCTCTTCGTCGAAGAACTGGAGGTAACCGCCGAAGACTTCGTCGGCCGACTCCCCCGAGAGTGCGACGGTCGACTGCTCCCGGATGGCGCGGAAGAGCAGGTACAGGGAGGCGTCCATGTCGCCGAAGCCCATAGGCATGTCGCGGGCCCGGATCATGTGGGAGCGCACATCCGGGTCGGCCAGCGCGTTCGAGTCGAGCACGATGTCGCTGTGGTCCGTACGGGAAGCACGTGCCACATCGTGGACGAAGGGGGTGTCGGGGGTGCCACGCAGTTCGTCGGCGACGAAGTTCTCCGCCTGTCCGACGAAGTCGACGGCGAAACTGCGGACCGTCTCGCCGGTCTCGGCGAGCTGGCGGGCCGCGATGGCGGTCATCGCGGAGGAGTCGAGACCGCCGGAGAGCAGCGTGCAGCGCGGCACGTCGGACACGAGCTGACGGCGGACGATGTCGTCGAGGAGTTCACGCACCTTGGCGATCGACGCGTCCTTGTCGTCGGTGTGCGGCCGGGTCTCCAGGGACCAGTACACATGGCGGCGCAGGCCGCCGTGGTCAACGGTCACCACGGTGCCCGGTTCGACCTCGTGCATGCCCTCCCAGAAGCCGTGACCAGGAGTCTTGACCATGGCGAAGAGCTCACGCATACCGTCGAGTCCGACCTTGGCCCGCGCCAGCGGGTTGGCGAGTATCGCCTTCGGCTCGGAGCCGAACAGCACTCCGTCCGGGGTCGGGTAGTAGTAGAACGGCTTGATGCCCATACGGTCGCGGATCATCACGAGCTTCTGGTGACGGCTGTCCCAGACGGCGAAGGCGTACATGCCGTTGAGCCGTTCCGCGACACCTTCGCCCCACTCCAGATAGCCGTGGAGTACGACCTCCGTGTCGGATTCGGTGGTGAACCGATGGCCGCGTCCGGTGAGTTCACGGCGCAGCTCGGTGAAGTTGTACGCCTCTCCCGAGTAGACGATCGCGACGTCGCCCTGCGGTGTCTCCACGGTCATCGGCTGAAGTCCGCCCGGCAGGTCGATAATGGCCAGGCGGCGGTGTCCGAGGCCCGCCGGGCCGCTGATCCAGGTGCCGCGGTCGTCCGGGCCACGGCAGGACATCGTCTCCGTCATCGCGTCCAACGTCCCGGACTCGGCGCGCAGATCGCGGTCGAAGGAGACCCAGCCGGTGATGCCACACATGTGATTCCTCCTGCTTCCGATCCCGGGCCGGAGCACCGGACCCCCGCGATGAGCAGCGGATCCACGAGTGAGAGGTGCCCCGGACCGGGTCAGTTGTAATCAGCACCTATGTGACGAGCGTGTGTCACACGACTGCATGCAGTCAACGCGCCGTTAACACGGCTGCCGTCGGCTACCCGGGCATTTCAGCCGTCCGGGGCAACCGACGGCGGCACCGGCCGGAAGCGGAATCCGTGTTGTTCCCGGCGGGTGGCCGTACGTCCGCACGACGGAAGGGCATGTTCAAGCCACGGGCAAAGACTTCCTCAATCCCGCGGGATCAGGCCCCGACCGTCCCGTCGACCCCTTCGCGGAGGAAGTCGGCGTGACCGTTGTGCCGGGCGTACTCGTGAATCATGTGCAGCATGACCAGCCGCAGGGAGACGTCCTCGGCCCATCTGGCGTTGTGCGCCGTCACATCGAGCGACTCGGCGTCCCGCTCGATGCGCCGGGCGTGCTCCACCTCCGACTGCCAGGCGCCGAACGCCTCGGCACGGGTGGACCCGGTCGCGTCGTACGCCACCTGGAAGTCCTCGTCGTCCGACCACACGAGGGGAATGTCCTCGCCGTTCACCACCCGGCGGAACCAGGTGCGCTCCACCTCGGCCATGTGCCTCACGAGGCCGAGAAGTGAAAGCGCCGACGGCGGCATCGACTTGAGGCGCAGCTCGTCGTCGGTGAGACCGTCGCACTTCATCGCCAGAGTCGCGCGGTGGAAGTCGAGAAAAGCGCGCAGCATCTCCCGCTCCCCCGCGATGAGAGGCGGCCCTGTTCGTTCGGTCGTCACTTTCGGAATCCCTTCGGGGGGCAACACTTCAGGACTTCGGGACGCGCCCCCCGAAGAAGACCTGTGTCTCGACGAGTTGCCCGTCCCGTACCGTGCTCAACTCCACGTTGCGATGGCGTTCGCCGGTCTTGAGCTCGTATTCGTACATGATGAAGACGCCGTCGCCACCGGCGGGTACGACCGTGCGGATCTCCTGCCACCGCAGACGGTCCGCCGTGGGGAAACAACGCTCGAAGAACGCCGCCCTGTCGATGCGGTCGTCCTGCGGGCTGGTGAAGACGAAACTCTCCGCGATCAGCTTCTCGGCCGCTGCGCGGTCCTGAGCGATATAGCTCTCCAGGCACTTGCGCACGACATCTGCATTCGGCTGCTGTGACATGGTGACTCCCTCGTCGCACGGATTCGGGTCATACCGATTCGGGGCGTACGGATTCTGGGCGTACGGATTCTGGGCGTACGGATTCGGGTCTTCTGGTTGTACGAAACCCGGCCCCGAGAAGGTACGTGTTCCCCCATGAGTCGGGCCCGCAGGTGTTTTCTACTTCTGCCGGGAGGCCCCGGTGCTGCGGATCTGCAGCTGCTCCAGGCGGCTCTCCAGCAGCTGAAGGGCCCCACGCTGACGTCCGGGAACCCGGCGGCGCAGCTCGACGAGGTCCGCGGCGAGCTCATGGGCCCGCCCCGCCTCCGTTATCTGGCCCCATTCGTGGTGCGCCCGGTCCACGGCCGCCTCGACCTCGGGGTCGTTCTCGGCCTGTCCACCGGAGAGACGCGCACCGGCGGCCATCATCCACAACTCACAGCTGCGGGCGGCGTCCTGGGCGAGGTGGGCGAGGTCGGCCCGCACCTCCAGCCAGTGGAGTGCCTGCCCGGAGCCCGGTCCGTATGTGCGCAGCGCCTCGCTCTCCCAGGCGGCGGCTGCGGCGGCGGCCTCGGTGTGCCGACCCGCGTGGGCCGCCGAGAGGATCGCCGGGTGCGGATCGGGCGTGGCAGCTACGGCGGTGGGCGGTGGCGCCCCTGCGGCGGCGTCCCTGCTGACCTGCGGCGGGACGGCCGCTCGTGCGCTCGGCTGCTCCACACCGAACGCGGGGGCCGACGGGGCGCCCGGTGCCGGGCCGAACAGCAGGGCGCCTTCGGATCCGCTCTGTGCCACGGCCAGTTCGTGGAGTTGGTCCATCGGCGGTCGGGCCCCGCTGCGCCAGATCTCGGCCATGGCCTTCAGATAGCCGGGGGCGCCGGTCGTACGGCGTCCGGGCGGCGGCGCGACACGCCCGTACATCCGGACCCCGGGGCCCAGACCGATACCGCCACCGGTGAGCTGCTGCCAGGCTTCGGCGTCGGCCACCAGGTCCACGACCACCGTCGTGCTGCCCGGCGGCCGGATTCCGAGTTCGGTCGCCAGCCAGTGCCACGGCAGGCCGGTGTAACGCACGGTCGTCGGCGTCGTACGGGCGAGCGCCAGGTGAATCAGGCGTTGTTTACGGTCGAGTTGCAGTTGTCCCGCGATGTACAGGAAAAGCGGGCCGGGGGTCGCCGCGACGGCGCGCACCCTGGTCAGCACGGTCTGCGGCTCCCTCGGATCCGCTAGTTCGACGACGGTCGCGACCTCGGTGCCGGTGAGCACGCTCGGGGGCACCACGGCGAGCGTCGCCAGCACCGATGTCGCGTCTGTCAGACGGCCTTTGCCCTCCGGAGCGGCTGCGAGCAGCAGCGCGGTTCCCGGTGTCCTGTCGTCCCCGTTGATCACCACACCAGAACCGTAGCCGGTGGGAGGCGACATCAGAACCGCAGGCTTTGGCTCCGGTTTACGGACGGGTGGTTCATAAACCCGGAGCGGCTCCGGGAACGGCTCACGGAGCCGACTCACTTCTTCTCGTGGGCGACCGCCAAGGACGCCAGCCAGCTGGCCACCTGAACCTCGGTGGCGGCCTTGTCGACACCCGTATCGGCGAGCACCCCGTTACCGTCCTCGAATTCGAGGAGCGCGAGCAGGACGTGCTCGGTACCGATGAAGTTGTGCCCGAGCCGCAAGGCTTCCCGGAAGGTCAGCTCCAGCACCTTCCGCGCGCCCGCGTCGTAAGGAACGAGATCGGGCACCTCGTCGACCGCAGGCGGCAGAGTGGCGGTCACGGCCTGGCGCAGGTCGTCCAACCGCACGCCCTGCGCCACGATCGCCTGGGCACCGAGGGCCTCCGGCTGGGTCAGGAGCCCCAGCACCAGATGCGCCGGACCGATTTCGGCGTGGCCGGCCGCTCGGGCCTCGTTCTGCGCCGCCATCACGACGTTCTTCGCCCGGTCCGTGAATCGGCCGAACCCCTGGCTGAGGTCGAGAGGTGGCGCCTCGCCGCCCGCCTTGGGGACGAACCGCTTCTGAGCCGCCTGCCTGGTCACACCCATGCTCTTGCCGATGTCCGTCCAGGAGGCGCCCGAGCGCCTCGCCTGATCCACGAAGTGGCCGATCAGGTGGTCGGCCACATCGCCCAGGTGGTCGGCGGCGATGACTGCGTCGGTCAGCTGTTCCAGTGCGTCGGAGTGAGCCTTCTTGATGGCCTCGATCAGGTCGTCGAGCCGGACCGGATTCGCCATGGGAGTTGGATTCACCATGTGTCAACCTTAGGTTGACAGTAGGCGGGTGTCAACCTGGGGTTGTCACTGATTCCGGTGTCGAAGCGGGAAGTGGTGACGGGAAGTGGTGATCATCCAACAGGGACGGACGCCGCCCGCCGCGGGCTTCGGGCCTGCCCGTCAGGCCACGGTGCGACGCACCGGGTCGGCGGCCGTTCCGGGGCCCGGGGCCACATCTCGCCGGGAGGCCCCTCGCCCGCCCTTCCTCGGCGGATCGAGGCATCGCCGCCGTTCCACGACCACTCCCCTCCGGACGGGGAGCCGGCCGGTCCGCGCGGGCTTCGTCCAGCGCGAGAATCAGGCTCCCGCGATGCCACAAGATCTCGTCCGGGTCGTCCGCCGACAGCAGCCGCTCCACCACCTCCCGCGCCACCGGAGAGTCCGGCAGCTCCCGAACGGGCTCCGGCGGCCGGAGCCTGCTCAGGTACGCGCGCTCGCACGGATCATCCACCACCTCGGCGAGCTGCACCGGATCGAGGGCACCGGCTGCCACCGCCGCCCGAGCCCAAGGATCCTCGGCCAGTCGCAGCAACAGCCCCAGACGGCGCCCACGCCAGTTGCGCGCTCGCCAGTCCTCCCCAGCGGCAAGCCTTTCCCGCAGCACCTCCGGGGTACGGCCCGTGAGCAGTTCCGGCTCGCGGGCCGCGAACTCCCTTACTTCTTCGGCGAGATACATCCAGACCACCGCGCGGTAGCGGTTCAGCCAGAACCTGACCGGCGTGAAGCAGCCCGCCCTGGCCAGCCTGGTGAAGCGGGCCGGGCCGACACCGATGAGCCCGGCCGCATCGGCCGTACCCACCGTCCTCACCCGCTCCCGCAGTGCATCGGGGAACCCCTTGAGCAACTGGAGCCGGCCGATCTCGTCACGCGTGACGCGGCGCCGCCCCCCGCCCACGCCCGGCGTGGACCGGATATGCCCGAGCTGCACGGCCAGATCGAACTCGCCCCGCCTCAGCCCGAGTTGCTGAGCCGCGTGACCGAAAGTCAATGACGCGACCGATGTGGCGAGCGCCGCGGTCACGGCACCACGATCCGCTTCGGTTACCGACATGAAGCCCTCCCCCATGAGGTACGAATACTCTCTGTAATCACCGTAACTCAGGGGAGCCGCTGCCCGCCCGGCCTGTGGACAACTCTCCGGACCGGGCGAACAGCGCAGGTCAGCCGCTTCTCACCAACGCGCGGTGGGGGTGTCGTCGGGCTGCCGGGCAGCAACAGCGAGGTGCTCGCCGACCCGGTTGACGAGCAGAGTCATCTCGTATGCGATCTGTCCGATGTCCGCGTCGGCGGTGCCCAGAATGCAGAGGCAACTTCCTTCACCCGCCGCCGTGACGAAAAGGACTCCTTCGTCGAATTCGACCATCGTCTGCCGGACTCTGCCGGTCCGGAAATGCCGCCCCGACCCCTTGGCGAGGCTGTGCATGCCTGAAGCAACAGCTGCGAGATGTTCCGCGTCCTCCTGGGCGAGCTCCTTGCTCGCTCCGGTCACCAGCCCGTCGTTGGACAGCACCAGTGCGTACCGCACGTGATCGACCCGGTTCGTCAGGTCGTCCAGAAGCCAGTCAAGTCCCTTGCTCAGCGCCATGTCCCGCCCCTCCCCGTTCAATTCGTTCCCCGTGTCCATGTATGACGGCCAGCCTTCACCACTGCCGCGCTCCGGGCAAGAAGACACATTCCCGGAGCGTTCGGTTCGCGATGCCGTCCAGGACGGCCGATGATGTCGCCATGGCACAGCAGATGAGTGAAGACCAGTGGCGTGCGTTCGTCTCGGAGTCCACGCGCACGGCCAAGCTGTCGACCGTACGGGCGGACGGCAGCCCGCACATCGCGCCTGTCTGGTTCGTCCTCGACGGCGCGGACCTCGTGTTCAACACGGGCAGGGGAACAGTCAAGGGGCACAACCTCGCACGCGACGGACGCGTCGCGCTGTGTGTGGACGACGACCGGCCGCCGTTCGCGTTCGTGGTGATCCAGGGGCGCGCGACGCTGAGTGAGGACCTGGACGAGGTGGGTCTCTGGGCCGGTCGCATCGGAGCCCGGTACATGGGCGCGGAGCGCGCCGCGGAGTTCGCCGCCCGCAACGGCGTACCGGGCGAGCTCCTCGTCCGCGTGACGATCGAGAAGGTCCTCGCCCAAGCCCGGGTAGCGGATTGAGGACCGGCCCGCCGGCCCCTCGCCGCTGGGCCGAATGCCCCTGGGATCACTCATCCGCATGAGGAAACCAATCCGGCGGGCCATCGGTTCCGAAGACCAGAGCGTGACGAAAACACCCAGCAAGTGGATCCGCCTGCCACTGGCAGCGCTCTCCGGGCTGCTCGCCGGCTACGCGGCGCTCGCCGTCGCGGAACTGGTGTCGGCGGCGGTCCGCCCCGAGTCGGAGCCGATCGTCGCGGTGGGCGCCGCAGCCATCGACCGCACTCCCCCGGGGCTGAAGGACTGGGCGATCCGCCATTTCGGCACCAACGACAAGCTGGTGCTCCAGCTCGGCATCCTCGCCGTTCTTGCCGTCATCGCCGCGCTCCTCGGACTCCTGGCGCTGTACAACCGCCGGGTCGGCGCGAGCGGCGTGCTGGTGTTCGGTGTCGTCGGGGCCTCCGCAGCGACCACCCGCCCCGACTCGACCGGTCTGGTGGACGCGGTGCCCTCGGTGGTCGGCGCGGTGGCCGGGGCCCTGCTGCTGTACTGGCTCGCCGGACGGCTCACCTCGGCCTTCCCCTTCCGGAGGTCCGGGCACCCGGCGCCCTCGGAGGCCGGCTGGGACCGCCGGGGCTTCGTCGTCGCGGCGACCGCCGCAGCCGCCGCGTCCACCGGCGCCGGGATCCTGGGCAGGGCGCTCAACGACGCCAAGGGGAACAACGCCGTCGCGTCACGGAACGCCGTACGGCTGCCCAGGCCGACGTCCCCGGCGGCTCCCGTGCCGAAGGGAGCCCAGGTCCGGGTCCCGGGCGTCAGTTCCTTCATCACTCCCGACTCCACGTTCTACCGGGTCGACACCGCACTGGTCGTGCCCAAGGTCGATGCGAACAGCTGGAAGCTGCGCATTCACGGCAAGGGCGTCACCCGCCCGCTCACGCTCGACTTCAGGGACCTCCTGCACCGGGACCTGATCGAGCGGACGATCACTCTGACCTGTGTGTCGAACGAGGTCGGCGGGCCGTACGTGGGCAACGCCCGCTGGATCGGTGTCAGGCTGGCCGATGTCCTCAAGGAGGCGGGTGTGAAGCCGCCTTCCCGGGGCGGCCCGGCGAACCAGCTGGTGGCCCGCTCCGTGGACGGAATGACGATCGGGAGTCCGGTCGAGGACCTGATGGACGGCCGCGACGCGATGCTCGCCCTCGGCATGAACGGTGAGCCGCTCCCCTTCGCGCACGGCTTCCCGGTCCGGATGGTCGTCCCCGGCCTGTACGGATATGTCTCCGCGTGCAAGTGGATCCAGGACATCGAACTCACCACGTTCGACGCCTACAACCCCTACTGGGTGAACCACGGCTGGTCCAAGCAGGCACCCATCAAGACGGAGTCACGGATCGACACGCCCAAGTCCTTCGCCCGCCTCAAGGCGGGCACCACCGTCATGATCGCCGGAGTCGCCTGGGCACAGCACCGTGGCATCGAACGCGTCGAGGTACGCATCGACGACGGACCCTGGAGCAAGGCCCATCTGGCCGCTCAGGACACCACGGACACCTGGCGCCAGTGGTCCTTCCCCTGGAAGCCCACTTCGTCCGGAACCCACACACTGACCGTCCGCGCGACCGACCGTACGGGCGCGACCCAGACCGGCAAACGCGTCGGCACCATCCCGAACGGCGCGACCGGCTGGCACTCGGTGGTGGTGACAGTGGAATGACCGGGCGCGTCAGCGTTGCGCGTGCCGGGCGCGCCAGTACGGGTTGTCGTGAGGAAGGCCGCCGGACACCCGCCCGTACATGCCGAACGTCATCAGCAGAAGGCCGACGACAAAGCTGAACAGGACGTTCTGCATGTGGAAGGCCAGGAAGTTGAAACGGGTACCGATCAGGGCGAGGTTGACGAAGCCGCTGACGATGAAGGCCACGCCGATCACCATGTTCATCATCGATGCGACGTTCCCGCCGATGGCGGCGCCCACGAGCAGCAGTCCCCCGATCACGATCGACAGGACACTGAGCGCTCCGTTGGTGTTGAGGCCGGCCACCATGTCGCCGCCGGTGTTGAAGAAGCCGATCTTGTCGATCAGGCCCAGTATGCCGAAGGCCACCAGGACCAGACCCATGAGTCCGGCGCCGAAACGGTAGACACGGCTGAGTTTGTGGTCGACGGGCAGATGCTCGTCCAGCACGAAGTGGCGTCGGGGCGCGCGCACTGCATGGCTCGTAGCCATCTCGTTCCTCCTCCGCTCCGGAGGCATCCCACCCGATCGGCCGTTCAGGAAAAACGAAGGGCCAACATGCCCCATTTGCTGCTCTTTATGGTAAGCGAAACCACGTACTGAAGAGAGACTGAAGAGAGGGGACGCCCAGGCACCGGCTGCGGGATCATCGCTCCATGGCCGATGACCACCACACACATGTCCAGCAGTTCTTCGGCGTGCGGGCTGCCGGCTGGGACGCACGCTTCCCCGACGACGCGCCCGCCTTCGCCACTGCTGTCGCCGCACTGGGGCTGCGCCCCGGTGACGCCGTCCTCGACGCGGGCTGCGGTACCGGAAGGGCCCTGCCCGCACTGCGCGAGGCCGTGGGGCCGGCCGGTCTCGTCATCGGGGCCGACCTGACCCCCGAGATGCTGGCGTCCGCCGCACGTGCGGGACGGCAGCGCGAGGCACAGCTCCTGCTCGCAGACGTCGCACAACTTCCGCTGCTCACACAGGCGCTGGATGCCGTGTTCGCCGCCGGGCTGATCGCCCATCTGCCGCGGCCGGAGGCAAATCTGCGCGAGTTGGCGCGAGTTGTCCGGCCTGGAGGCCTATTGGCGCTCTTCCACCCGATCGGCAGGGCCGCCCTCGCGGCCCGGCAGGGGCGGCAGCTCGGCGCGAACGACCTGCGCGCGGAGTCGATGCTGCGTCCGCTGCTCGCCTCCGCGGGCTGGCAGTTGACCTCGTACAGCGACGAACCCGGCCGGTTCCTCGCGGTGGCTGTGCACCAGGGCTGAACGCATCTGCCGGGCGGAGCCGGTTCGTCCGCTCCTCTCGACGGCGGGGTTACCCACTGGTTAAGGTGCGCCGACGACTGATCGACCAGGAGGCCGCCGTGACCGGGAAGGGCGCTGCCGACGAGGACGCACTGTATGTGCTGACCGCGGTACTGCTGACACCAGCGCAGTTTCCGGGTGTGCTCGGCGACGACTTCCCGGCGGCGTGCGGGTCACTCGGTCTCGATCCGCATCCGGGCGGATACGGGCTGGTACTGGGGCAGGACGGACTCGGTGCACGCTGGACCGTGGTGATCGACGACGTGCCGCTGGTCGCGGTGGCCATCGCGTCCTGGGACTGCGGTATGGAGTACGGCCTCTCGCCGGACGACCGGTCCATCGTCGTTTCCCTACCCGGCTGGCCCCTCGACGTCGCGGTCGCCGCGCCGGATGTGCCCCCACCGCACGACCCCGCAGGACTGGCGGAGGGCAGCCGCCCGCCGCTCGCCCCGCCCGGCGCCGACACCTGGGGGCCCGCCCAACGACGGCTCGGGGCCGACGAGATCGCCCTGCGGTGGGCGGACTGGCGGGCGCAGATCGGCGACGGGATCTCGTTCGTCGCCGCGGAGGGTTCCGGGGGCAGTCCGTCGGGCCCGGCCCGGCGGGTCATCGAGGAGTTGCACGGCTATGTGGACTCCCCGCCGCCGCTGGGACGTATCCGGTCGGCCTTCGCACCGGGCGGGGCGCGCACGCTGCGGGCCGACGGCCCCGGCTGGTCCCTGGTCGCCAGGACCGACGACATCGCCTTCGTTCTCCTCGACGACCGCCCCGGCGACGTGGTGCCGGTCGGGCGCGGGCCCGAGCTGCCCGGTCTGCTCGCGGCGCTGGACGAAATGGCGGCACGGCCCGCCTGACGGGGACCGTGCCGCTTCGACAGCCACGCGACCAGAAACTGTCTGTCCGGGCCGCACTCCGCCCTTCCGCGTCGGCTGCGCTTCCGGCATTCACCGACGCGGCCGACGCGGCCGGGCGAGCCGACCGGTCAGCGGCCTATCTCCTTGCGGGTGATCCTGCGCAGCCGCCTGCGCTGGCTCGGGTCGAGCAGCAGATACGCCGCCACAGGCACCCCGACCAGGACCAGCAGTGCAGGCAGGAATCCGATCAGTGGGATCAGAATGACGCCGAGGACCACACCACCGACAGCGATCATTGCGGGTTTGGACATCGCACGCCTCCTCAGCGGCCAATGCCGCTCTCTGTACATGAAACGCACAGGAGCTCCCAACAGTTCCGCTACGCGGAGCGCAACGGTGCGCCGACCTCGTACATGTGGGTCAGAGCCTGCCGGTACGAATCGGTCAGCGACGTCTGCGCGTACGGAATTCCCAGCGAGCGGCAGTGCTCGCTCACCAGCGACTGGGCGAGCCGGAGATGCGGTCGCGGCATGCTCGGGAAGAGATGGTGCTCGATCTGGTAGTTCAGCCCGCCGAGGAACCAGTCGGTGAGGACTCCCCCGCGTACGTTGCGCGAGGTCAGCACCTGACGCTGCAGGTGTCCCCAGCGGTCGCCGTCCGGGTCGGGCATCTCCATGCCCTTGTGGTTCGGTGCGAAGGTCATGCCGAGGTGCAGCCCGAACAGCGCGTGGTGCGCCAGGGCGAAGACGACCGCCTTGCCGGGTGACATCACCGTCAGTAGCAGCGCGGCGTACGCGGCGAGATGGGTGAGCAGCAGAAGTCCCTCGACGACCCGCTCGCGGGTGGGCTGGCGGCACTCGTCCTTCGAGAGCACGGTCTGGAATCCGTAGATCTTCAGAGCTATGCCTTCGAGCAGCAGCAGCGGGAAGAAGAGCTGTGCCTGGTTGCGGGTGAGCCAGCGGGAGAAGCCCTCGCGGTCCGCCGCCTGCTTCTGCGTCCACACCATGACACCGACACCGACGTCGGGATCCTTGTCCACGTGGTTGGGGTTGGCGTGATGGCGGTTGTGCTTGTCGTTCCACCAGCCGTAACTCATACCGAGCAGCAGATTGCTGTGGAAGAGCCCGACCGCCCGGCTCACCCGGCGGTCGCCGGAGATCTGCGCGTGTCCGGCGTCGTGCCCGAAGAAGGCGGTGCGCGACCAGAAGACCGCCAGCGGGAGCGCGAGCAGGAGCGTCCACCACGAGTCCCCGACGAGGACCATGCCGGCGACCGTCGCGGCGAGCGCCAGCAGATTGGTACTCATGCTGAGGACGTACCAGCCGGTACGGCGCGCCAGGAGTCCATGTGCCTTCACCGTCCTCAACAGGGGGGCGAAGTCACTGCCCGTCTTCTGCTCGGGCTCGGCGAGCATCGAGGCGGTCTCTGGCATGTCGGTCTCCGGTCTGTTGGCCCATGCGCTGACCTCATGAAACGTATGGTTTCGAGACTCCGGGGACCATGGCGTCACCACCCGGCACAGCAGGGGTGCCAGCCCCCCGTCGCAGGGGTGGGCTGCCTGCACCGTGAACCGGGGAGGGACGTGCCGCACGGTGGCGGCGTCACCGGCAGCACCTCTGGTGAGGTACCCTCGGCGATCCCGGCCCACAGTAGTCAAATTTGAGGAATGCGCTATCGCTGTGCACGGACTCCCCACGGCAACGCTCTCCGAGATCGCCCAACTGTCCCGCTGCTCCGCGGTCTTCCTGCCTGCGGACCCTGCCCGTACCGGACGGGTCGCCTTCTGGCACCCCGATAGCAACGAGCCGCCCACGAGCCCCGGCTCCATGGAGGAACTGCTCGTCGTCGGCGGCGACACACGCCCGTACTCCGTACGAACGATGGTGCTGACCGTACAGGAAGCCCTGCCCGTTCTCACCCGGGGTCGCGCTGCCGGACACTCCTCACCGGCTGTCGCCTTCTGGGGCTCGGCCGCCGTGCTCGCGCTCCAACTCGCCGCCCGTGGGCGGCTGCTGCCCGGACTGAGCGCCACCGGCCACGACGCATGGCGGGCCGGCCCCCTCGACGCCGATGACCTGCGGCGCGTCCGGGAACTCGCCGCCGCCATGCCGCCGACCGCCCACGCGGTGCCGCTGGACCCCGAGGAGGAGCCCGTACGCCTGCCCGCGCCCGAGGAGTTGGTACGCGCCTTCCTCGATGCCGTGGCCGACGCACTGCCACGCACACCCGCCGCTCCCTTCGCCGCGGGCGGCGCCGCCTTCGCCACCGCCGCACCGCAGTACCTGCCCGAACAGCAGGCCTGGGCGGCCGATGTCGCGGCAGGCCAGGACGCGGGCGTACGCATCTCCCTGCGGGTGGAGGTGTCGGGCCTCACCGCGTCAGGTGGCGAGGGGGCTGTGGGGCCCGCCTTCCGGGCGGTGTTGCAGATGCACAGCGTCAGCGACCCGTCCCTGATGGCCGATGCCGCGGACGTCTGGTCGGGTACCGCGACCGGATTCGCCCCACGGGCCCGGATGGACGCCCTGCTCGCACTGCGCCGGGCCGCGCGCGCCTGGACGCCCCTCGCCCCTCTGCTGTCGGCCGCCGTGCCCGACACGGTCGAACTCGCCGACGAGGAAGTCACCGAGCTGCTCGGTGAGGCCGCTCGGGCGCTCGCCGCCGGAGGCGTGCAGGTGCACTGGCCCAGGGAGCTGTCGCGCAAGCTCACCGCGCGCGCCGTCATCGGCCCGGCCGACAGTCCGCCGGGCGAGGACTCCGCCGCGCCCGACGCCGCACAGCGCTCCACGTCGGACCTGCCCCCTCTGCTGTCGGCCGACGCGCTGCTCGCCTTCAACTGGCGGTTCGCGCTGGGCGGTCAGCAGCTGAGCCGTGCCGAGCTGGACCTCGTCGCCGAGGCGAGCAGGCCCGTGGTGCGGCTGCGCGACCAGTGGGTGCTGATCGACCCCGAAGAGGCCCGGCGCGCTCGCGGTACCCAGGACCGCAAGGTCACTGCGATCGACGCGCTGGGGGCCGCGCTGACCGGTACGGCCGAAGTCGACGGCGCGCGGGTGGAGGTCACCGCGACGGGCTGGCTGGCCCGGTTGCGCGACCGGCTCGCCGACCCCGAGGGCCGGGAGGACACCGGACAGCTGACGATCCCTCAGCCCGCCGCGCTGGCCGCGGTCCTGCGCGACTACCAGGTGCGCGGGCTGAACTGGCTGCACCGGATGACGTCGCTCGGCCTCGGTGCCTGCCTCGCCGACGACATGGGCCTCGGCAAGACCGTCACCTTGATCGCACTGCATCTGCACCGCCAGAGCGACGAGGCTTCCGCGGGCCCCACCCTGGTGGTCTGCCCTGCCTCCCTGATGGGCAACTGGCAGCGCGAGATCGAGAAGTTCGCGCCGGGTACCGCCGTACGCCGCTTCCACGGTTCCGCACGGAGCCTGGAGGCCCTTGAGGACGGCGAGTTCGTCCTCACCACGTACGGCACCATGCGGCTGGACACCGCGAAGCTGGCCGACGTGGGGTGGGGGCTCGTCGTCGCCGACGAAGCGCAGCACGTCAAGAACCCGTACTCCGCCACGGCCCGGCAGCTGCGGACCATCGGCGCTCGTGCACGCGTGGCGCTCACCGGCACTCCGGTGGAGAACAACCTCTCCGAGCTGTGGGCGATCCTGGACTGGACCACCCCGGGACTGCTGGGCAAGCTGGGCAGTTTCCGTACCCGGTACGCCCAGGCCGTCGAAGGCGGCAAGGACCCCGGGGCGGCCGAGCGGCTGTCCCGGCTGGTCGCCCCCTTCCTGCTACGGCGGCGCAAGTCCGATCCGGGCATCGCGCCCGAGCTGCCGCCGAAGACCGAGACCGATCTGGCGGTCTCGCTCACCAGGGAACAGACCGGCCTGTACGAGGCGGTGGTACGGGAGACCCTCGCGGAGATCTCGGGCACCGACGGCTTCGCCCGCCGCGGCCTCGTGGTGAAACTGCTGACGGCGCTGAAGCAGATCTGCAACCATCCCGCGCAGTACCTCAAGGAGAACGAGCCCCGGATCGAGGGGCGTTCGGGCAAGCTGGAGCTGCTGGACGAGCTGCTCGACACGATCCTCGCCGAAGGCGCGGGCGTGCTGGTCTTCACGCAGTACGTGCAGATGGCGCGGCTGATCGAGCAGCATCTGGCGGCTCGTGGGGTGCCCACCCTGTTCCTGCACGGAGGCACGCCGATCCCGCGCCGTCAGGAGATGGTGGACCGCTTCCAGGACGGTGAAGTGCCGGTGTTCCTGCTGTCGTTGAAGGCTGCGGGTACCGGGCTCAACCTCACCCGTGCGGGGCATGTGGTGCACTTCGACCGCTGGTGGAACCCGGCCGTCGAAGCGCAGGCCACCGACCGGGCGTACCGGATCGGGCAGACCCAGCCGGTCCAGGTGCACCGGCTGATCGCCGAGGGCACCGTCGAGGACCGGATCGCCGCCATGCTCCATCGCAAACGCGAACTGGCGGATGCGGTGCTCGGCTCGGGCGAGGCCGCACTGACCGAACTGACCGACGCCGAGCTGGCGGACCTGGTCGAGCTGCGAGGGAGCCGACGATGAGTACGGACACACCCGGGCGCACCTTCGCCGCCCTGGCGCCCGCAGGTGGCCGGGGGTTCGCGCAGACCTGGTGGGGCCACGCCTGGCTGAAGGCCCTTGAGGAGACGGCGCTCGACGGCGCGCAGCTGAAGAAGGGCCGCAGATACGCGCGCGAGGGCGCGGTCGGAGCGGTGTCCGTACGGCCCGGCCGGATCACCGCTGTCGTACGGGGCTCCGACTCCACTCCGTACCGCAGTGATGTGCTGTTGCAACAGCTGACGGAGCAGGAGTGGGACCGCTTCCTGGACATGGCGGTCGACAGCGCGGGCCACATCGCGGCGCTGCTGGACCGGGAGATGCCGCCCCATCTGGTGGAGGACGCGGCGGCGGCCGGGGTGGAACTTCTGCCCGGCATCGGCGATCTGGAGCCGGAGTGTTCCTGTGAGGCCTGGGACCACTGCTCGCACACGGCGGCGCTCTGCTATCAGCTGGCACGGCTTCTGGACCAGGATCCGTTCGTACTGCTGCTGATGCGCGGCAAGGACGAGCGCGAGCTGCTCGACGAGTTGCAGGTGCGGAGCGTCGCCCGTGCGGCGCAGCCGGCGGACGGCGGGGCGCACGAGGAGCCGCGCGCGCCCGAGGGCGTGCGGGCCGACGAGGCGTTCGCCGCCTGGGACACGCTGCCTCCGCTGCCCTCTCCGCCGCCGGTGCCCGACGAGCCCGGACAGCCACCGTCCCTCGACACGGAGTCGGGCCCGGCCCCGGGGATCGACCCCGACGCCCTGGAGTTCCTGGCGGCGGACGCAGCCGCACGCGCGGCGGCCCTGCTGGCCGACGCCCTGGCACCGGAGCACGAACACCAGCCCGTCGAGGGCGAGTTGACTTCGCGGCAGGACGCTGTACGGATGGCTGCCGGCACGTCGGACATACGGATCACAGCCCGCCTCGCCACGGGCTCGGGGCGGGAGCGCGCCGAACTGGCTCTCGCCGTTCGGGCCTGGCGCTGCGGCGGTTCGACAGCGCTGTCGGTGCTGGAGGAGCGGTGGGCCCCCGGACCCACAGAGCTGACGCGGGCCCTCGCCCAGCTCGACCACGCCTGGGAGGGGGGTTCGCGCCCGAGGCTCCGGGCCGACGGCAACCGCTGGACGGTGGTGGGGACCGATGCGCAGCTCCGCTACGGGCAGGACGGCCGCTGGTGGCCGTACCGCAAGGAGCGCGGACGATGGACGCCCGCGGGACCGGCCGATCACGACCCGGCGGCGGCGCTGGCCGCGGTGGCCGACGCGTAGGGGTGGGACCGCGAAGGCCGGACAGGTGCGGCTCCGGTCCCCGGTGAACACGCCGGGGGCAGAGCGGCGGACGCCGGGGCGCGGGGGGCTGGTCCGCACGCGCCTCGAACACAGTTCCGCGCACCCACCCGCGCGGGCGATTGATCACACATCTGACCTGCGGCAACGTTATCCAAGCCGGTTCGGGGGGATCGACTCGAGGACAACGACAAAGAGCAACGTGCCCCACCACTGCTGACCATCCTCGATCTCCGTACAGGAGATGACGGCGGCGTCTCCCGTTCCTCCCGGGAGGCGCCGCCGTTCTGTTCGACGGCTCGGGGGCGTCGGCGTCGACGGGCTCCCACGACTGTTTCGTCACGGCTGTGAACAAATTAGTATCCAGAGGCATCACGATGCCCCCCGTAGCAGCGCCCGCGCGAACGGCCCTCAGAGCGGAGAACGACCGATGGCAGCACCCGAAGGCCCCCTTGTCGTCGGCGTGGACTCCTCCACCCAGTCCACCAAGGTGCTGGTCGTCGACTCCGGGACCGGGCAGGTCGTCGCGAGCGGGCAGGCGCCGCACTCCGTCTCGGGGTCCGGCGGCGCGCGGGAGAGTGATCCCGAGCAGTGGTGGCAGGCGCTCATGTCCGCGCTCCAGCAGTGCGGACCCGCTGTCGGCCGGGCCGCCGCCGTCGCGATCGGCGGGCAGCAGCACGGACTCGTCACACTCGACGGACAAGGCCGTCCGGTCCGCCCCGCGCTGCTGTGGAACGACGTCCGCTCCGCGCCGCAGAGCGAGCGCCTCATCGAAGAGCTCGGCGGCCCGGACACCTGGGCCGAGCGGACCGGGGGGCTGCCGGGACCGGCCACGACCGTCACCAAGTGGGCCTGGCTGCTGGAGAACGAGCCGGAGGCGGCCCGCGCCGCCGCAGCGGTCCGCCTGCCGCACGACTACCTCACCGAACGGCTCACCGGGCACGGGACGACCGATCGCGGCGACGCGTCGGGCACCGGCTGGTGGGCCACGGCGACGGAGGCGTACGACGAGGAGATCCTCTCGCTGGCCCGCCTCTCCCCCGCCCTGCTGCCGACCGTCGTACGCCCCACGGAACCCGCGGGCAGCGTACGCCGGCTGACCGGCCTCCCGCTCGCTCCGGGCACCCTGGTGGCCCCCGGGACCGGTGACAACGCAGCCGCGGCGCTCGGGCTGGGGCTGCGCCCCGGACAGCCGGTACTCAGCCTCGGCACCTCGGGCACGGTGTACGCGGTCTCCCGGCGACGGCCCGTCGACCCCTCGGGCACGGTGTCCGGCTTCGCCGACGCGCGCGGCGACTGGCTGCCGCTCGCCTGCACACTCAACTGCACCCTGGCCGTCGACCGGATCGCCGCACTGCTCCAGCTGGACCGGGAAGCGGTCGAGGCGGGCGGCAGCCCGGTGGTGCTGCCCTTCCTGGACGGCGAGCGCACGCCTCATCTGCCGCGTGCGGCAGGCCTGTTGTACGGGCTGCGCCACGACACCACGGGCGGTCAGCTGCTCCAGGCGGCCTACGACGGCGCGGTCTTCGCCCTACTGGCCGCGCTGGACCAGGTACTCGACGCGGACGCCGACCCTGCCGCAGCGCTGCTGCTGATAGGCGGCGGCGCGCAGGGCACGGCGTGGCGGGAGACCGTACGGCGGCTGTCGGGCCGGTCCGTCCGGGTGCCCGACGCGAAGGAGCTGGTCGCGCTGGGCGCGGCGGCGCAGGCCGCCGGTCTGCTGCTCGGCGAGGATCCGGCCGAGGTCGCACGCCGGTGGGACACCGCGCGCGGGCCCGTGTTCGCCCCGCTCGCGGTGGACGAGGCAGCTCTGCACCGGATCGGGTCCACCCTCTCGGAGGCCGGCCCACTGCTACGCCAGGAATCACTCAACTCACCCTCCTGACAAGGGAGATGGAGGATTCATTGCAACCTGGGGATCCGCCTCGTCACACGCCCTGGCCTCTTCCACCCCGCCTGGTTCTGCCCGTACGGTATGGCCCGCGGGACTCGTGCCGGCCGACGGACACAGGGAGTCGAAGAATGCCGGGGGAACCGAACCCAGGGCTACGGCGCGATGCCGTCGGGCTGCGTGAGGTCCTCTTCCAGAGCATCACGGCGATGGCCCCCGCCGCGGCCATCGCCGCCTCCATCCCGTCGGGTGCCGCTTTCGCGGGCGGGAGTCTGCCGCTGTCCGTACTGGTCGCGCTGGTCGCCTGTCTGTTCACGGCCTCCTGCGTCGCCGAGCTGGCACGGGAGTTACCCGCGGCGGGCTCGGTGGCGACCTACTCCGCGCGGGGACTGCACCCGGCGGTCGGGTTCCTGGTCGGATGGGGATACGTCTCCGTCGAGGCGCTGGTACCAGCCCTCCTGCTGCTCCAGCTCGGCTTCACCACGGCCGGCACCCTGCACCAGGAGTGGGCGTCCTTCCCGACGGACCTGTGGTGGCCGTGGTCACTGGCAGGGGCCGCGATCATCGCGCTGGCGGGCTTCTTCGGCGTACGGGCGTCCGCCCGCCTCGGCACGGTCCTCGGCATTTTCGAGGTGCTCGTCTTCCTCGTCTTCGCCGTGCTGTTGATCGCGAAGGCCGGTGACGCCAACACCCTCTCGGTCTTCGGCAGTTCGCACACGGCGAGCGGATACACCGGGATCAGCGGCGTCTTCGCCGGTTCGGTCTACACGGTGCTGGCCTTCTCCGGATTCGAGGCGGCGGCGCCCCTCGCCGAGGAGGCCAGGGACCCGCGACGGACCATGCGGCGGGCGGTGCTCGGAGCGGCGCTGGCGATCGGTCTGGTCTACGTCCTGACGACGTACGCCATGTCGGTGTACTTCGGCCCGGACCGTTTCGCCGGGTTCGGCGTGTCCGGGGCGGCCTCCTGGGAGGGGGTGGCCCGCGCGTCGTTCGGACTGTTCTGGGTGGTGCTCTTCCTCGCCGTGGTCAACTCGACCATCGCCAACGCCAACGCGTGCTCCAACGTCTCGACCCGGACCGCCTTCGCGCTCGGCCGCATCGGGGTGTTCCCGCGCCCCTTCGCCCGCGTCCATCCGCGACACCGGTCCCCGGTGGTCGGTGTCGCCGTGCAGTTCGTCGTCGCGGTGGCCGCGGTGCTGGGGCTCGGCCTCGCCTACGACCCGGTGACGGCGTTCGCCCTGCTCGCCACGGTCATCGTGACGGTGGTCATCGGGGTGTACATCGTGGTGAACCTGGCCTGCGCCGGGTACTTCCTGCGGCGCAGACGCGAGGCGTTCCGTCCGGTGCTGCATCTGCTCTTCCCGCTGCTGGGCATCGCCGCTTTCGTCCCGGCACTGCTGACGGCCGCCGGGATACCCGCCTTCGACTTCGTCTCGGAGCTGAAACCGCCCGTCTCGTACGCGGGTCCGGTCGTCGGTGGCTGGATGCTGATCGGCGTCGTGGTCCTCGCCGTACTGGCACGCAGGCATCCGGAACGGCTGGCGGAGACCGGACGGGTCCACCTGGACGAACCGCAGGACCCCGAGGAGATCACAGGAGAGGCAAACCGATGACCGATCCGCGCATCCTGAAGGTACGGCCCCAGGAGGGCGACTACGCCTGGACGTTCGGCGGGGCGGCCCCGGTGGCGCGCATCGCGCCCGGCACCGTCCTCGACCTGTTCACCGAGGACTGCTTCGCGGGACGGGTCCGCTCCACGAAGGACCTGGTGTCCGAGGTCTGCGAGTTCCCCTTCCTCAATCCGCAGACCGGCCCCTTCCACGTCGAGGGGGCGGAGCCCGGTGACACCGTGGCCGTGCACTTCGTGTCCGTCGAACCGGCCCGTGACTGGGCGGCGTCGACGACCGTCCCGCTCTTCGGGGCGCTGACCTCCACGCATACGACGGCCACCTTGCAGCCGCCGCTGCCCGAGGTCGTATGGATGTGGGAGCTCGACAGGGAGCGGCGTACCTGCCTCTTCCGGGCGCGGGACAGCGACATCGAGATCGCCCTGCCGATGGACCCGATGCACGGCACGGTCGGCGTGGCGCCCGCGAATCTGGAGGTACGGTCCGCGCTGGTGCCCGACGCGCACGGAGGGAACATGGACACCCCGGAGATGCGCGCGGGCGTCACGTGTTACCTCGGGGTGAATGTCGAGGGAGCGCTGCTCAGTCTCGGCGACGGTCATGCCCGTCAGGGGGAGGGCGAGACCTGCGGGGTAGCTGTGGAGTGCGCCATGAACACGGTCGTGGTGGTGGAACTGCTCAAGGGTGTGGCAACCCCCTGGCCCCGGCTGGAGTCCGACACCCATCTCCTCTCGACCGGCTCCGCGCGGCCCCTCGAAGACGCCTTCCGCATCTCGCAGTTGGACCTGGTGCAGTGGCTGTCCCGTGATTACGGACTGTCCGAACTGGACGCGTACCAACTGATCTCGCAGGCGGGCGAGGCCCCGCTCGCCAATGTCTGCGACACCAACTACACCTGCGTGGCCAAGATCCGCAAGGAGTGGCTGCCCGCGGGCGAACCCCACCGCGGCCTGCACCGGCACCTGAGGGAGGTCGCCGCCGTACTGCCCCGTCCGTGACCTGCGCGGACGTCGCAAACCCAGGTGCGCGCACCGGTCCTCCGGCCTCTGCGTTCCCCGACACAACGCGTTCCCCCCACACAAGGAGAGAGACACATGGCACGCAACGGATCAGGTCCCAGCCGCAGACGACTCCTCCAGAGCGCGGCGCTCGCGGTGACGGCCGGCGTGGTGCTGCCCGCCACCCACGCCGAAGCGGGTTCCACGGACGGCACCGACTACCCCCTCGCCCACTGGACACCCGCGTCGACCGCCAACTACACGGCCTCCAACCGCCCTTCGGCCTATGCCATCGACCGGGTGGTCATCCAT
Organism: Streptomyces sp. NBC_01267; assembly: GCF_036241575.1. Classification (NCBI taxonomy): domain Bacteria; kingdom Bacillati; phylum Actinomycetota; class Actinomycetes; order Kitasatosporales; family Streptomycetaceae; genus Streptomyces; species Streptomyces sp. NBC_01267. The sequence goes on along the minus strand of NZ_CP108455.1, from coordinate 7,568,608 downwards.
GTCACGCAGGAGACCTTCGCCAATACACTGACGATCTTCCAGGACCCGGCGAAAGCGGTCACCGCCCACTACGTGGTGCGCTCCGCCGACGGATACGTCGCGCAGTGCGTCCGTGAGCACGACATCGCCTGGCACGCCGGGAACTGGGACTACAACACCCGCAGCGTCGGGATCGAGCACGAGGGCTGGGTCGACCAGCCCGCGTACTTCACCGACGCCCTGTACGCGAAGTCGGCGGCCCTGACCGCCTCCGTCTGCGACCGGTACGGCATTCCGAAGGACCGTACCCACATCATCGGGCACGTCGAGGTCCCCGGGACCGATCACACCGACCCCGGACCCCACTGGGACTGGGTCCGTTACATCCGACTGGTCAACCTCGCCTGACAGGAAGCTTGCCCGGCCCCGCCGCCGGGGTGACGATGGGCCGTGTCCGGAGCACCCGGGGGCCGGGGAGGCCGAGTTGACCGACACATGGGTGGCTCTCGAAGCGGGTGCCGACCCCGCACGCCGCCGCAGAGCGCTGCGCGGGGCGTACGAATCGTTCGCGGCGGCGGGACGGGTCGAGCACCCGGTACGGAAGGTGGTGGCCGACTCCTGGCAGCGCTCCGCCCGCGCGCACGTCAGCCGGGAGGGCACCGCGAGCGTCGAGCTGTCCGGTGACGGGCTCGCGGCCTACCGGGACGGGCATCCGCTGGCCCGCGTGATGCCGCTGTTCCGGGAGCTGATGGGCGCCTACGCCATGGACGGAGAACACCTGCTCGCGGTGTGCGACGCCCACGGCCGGCTGCTGTGGGTGGAGGGCCACGCCACGCCCCGGCGGCAGGCGGGCCGGATGAATTTCGTCCCGGGGGCCCGCTGGGCGGAGTCGGCGACCGGGACCAACGCACCCGGTACGGCGATCGCCGTGGACCGTCCCGTGCAGGTCTTCGCCGCCGAGCACTTCCAGCGCCCCGTCCACCCCTGGACCTGCGCGGCGGCACCGGTCCACGACCCGGTCACCGGCCGGCTGCTGGGGGCGGTGGACATCACGGGCGGCGACCGGCTCGCCCATCCGCACAGCCTGGCCTTCGTGGGAGCGGTGGCGCGGGCCGCGGAGTCGCAACTCGCGCTGCTGGCGCCGCCGCCCGCCACGGGCTCCGTACAGGTGTCCGTACTGGGACGGGACGAGGCGCTGCTCGTGGCGGACGGCCGCAAGACCGCGCTCAGCCGCCGGCACAGCGAGATCCTCACCCTCCTCGCCCGGCGTCCGGAGGGCGTCACCGGTGACGAGCTGCTGGTGCAGCTGTACGAGGACGAGTCGGTGACCCCGGTCACCCTGCGCGCGGAGCTCTTCCGGCTGCGCGGGGTGCTCGGCCCCGAGCTGCTGCGCTCGCGCCCCTACCGGCTGACCGCGCCCGTCGACACCGACTTCGACGGTGTGGCACGCCGACTGGCCTCCGGCGCGGTCACCTCGGCGATGAGCGCCTACACCGGTCCGTTGTTACCCGGGTCCCGGGCACCCGGGGTGGTCCGGCTGCGCGAGCGGCTGGCGGCCGAGCTGCGTTCGGCACTGATCGCGCGGGGCGATCCGGGGCTGCTGGCGGACTGGGCGTACAGCCCGTGGGGCGAGGACGACCTGTCCGTCTGGCGCGCCCTCGCCGTCTCGCTGCCCGTGTCCCAGCGCTCGTCCGCGCTCGCCCGGGTGCACGAGCTCGACTCCTGGCAGCGTTCCTGACCGGGTGCCCCCGGCCTGGCCGCTCTCCCGAGCGCCGCCGCAACCAGGTTGCAACCTCGCGCTCCCTAACGTCGGCCCCGGGCGCCGTCCGACGGCGGGCGGCGCGGAATCCGGGAGGCCACTGAGATGACCCGTTACGCAGCGCCGGGTACCGAGGGCGCGATCGTCACGTACGAGTCGCGCTACGACCACTGGATCGGCGGGGAGTTCGTCCCGCCCGCCCGCGGCCAGTACTTCGAGAACCCGAGCCCGGTCAACGGCCGGCCCTTCACCGAGATCGCCCGAGGCACCGCCGAGGACGTCGAACGCGCCCTGGACGCCGCCCACGCCGCGGCCCCGGCCTGGGGCCGGACGTCGGCGGGTGACCGCGCGAACATCCTCAACAAGATCGCCGACCGGATGGAGGCGCATCTGGAGGAACTCGCGGTCGCCGAGAGCTGGGAGAACGGCAAGCCGGTACGCGAGACCCTCGCGGCCGACATCCCGCTCGCCGTCGACCACTTCCGTTACTTCGCGGGGGCGCTGCGGGCCCAGGAGGGAACGCTCAGCGAGGTCGACGACGACACCGTCGCATACCACTTCCACGAGCCGCTGGGCGTGGTCGGTCAGATCATCCCGTGGAACTTCCCGATCCTGATGGCCGTCTGGAAGCTGGCGCCCGCGCTGGCCGCCGGCAACGCGGTGGTGCTCAAGCCGGCCGAACAGACCCCGGCCTCCGTCCACTTCTGGATGAGCCTGGTCTCCGATCTGCTGCCGGCCGGGGTCGTCAACATCGTCAACGGTTTCGGCTCGGAGGCGGGCAAGCCTCTGGCGTCGAGCCCGCGCGTCGCGAAGATCGCGTTCACCGGCGAGACCACCACGGGGCGGCTGATCATGCAGTACGCCTCCGAGAACATCAAGCCGGTCACCCTCGAACTCGGTGGCAAGTCCCCGAACATCTTCTTCGACGACGTGTGGTCGGCGGACGACGACTTCCGGGACAAGGCGCTCGAAGGCTTCACGATGTTCGCGCTCAACCAGGGCGAGGTGTGCACCTGCCCTTCGCGTGCGCTGATCCAGCGTGGCCATTACAGCGAGTTCCTGGAGGCGGGCATCGCCCGCACCCAGCAGATCGTGCCCGGCCACCCGCTGGACACGGACACGATGATCGGCGCGCAGGCCTCCAACGACCAGTTGCAGAAGATCCTCTCGTACCTCGACATCGGCCAGCAGGAAGGCGCCAAGATCCTGACCGGCGGGCAGCGCATCGAGTACGACGGTGAGCTGGCGGGCGGTTACTACGTCCAGCCGACGATCTTCGAGGGCGACAACCGGATGCGGGTCTTCCAGGAGGAGATCTTCGGCCCGGTCGTCGCGGTGACGTCCTTCTCGGACTTCGACGACGCGATCAGCACGGCGAACGACACGCTGTACGGCCTCGGCGCGGGCGTCTGGACCCGGGACATGAACACCGCCTACCGGGCGGGCCGTGCCATCCAGGCGGGCCGGGTCTGGACGAACTGCTACCACGCGTATCCGGCGCACGCGGCGTTCGGCGGCTACAAGCAGTCGGGCATCGGCCGGGAGAACCACCGGATGATGCTCGACCACTACCAGCAGACGAAGAACATTCTGGTGTCGTACTCGCCGAAGAAGCTGGGCTTCTTCTAGACGCAGAAGAGGGGCGCCTGACCAGGGCAGATGCCCGGCAGGCGCTCTCCACGTCGTCATCGTCCGTGACCTCCCCCTATCGCCGCACGGAGCCTTCGATCAGGGTGCCGGCGTGGTTCCGCGCATCAGCCAGGGCTTGGCATCACCGGACGTCGCAGCCCTGTGACGACAAGGGCGCCCAGGTGTACCGGACGCGCACGCCCTGGCCGTGGAGCCAGTCGGCCTCACGGTGCCGGAGTTCGCGCGCGGACTCCGGGGCGATGGCGCAGGGCCAGCGGACGAGTACCGCGGTGACGTGGCCCGTCTGTACCAGCTGTCTCACCCGCCGCCATCCTCTGCGCCGGGCCGGATCGGGCTCACCGTACGTGTCGGTGACGACCTCGGCGATCGTCAGTCCGCGCTCCTGGGCGAACGCGTGACCCTCCGCCTGCGCGCGCTGCGCGGCTCCCCCGACCGCGCCCCGGGCGCGGTCGGCGCACACGTACAGAACGACGGGAGAAGCGGTTTCACCGTGGGGAGTCATGGGCGCCCTCTGCAGACGGATCGGGGTGGAGAGGTTCCGCCCCGCGAAGGGGACGTAGCAGGCCGTACGTTCGCTGTCGTCGGACGGAGCGGCCGGCCCTGTGCGCGGCCGACCGGTTCTGGTCACGCTCCATCCGGGCTGTCGCCGACGGGACCGGCGCCATGTGCGGCGTCGTCCGGTTTGCCACCGCATCAGGGGTGGGTCGCCAACTCGGCCCAGACGAACTTCCCTTCGGCCCGTGTCGAGCGTGCGGAGCCCCAGCTGTCCGCGAGCTGCTGGACGATGAGCAGCCCTCGCCCGCTCTCCCCACCGGGACCGATGTGGTGCTCGGGCGGGCGGACCGGGGTGCTGCCCTCGTCGTGAAGTTCGATGCGCAGACGCCGCTCGTCGCTGGTCAGCGTGAGGCCGCACAGGACATGACCGCTGCCGGTGTGGAGTACGGCGTTCGTGGTCAGCTCGGAGACCAGCAGCACCGCGTCGCAACATGTGTCGCCGGGCAGCTTCCAAGCACGGAGCCGGTCGCGCACGGTGTCGCGGGCGGATCTCGCACTGGTACGCAGGGCGGGCAGGCCGAACCAGTACTCCCGGCGCGGCACGGTCCCGGCTAAGGCAGGGGTCGAGGCCGGGGCCGAGGGCGTGGACAGAGTCACGAATGTCCTTCCAGCGCCTTCCAGAGGGCGCGGTGAGGGGATGCGGGACCGAATCGAGCGGTGAGAGGCGTATGCCGGGGCAGGCACCCGGCAGCGGGGTGCTGATGCCGGCATCGACATCACACGCCCTCTCCGGACCGGATCCCGTGCCATTGCTGTGACTTGACCGCTCACCCGTCCACTATGCGCGTGACGGAGCTCATGCTGCAACCGACTCCCTGATAATTTCAGCAGCACTGTTATCAGCCTGGCGTCAACATCAAATCGCTGTAACAATGGCGCTGTTGACGGTTTCCCAGGAGGTTGGGCGTGAGCGAAGCCCGTTCCAGCACCAGTGCGCCGACAGTTCTGCGCATGATCCTCGGCCGTCGGCTGCAGGAAATGCGGCTAGGCGCCGGTGCCTCGCTGGAGGACGCGGCAAAGGCTCTGCGCGTGACGACCCTGACGGTCCGCCGGCTGGAAAAGGCCGAGGTCGCGCTGAAGCCTCTTTACGCGGAGAAGCTCCTGGAGACCTTCGGCGCGGGCCGCCAGGAGATCGACGAGTTCGTCGACCTGGCCGAGCAGGCCAACAAGCCCGGCTGGTGGCACTCCTATCGCGATGCCGTCCCCAGCTGGTTCACGGCATACATCAGCCTGGAGACGAGCGCCAAGATCCTCCGCACGTATGAACCCCAGTACGTCACCGGTCTTCTGCAGACCCCCGACTACGCGCACGCCGTACTACGCGGCGGGATGCCGAACGGCAGCGACGAGGAGCTCGCACGCCGTGTGGAGCTGCGGCTGCGCCGCCAGAGCCTGCTGGAGCGGGAGGACGCCCCCACGTTGTGGGTGGTCATGGAGGAAGCCGTTCTGCACCGGGTGGTGGACGGCCCTCACGTCATGCGCGAGCAGCTCGAACGACTTCTGGACGTCTCCGATCTCGCGCACGTCAGCCTCGACATCGTGCCCTTCACCGCGGGCGCGCATGTCGGAGCGTGCGCACCGTTCACATACTTCCGGTTCGAAGAACCCGAATTGCCCGACATTGTCTACAGCGAACTCCTGTCCGCCTCGGTCTACCTGGACCAGCGCGCGGACGTCGTCTCCCATCTGGAGGCACATTCCCGCATGGCGCTGCTGACATCGTCCGAGGACAGCAAGGCGCTCTTGAACCGCATGCGCAAGGAGTACTCATGACGATCACCGACGAGGGCGTCTACAACGGCATGCCGGCCCGCAATCTCGGGGAACAGGGCTGGGAGCACCCCTGGAGCGGGCCGAACGGCGGTCAGTGCGTCGAGGCGAAACAACTCGCCGACGGCCGCGTGGCCGTACGCCAGTCCACCGACCCGGCCGGACCGGCGCTGATCTACACGCCGGAGGAGATCGCGGCGTTCGTCCGCGGGGTCAAAGAGGGCCTGGCCGATCACTTGGCCACCGGATGATCCGACGGCGGGCAGAAGGAACGGCGGCACCGGTCCCGTACCCGGTCTGCGAACCGACCGACACACACATGAAGGGGGCAACATGACCACCAGTCAGGCCGGCCGCGATCTCGACACGAGCAAGGCACACTCGGCCCGGATGTACGACTACTTCCTCGGCGGCAAGGACCACTTCGAGATCGACAAGGAGGCGGCCCTGGTCGCCGCCCGGGCCCACCCCGGCATCTACCTGACCGCGCGCGAGAACCGGGCGTTCATGCACCGGGCCACCCGGGTCCTGGCGCAGGAGCACGGCATCCGCCAGTGGCTCGACATCGGTACGGGCATCCCGACCGAGCCCAACCTGCACCAGGTCGCCCAGTCCGTCGCGCGCGACGCCCGCATCGTGTACGCGGACAACGACCCGCTCGTCCTCAAGTACGCCGAACGCCTCATGCGCAGCACGACACAGGGACGCACGGCCTACGTCGAGGCCGACATCACCGACCCCGATGCGCTGATGAGCGCCGTGGAGGACGCGGGGGTCCTGGACTTCGACCAGCCCATCGCCCTCTCCCTCAACGCGCTCATGCACTTCATCACCGACCCGCACGACCCGTACGCCATCGTCCGCCGGCTGCTCGACCCGCTCCCGGCGGGCAGCGCCCTCGCCATGAACCACTGCACGCCCGACTTCGACCCCGTCACCTGGAACAAGGTCGCGGAGGTCTACACGAAGTCCGGGTCTCCGGTGCAGTTCCGTTCGCACAGCGACGTCCGTCGCTTCTTCGAGGGACTCGACCTGGTCGCCCCCGGCATATGCTGCTGCCACCGCTGGCGGTCCGCCGGGCCCGCCACCCAGGGGGCGGAGGTCACGGACGCGCAGATCAGCCTGCTGGCAGGCGTAGGCATCAAACGCTAGCCGGAGCCGGCCCCAAGCATCCGCCCCGCAGAGCACCATCAGGAGCGGCGTTGGGCCAGTGGCATCGGGCCAAGGTCGGTTCAGCCTGGTCGGCAGGAACGGTCGGACAGAAGCTGAGGGGCGTCGGCGAGGACGAGACCGGCGGCGCCGCGGACTTCGGCGCCGTCGCCGAGACCGCCGGTGACGATCTCGACGCTCTCCGCGGCGGAGGGCAGTGTGTGGTTGCACACGCCGGCGCGCATCGGTTCGAGGATGTCCTTGCCCGCGCGCGCGAGGTCGCCGCCGACCACGATGAGCCGAGGGTTGAGGAGGGTGACCAGGTTGGACAGGGCGCGGCCGACCGCGTCGCCGGCGTCGCGAACGGCTCGCAGGGCGCCCGGGTTGCGCTGTTCGATGAGTCCGGGCAGGTCGCGGGCGGCGACCGGATGGCCCCAACTGTCCGCCAGCAGGCGGGCGATGGCGACGGGGCTGGCCACCGTCTCCAGGCAACCGCGGTTGCCGCAGCGGCAGATGAGGCCATCGGCGATGAGCGGGATGTGCCCGATCTCGCCCGCGAGTCCGCGGGCGCCGAGCAGCAGCCGCCCATTGCTGACGATGCCCGCGCCGATGCCCGCCGACAGCCGGACGTAGACCATGTCGCCGGTCTGCCGGCCGGCGCCGTACATCCGCTCGGCGAGGGCGCCGGCGTTGGCGTCGTTGGTGACGCGGACCGGCAGCGCGGTACGGCGCTCGAGCTCTTCGGTCAGCCGCATGCCGACCCAGCCGGACATGATGCCCTCGGCACCGAGGGCGCCGCTGTCCTTCTCCACCGGCGAGGCGATACCGACCCCTGCCCCCAGCACCCGGGAGCGCTCGATCCCGCTCTCCTGGAGGGCGCGCGCGACCAGTGCGGCGACCAGGTCGAGGGTCTCCTCGGGCGCCCGGTCCACTTCCTTGGCCACGCAGTGCTCCCACTGGACCGACCCGAACAGGTCGCAAAGGATCACCCGGACGTGTTGGTGACCGATGTCCGCGCCGATCGCATAGCCCGCGGTCGGCACCAACGACAGGGACTGTGCGGGTCTGCCGGTGCGGCGCGGTTCCGGGCCCTCCGGTCCCTCGTCCTCGATGACCAGACCGACGGAGATCAGGTCGGCGATCAGAGAGGAGACGGTAGCCCGGGACAGCCCGGTGGCCCGGAGCAGCTCGGGACGGCTGCTGTGCGTGGTGGAGTGCAGGGCCTCGAGGACCCGCAGCCGTCCTACCTCACGCAGGTTGACTGGCGTTTCGATCGTGGCCCCCGGGGTGTTGCGAATGGTCAGCCGCAGGCTGCCTTCTCGGTGTTCCCGCCGTCAAGAACCTTGTCCGTGAAGCTCAGGCAGAGAGTTCGTCGGCCGCCGCCGTTCGCCGTGCTGCCGTCGGCGGCGGCACAGCCCGGCAGGAGGCAGTACCTGCTCCCCTGATCCTGGTGGGACAACCAGGCACCGTGCACCCCACGGTGCCTGACCTACGTCTGCTGCGGCTGCCGGCCCCTTCCAGCGACAGGGGTCAGCCGCCGACGGCCACGGAGAAGAGGTGCATGGCGAGTACCTTGTCGGTCGCGCTGCTGCTGACGTTCGGCAGGGTGACGGCCTGCACGGTCTTGCCGGGCAGCAGGTCGACCGTCGCGGCATAGATGTTCACGGGCTGCTGCGACTGCCCGCCGCTGTTGTTGAGGTACGGCAGGCCGGCTGCGATGTCACTGCCCGGGGAAGCGGTCTTCGACCACCAGTCGGCGAGAGTCAGCGCGTACCTCTGGGTGGTGCCGTCGGTATAGGTGATGGTGCCGCTGCCGGACGCGCTGCCGAAGGCACTCGCGCCGACGAAACCCAGCTTGGTACCGGTGCCGGTGATCTCGATCGCCTGGCCACCGGCCACCACGTTGTCGGGCCTTCCGGTACCGGCGGTGGCCGGCCACGGGAAGGAGATCCCGTCATGGGCGGTGCTCTTGCCGGGAGTCCAACCGACGGCCTGTAGCGCCTGGCTGGAGAGGCTGGCGCCCCCGCCGTCGAAGTTGCCGGCCCCGGTGTTGTCGTCGCTGCTGATTCCAGGGTTGGTGTAGGCGGCGGTCAGTGAGGCGTACGGCACGGTGACCGCCGCATCCGCGGTGTGGTCGCCGCCAGGTGTGCTGACGGTGGCGCCCAGCGTGAAGGAGGCCGGGTCGGCGGCGGCCGGGACGGTCACCGACCAGGTGGTGCTGACGGCCTCTCCTGCGCCGACCTGGTGGAAGGTGGCCGGGGTGTCGGCGGTGGCGGTCCAGCCGTCGGGCGCCGTCAGCCCAACCCTGATGTTGTTCACTGCGGCGGCCGAGCCGTTGGTGTAGGTGGTGGTCGCGGTGAGTGTGGAACCGGCCTCGGCGACCGTCGGCGCGCCGAGCTTCAGGGAGTTGCGCACCACGACGGGGGTCGAGCCGGACACCCCACTGACCGTGACGGAGATGGTGGCGACACCGTCGGCGACCGCGTGCACGGTGCCGCTCTTGTCGACGGTGGCGACCTTGGTGTCACTACTCCTGTAGGTGGGCCTGGTGGTGTTCAGGTTCACGAAGGACTGGTCGTTGTTGACCGCCTCCACGACGTTGTCCGCGGTGATCGACGTGTCGCGCTGCTCCTTGGAGTGGTCGGTGTCGTCCTTGATCCACTGGTTCTTGCCGGTGAGGCTGAATGTGTCGCCCGCGTTGTGGACGACGCTCTCCGGCTGCACCGTGACGGTCTGCACCTTCGGGGTGAGGCGACCGCTGATGCGTACGGTCGCGGTGCCCGCGGGGTGCGCGGAGTCCGGGCCGACCTGGAACTGGTAGGGACCGTTGTAGACCGTCTGCCGTGATTTCGCGGCGTCCCAGCTCGACAGGTCGGAGGCTTTGACGGTGATGTTCAGGTGCTGGGTCCGGCCGGGTTCGAGTACGTCGGTCTTCGCGAAGCCGGCCAGCCGCTTCTGCGGCAACTGGACACCCTGGACCTTGAACGGCGTGGCCGCGTAGAGCTGCGCGACGGTCGCGCCGGCAGCCTTGCCGGTGTTCTTGACGTCGACGCCGATCTTCACCGAGCCGTCCGGAGTGATCTGCGTGTGGTCGGCGTCGATGTGCGAGTAGGAGAAGGAGCTGTAGCTCAGGCCGTAGCCGAACGGGTAGGTGGGGGTGCCGGTGAAGTACTGGTAGGTGCGGCCGAGGCCACCGGTCTCACCGGGGGTCAGCCCGTAGTCGGACTTGTCCGGAAGCTGCGACTCGTCCTTGTACCAGGTGAAGTTGAGGCGCCCGGACGGGTTCTGCTTGCCGAAGAGCACGTCGGCGAGCGCGGTGCCCTGGGCCTGGCCGTTGAAGCCGCTGAAGACGATCGAGGAGACCTTCGCCTGCTGGTCGTCGATCTTCACCGGGCCGTCGGACTGGATGACCAGCGCCAGCTTCTTGTTGCCCAGAGCGGAGGTCTGGTCGATCAGCGAGTCGTAGTTGCCGGGCATGGCGAGGTTGGTGCGGTCCTTGCCCTCGTCGGCGTTGCCCGTGTTGGTACCGGCGAATATCACGACCAGGTCGGCGGCCTTGATGTCGGCCTTCGTCCGGTCGCTGAGCGTCGCCGCGGTGGTGGAGGTCGAGGAGGTGCCGGCGGCGTCGAAGACCACATCGGCGCCCGGGTCGGCGGCCTTCACCTCGTCGGTGATGCCCTGCACCGGGCTCGTGGTGTGATCCGGTTCGCCCGAATACAGTCCGAGGGAAGTGGTGTTCGCCATGTCGCCCAGGATGACGACCTTCTTCGTCTTCGACGGGTCGACCGGGAGCAACGGGCTCGCGGCGGCCGGTGCGGAGTTCTTCAGCAGCACCAGCGAGTTGTCGGCGACCTTCGCCGCCAACTGCTGGTGAGCCGGGCTTTCGATCTGGTCCTTGGTGATCGAGGTGTACTTCACGCTCCCGGCCGGGTCGAACTCACCGGTCTCCATGCGGATGGTGAAGACCTTCACCAACGCGGTGTCGATGACGCCCTCGCTGAGCGCGCCGGCGTCGATGGCCTGCTCGATGTTCGCGGTAGTGGCCTCGTCGCCGGTGCAGTTGAGGTCGGTGCCCGCCCGCAGCGAGTACGCCTGGCCGCCCGCCTGGCCCGACATGGTCCTGCCGGTGGCGGTCCGGGTCCAGGTCGGGCTGTCGGCGTCGTGGTCGGTGGTCCAGCCGGGCGGTGCCCAGTCGTGGCCACCGGGGAACTGCCTCCAGTTGGTACCGACCGCGCCGCAGTCCGAGGTGATGTAGCCGTTGAAACCGTAGGTGCGCTGGGCGAGTTCGTTGGTGGTGTAGGTGTCCGAGGTGGACGGGGTACCGTTGATCGCGTTGTACGAGGTCATCAGGCCGGACACGTGCGCGTTCTCGATGAGGTCGCGGAACTGGGCGGTGTAGTAGTCGCGCAGGTCGGTGTCGTTGACGTCGGAGCTGATGCCGGTGCGGTCGTCCTCGACGTTGTTGAGCGCGTAGTGCTTGGCGGTCGCGGCGACCTTGAGGTAGCCGGTCTGCGAGCTGCCGTCCTGGTTGTTGCCCTCGTAGCCGTCGATGAACTGGCCGGCCATCTGGCCGACGAGGTACGGGTCCTCGCCGAACGCCTCGTCCGTGCGACCCCACCGCGGGTCGCGGTCCAGGTTGACCGTCGGGGCCCAGTAGGTCAGATCGCCGTAGTCGTCGGCGGAGGGACCCAGATTGTTCTGCCCGGTGCCGAACAGGGACTTGTCCAGGAAGCCGCGCGCCTCATCCGAAATCGCGGTGCTCTCCTGGTACATCAGGTCCTTGTCCCAGGACATGGACGCGGCGAAGTTGGTCGGGAAGCTGGTGGAGTGCACGCCTCCCTTCACCCCGCCGTTGTTCTGGTCGGCACCCAGGCTGTTGACGCCGTGCTGCCCCTCGCTCCAGTACGTGTACTGCTGGACGCCCAGCCGTGGGATGGCGGGCCCGCTGTTCGTGCTGAGCTGTTGCGCCTTCTCCTGGAGCGTCATTCTCGACACCAGGTCCGCGGCACGCTCCTGGAACGAGTAGTGCGTGTCCAGGTAGGCCGGGGTACTTGGCGCCATGTGCGAGGTCTGCGCCACGGCGGGACTGCCGTAGGTGGCGCTCAGCCCCACCGCGCATGCGATCGCGCAGACCGCGGCCACGCTCGGCCGCCGAAGCCTGCGTCGCTTCCGCTCGTCCATCCTGTCCTCCGTCGTCCGTCGTCCGTCGTGCGTCGTCCGGGACGTGTCATCAGGCTTGGCCATGAAGGGCAGCCCAGGGCCTGTGCCGGACCTGAACCAGCGATGACGTCATTCGGTGCAACTCCGACACAACTCAGGCCTCACGCCCCGCAGTTCGGCAGTTTGTTGTCCGAATTGACGCATAGTCAAGTACCTGACAACACCAATGACCATCATTTTGACCAGTGGCGGAAGAAGCCTGTTGCGGCGATGCCGACCGGCGCAGGCGTCGCGCCTGCCGCCGTTCGACCCCGGCGGCAGGCTTGACGGTGGCGACAGGCCCGATGGTGGCGTCGGCCGCCTCGGTGATCGACGAACCGGCCGCACGGACCGGCACTGCGGGGAACATCTGCGGTCACAGCATCGCGGCAGGAATCAGCAGTGCCGGTGTTCCGGACGCCCGGTCCTACGGTCGGATGTCCGCCGGTTCAGGGCTTGGGCTCGTCGCCGGGTACGACGCGGCGCCAGATCTCCTGCTGGAACTGCTGGGCGGTCATGTCGATGTGCTCGGCCATCAGCGCTTCGGCGCGGCTGGTCTCTCCGGAAGCGATGGCCTCGGCGATGGCCTCGTGCTGTTCGGCGGCCACCCGCAGGGATCCTCCCGCGATGCCGGCCAGCCCTATGGTCGTGACCTGCCGCTGCAGACGCCGCATCGCCTCCACCGTCGACGCGAAGAACATATTGGCAGCAGCGGCCGCGATACCGGTATGGAAGGCCTCGTCGGCAAGGGTGAAAGCATCGATGTCACCCTGCCCCGCCGCCTCCACGGACTGGCGCGCAGCTTCGCGCACGGCCCTGACCTGCGCGGGAGTGGCACGCTGCGAAGCCAGGTTCGTGGTGGTGGTCTCCAGATGGCGGCGGAACTCGAAGAGCTCGTCCACCTGCCGCAGATCCGCGGGCAAGAAGTTGACGAGCGACTGCTGCCAGGAGGACTGCTCCGGCTCGGCCACATAGATGCCGCGCCCCTTCTGCACGGACAGCCGCCCCAACGCCGAAAGGATCTTCACCGCTTCCCGCACCACGGTCCGGCTCATCTGCACCTCATCGGCCAGATCCTTCTCCGTGGGCAGCCGGTCACCCGGCTGCAACCCCTCCCGGACGATGAACTCAAGGACACGCTCAGCTGCAACCTCGTACCCGGGACGGTAGCCGCCTCCCGCGCCCGCAGGCACAGGGGCCGGCGCGGTGGCCTTCTCTGAGTGGGTCAACGGCTTTGCCTCGCTTCCCTCTTGAGGCCGCCGGTCCGGCAGACCTTGGTCTCGACGCCGGCCAAATGTTTCAGATACATCATGCAACACTGGCTCAGTGAATCATATTCAAACCCTTGACGCCAGAATCCGATGACCCCAGACTTTCCTGCGTCCGGTCGCGCCGTCTCCTCCACGTCGTTCCATCCCTACCCGGCCGTTATACCGCTCCTGGGCGACCACTCTCGATTCTCCGCAGCACATCGTCGACGCGAGTAGAACCCCCGATGTCACCGCGCCGGCGCCGGGAGTCCAGCGGACGGCGGCGGTCGGTCCGCCGTCTCATCCACGCCGCCTCGCCAAAAGGACATCAGCCTTCATCACCCCCCGGGGGGGGAACTGCGGACATCCGTATCCCACCGTTCCCCCCAGGGCCCTCCCCCGCTGCCCCTCTGCGACGGCCCGGCCGGCCTGCAGGACGAACCCATCACCGGCCACTGGTTCCGCCGGGGCGCCGGTGGCCTCCGCATCGGAGCCGGCCCTCGTGCCGCACCACGGCATTCCCTCCAGGGCGTCGCCCTCACAACAGCAAACCATAACTTGTCGAAATCCCTTGAAAGGGGAGCACGTTGGACGACATGAAGCTCGGCGCCATCGGACTGGGCATGCGCAGCGATCTGGTCGAGCTGGCCCATCGGCCGGGCTCAGGAAGCGTGGTGGCCGCGGCCTGCGACCGCGATCCACGGATGCTCGCACAGGCCGGGAATCGCTTCGGCGAACAGGTGCGGACCACTGCGGACCACCACGAGCTGCTCGATGCCGGGCTCGACGGCGTGTTCGTCCTGACGCCCGACCACACGCACGAGGAGATCGGCCTGGACTTCCTCGCGGCCGGTGTTCCGGTGTTCCTGGACAAGCCGATGGCGATCAGCATCGAGGGCTGCGACCGGCTGCTCGCGGCGGCCCGCTCGTACCGGACCCCGCTGTACATCGGCCACAACATGCGGCACATGCCGGTCGTGGTGGCCATGCGCGAGCTGATCGACAGCGGGGCCATCGGCGAGGTGAAGGCCATCTGGTGCCGCCACTTCGTCGGCCACGGCGGAGATTTCTACTTCAAGGACTGGCACGCCGACCGGCGCAACACCACTGGCCTGCTCCTGCAGAAGGGGGCCCACGACATCGACGTCATCCACTGGCTGGCCGGTGGATACACCCGGCGCGTGAACGCCATGGGAGGGCTGACCGTCTACGGCGACATCACCTCGCGCCAGGACCGCGGCGGGCAGCTGATGATCGACTGGTTGTCGAAGGACAACTGGCCGCCCCTCGGCCTGACCGGTCTGAACCCGGTGGTGGACGTGGAGGACCTGAGCATGATGCAGATGCAGCTGGACAACGGCGTCCTCGCCAGCTACCAGCAGTGCCACTACACACCGGACTACTGGCGCAACTACACGGTGATCGGCACCGAGGGGCGAATCGAGAACTTCGGCGACTCCGAGGGAGCGGAGGTCCGGGTGTGGAACCGCCGCTCCGAATACCGCGCCGAAGCCGACCTGGTGGTCCCCGTCCACACTCCGACCGGCACCCACGGCGGTGCCGATCCGCTGCTGGTAGCGGAGTTCCTGCGGTTCGTCCGGGAGGGCGGGAGCACCGTCACCTCACCGGTGGCGGCCCGGGAAGCGGTGGCCGCCGGCTACGCGGCCACCATGTCACTGCGGGACGGAGGAAAGGCCGTCGACATCGCTCCCGTACCGGCGGACCTGGCCGCCTACTTCGCACACGGTCAGCAGTGATCCCACTCCCGGTGAATCAGTCTGTGACTGAGCGCCTCGGCATGCGCAGGTGAACGCACCGCCTGGAGAAGCCAGTTGAGCCGCACAGCGCCGCATGAGCCGGAGGGCCCGGGACGGTGACGGCCTCCGATTCCGGTGGGGGATGCGTGGACCGTCGTCCGGCCAAGCCCCGTCCTGGACGTCCTGCTCATGCTGCTCGGGGCGCTGTTGGGCATGGCGGCCAACCAGGCCACCAGTCAGACGGATCATGTCCCGTGGCCACTGCGTCTGTTGTGGGAGTGGTCGGTACCTCTGGTGGCGGTCGCGCTCTTGCTTCTCGTCGCGGGACAGGTGTGGCTGTACTTCCTGGAACGGCCCGTGGCCATCACGCGGACGTGGAACTCCTCGCTGGTGCGGGGCGGAAGTGCTGACCGCCCCGGGAGCCGCGGTACCGCCCGATACGACCGTCGAGCAGGCCCCGGAGGAAACCGGCCCTGGGGGCCGCGGGCGTACGGCGGTGCCGGGACCGGCTGCGGACCGGATACCTGCCCATTGGCGAAGGTACGGCCGCACGATAGATCTGACACATGACCAGGCCTTTACGAGCCTGAACGGCGCGAGGCCCTGGAAACCCCGACGCGGCGACAGCGGGTTCAACGGCATTGACCGGCGGCGGAGCCGCTCGGGGCGGCTCGACCGAACAACTCAGCCGAGACGGGAAGAGCCTGGAGCTACTGGACCCTGGTATCGCGAGTTTGAGTGTGATTCACTAACCCGGATCGCATCATGTATCTGAAACATACGAATGGTGCCGAGGCCGGAATGTGACGACCAGCGGCCTCGTCCTCTCCTGAACTCCGGACCTCCAGCCGTGAAGGACATCCATGCGAATCACCGATGTGACCGTGGAAATGGTCGACCTGCCCGCCCAGCCGCCCTTCCGGTGGCGGGCCGGGCTGCCCGGTTCAGAGCCTGCGGTAGTGGGCGGGATCCTGCGCGTCCACACCGACGAGGGCCTGGTGGGTGAAGCACACACACGGCGCGGAGTGATCGTCTCCGACCTGGTGAACCGTCGCATCCGTGCGGACCTGACCGGCCGCGACCCGCTGATGCGCGAACTGCTCTGGCACCGGCTGTGGGAACTCGACCGCATCGAAGAACTTCCGATCTACGCGCTCGGCCTCGTCGACGTAGCCCTGTGGGACCTGGCGGGCAAAGCAACTGGACAGCCGGTCCACCGGCTCCTCGGCCCGTACCGCGAAGCCATACCCGCCTACGCGAGCACAGTCACCTTCAACAGCACCGAGGAGTACCTCGACGTAGCCGACCAGTGCCTGGAACTGGGCTACGCAGCCATCAAACTCCACGGCTGGGGCGACCCGAAAGCAGATGCAGCACTCTGCCAGAGGCTACGCGCACACGTCGGCGACGACGTCCCGCTCATGTACGACGGATCAGCCGGATTCGATCTCGCCGACTCGATCCACCTCGGCCACGCCCTCTCCGAATCCGGGTACCTCTGGTACGAGGAACCCATGCGCGAATTCAGCGTCACCTCCTACCGCTGGCTGGCCGAACAAGTCGACATCCCCCTCCTCGTCGCAGAAACCTCCGACGGCGCACACCTGAACGCCGGCGACTTCATCGCCGCAGGCACCGCGGGCCGCATCAGGACCAGCGCACAGTACAAGGGCGGCATCACCGGAGCACTCCGCATCGCCCACCTCGCCGACAGCTACCAACTGCGTGCCGAAGTGCACGGCACCGGAATCGTCAACGCCCATCTCTGCATGGCCATACCCAACACCACCTACTACGAGTCCCTCGTCTACACGAACCCCGTCATACGCGAACCCGCAGTGGGTGCCGACGGTCTGGTCCGAGCCCCCACAGCCCCCGGCATCGGATTCGACCAGCCGGGCTGGTAACGACCGTCGGCCTGCGGTCCGTTACCGGCCCTTGGTCTGCCGCAGGCCGGTGGTCTGCCGTTGGGCCGGCTGGGGCGAGCGCCCTTGTAGGCGTACAGCCGGAGGATTTCGACGGGCAGAGTCTCGAACTCTGCTGCGGACAAGGAAGCGTCCACCGCGACAGCGCGGGCGGCCGAGGCCGCGAAGACCTCGATGAGTCGTTCCCCCACCGCCGTGCAGATGCCCCAGGACCGCAGCCGCTCTCGGCGCGATCCTGACGCCACAGCTCCTGGTCCAGTAGTGGCAGCAGGACGCGACCCAGGTACGCGCAGCGACGCCACAGCATGTCGTCGTCCGAGGTCATGTTCGATCCTCTCCGCAGCAGTTGGAGAGCTCGCAGCCCGAGCGCCGCAGGCCCTGGTCCTCGTGGGCTCCTTGCTGTTGCGGAGCAGGTGACCCGGCCTGCGCCGAAGCCCCGGGGCACTTGCCCCGGGCTTCGGATCAGATCGTCTGTCAGCACGCCGGGTCCGGTAGCAGCCGGAGCACACTGGCCCGAGCGGCCAGGCCGCCTTCGTGCGCCGGTCGCCCGACGTCGTCCTGCGGCCGATCAGCCCTTCGTCGCTCCACCCGTGAGGCCCTTGACGAATTGCTTCTGGAAGGCCAGGTAGAACACGAGGATGGGCAGTGTCGCCAGGAACATGAGGGCGAAGACCGTGCCGAAGTCCGCCTGGTGTTCGCCGATGGCGCGATAGATCCCGACGGTCACCGTGGTGCCGGTGGCCGGACCCAGGATGATCAGCGGGTTGAGGAAGTCGTTCCAGATCCAGACGCCGAGGAAGATCAGCACACTGGCCGATGCCGGTCGCATCAAGGGGAAGACCACCTGCCAGAAGGCACGAAATGCGCTTGCGCCGTCGATGGCCGCTGCCTCTTCCACTTCGCGTGGGATCGTCTTGGCGAAGCCGGCGAAGACGAAGACGCCGAACGGCATGTAGTAGCCGACGTACGCCAGGATCAGGCCGGGCACGGTACTCATGAGGCCAAGAGCCCTGAGCACCTCGGTGATCGGGGTGAGGATGACCGCCGGCGGCACCATCAGGCCGCACAGCAGCGCAACCATGGCGACCTTGGCGAGGACCCCGGTCGCCCGCGCCAGGTAGTGGCCGAGCATGGCGGAGATCGCGGTGATGACGAGGATGGAGATCACGGTGACCTCCGTGCTGTTGACCAGGCCGTACCAGAAGAGGTGGTCCGGTCGGGACAGCACACTGTGGATGTTGTCCAAGGTCGGCGGGATCGGCAGACCCATCGGGTTCGAAACGATCTCCGAACCGTTCTTGAACACATTGACCAGCACGAGGTAGATCGGCACGATGAACAGGATGCCTGCGAGCAGTGCGGCAACCGGACGGAGCCAAGTCCTGGGTTCGTTCATGATCAGGAAGAAACCTCGCGTTTCTGCAACAGCCCGAGCGCGATCACCGAAATAGCCGCTACCAGGACCAGCATCGCCACAGCCATGGCGGAGGCATAGCCGACGTGGTTCCCGTTGAACGCGGTCTGGATCACCTGAAAGGCCAGGGTGGATGTGGTGCCGGGGCCGGGGCCGCCGTTGGTGAGGACCTGGATCTGGTCGTATGCCTTGAATCCGCCGATCAGCGACATCACCGTGTTGATGGTGACGGCGGGCGCCAGCATCGGCCAGGTGACATGGCGGAACCGCATGAATGGTCCACAGCCGTCGATCGCCGCCGCTTCCTGCAACTCCTGTGGGATTCCCTGCAGTCCGGCCAGGTAGATGACCACGCAGAAGCCGAGGCTCTGCCAGGCGATGACCCACGAGACCGTGTAGAGGGCCAGGCTCGGATCGGAGAGCCATCCCGGCGGGTTGCTCACCCCCAGCTGACGCAGCATCGAATTGAGCAGGCCGTCGTCGACGAGGATCGCCTGCCAGATGACGCTGACCACCACGGCGCTGAGGACGACCGG
This sequence comes from Streptomyces sp. NBC_01267, assembly GCF_036241575.1. Lineage (NCBI taxonomy): Bacteria > Bacillati > Actinomycetota > Actinomycetes > Kitasatosporales > Streptomycetaceae > Streptomyces > Streptomyces sp. NBC_01267. Next base: position 7,549,665 of record NZ_CP108455.1, on the reverse strand, counting down.
GACGAAGAACACGCTGCGGAGTGCGTTGTACAGCCAGCCCCGCCGGTCGAGGAGCATGGCCAGAGCCAGTCCGCCCGCGTTGGTGACGACGGTCACGATTGCCGTGACCAGGGCGGTGTTCCCGAGTGCCTTGAGGAATTCGTCGTCGGAGAAGAGGCTGGTCAGATTGGACAGGCCTACCCACTGGGTCGGCGGGTTGAAGGGGTTCTTGTTGGTGAAGCTGTAGCCGACCGTGATGCCGATGGGCACGAGCACAAGGGCCAGGTAGACCAGGAGACCCGGCACCGCGAAGAGCGCGAAGCGGCTCAGTCCGTCTCTCGAACGTGCCTGCCGGGGCCGTCGTGGCGACCGCTTCAGGGCAATGGTCGGCTGCGGTCCTCCTGGAGCGCCCGGTTTCCCGGGCGTGGCAGGCGAACCTTCCGGTCGGGTGAGGGTGCGGATTCGCATTACCGGGTGGCCTTGTCCCACTGCTCGTCCATGTAGGCGCCGAACTGTGCGGCTGTCATACGGCCGCTGAGGAGTTTCTGGACTCCTGCTGCTGCCTTGTCGGACAGACCGGGCGGCATGGAGCCGTCGCCGGTCTCCTGGGAGAACGAGTTGACGATCCCGTCGGCCTTCTGGGCCTGCCGGTACGCCGCGACGGTCGCTTTGTAGACCGGCCCCATGTTGTCCGGCGGTGTGTAGCCCTTGATGTCGATGATGAGCCCGTCGGCCTTGACGGCGGCGTCGAGGTTCTTGTGGTCCTCCATGAAGGCCTTCGCCCATTTCTTGGCGAGTTTCACATCTGACGCCTTGGAACTCACCGTCATCCCGCCGCCGGTGACGCCAGGGAGCGCAGGCGCTCCCTGGTCGGTGGGCCATGCGAAGACACCCGTGTCGAAGCTCGGCTTCTTGGCGTCGGCCGAGGCGGAGAACCAACTGCCCATCGGGTACATGGCGCCCTTGCCGTCGCGGAATGCCTGCTCGGTGTCCGCGTAGGAACGCGACAGCCCCGCCCGGTCCACGTAACCCTTGTGGGCCAGGTCGGCGACCTTCCCGGCAGCGGTGACGAACGCCCGGTCGGTGAACTTGACTTTGCCCGCCGTGCGTTGGGACAGCCAGTCCGGGGTCTTCTTGTACACGTCGGTGGCCACCGTGCAGATCAGCGGGAACATATCCGCCCAGGAGTCCTTGCCGCCACCGCCGACCACCATCGGATTGATCCCCTTCGCCTTCAACTTGGCGTTGTCGGCGAGCAGTTCGGCGTAGGTACGTGGCGGAGCGCCGATGCCGGCCTTGGTGAAGTCGCCCTTGTTGTAGTAGACCAGCGTCGTCTGGGCGGCATAGGGCAGCTGGTAGACCTTTCCGTCGTACGTGTTGGCGTGGGGCTCGGCGTACGTGGCGAGCTCGCTGTCCGACCATGCCGCCAGCTTGTGCGCCTCGGCGAACCCGGCGGGGTTCAAGCCGATCATGATGTCCGGGAACTGGCCCGTACTGTCCAGTTGCTTCGCGTATCCGGTGCGGTCCGCGCTGGGTGACACGAGCTTCTTGATGGTCACCCCGGGCACCTTCGCCGAGGCCCTGGCGATCGCCGCGTCCCAGTACTTCGCATCGAGGTTCGGCGTTTCGAAGGTGAGGAAGGTCAGGGTGACTTTGTCGCCCGAGGACGCACTCCCGCCGGCGCCGCCGGCCGTGCATCCGGTCAGGACCAGTGCACCTGCGAGGGCGGCTGCCCCCAGGAGTGTCGGTTTGCGTGTCATGCGTCTCTTCCCTTACCCGTCGCTTTCGGAGGCGGCGGCGTGTCGCTGCCCTGTCGTTCCATGACGAGGTGGGGAAATCCCGCTCCCGGCCGTCCGCCGATCCCGCCACATGCTTCGGACTCCCCGGAGAGTCCTACTGCGTTCGAGGGTGGCCGCTCCCCCGAGCGTTCCTCCATCGAAAGCGCTCTGAGTATCGAAGTCCGTCCACAACAGTGTCAAGGGATAAAGCGCAACTATCTGTCGCGGATTGACACGATAGATGTGATGCATTGAATGGCCGGCTGCGGGACGAACACTCCTGCGCCTGCCCGGGAAGCCCGTACGCGAGCGATCGAACTCCAGATAGATCCTAACTAAGCCTTGACTCGCCCCGCGGTCAGCTGCACGCTAGGTCGCACTTGTGCTGGGCGTCCGCCCGGGAGAGGCAAGGGATCTCGACCCAGGCACAGCCGCAGGGATGCACGTTCGTCGTCCCCCTTGCTGTTCGTATCCCACGGAAATGCCCGAACCGTGCGGGTGCCGCCGGTCGATACCCCTTTCCGGCACGAAATTCGCTTCGGCCTCGGAGGAAATATGGACAGACGTCGCTTTCTGGCTGTCAGCGGCCTGAGTTCGATCACGGCGATGGGGACGCTGGTGCCTGCCGCCGCCACCGCTCAGGCGGTGCAGACAGGCACCGGTGGGACGTCTCAGGCGCAGCGGATCATCGCGGGCTTCCTGTCGGTGGGACTCAGCAACTCCGGCCGGGTGAACAGCCTGGTGGATCTGCGCAGTGACACCGACTATCTGGCGGCAGGCACATCGGTGCCGCTGGTCAGCGTGGTGGCCGACGGCACGCAGGAGGTTCCTGTCGAGGTGAAGGCCTCACCGCGCGACCGGCGAGTCCTGGTTTTCCGCAGCGCGAGGACGACGATCGAGGTAAAGGTCGTCAGGTTCGCCACCCACTCCACACTCGAAGTGGTCGGCCTGACGGCAGCACCCGGTGTGGACGTGCAGACACTGCTGTGGGGCCCGCTGCCGACGAAGATCGCCCAGACGATCGGTGAGACCGCCGGAGTGGTCGGTAACAGCGAAGTCGTCCTCGGGGTTCGCCCGCTCAACGACAAGACCGTGGGCGGGTGGCCGAACGAGCACCTGGCCTACGGGTTCGGCCCGGATCTCATCTGGAACCCGTACGGACTGCAGACCGGCGCGAAGGACGAGTGGCTGGCGAGCAACGTCGCGGCGAAGACCACCTGGGGCAGCGTTCTGCGTGCCACGACCTACGACTACAGCCGTGTGCGTCTCCGTCAGCGCACCAACGGATACGAGATCCCGCTCGGGCCGCTTCCCGCGCCGGAAGGCCGCATCGTCGGGTCGAAGATCGCGCTGTTCGGCAGTGCACCGGAGCTCGCGCTCACCGTGCTGAGTCAGATCGCCGAGGAGCACGGCCAGGCGTACCCGACCATCGGAGGCCAGTGGCAGAAGGCGGCCCAGCGCACGTCTCAGTCCCACTTCTGGATCCACGACCTCGACACGAGCAATGCCGCCGCCGCCGGGCGCTACGCCGTGCAGGCCGGGGTCAGGAACATCTACGCCATCACCGGCGACGGCCCCTGGGTGTCGCACGGGCACTACCAGTTCAACAGCTCGTTCGGCGGATCCGACGCCGCTGCGGCCCAGTTGGTGGCCACGGCGGCCAAGGAGGGAGCCGAGGTCGGCGTGCACACCCTGTCCGACTTCATCGACGCCGACGACCCGTACGTGAAGGCGCCTGCCGATCCGCGGCTCGCGGAGGGAGGGAGCTTCACACTGACCCGCCCGCTCGGCGGTTCGGACACCACCCTGTACGTGGACGCCGACCGCCCGCTGGGGCCCGGCGTCGATGGCACCCGGCTGCGGATCGGGGACGAGATCCTCACCTACGGCACCGTCACGAAGGTCGGTACGTCCGAGTGGCGGGTCGACGGACTGGCGCGGGCGCAGTGGGGATCGGCCGCCCGGCCCTGTCCGGCCGGCACCCGTGGCGCCCGGCTCATCCAGAACGGCTACGGCGGCGCGATAGGCGGGCTGCCGATCATCGACGAGATGGCGACCCGGCTGGCCACCGCGTACAACGACACCGGCGTCCGGGCCACGTCCTACGACGGACTGGAGTCGGCGGGCTACAACGGCTGGGGCGGTTACGGATTCGCCCGCCTGGTCAACGGCGTCTACCGGCAGCTCGGCTCCAAGGAGTTCATCACCGAGTGCAGCAACCTCTCGTCCAACACCTGGGATGCCCAGTCCCGGGCCAGCTGGGGCGAGATCGGCAGCACGAGCTACGAACAGCTCATCCGCAGCAACACGTTCTACCGCGCCAACTACCTGCCCGGGATGATGGGCCAGCAGGGATTCTCCGGCGACGACAGCCTTCAGACGATCGAAGTCACCATGGCGCGCGCGGCGTCCCTGAACGCCGGAATCAACTTCGAAACCAGCGTGCAGAGCCTCGCTTCCGGATCGAACACGGCCGCGTTGCTACAGGCGGTCAAGACCTGGGAGTCCGCGCGCAGGAGCGGCGCGTTCACCGCCGATCAGAAGCAGAAGTTGGGCGACCCGAGCACGTACTGGCACTTGAGCGAGGTGACGCCCGATCAGGAATGGTCGCTGCGCCCGGTGGACTCGTCCGGCCGGCCGATCGGCGAGCCGCAGCAGGTCAAGGCCCCGACGCCGGGGTTCACGACGCCGGAGCCGCCGGATGCCCGCGCCGGTGAGTTGTACGCGTTCAAGGTGACCTCGAGCACTCCGCAGACCACCCGGTACGAGGTCACGTCCGGTGGCCTTCCGGCCGGTCTCACCCTCAACAAGGACACCGGCGGTATCACCGGCGTTCCGACCCGCACCGGCGCGAGCAGGTTCACCATCACCGCCCGCAACGGTGGCACCACCGCCGACGCCGAAATCGCCTACCGGGTGACGACCAGGCCCTGAGTACCACGGCACCGACGGGTCTGCCCGGCATGCGCAGGGACGCTGCCTCCTCCGGGAGGGAGCAACCCTGCACCTACTGAGGGGAGTCGAGCGATGGTACCGCCACCGTTCGTTGAGGGAGCGTTCCAGGAGGATGGCGCGGTGCAGGAGCGGGATCCGCATGTGTATGACGCCGAGCCGTGCTACCCGCCCGTGGGCGGCAGCATCGGAGCGGGCTGGGCTGCGGCCGTCGCGACCTTGCCGACCGGCGGAGTCGTACTGGCCGTGGACGGCCCCGCATTCGCCGGATGGGACGCAGTCGCGACCGGTCTGTCCACTGCGCTGAGCTCGCTGGGCAGACCGGTGGATCTGCTGGATCTGCGCGCATGGTTCGCGCCCTGGGAGAAGATCGCGGCAGGAACCGCCCGCGACACCCTGGCCGACGACCCGGACTTCGCCGCCCTGGAGACCAGGATGCTGGCCGACTTCTTCGACGCGCTGCCCCAGCCGGAGCAGCGGCCCGGATCGGTGCTGGTCGTCTTCGGGCCGGGCGCAGCCCTCGTACAGCACGACGTGTTGTGGTACGCGGATCTCCCCAAGCGCTACGCCGAGGAAGCCGTCTCCGCTGGAAGAGGGTCGAATCTGGGCCGGCCCGAAGGTGGTGGCCCGGCGACGAAGCGACGGTTGTTCTACATCGACTGGCCGGTCCTGGACCGGCACCGCGATGCCATCGCCGCGGACATCGCCCTGTGGGCCGACGTCCAGGCTCCCGACCGGCCCCAGTGGCTGGACGGCCCGACCCTGCGGCGCAGTCTGGCCGCATTGGCTGGGCGCCCGTTCCGTACCCGACCGACCTTCAACTCGACTCCGTGGGGAGGACATTGGGCGCAGAACGCACTCGGCTTCCATCGGCAGCAACCCAACACCGCTCTCGGCTACGAGCTGATCGCACCCGAGAGCGGTGTTCTGCTCGGGGAACGCGGCGGCGGCCAGGTCGAGGTCCCCTTCCAACTGCTGGTGGCCCGGCATCCCGAGAGCGTCATGGGCGAGCAGGTGCATGCCGTGTTCGGCACCTCGTTCCCGATCCGCTTCGACTACCTGGACACTCTCGGCGGCGGCAATCTGTCGGTGCACTGCCACCCGCAGCAGGACTACATGAGGGAGGTCTTCGGCTGGCCCTACACCCAGCACGAGACCTACTACATGATGGTGAGCGAGCCCGGCAGCCGGGTTTTCCTGGGCCTCAACGCCCACACCGACGTCGAGGAGTTCCGGCGCGACGCGCACGGTGCCCACGACCACGGTCGCGCCATCACGATGGACGATCACGTGCAGAGCTTCCCGGCCGACCTCCATCAGCTGTATCTGATACCGGCCGGCACTCCGCACGGAAGCGGCGAGGGCAACGTCGTACTGGAGATCAGCGCCACTCCCTACCTGTACAGCCTGCGCTTCTACGACTGGCTGCGGCGCGGCCAGGACGGCACCCGACGGCCGGTGCATGTCGAGCACGCGTTCAACAACCTCGACACGGAGCGCACCGGGGAGCGGATCGCCGAGGACCTGGTCCAACAGCCGCGCACGCTGCGCCAGGGGTCGGGTTGGCGCGAGGAGACCATCGGGAGTCTCCCGGAGATGTTCTTCGATGTGCGGCGTATCGCCCTGGAGGCGGACGAGGCGGCCGACGACGACACCGCAGGCAGGTTCCATGTGATCAATGTGGTGGAAGGCGAGGGCGTGTTGCTGGAGACCGAGGACGGCCACCGTCACACCCTCGCCTACGCGGAGACCTTGACCGTCCCCGCGGCAGTGGGCCGCTACACCCTCCGCCGGCTGGGCTCCGGTCGGGTCCGCGTCGTCAAAGCACTGGTCCGGTGACGTCCCGGCGCCCAGCCCGGCCGGCCGGCCTCAGCGCCTCCTGGATCCCCGCACTGGACGTCGGTGGTACGCACGTGACGGCGGGGATGGTCGACCTCACGACGGGGCAGGTCCGCACCACGGACGCGTCGCGCCGTCCGGTGCCCCCGAACGGCTCCGCGGAGCAGATCGTGGACGCCATCGCGGAGGGCGCCCTCGGCCTCGGCGCCGGTCCGGGCAGGAGCTGGGCGATCGCGATGCCCGGCCCCTTCGACTACGAGCGGGGCATCGCCCATTTCCACGGGGTGGGCAAGTTCCAGTCCCTGTACGGGCTGGACCTGCGCGCGGAGTTGATGGCGGCGCTGCCCCGGCCCTCGGCCATCACGTTCGTCAACGACGCCGACGCCTTCCTGCTCGGAGAGCACTGGGTGGGCGCGGCCCGGGGCCATGAACGCGCGGTCGGGATCACACTCGGAAGCGGTGTCGGCTCGTCCTTCCTGGCGGAGGGCGCAGTCGTCGACCAGGGGCCCACCGTTCCCCCGCAGGGACGCGTGGATCTCCTGACCTACCGGGGTCGGCCGCTGGAGGACGCTGTCTCCCGGCGAGCGATCCGCGCCGCTTACGCGCGGGCGAGCGGGCTCGCGGACGTGCCCCTCGCCGACGTCAAGGAGATCGCCGACAGGGCGCGCGCCGGTGACCTGGTGGCCCGTCGGGTCCTGACCCGCTCCATGAGTGTCCTGGGCCGGGCGATCGCGCCCTGGCTCGCCCGGTTCCGGGCGACCGTCCTGGTGGTGGGCGGATCCATCACCGGCTCCTGGGACCTGATCGCCCCGCCGCTGCGCACCGTGATCGGCGTGCCACGACCGCTCCGGTCCACCGGCTTCGTCCTGCTCCCCGCTGCCCGTCCCGTCCAGGCGCCGCTGCTGGGAGCCGCCCTGTGTCTGGCTGCCGAGGCGACTCCCCCGCACTTGGCCCGTCGTCTCCGCAGGTGACTGGGAGAGCGGGCCGGCGCGTGCACCGCGGACACAGCCAGAACCCGATGGCCGTGGTCAGGGAAGGCGCCCGCGCCGGGCTTCCGCCCGTCAGGCGCCTTCCCTCGTACGGCTACTGACTCCTGGTGCAGCCGGCGGAGGCCGCTCCGACCTTGAGCGTGACCGGTGTGCCACGGACGTCGCCGAGCCGGCTGCTCGTGACGGGCGTGATGGTGACGGTGCCTGCGGCCTTGGCGGTGACCTTGCCGTTGCGGTCGACGACAGCGACGTGCCGGTCGCTGCTGGTGTAGGTGACCGACGGCACGAGCGGCAGGATGCGGTCGGTGCCGTTCTTGGTCACCTCGTCGGTGCTGACCTGGTCGGCGTCGGTGGCGTCGAGGTCGGCACGCAGGTTCAGTCCGTTGTCGAAGTTGTTGTCCTTGATCAGGACTCCGGAGGAACCGCGGTAGGAGAACAACGAGGTGGTGTACGGCGCGGCGGAGGCGAGGGCGCTCACCTCCGTGGTGGTGCCCGGTGCGGGGCAGAGGTTCCCGGCCTGAGCGGTGACCGCCGTCCTGCGGTCGAGCCGGAAGACGTCATTGCGCTCGAAGGTGATGCCGCCGACGCTCTTGGCGTCGAGGAGCCGTACGTCGCCGATCCTGAAGTCGTTGTCCTGGATCCGGATGTTGCGGTGCACCGGATTCGCCGCGTCGACGACCTGGTTGGTGGGTTCGACGAAGATGACCGGGTCGGCCGGGCGCAGGAAGGTGTTGTTCTTGATCAGGACATCGCGGACAGGTCCGGACTCGTACCACTGGTAGGCGTCCGAGGAGATGAAGATGCCGGCCATCTGCGTGCCGTCGAACACGTTGTCCTGGATCACGACCGGCCGCCTGGTGGTGACCAGCACACCGCGGGTGGGGATGTTCCGGAACGTGTTGCCGGCGATGTCGACGGTCGGCGTGTATGTGGTGTTCTCCACCACGAAGTTGCCCGCGGTCACCGCGGCCGGGACGGCCTGGTCGAAGGTGACCGTCATGGTGGTCAGGGGCTTGCTGTGGTCCTGCCCCGAAGGGCCGTCGACCGACACGACCTCGGCCGAGGCGCCCGGAACGGCCGCCATGGTCCGCTTGTCCACGATCTCGACCTGGTCGCCGGGGTGGAACTGCGGGAAGCCCGCGGTCTGGGGGTGCTCGTACGCGAGGGTGAGGGTGTTCGGCGCGGGGTGGCCGGTGACCTCGACGTAGGTGCCGTGGATGTTGATCGCGTCGTCGTGCGCGCCGTCGAAGAGGTTGTTGGTGACGCGCACGGTGCCCTTGACGCCGGACATCTGCACGAAGTCGGCGAAGCCGGCCGTGCTGCGCCCGGTGGCGGGGTCGGTTCGGAATTCGTTGCCGTCGATGGTGATGTTCTCGCTCATCTGCCCGAGGAACCCGAACCCGTGCAGATAGCGCGCCTTCAGACCGCGCACGGTGACGTCCTTCGACTCCCAGAAGAACGCGGACGCGGTGTCCCGGGTGTCCTCACGCATCTGGTAGACGAGCCCGCGGTCGGCGGGGACCTTCGTGTCTGCATACTCGATACGGAGCTTGTGGCCGCCCAGATCCGTCATCGAGGTCACGCCGGAGAACAGCGGATTGGCGCCGCGCCAGGTGCGGTCGGCCGCCGGGTCGTGGATCTGCGTGTAGCTCATGCCGTTGACGCCCGACCAGTACGGCTGACCGGTGGCCGGGCTGTTCTCGCCGCGCCAGGTGACCTGGTTGCCGGCGACCGAGAACGGGCTGCCCGGCGGGATGCTCAGCACCCGGTACGCGTGACCGTCGGCGACGCCCGTCTCGCTGACGGTCGCGTCGACGACTTTGGGCGCGGTCACGTCGAAGCTGAAGTTCCGGACGGAGACGTTCTGTGACCGGATGGCCGCGAACGTGGTCATCAGCCCGTGGAACTGCAGATGCGAGCCGCCGCCGTCGATGGTGACATCGTGCATGTCCTCGACAAGGATGCCGATCCGCTTGTCCCGGTACCTCTGGTCGGCGCCCACGGTGTTGGACAGGTACACCTCCCGTACTTCCGCCTGTTCGGGATAGATCTGGTACGTACCGTGCGGGAACAGCACCCGTACCGGCCCTCGGACCGTCCTGGCCCGGCGCATGGCCTTCGCCACGGCTGCGGCGCTGTCCCGTTTGCCCGTGGGGTCGGCGCCGTACCGCGTCACATCGACAACGGTCTCGGCGGTCGTTGCCGCGGTCGCGGCCGACAGCGGCGCGACCAGGGAGGCGACCACGGCGCCGACGAGCATCGCTGCCCACAATCTGGTGCGACCGCCCTTGCGTGGCGGTCGCCGCTCGGCACCTGTCGGTGCCGGCGGAGGGTCGACGCTCCGTCGCACGCGTGGAGACCGGACTGGTTCCTTCTGAGACCTACGGAAGATCACGAGCGTCACATCCAAACGGAAGCAAACATCACTCGACAGTTCCGCACATTTGAGCGTCGCGTTCCCCGCGCGTCAAGACCTGTTGCGGGATTGGGGAAACAGGAATGGCCGGGCCGGCGCCGAAGGGCGCCGACCCGGCCATTCCGGTGGGGCCGGTCAGTCCGTGCCGAACTCCATCGCGGCACGGTCCAGCAGCTCGTCGTCGTCACGGGAGACCTCGCCGCGGGACGCGATGGCCTCGGCGCCGCCCTCCGGCAGGGCGCCGATCAGCCCGGTCGCGGCTGCCTGCGCTGCACCGATGGCGGGGTTGGCGGTACCGATCAGGCCGAGCCCGGCGTACTGCTCCAGCTTGGCGCGCGAATCGGCGATGTCGAGGTTACGCATGGTGAGCTGGCCGATCCGGTCCACCGGGCCGAACGCCGAGTCCTCGGTGCGCTCCATGGACAGCTTGTCCGGGTGGTAGCTGAACGCCGGGCCCGTGGTGTCGAGGATCGAGTAGTCCTCACCACGCCGCAGCCGCAGGGTCACCTCGCCCGTGACGGCCGTGCCGACCCAGCGCTGGATCGACTCGCGGACCATCAGTGCCTGCGGGTCCAGCCAGCGGCCCTCGTACATCAGCCGGCCGAGGCGCCGTCCTTCGTTGTGGTACTGGGCGAGGGTGTCCTCGTTGTGGATCGCGTTGACCAGGCGCTCGTACGCGGCGTGCAGCAGCGCCATGCCGGGCGCCTCGTAGATGCCGCGGCTCTTGGCCTCGATGATCCGGTTCTCGATCTGGTCCGACATGCCCATGCCGTGCCGGCCGCCGATGGCGTTGGCCTTCATCACCAGGTCGACGGCCGAGTCGAACTTCTCACCGTTGATCGTGACCGGGCGGCCCTGGTCGAAGCCGATCGTCACGTCCTCGGTGGCGATCTCGACCGAGGGGTCCCAGAACCGCACGCCCATGATCGGGTCGACGGTCTCCACGCCGGTGTTCAGGTGCTCCAGGGTCTTGGCCTCGTGGGTGGCGCCCCAGATGTTGGCGTCGGTGGAGTACGCCTTCTCCGTGCTGTCGCGGTAGGGCAGCTCATGGGCGAGCAGCCACTCCGACATCTCCTTACGGCCGCCGAGCTCGGTGACGAAGTCCGCGTCCAGCCAGGGCTTGTAGATCCGCAGGTGCGGGTTGGCGAGCAGACCGTAGCGGTAGAACCGCTCGATGTCGTTCCCCTTGAAGGTGGAGCCGTCGCCCCAGATCTGTACGTCGTCCTCCAGCATCGCCCGGACCAGGAGAGTGCCGGTGACGGCGCGGCCGAGCGGTGTGGTGTTGAAGTAGGCACGCCCGCCCGAGCGGATGTGGAACGCCCCGCAGGTGAGTGCGGCCAGGCCCTCCTCGACCAGCGCCGCGCGGCAGTCGACCAGGCGGGCGATCTCGGCTCCGTAGGCCTTCGCGCGGCCGGGAACGGAGGCGATGTCGGGCTCGTCGTACTGGCCGATGTCGGCGGTGTAGGTGCACGGGACGGCACCCTTGTCGCGCATCCACGCGACCGCGACCGAGGTGTCGAGGCCGCCCGAGAAGGCGATACCGACGCGCTCGCCGGTGGGCAGGGAGGTGAGGACCTTAGACATGGGAAGAGTATGCATCATCTCGCATGACCATGCAAAGCCGGTCGGTGGCGGTGCCCGGACGGGCCCCCGACGCGGGGACCGGCCGGCCTTCGCCGCCGCTACTGCCGCGGCTTCTCGACGTCCGCGCGGATCGCCCGCATGATCGGGGCGACGTCAGCGGCCGTGAAGCCGACCTTGGTATTGGTGCCGTCGCCCTTGATGATGAGGCTGACACTCGCGGCGGTCGTCGCGGTGAACCAGGAGCAGCTGGTGACCGCCGTGGTGAGCATGGTGTTCCGGACCAGGATGGTGTTGCAGATCGCGCGGCCACCGTGCGGCCCGGGACCGGTGTCGATGGCGCTGGTGGTGATCCGGTCACCGGCACCGTCCACCTTGACGGCCGGGGCCTTGTCGAGGGCGTCGTGCAGACGGCCGGGGTCGAATCCGGTCCCGGTGACACCGTTGTAGAAGATCCACGCGCCGTCCGCGCGGTCGTCGTAGTACGCGTGGACCGGTGTGCCGGAGATGCCGAGCCGTTGGGCGGTCTGATGGAGATCGCCGTTCACCTTCTGCACCAGGTCGGCCGACGGCTGCCCCTGCGCGTACCCGGCCGCGGACTGCGGGGCGCCGAGCACGTACGAGGTGCCGCCCGCCGCGCTGCCGCCCGTCCCGCCTGCCGCGCTGCCACCTGCCGTCGCGCCGGCGGGGGTGGCTCCCGTGGTGGCGCCGCTCCGGGAGGCCGGGCCGGCCGGGGCGGCGGCCGAGTGCCCGGAAGGGCCGCAGGCCGACATGAGGGCGCAGGTCGCGGTCAGTACGGCCACGGCCGATGTACGTGTGTGCGGAGAGATGGGACGGGCCATGTGCGGCCTCCTCGGGAAACGGGACGGACCCATGTACGGCATGCGGAACCAGGGCCGACACCAGCCGGAACCCTGGGGCGCCGACAAGTCTGGCAGTGGTGGCGCCGCGAAGCAGTACCGCCGTACAGCGGTACTTGCCATCCCCGACAGCAGAACTGGTGCCGGGCGGTGCGTCCGTGGCACGATGACGTCCGGGCCGAGAGGGGCGGTGGGCATGGACCTCGATCCCAGACGCCTGCTGGTCCTGCACGCGATCGCGCAGAGCGGCGGACTGGCGTCGGCGGCGCGGACGCTCGGCCATACGCGGTCAGCGGTGTCCCAGCAACTGGCCGCCCTGGAGCGGGAGGTCGGCCTCCCACTGGCGGACCGCTCGGGCGGGCAGCTGGAACTCACCGCGGCCGGACGGCTGCTCGCCGTCACCGGCGAATGCATCGCCCAGGAACTCACGCTTGCCGCACAGCAGTTGATCACCGCGAACCATCAGGTGGTACGGGGTCCGGTGGCCATCGGGGCGACGTCCTGGGTACTCGCCCGGATCGCAGTACCGGCGCTGCGGCTGCTCGCCCGGTGGTTCCCGCAGGTCGAGCCGGCGTTCGTGGAGACCGGGCCGCAGGACGGGCTGCGGCAGCTGCGCCTCGGCGAGCTGGACGTCCTGATCATCACCGACGACCGGGACACGGCGTTGCCGCTGCCACCCGCGGTCCATGCGCAGGCGCTGAGCGAGGACGAGTACCGGGTGGTCGTCCCGGCCACGTGGGAGACACCGGCCGACGCCTCAGAACTCTCCGGACGCCCCTGGATCAGTGCTCCCGCCCACTCCGCGCGCGGCCGTGCCTTCGCCCGGTTCGCGAGCGCCCACGGGGTCACGCCGTCGGTGGAACACCTGGCCGAACACCTGATCACCGTCCGGGCGCTGCTGGCCGGGCAGCTCGGCGCCGCGGTCCTGCCCGCGTATCTCGCCGCCCAGCTCGACCAGGTGACGGTGACCACGCTGCCCGTGACCGGCAGCCAGATCACACGGACGCTCTACCGCACGGGCCACGGTGACACCGCCGCGGCGGCCAGGGCGGCGGTCGACGCGCTGCAGCAGGCGGCCCGTGACCACGCCGAGGCGATCACCGTCGCCGGGCTCGGCAGGGGCGACATCATCGTCCGCCCCCTGCACGACCCCGCGGACCCTGCTCCGGCGGCGCCCCGCCGGCCCCCGGCCGCCCCCGCGCCACGGGACGGGCAGCAACCGAGGGCGGCCCGTCGGCCGGACCGGGCCTGAGGCCATCGGCAGTGACCGGCACCGGTCCGGCGGCGGACGGCTCACGAACAGCCCCTGACCGAAAGGCCGTTCGCGAGCCCCCGTGCCGCGCGGATCAGCCGCTGATGCTCGGCGCGCCCGTCTCGATGTGGCCGGTGTACCGGCGGGACCAGCTGCTGTCGCCGTCGGCTGTGACGGTGAAGTCGTACCAGCCGTTCGCGAGAGACACCGCGTTGAAGTAGTCCTCGGCGGAGCCGCCCGCCGCGACCGTGTACGTCCAGGGGCCGTCCGACCGGTAGTTGGCCGAGGTGACCGTGAACTTCACCGTCGCCGAGGACGTGTTGGTGAACGTGAACCAGATGGCCTGCTTGCCGGTGTTCGGAGCGACGGCGTACCTGGCCGCCACCTCCACGTACTTCCCCGCCGTCGACGCGTCCCCGGTGAAGCGGCGCTGGAAGCGGTTCGGGCCCATCAGCGTGAAGTCGTACTTCCCCGACCCGTATCCCAGACCGATGTTGAAGTAGTCGGTCGCCGTACCTCCCGCGTCCACGGTGTACTGCCAGGGTTCCGTGGACCGGTAGGCGTTGGGATGGATGGAGAAGTGCGCGGCACTCTTCGCGGGGGCGCCCTGGTTCGACATGCCGAACCAGGCGAGGATCTTCCCGGCCGCACCGAATTCCAGCCGGTCGAGATTGGCGTTCGGCTGGTAGGGAATCGCGCGGGCCGGGCGGGTGCCGCTCTCCTGCGCGGGCAGTGCGTTGGTCTGCGGGGCCGGGTTGGGCAGCGGCGCACAGGTGCCGATCCCGATGACCTTCGCCGTCGACGGGAGGCCGGAGGGCACTCCGTACACCGGTTTGGTGAAGTCGAAGACCCCCGTGAGGTCGCCGGTGACCCTGCGGCGCCAGGCGCTGATGTTGGGGCAGGTGGCCGGGGTACCGAGGGCCGCGGTCCAGGTCTCCAGGAAACGGAGCACCGAGGTGTGGTCGAAGACCTCCGAGGACACCCAGCCACCACGGGTCCAGGGCGACATCACCAGCATGGGGACACGGAAACCGAGTCCGTACGGGACCCCGTTCAGGAACTCGCCCGCCTCGTCGGCGGGCGGCGACGGCGGGGGCACGTGGTCGAAGAAGCCGTCGTTCTCGTCGTAGTTGAGGAAGAGCACCGTCGAGTCGAACACGTCGGGGTCGGCCGTGAGCGCCCGGTAGACGAGGTCGACGAAGTGCGCGCCGTCCCCGGGCGGGGCGTACGGGTGCTCGGAGAATGCCTGGTTCGCGACGACCCACGAGACCTGCGGAAGCGTGCCCGCCAGGACATCGGCCCTGATGGCCGCCGCGATGTCGTCCGGGGTGGATCCGGTGGCGGCCGGTACGGAGGCCATGCCCCGGTCGTGGAGCGGGTCGCCGGGAGCTGCGTCGGTGAACTTCGTGAAGTACGCGAGGCCGTTGTCGCCGTAGTTGTCCTGGGCGTTCTGGTAGAGCTTCCAGCTGACCCCCGCGCGCTGCAGCGCCTCCGCGTAGGTCTCCCAGCCCAGCCCGGACTCGTCACCGCCGTCACTGCTGGAGGAGTCGACCTTGCCGCTCCAGAGGTAGGTGCGGTTGGGGCCGGTGGCGCTGAGCGTGGAGGAGAAGTACCCGTCGCAGATGGTGTAGTTGTCCGCCAGGGCGTAGTGGAACGGCATGTCGTCGCGGTCGAGATAGCCGAGTGTCCGGACGTTGCCGACACCGGACACCCAGTTGTCGAGCCGGCCCTTGTTCCAGGCGGAGTGCTGGGAGGACCAGCTGTGCGGCAGGTCTCCGTTGCACTGGGCGAGTGTCTCGCCGTCGACCCCGCCGGCCGCGGGGGTCGAGCTGAGCTTCCAGGGGTACTGACGGCCGAGTATGTTCGGCTGGTTGAACACGGACTGCCCGCCGGACAGCGAGATGCCGCTCCGGTCGCTGAAGCCCCGGACACCCTTGAGCCGCCCGAAGTAGTGGTCGAAGCTGCGGTTCTCCTGCATGAGGATCACCACGTGCTTGACGTCCTTGACCGTCCCGGTCGCGGCGTGAGCCGCCCGGCTCGCGGCCTCGGCGCGGCTTCCCGCACCCACGGGGACGACGGCGCCGGCCACCGCCCCCGCACCGAGCGCCACGAAGCCTCTTCGACTGATCGGTGTCATCCGCCTGCCCTCGCATAGGAATAAGTTGCGTACAAGTGATCGCCGTTACGGCATGTCGCGCACAAGAGTGCAGGCTCCGGAGGGACGCCAGCTAGACCCGTGCCACGAGAGCTCCGGAAAACCCGCTGAACGCCCCCGTCCGGACTTCCACCTGCCTGCCGTCCCCGACCATTCACGCACGACGTGGTTACCGAAAGGTAGCCGCGCGTGGTCATGCGGTCTACCATTCCCCTCCGACCGACCTGATGTGTAGTCAGCAACCTCACGGACAAGCCGATTTGTCACTCACTCCTGAAGGGCAGCACGCCGCACCGGTGTCCGGCCCCGGTTCTTTCCCCCCACCAGCAGGAGACACATATGCGACGCGGATCCACCGTACTGCTGTCCGTACTCGGCGCTCTGGCGCTGATCTTCGGCACGGCCCCCGCTTCCCTCGCCGCGAAGGGCGCCACGGCGCAGCCACCGCACAATCCGGTGATCTTCGTGCACGGTTACAACGCCGACCCGGGGGTGTGGGGCGCAATGATCGGCGACTTCAAGGCCGACGGTTACACCGACGACGAACTGTTCAGCTGGGGCTACGACACGCACCAGTCCGTCAACGAAGTCCTCGCCGGGCAGTTCACCGATTACGTGAACCAGGTACTGCGCACGACCGGAGCATCGAAGGTCGATCTCGTCGCGCACTCCTTCGGCAGCCTGACCACGCGCTGGTACGTCAAGTTCGACGGCGGCACCGACACGGTGGACCACTGGGTCTCCCTGGGCGGCCCCAACCACGGCACCTACCTCACCTGGGCGTGCGTGATCTGGGACCAGGCGTGCCGGGACATGTCGCCGGGCTCGTACGTACAGAACCAGTTGGCCGCCGGGGACGGGACACCGGGCGCCGTGAAGTACGCGACCTTCTGGTCGGAGTGCGACGAGGTCATCCTCCCGAACAGCAGCGTCGCGCTGGACGGCGCGGTCAATACGGATGCGGGGTGCCTGAAACACAATGACCTGCTGGGGGACGACGGAGTGTCGCGAGGAGTACGGGACTTCATCGCGGGGTGACCGCCGTCCCTGCGTGCGGCAACAGCGCGCTCCTACGCCTGGAGTTCCAGCACGTCGGCGACCACGCAGCTGATGTTGTCGGGGCCGCCGGAGCGGTTGGCCAGCGTGATCAGTTCGCGTACTGCCACGTCCGGGTCACCGACAGCGGCGAGCACCTCCCCGATCTCCTCGCTCGGCACCACCGCGGACAGGCCGTCGGAGCAGAGCAGGTAGCGGTCTCCGGGCCGGGCGTCGTGCAGGCGCATGTCCGGGTTCGCTCCCGGCTCGCCGGACAAGGCCCTTACCAGCAGCGAACGTTGAGGATGCGAACTGGCCTCCTCGGGGCTGATGCGTCCCTCGTCGAGCATCGACTGCACCAGGGTGTGGTCATGGGTGATCTGGAAGAACTCGCCGTCGCGCAGGAGGTAGGCACGTGAGTCGCCGATGTGGACGAGTGCCAGCTGCGATCCGGTCCAGAGCATCGCGGTGAGCGTGGTGCCCACTTCATCGGACGCCGGGCCGGCCGTGGCGATGCCGCGGACGGCCTGACGGGCCCGCTCTACGGCTTCTTCGAGAGTGTTGAGGAGAGTGCCCGCCGGGACCGTGTCGGTTTCGAGGCTCTTGAGTACGTCAACGGCGGCTTCGGCGGCATGCGCTCCCCCGCCGCCGAAGCCGTCAGCGACTGCGAGCAGGCGGGACCCGGCGTAGGCCGTGTCCTGGTTGCTCGCGCGGACTCGGCCGGTGTCGGAAAGGGCGGCGTACCGGATACCCAGGGGCTGGGTGAGGTCAGACATGGCTGGTTCCTTCCAGGACAGATGGTCGACGAGGAAGGTGGCGAGATCCCGCCGGGCAGCGATATCGGCCTCGGTCTGGGCCCAGAACGCACGGACCGCTCCGGCGGCCTCCGGCGCCTCCAGTTCGCAGACGTCCCGGATGCGGGCCAGCGGCATCCCGAGACGGCGGAGCCAGGCGACCAGCCGGGCCCGTTCCAACTGCTCCGGGGCGTAGAAGCGGTAGCCGGTCATCTCGTCCACCCGGACCGGGGTCAGTAGTCCGAGCCCGTCGTAGAGGCGCAGCGCCTTCGGCGACAGACGGGACGCCCTCGCGAACGCCCCGATGGTCAGCAGCTCCATGCTCGTCCCTCCCTCGTGCCGGGCCCTCGGCCCGGCCCCACCGATGCTGCTGCTTCCCCCAAGGTGAAGGTCAACCTGCCCGTTCCACGTGCGCCACGGGACGGTCCGGCCCCGAGTCCGCAGCTCTTCTCGCCTCAGTCTGACCCGGTGGGCTCGACCGACGAGTGGTGCAGCAGCCAGCCGCCGACCACGGCGGCGAATACCACCACACAAGCGGTGAAGACCAGTCCGGCGTCGCGGAGACCGATCGCGAGAGCGAGCGCGCCCACCCCGATCACAGGCAGCGAGATGCCCAGGTAGGCGACCACGAAGAAGGCCGAGGTGGTCTCCCCGCGCCGGTCCTTCGGCGTCCGGCCGGTCACCGCGGCCATCCCGGCCCGGAAGGACAGTCCCTGGCCGAGCCCCGACACCACCGCGCCTACCGCCAGCAGGGGCAGCGAGGCGGAGAGGAGGGAGCAGCCGATGAGCACCATGCCCACCACGAGTACGAAACATCCCGCGGGCAGTGCCCGCCGCACACCGACCCGGTTCACCGCCAGTTGCCCCACGGTGGAGGCGGCGAACGCCGCGAAGACCACCGCGCCCGAAACCGCCAGGTCGTGCACGCCCAGCGTCTGCGCCATGAAACTGGGCGCCACCGAGGTGAACAGGCCGAACATGGAGAACCCGGCGAACCCGGCCAGCGCGGCGGGCACGAACACTGCACGGACCTCCCGCGGCACGTGCGGCAGCCGAGGTCTCAGCGCCGGGCGGGACTCCCGGCGGGGAACGGTCTCGGGCAGCGGCAGGGTCAAAGCGATCGCCACCGCCAGCAGCCCCAGGTCGGCGAGGTACGGCAACCGCAGTGGCCAGGGTGCGTAGGCCGCCAGGATCCCGGCGAGCAGCGGCCCGCACCCCAGGCCGCCCATGTTCGCCGCGGTCGCCGCGAACCCGGCCCGCCCCCGCCGGTCCTCCGGTGCCAGTTCCATCACGGCGACGGTGGCCGTCCCGGTGAACAGACCAGCGGAGAGCCCGGAGAGCACCCGGCCGGTGAACAGCAGCGGCAGGCCGTCCTCGAAGACGAAGCACAGCGCGCTCGCCACGGAGAATCCGAGCGCCGCCAGGAGCATCGGCCGACGGCCGAGGAGATCGGAGAAGTTGCTCGCCAGGGTGAGCACGGCGATGACTCCGGCCGCATACGTCGCGAAGATCACCGTCACCATCAGCGACGAGAACCCGATGCGCTCCTGGTACAGCCCGTACAGCGGGGTGGGGAGGGTGGTACCGGCCATGCCCACCGCGAAAGTGAAGGCGGCGGCCTTGTAGTGCCAGGGGCGTCCCGGCAGCGTGCCCGTGGGTCCTCTATGCATATCGGTCACGCTAATCACCGGGGTGGCATCCCGCCCTGTCGGTGACGCATCGGGGCATCCCCTGGCCCTTCTCCGTCCCGCTGCCGTTGAGCTGAGTGTCTCTCCGACATCGGATTCGCCCTGCCGGTGGGGCAGGTCACCCCGCTGGTGATCTGAGGTGCAGCCACCGGATCGAGGGTGGGTTCCGGACCGTTGGTCCCCGACCCGGGAGGCCGCCGGGCTCGCCACCGCGCTGGGTCGTAAGGTCTCGTGCATGCAAGCAGACAGTTCTCCGGAACCCCGTTCTCTCCTGATCAACGGCACTGTCGGCGTCGGCAAGACGTCGGTGGCTGAGAGCGTGGGCGGGCTTCTCGCCGAGGCTGGGATACCGAATGCCGTCATCGACCTCGACTGGCTGCGCCGGTCCTGGCCGGCGCCTCCGGGAGATCGCTTCAACTTCGGCATGATGGTGCGGAACCTGCGCAGCATGGCCGGCAACTACCTCGCTGGTGGAGCGGCTCGGCTGGTCCTCGCCGGTGTGATCGAGGAGTTGGATGAGCGAAAGCTGCTCGGAGATGCGGTCGGCACTGAGCTCTCGGTGTGTCGGCTCCAGGTCGATTTGCCTGTCAACCACCAGCGACTCGTGCGGCGCCACGAGAACGAGCCCGAAGCGTTGCGATGGCACCTGGCCAGATCCAGCGAGCTGGCTGGGATCCTCGACCGAGCAGCAGTCGATGACTTCAGCGTCGACGCCACCACGCGCTCGATCGGCGAGGTCGCAGCCGATGTGGTCAAGAAGGTCGGCTGGCTGTGACGCCGTTGCCATGCCTGCGTCGGATCGACGGCGAAGGCAGTCAGAGCGCACGTGCGGCGGGCAGCCCGACCAGGGTGTACTCGAAGGCACGGTGATGGGGCATCAGCGGGCGCCAGGGGCGCGGCGGCAGCGGGTAGTCGTCACGCAGGACGCCCTCCGGGAGCACCCCGGTCGCGGGCGTCGGTGAGGTCTCGCCCGGATGGGCGAGGTAGGCCCAGACCCCGCTGTCCAGCGGCGCCACGGCCCCCTCGTCGCCAGGCCCGCGCCAGGGCGCGCCGGTGAGGGGATGGCGGGGCACGAGAAGGACGTCGGCGCGGGGTCGGGGCATGCGGATCCCCGGGCCGGCCAGCCCCACGGACCGGGCACCGGGCCCGCCCGGGAGGTACCGGCCGACGGCGTGGCCGAGCAGTTCGGCGACGGGGCCGGCCGGGAGGGTCACCGGGCGGTCCTCGGTGGCCGCCACGAGGTGGGCCAGTGCGACCCCGACCGCCGCCTCCCAGCGGCGGCTCCACGACCCGTCGGGTTCGACGGGTGGGACGCGGTGCTCGGCGCGCTCAAGGTCGTCCCGGTCGGCAGGCGGACCGGCGGGGAGCCCCGAGGGGCGGTGTACGACCGCGTCGGGCTCCAGCCACACCGCCAGAGGAGGATGGAGTTCCTCCCAGCCGCCGTGGTGGGTGTGGACGGGGAGGGCGACCCACGACACCGGCGCCGTCAACTCCGTGCCACACACGGTACATACGAACATGTCCAAAGAAATCTCCCTCGCCCTGATCCCCGCGAATTCTGCCTCGCCCCGGCGGAGGCGTGAGGTGGCTTCTGGCCATTTCTTTAGCCCGGCGGTCGATTCCGGCGGCGCAGCCTTCGTCGCGCACTGCCCGCATACCTGGCCGGGGCCCGCATCCGGTCGGGGCCGGCGGCGTGACTCCACGGACATGCGCGGGAGTTCGTCCGACCGGCAGGGCGTCGCTTCCGGGGTCCCGGCGGGGCCTGGCGCGCAGGAACCGGGCGCGGTGATCCCGGGTGGTTTGTTCCGTTTGCGAGGCTCGGTGGCCGCTGCCAGGCTGATGGGGCAGTCCGAATCGAGAAGGACGAGAAGGAGATGATCCCATGACTTCGGATCTCGCAACTCCCGTCGGAACAGCAGCCCTTGCTGCTGAGGTCGAGGGAATGTTGGACTCCACCGAGCCCGAAGGTGTGTACCGGGACACGCGCGAATGCGGCGGCGCCCTGCTGCTGGCCGCACTGCTGCTGATCTCGCCCCCCACTCCCCGTCCGAAGAAGGACGCCCGCTGAGGCAGAGGGGAAAACATTGGCCGAGCAGGTGCAGGGGAACAGTGTACTGAGCGCTGCCGTCGCCGATGTCGCACACGGAGTCGCGCTCGCCCTTGGCGAGGGCGGCTCCTATGCGCTGTCCGGTGTTCTGGTGGCGGACGAGGCAGTCGCGCTGGCGGCGATCCGCGTCCTGGGCGCCGACGTGCTGGCGCCCTACGCGGCGACCCGCCAGGCCGCCCGTGGCCGCGAGGACGAATCGATGGTCCGCGGGGCACTCGCCGCCTACCCCCCGGGCGCGGGCGCTTCCGACATCTCGGTATGGAACTACCAGGGGCTGGTGGAAGCCTCCCGGGTCTTTCTGCCCGGCGGCGCCTGGCCGCCCCCGCAGCCGGTCGGCGCGGAATGGGTCCGTCTCGCTCCCTGGCCGGCGCTGGCGCACCGCGCCTCGCAACTGGCGGCACTGTCCCTGCCCGGCCTGGCCCCCGCGCTCGCCGAGGCACTGGCCGCCCGTACGGATGACCTGGCCAGGGGATTCGTACGCGCCGTACGCCGGCGTGACTGGCTCCAGGCTGCGGGCGTGGGGCGCTGGCTGGCCCGTACGGACGTCCCGGCCTCTCTCGGCCTGGAGTCCGGGCTGGCGTTCGTCCGCCACATGAGCCGCGGCGACGCACGGGTGAGCCTGCACATCTCGGCCGCCCGGCGTTTCCGCGGACCCGGCTCGTGAGTGGCGCCGGACCGGCCCTCGACCACGTGGGCCGGGACCGCCCGAACCAGGGCCCTTCCCACGACCGCGTGGACCGGGAGCTGCTGGACCGGACGGCCGGGCGGGCGCTGCGCCGTATCGACGGCATGCGGCCGTCCTTCCGGCTGCCCGCGAACGTCACGACGGACGCCGATCCCAACACCACGATCAAACCGCTGGGTGAACTGGCCGAACTGACCCACCTGATCGGCGCGCTGCACCCGCTGCCGGAGATCCGTGGCCTGGCCGACGACCTGTTCGCCTTTGCCTGGCAGGAGTCCCGGCACGGCGATCTCTTCGCCGATCTCGTCCGTGCCGAGCCGCAGGCCACGTACCCCGTGGAGCTCTACGGCATCTTCGCCCGCGCCGGGCTGCGGAACGCGTCCGTCGAGGACCTGGTGTCGACCACGACGCGGCTGCGCTGCTGGCGGGTGGCCCGCGAGGATCACACCCGGACGCTCGCGGTGCTCAATGCCGAGCGGCGGATCGGTCTCCCGCCCCACACCGACTTCGACGCCGTGCTCGCCAAGACCGGACTCGGTTCCCGGCCCGAACCGTGGGCGCTGGACCGCCGGGCCGTGTACGGCATCACCCACGACGTCTTCCACCTCACCGACTGGGGACGGGCCTGCCATCGGATGCCCGCCGCGCTCGCCGACTACCTGCGGCTGTGGGTCCCGGCCTGGCTGGAGTGCTGGCTGGACGAACAACTGTGGGACCTGGCAGGCGAACTGCTCGCTGTATCGGCATGTCTACCCACCGCTCCGTACGACGCGTCGGCCTGGGAACGGCTGGCCACCGCGCAGGCACCGGACGGTGGTGTGCCCGAGTCGGGCACCGCACCACCGGCAGATGACTCCCCCGGCGACCCCGGCGACCCTGGCGAACCCGGCGACCCCGGCGAGGCCTTCAGGGCCTCCTACCACTCGACGCTGGTGACCGCCTTCGCTGCCACTCTGGCCCGCGCCGGAGCACAGCCGGCCCCCGCCCACCCGGGCCCCGGACCCCTCACGGAAAGCGAGGCGACACCGTGACCACCGCACCCCCCGCGCTCCTGCACGACGTCGGCGACCGGGCGCTGGCCTGGCTGGACGACAACCGCGATCTCTTCCGGCTGACCGAGGAGGACCGCACCACCGGCAGCTCCCTCGTCGAACGGCTCAAGCCGATCGGCGAGCTGGTGATCAACATGGGGGTGCTGTCCCGCGAGGGTGTGGCCGGGAGCCGGCAGCACGAACGGTCCACCAGCCTGCTCGACTTCGCATGGCGCGACCTCCTGGACGGCGGCAACGTGCTGGCCGGCCTCCAGTTCGACGAGCCCCTCTCGCCCGTGCCGCTGGAGATCTACGCGTGCTTCCACGAACTGGGATACCGGCACCCCGAGGTCGACAGCGGGATCGCCCTGTCCCGGCGCACCGAGAGCTGGCGGGCCCTGGAAATGCTGCCCAACCGACGGCTCGGGGTGCTCAACGCCGAACGCAAGCTCGGACTCCCGCCGAGCAGTGACTTCGGCCGGGCACTGGCCGACAGCTGGCTGGGCAGGACCCCCGAGCCGTGGACCGTGCAGCTGCACATCGCGTACGACATCACGCACACCGTCTTCCACCTCACGAACTGGGGCGAGTCGCCGGAAGGCATCCCGCCCGCCGTCGCCGACTACCTGGCGCTGTACCTGCCCGCCTGGCTGGAGGACTGGGCCGAACTCAGGCACTGGGACCTGCTCGGTGAACTGCTCGTCGTGGACGCCTGTCTGCCCCGTCCCACACTCGACGGCGAGTTGTGGGAACAGTACGCCGCGGCCCAGGCACCGGACGGAGCGATGCCGGTCCAGCAGGCCATGCCGGAGGGCGACCGCGCCGAGGTGTTCGACTTCGTGCACCATCCGACGCTGGTCGCGGCCTTCGCGTCCGCCATGGCCACTTCCCGGGCCCTGTCGGCCGGGACCGCCGCGTGAGCGACGACGACACCGCACTGCGTGAACGTCTGGAGCACGCGCTGACGGAGGTCCGAGCCCCGGATGTCGTCCTCGCCGTCACCCGGAACCGTCGCCGGACCGTCGTCAGCGGCGGCACCACCCCCGCTCCCGTGCTGCCGCGTGCGTCTCTGCGTTACGAACTCGGCTCGCTGTCCAAGACGTTCACCGGGTTGCTCCTCGCCGAACTGGACCGCTGCGGTGAACTGTCCGTCGACGACGCCGTCGCCGACCACCTGCCGCTGCCGCCCCGACTCCCCCGGTACGCGCGCCGCATCACCCTGCGGCACCTCGCCACCCACACCTCCGGACTGCCCCGCGTGCCCCGCGACATGATCGCCGGGGCGGTCCTGCGGCCGTACGCGAACGGCTACGCGCACTACGACACCGGCCGGCTGCTGCACGCCTTCGCCCGGACCCGCACCCGGCACGCCCCCGGCAGCCGCTGGCACTACTCCAACTTCGGTCTGGCGCTGCTCGGTTCGGCCCTGGAGCACGCCACCGGCACGCGATACGCCGCCCTGCTGGCGGACCGGGTGCTGGAGCCGCTGCGGCTGACCGGTGCCACCACGGACCCCGGCAGTGGTGACGGTGACGATTCCGCCTTCGGCGAGGCAACGGGCCATCGGAGCGACGGCCGCACCCCGCTGCCGCGTTCCGTGATGACCGGCTTCGCCCCGGCCGGAGCCGTCCGTGCCACCCCGGCGGATCTGCTCACGTACGCCGAGGCGCATCTGTACCCCGCTTCGACCCCGCTGGACGGTGCGCTGCGGAAGGTCCAGATCCCCCTGCTGCGGCGGGGGCCGGGGCACCGCCACACCCACACGCTCACCTGGTTCCGGCATCCGGCCCCGGGCGGCCCGATGTTCTTCCACGCCGGGGCCAGCTTCGGACAGCAGGTGTTCGCGGGGTACCACCCCGCTTCGGGCACCGGCATCGCCGGGACGGCGACCCGGCACGACCGCGCGTGCCGGATCGTCAAGACCGCGTACGCCCTGCTGTACGAACTGGGCTCCGTCACCCCGGCCGACGGCTGAGCCGCCTCTCCTTCCGGACGCCTCCGCCCGGCCGGGGCAATCGGCTCAGGCAGTCACCCGTTCATGGCCGAAGACATGTTCGCGGCCCACTCCCAGGGGGCAGCTGTCCCGCCCGGGTCGGAATTGAAGTACTCCCATCCCGCTACGCCGCCGAAGTCCCTGTACTCCTTGGAGAGTTGGGAGACGGTCGATGTGAGCGTGTCCATGGGGACGTATCCGCTGCCGCAGTTGGCCGGGTTGGTCAGGGTGCCCGCCACCACCTTCGAGGCCGGGACGACCCCGTGTCCGACGATGCCCTCGTAGCCCGCGGGGCTGTCCAGCGATCCCCAGCCGCAGTAGAACTGCGCGTTGAACCAGCTGATGGACGATCCCTTGTCCCGGTAGAGGGCGTCGTAACCGAACCCGGAGAGGTTCCCTCCCCCGTTCAGGGCCGTGGCGACGGGCGCCAGAGTGACGAGGAAGCCGTCACCGAAGTCGCTGTGCAACTGGTCGATGACCCGTTCGACGCCGGCCAGGGACATGCCCTCTTCGACATCGAGGTCCAGACCGTCCAGGTGGTGGGTGGACACGACGTTCTTGAGCTTCGGGTAGTAGGTGTCGAAGTCGCTGTCCAGCCGCTGGAAGCTGCCCACCGCGGCGCCACCCACCATGCCCAGTACGTGAACGCCCTTGCTCTGCACCGCCGCCAGATCGCTCCACATCTGGTCGAACTTGGCGTCGTCGGGTGAGTTGTCGTTGAGCGTGACGCTGCCGTCACCGTTGAGGTGGACGGCGCCGACGATCACGTCCGTGACACCCGTGTCGTGGTCGGTCAGTTCCTTGGGAGAGACGTACGAGCCGTTGTCGAACTGGGTCTGGTAGTAGACGACCACGCGGTGATCCGCCGCGGCCTGCGCCGATGCTGCCGTCGCCAGGGGGCCCGCCAAAGCGACGGCCACCGCCAATGACAACGTTGTCGACAATCTCCTCAAGCGCATGACCCGTCTCCTTGTGTGGGGGGAAAGTGCCATGAAAGCGTGTTTCGGCCCGGCTCACAAGCCCGCCCGGTCTCCCACGCCGTGACCGGAGTTGACGTCCGGTTCCGGCCATCTCCCGCATGTGCCGCCGGTCCCACGGCCGGCGGAGCTACCCTGCCGGCATGCCATCCGGGCAGGGCGGATTCACGATCCGCGGCAACCGTCAGTACGTAGAAGAGTCCCTGGTCATCGAGGCAGGCCTCGCCAGAGCCCTCGACGAGCACCCGGACGAGCCCCAGGGCGACACCCTTCGCGTGCAGGTCCAGCCGCTGCTCGATGCGGCAGATCGACTGTCCGCACGTGAAGGGCCGTACGCAGCCCGGGAGTTGCTGCTCCGCGAGGTACGGCAGTACACGCGCTGGCTGCGCGCGGTCGACCTCGACCTCGCGGGCAGCGGCGCTGGGCGCGGTGCGGCGCCGCCGTACCGAACGGCGCCGGTCCCGCGCGGAGGCGGGCTGGGACCGGGTCAGGACGCTGCGTGGTACGGGTCGTCCTCGATCTCCACCGGCACGTGCTGCTGCGCCATCTGGAGCTCGGCGTACCGCGCGACCCCGCGGCGGAACGCCGCCTCTGGGACGACCTCACGCAGTTCTATCTGCACTACATGCCGTTCGTCCCCGCGCAGGTGGTGTCTCCCGGAGTTCCTTCCGGACCACCGACGCCGTAAGCCCCGGCCGGTGTGGTCACACTTCCGGCCGGGGCTGCGCTGCGGGTGGAGCGGGTCGATCAGTACGGGCCGTTCACGTTGTCGATCGAGCCGTACGTGGCGGCGGCGTAGTTGCACGCGGCCGTGATGTTGGCGACCGGGTCGTAGCTGTCCATCGACGTGCCGGCCACGTGGTACGTCTGGAACGTCGGAGCGATGACCTGGAGCAGACCCTTCGACGGGGTTCCGGCCACGGCGTTGGAGTCCCAGTTGTTGATGGCCTGCGGGTTGCCCGAGGACTCACGCATCACGTTGCGGTAGATGCCGTCGTAGGTGCCCGGGATGTTGTGCGCGCTCATGATGTCCAGCGACTGCTTGATCCAGCCGTCCAGGTTGTTGGCGTACGTCTTCGTGGTGGCCGGGGTCGCGGTGGTCGCACCGGTCGACGCGTTCCGGGCGTCGGCCTGGGTGGCGCTGTGACCCGCGGTGGATCCGGCCGTCGCCTCCGACGCGGCCTTCTCGCCGAGCGTCAGCTTGAGGCCGGGGAGAATCAGCGAGGGGTTGCCGCCGACGGCCTCACGGTTGTCCTGGTACAGCTTCTTCCAGCCGCCGCCCACGGAGTGGGCCTGTGCGATCTTGGAAAGGGAGTCGCCCGAGACCACGGTGTAGGTCGCGGAGCTTCCCTTCTGAGTGGCGCCGGTCGCTGCCGGAGCAGATTCGGCGGCGACATGCTGTGCCGACGGCGTCGCCGCCGAGGCGCTGGTCGCGGCCACCAGCGGGATCGCCAGTGCGGCGCTGCCGGTGCCCACCGCGATGAGGCGTCGGGCGAGGCGGCTGTTCATGGGACGACGGTTCTTACCCAGTACGGGCATGACGAATTTCCTCTCCGTCGCCTACGAGGTGAGCTGTCGGGTTCGGGCTGGAGATGCCCGGCCGCACGTGGAGTGCGACTTAACCCCAAGCCGGTCCGTGTTCCGGATCGGCGTCTTACCTGGGTTCCCCGCTCCTGCCATAGGTGAGTGGGTTGGGTTTTCCGGACAGCGGCAGGATTCGGCGGTCCGTCCGGATCGAACGAGAACGTAAGCGAGAAGGCCGAGACAAAACAAGTCCCGAATACGGAGCGCTATGGCATGTCTGAATCCGGGCGGAATGGATTCGCATTCCCTCCCTAGATCAAACAGCTCAACTTTCCTTCCCTGCGGGGGAGGTGGCCGCGAGGGCCTGATCGGCGGTCCGCCGACGCCGTGACGCAGATCATGACCGCGCGGAAATCATCGCCTCAATCAACCGCCACAAAGTGCAACAAACCATCATAGAACCGCAGATGCCACCCCTAGTAACAAACCAGACAAATGCCCCATAAGCATTCAGGGAGTCGAAGGCCTCTCGCCACCCATGAGGGCGGATCTGCGCGATTGCGCACCCCTGCCCCACCGGCACCCGACCGACACCCGACCGGACCCGACCTCACCGATACGGTCGAATTGACCGCGCGAGCCTCGTTCCTGACTACCTGTCGCGTCGCAACTCCCGCCCCGTACACACTTCAAAAGACAGAGAGGCGGCCCCGTATGAGACAGAGAGACGGCTCCGCATTCCCGTGTGCGGGGCGGAATTCCACCGCCGAGACCGCGAGTTCCGCACCGACCGGCCAATGGGCCTCTCATAGGTTCTGCCGTCATTCGATCGGGAGTCAGGAACGGTTTCCGCACTTCGCCTTATCGGGCAAGTGATCAAATGCGAAGCCGATCCCCTTGCGATGCCGCTCGCGAATTGGAACCCAGGCCGGTGATCCGGCCGCTGCCGAGTGCGTCCGCCCGCAGTCGACGGCCACCACCGTCGCGGCCCTCTGCCGCACCCCGGCCGTCCGGCGGGCTCAGGCCTGTGGACTCGCACCGAGGCCACTGCGGGCGCGCCGTACGAGGGTCACGTAGACGGCCGAGGCCACGGCGATGCCGACCGGCAGGGCGAGGTCCACCCCGCCCAGGGCTCGGGCGAGCGGGCCCGTGTACAGGGTGTTCACGCTGAGGGCAGCCGCGGCCGTGCCCGTCGTGAGCGCCAGGGCGCCGGCCCGGTTGACGCCTCCGGTGAACCAGAAGGGGCTGCCCGGACTCTCGTCGGTCAGTGCGGGACCGTCGTAGCGGTTGCGGCGCAGCAGGATGTCCATGGCGTAGACGGCCATGCTGGGACCGAGCAGGACGACGGTGAGCTGGAGGACGTTGCTGACGGTGTCCAGGAAGTTGGACACCAGCAGCGCGTAGAGGGTCAGCGCGACGCCGAGGACTCCATCGGCGATGACGCTGAGGGAACGACGGACGCGCAGGCCCACGGCCTGGAGAGCCAGCCCGGAGCTGTAGGCGGTCATGGCGTTGATGGAGATCGTGCCGAGCACCAAGGCCAGCAGGAAGAACGGGGTGAACCAGTGGGGCAGGATCGTCTCCAGCGCGCTCCGCGGATCGGTCATGTCGACCGTGGTCGCGGCGAACGCACCCAGTGAGCAGACGACGACGCCGGGCAGGAATCCGCCGAGCGCGGTCCAGCCCACGATCGCCTTCGGGGATGTCGTACGGGGCAGGTAGCGGGAGAAGTCGGCGCTGTTGGTGTACGAGAGCGGGCCCGAGGCGATGAGGGTGACACCACCGGCGAGGGCCGCCCACAGCGCGCCGCCGGTCAGCGGCTTCGCGGGTTGGTAGCCGAAGTCGGCGTGCCCGAGCACGCTGAAGGCCACGACGGCGAAGGCGGCACCGAGGACGACGGTGATCGGGAGGTACAGCTTCACGATCATGGCGTGCCCGTAGACGCTGATGGTCAGGGTGAGCGCGGCGATGATCACCACGACGACGATCTTGACCCCCGTGTTCGGCGTGATCCCGGCCTTCTCGACGAGCGAGAAGGCTGCCAGCGCGGCGGCGGCCAGATTGAGGGCGATGTAGCAGATACAGATCATCCAGCCGACCACCGCGATGTTCACCCGGTTGCCGCGTACCCCGAACATCGCCCGCATGATCACCTCGCTCGGCGTGCCCGAGGCCGGGCCCGAGACGGCGAGCAGGCCGACCGGCACCCAGAACAGATTGCCCACGACGATCACGGCGAGCGCCTGCCCCAGGCTCAGGCCCAGCAGGATCAGCGCGCCGCCGACCACCAGGCTCAGATAGTTGACGTTCGCCGCCGCCCAGACGGCGAACAGGTCCCGGGCGCGGCCGTGGCGTTCCCGGTCGGGAATGTGGTCGATGCCGTGCACCTCGATGCGGCCCGCCCGGTCCGACGGCGCCGGTATGCCGTCTGCACCCGGCGTGCCGTGGACGGTCGGGGGCGGGTCGGGGATCGTGGACGCCATGGAGCCCTCCGGGTTCGGTCGTACCGCCTGCTTGCTTATTGGTCGCATACTCAATAGCGTTGCGGTCATGTCGTCAAGCGTTCAGCGCAAGCGAATTCGGAAATCTCCAGCCGCCCGACGTGCGGAAATCGTCGACGCAGCCGCCGCCATCGCCCTGACCGAAGGGTTGGAGTGCATCACTCTGCGGCGGATCGGCGAGGAACTCGACGTGCGGCCGGGGTTGATCAGCCACTACTTCCCGTCGGCCGAGGGCCTCGTGGCCGAGGCGTTCGGCAGCGCGGCGAGCGCGGAACTCGACGCCCTCCTGCCGGCCGAAAGACCCGCCGGCACCGTTACGCAGCACCTCGCGCGGTTCTTCGCACACGCGACGGGAGAGGCGTACGACGACATCAGCCGGCTCTGGATCAACGCCCGCCACCTCTGCCGCTACCGCCCGGTCCTGCGTGACTGGGTCGACGACCAGGAAGGAGCGTGGCGCGAGCGGCTGGAGGACCTCATCCGGGAGGGCGTCGCACGCGACGAATTCCGCACGGACGAACCGCATGTGACGGCGATTCAGATTCTGGTCGTGCTCGACGGCCTCAGCGCGCGCACCAACACGCGCGGCGGCGACCGCCCCCAGGCGGTGACACGTATGGCGATCGCCACGGCGGAGCGTGAACTCGGCCTGCCCGGCGGCGCTCTCGACCGGGCCGACGACGCGGACACCGCCTCCGAAGTCGGCGCGGACCGGCCCCCTGTTTCCCCTGCCGACCCCAACTGACCTTCCCCCGGACATCTTTCAAGGAGCTGCTGTGCGCACCCTCCCCCGAGCCCTCGACTCCGCCGGAACAGGGCGGTGCTCCCTCGTCCTGCTCTCCGCCCGGCTGCTCGACCCGGTGACCGGAGAATTCCTGCCGGACACCGCCCTGGCCGTATCAGGGGGGCAGATCTCCGCCCTGGGTGACGACCGCCGCATTCGCGCGCTGGCGGACCCGGCGACGACGGTGATCGACCTGAAGGGCGCCGTGGTGACCCCCGGCCTGGTCGACGGGCACCTCCATCCGGTCACGGGCGCGGAGCTGACCCATGGGCTGGACCTGTCGGCCTGCGCCGGTCTCGACGAGGTGCGTGAGGCGCTGGCCCGCGAGGTCCGGCGCCTCGCACCCGGAGCGTGGCTGCACGGCTGGGGGCTCGACCCGAACGTCTTCGGGGGCCGTCCCGTCGAGACCGCCGCCCTCGCCCCGGTGCTCGACGGCGTACCGGCCCTCCTCCAGCTCTTCGACGCCCATTCCATGCTGGCCAGCCCCCGCGCGCTCGAACTCGCCGGCGTCGACGGGCCGCGCACCTTCGACCAGGCCGCCGAGGTCGTCTGCGACGACACGGGGCGGCCCACCGGGCTGCTCCTGGAGGACGCCGCCGCCGAGCTCGTCGAGCGCGCCGCCCCCCAGCCCACGCACGCGGAGCGCCGCTCCCGCCTCGTCGCGGCACTGCGCGGCATGGCCGCCGCCGGGCTCACCGGCGGCCACGCCATGGACGCCAACGGCGACAGTCTCGCGCTCTACGCCGAGCTCGACGCGGCCGGCGAGCTGCCGCTACGGCTGCGGGTCGCTCCCTGGTGCCAGCCCGGCACCGGCACCGACGCCCTGCGCGCGCTCATCGGGCAACAGGGCACGGGCGGCAGGCTCTGGCGCACCGAAGGCGTCAAGCTCTTCATGGACGGCACCATCGACAACGGCACCGCCTGGCTGGAACACCCGGACTGTCACGGCGAGTCCACGCACGCCTTCTGGCCCGACCCCGATGCCTACACCCGGATCGTCGGCGAGCTCCACCGCGCCGGGGTTCCCACCGCCACCCACGCCATCGGTGACGCTGCCGTACGGCACGCCCTGGACTCCGTCGAGAAGGCACTCGCCACCGGGGGTCGCCCGGTCCGGCACCGGATCGAGCACATCGAGACGGTGCCCGACGACACCCTGCACCGCTTCGCCGAGCTCGGCGTCATCGCGTCCATGCAGCCCACCCACTGCTGCGACTTCACCCGGGCCGACCACACCGACAACTGGTCGCGCCGGCTCGGCGAGGAGCGTGCCGCCCGCGCCTGGCGCTGCCGCGGCCTGTGGGACTCCGGCGCCACCGTCGTGCTCGGCTCCGACTGGCCGATCGCTCCTTACCCACCGCTGGGCGTCATGGCGGGCGCCCGCCACCGGAGGCCGAGCCGCGATCTCGCGCAGCCCCCGCACGGCCCGGAACAGGCGCTCACCGCGCTGGAAGCCCTGCAGGGCATGACGGTGAACGCCGCTCACGCGGCGGCCGAGGAGCACGTGGCCGGCCGGATCGCCGTCGGTCACCGGGCCGACCTCACGGTCCTCGCCGACAGTCCGCTCGTCACCGCCGCCACCGACCTGCCCGACCTGCCCGTGCTGCTCACCGTCCTGGACGGCAGCCCCACCCACCGCGACACGAGTCTGTGACGGGTCCCGTCGGGGGGCCATGACGCACCGGCGGATTCCCCGTGTCGGACGGCCGTCCCGGTACGGCCGCCCGGCACCGTCCGCCCCGGTTGCGTGACCGGTACGCCACGGCGATGCTGGAACGGCTTCGACAGGCTCCGCGCCCCTTCCCCGGCCGGTCCGGCCCCTTCGCGCGACACGCCCGGACCCTCGCAGTCACCCACCGTCCGCGTCCGCACCCCGTCGTCCGCACGTACGACCGTGCCGGCGTTACGCCGGAAAGGCACCGGCAGCGCGGCACAAACACCGCCGAGGACGACATCACCCGTATGCGCGTACTCGCCGACGGCAGGTGCCCGAACGCAGGAGCCCGAGACTGGTTCAATCTCCTCGACATCACCTTCGACGAGCCGAAGGAGCTGACCCATGGATCCCGCACTCGTCCGCACCGGGCTCACCGCGGCAGTCCTCTGTGCCACCCTCGCCGCCGGTGCGGCCACGCCAGGGGTGACTCCCGACCACAAGTCCACGGGCGCCGCACCGCCCCGTGCCGCCGCCCCCCGTACCGAGGGCGACACCAACCCGCCCCCGCTCAACATCCGTACCTTCACCGAGCAGACCGTCGATCTCACCTGGGCCGGCACCACCGAGGCGGGCCGCGACCGGATCTGCGCCCACCCGCACGACTTCACCAGCCCCGCCCTCGACTCGCACTACGCCGCGAAGCTCATCGAGGCGAAGTGCCGGACGCACCGGTGATCACCGGGGAGCGCACCCCGGCGAGCGACGGCGGGGGCGGGGCAACGCCTTAGACTCGGCCAATGGCGAAGTATTTCGACGTGCACCCCGAGAATCCCCAGCGGCGCACGATCAGCACGGTGGCTGACAGCATCCGGTCCGGCGCGCTCGTGGCGTACCCGACGGACTCCTGTTACGCACTGGGGTGTCAGCTGGGCAGCCGGGACGGCATCGGCCGGATCCGGTCGATCCGGAACCTCGACGAGCGTCACCACTTCACCCTCGTGTGCCAGAACTTCGCGCAACTGGGACAGTTCGTGGTCATCGACAACGACGTGTTCCGCGCGATCAAGGCAGCGACGCCCGGCCGGTACACCTTCATCCTGCCCGCGACGAAGGAAGTGCCGCGCCAGTTGCTGCACCCGAAGAAGAAGACGGTCGGCGTGCGGATTCCCGACCACGCCGTCGCTCAGGCGTTGCTCGCGGAACTCGGTGAGCCGCTGCTCTCCAGCACCCTGCTCCTGCCCGACCAGGACGAGCCGATGACACAGGGCTGGGAGATCAAGGAACGCCTCGACCACGAAGTGGACGCGGTGATCGACTCGGGCGACTGCGGCACCGAGCCGACCACCGTCATCGACTTCTCCGGCGGCGAACTCGAAATCGTCCGCCGCGGGGCCGGCGACACCGCGCGATTCGAGTAGTCCGCAGCATCAGGGCCTCGCGTTCGGGTCAGGGGGGTGTCCGGACCCTCGCGGTGGGGGTTTAGCGTGGTCCGACGTGACAGAGACATCATTTTCTGCCCTGCCGGCCGAGTTGCCCCGATTGACCGCAGGCCACCTGGCCGGGAGCTGGCAGCTCGATCCGTACGCACTGGTGCTGGTGGTGCTGCTCGGCGGGCTGTACGCAGCGGGCGTGGCGAAGCTGGCGCGCCGGGGCGAGCGGTGGCCCGTCGCCCGCACGCTGGCGTTCGCGGGGCTGGGACTCGGCGCGATCGTGGTGGCGACGATGTCCGGACTGGCGGTCTACGACCACGAGCTGTTCTGGCCCGCCGCCGTGCAGAACATCGTGCTCGATCTCATCGCCCCGCTGGGCCTGGCGCTCGGCGACCCGCTGTCGCTGGCGCTGTCCGCACTGGCGAAGGACGGGAAGGCGGCGCGTCGGCTGCGCGGCGCGGTCTCCGGGCGCGTGGTGCGATTTCTTACCTTCCCGCTGGTCAGTACGGTCGTCGTGCTGAGCTCCGAGCTGGGGATCTACTTCACCCCGTATTTCCCCGCGGCGCTGCGGCACGACTCGGTGCATGAGCTGCTGTATCTGCAACTCGTGGTCACGGGCAGCTTGTTCGTGCTGCCGATGCTGACCCGCGAGGACCTGTTGCCGTCGTGGTGCAGTCACCCCGTGCGGGCGCTGCTGGTCTTCCTGGACGGTCTGGTGGACGCGGTTCCCGGTCTGGTGGTGATGACGAGCGGCACGCTGGTGGCAGGGGGCTGGTACGCGGCCCGGCGCCAGCCGTGGGATCCGAGTGTGCAGCAGGACCAGATGATCGGCGGTGGGCTGATGCTGACGATCGCGGAACTGATCGGGCTGCCGTTCCTGATCGCCGTGTTCGCCGAGTGGGTGCGCGCCGAGCGGGTCAGGACGGCCGTGCTGGACGCCGGCCTGGACCGCGAACTGGCCGCCGCCGCTGCGGTCCCGGCGCCGGTGACCGGAACCGCGGCTGCCGACGCCCCGGCGGTCGCCGATCCGGACCGGATGCGTCCCTGGTGGGAGACGGACCGTGGAATCGTGGGCGAGCGCTACCGGAGCGGCGGCTGACCGGACCCGATGGGGGCCCGGTCGGCACTGTGCCTGCGTCCCTTCGGGGATCCGGTCATCGCCCCTGGTAGGCGCCCAGGTGGGGAGGGTCGGGGATGAGGTTGCCGAAGTAGTCGCGGGTCGTTCCGTCGTCGACCCGGGTGCCTGCTCCGCGCGCCGGGGAGCCGGGGAGCAGGCGCACGTCGAGCGGGGTGCTGGGGTGCGCGGAGCGCAGGAGCGGATTCGCGTCGACGGCGGCGGGGTCGCGGGGCTGGGCGGTGTTCCAGTAGAGGTTGCCGGTATAGGTGCTGAGGGTGTCCGCGATCGCCGAGCCTCCCTGGGCGCCCACCAGGATGTTGTTCTCGAAGGTCACGCCGGTCTGGCCGTTGTTGGAGACCAGCGCGGTGTCCGCCTGGTCGGTGACGACGGTGTTGCGGTAGATCCGGGTGTCGGTGGTGCTGCCGCAGACGACCGAGATCACGCCGTACGGCAGTGAGGTGTTCCGGTCGTTGACGCTGATGTTGTCGTGGACGCGGTTCCCGTCGGAGGTGGTGGTCGCCCCGTTGCAGACCAGCAGGAAGCCGCCCTCGTTGTCGTGGCTGTAGTTGTAGCGGTACACGTTGCGCATGTTGCCGCCGTCGATGTCGTACGCCATGGAGTCCCGCGTCCCGTGCCCGCCGGTCACCTCGTTGTACTGGTAGAGGACGTCGTCGGAGTTCCAGGCCCACACACCGGCGTTGTAGGCCGCCGAGCGCATGTTGAAGCCGTTGACGTAGTTGTGCTCGACCAGCGCGCCCTTCGCGTTCTGTACGACGATTCCGTCACCGCCCGCGTCGCGGACCTCGTTCCGCTCGATCACCAGACCGGTGATCGCCTCCCAGCTGCTGCCGGTGCCGTCCGGGTTCTCGGCACGGTGGCTCCAGGTCGACGACGTCCCGATACCGGTACGGTCCACGTGGTCGACGGTCGAGTGCGCCACCCGTACGCCGTCGAAGCGGGTCGGCACGCCGGAGCCCTGCACCACGAAAAGGATCCCGCCACTGGGGTCCGGGTCCTTGCTGTCGGAGCCGTTGACGTCGTGCACGTCCACGCCGTCGACGACGTAGTGGTGGCCGACGCCGAAGTCCTGCAGCAGGACGAGGAGTCCGGCCCGGCGGTCCGTGGTGGTGGCCGGTCCCGTGTTGGACAGGTCGAGGTTGCGCACCTCCCAGTCCTCGGCGTTGCGCAGCAGCACGGCGGCCCGCGCACCGGCGCCCTCGATGTGCGGCTTCGCTCCGCTGCCGTAGGCATCGAGCCGGACGGGCCGGGCGGCGGTGCCGGAGCCGGTGGGCGCGAGGGTTCCCGTACAACTGGTGCCGCGTCGCAGCAGCAGCCGGTCGCCGGGGCCGTACGCCCGCGAGGCTCGGGCGAGGCTGCGCCAGGCGGTACCGCTGCTGGTACCGGGAGCGGTGTCGCTGCCACTGCGGCAGTCCACGTAGTAGGTGGTTCCTGCCCGGTCGTGAGCGACCGCCGCGGTGGGCAGCAGGGCCGCCACGGCTGCCGCTGCCGCGGTCAGCGCGGCCTTCGTACGCATGAGTTCTCTCGCCATGGCCGGACCGTAGGCGTGGCGAGGACACTCCGGCCATGGACATACAGCGCCGGTACTTGGACGTACGGCTCCTCCTGCCGACGTCCCGGACCCGGGGCCGGGAGCGCACCGGCTACGAACTGCCGGGGAGTTTCTCCAGGATGGTGCGGGCGGCTTCGAGCATGAGGCGGCAGACGTCGTCCGGATCCGCGCTCGCCAGCGGCTCCCTGCCGATCACGTTGCGCGTGAGGCCGATACCGAGCAGCCAGGCGAGGATCAGGTCGGAGCGCAGTCCGGCGTCGTCGGCACCCGTGAGCGTGGCGAGCACGCTCGCGTACTCCTGGCTCAGCAGACGGCCGGTCTCGGCAGCCGCGTCCCCGTCGCTGCTGGAACGGAGGAACACCTCCAGGGACCGGTCGTGGTGCCCGCTGCCGCCCGGTGCGAGGAGGCCGCGGAGGGCGGCTTCCAGCAGGTGTTCGGGCGGGGTGTCGCGCACCTGTTTCCGGCCGTCGCGGGCCATCACTTCGCCGAACAGCGCTTTCTTGGAACCGAAGTACCGGAAGAGCAGGGCCTGGTTGAAACCGGCACGTGCGGCGATGTCGCGCACGGTGGTGCGTTCGTAGCCACGCTCCGCGAACAGCGCCGCTGCCGCGTCGATGAGGGCCAGCCTGGTCGCCCCGGCGTCCCGTCTGCGCTCCGTTCCTTCAACCTTCATCCATCGGCCCCTCCCGTAAATGGCCGACAGCATAGCCCGGGACGGGGCGCACGCCCCGTTGACCGCCCTCCGACACCGCCCTACCGTATGTAAGCAGACGCTTACATACGGAAGGGGTACAGGTGACCGCCACCGAACTAGAGCCTGCGGCTTACCCGTTCAACGAAGCGACCGAACTGACGCTCTCCGGTCTGTACGAGGACGCCCGCAACCAGGACGGGCTACTGCGGGTCCGGATGACGTACGGCGAGCCCGCCTGGCTGGTGACCCGCTACGCGGATGCCCGGCTGGTGCTCGGTGACCGCCGGTTCAGCCGGGCCGAGGGGGTGCGCCACGACGAGCCGCGGCAGTCCGAGGCGCAGCGCAACAGCGGCATCCTCAGCATGGATCCGCCGGATCACACCCGGCTCCGTACGCTGGTGGCCAAGGCGTTCACCGTGCACCGGGTCGAGAAACTGAGGCCGGAGATCCGTGCGCTGTCCGAGGGGCTGCTGGCCGACATGGTCGAGGCCGGGCCGCCCGCCGACCTCGTCGAGGACTTCGCACTGCCCATCCCCGTCG
The DNA here is from genome assembly GCF_036241575.1 of Streptomyces sp. NBC_01267. Lineage (NCBI taxonomy): Bacteria > Bacillati > Actinomycetota > Actinomycetes > Kitasatosporales > Streptomycetaceae > Streptomyces > Streptomyces sp. NBC_01267. The sequence goes on along the minus strand of NZ_CP108455.1, from coordinate 7,511,737 downwards.
GCGTCATCTGCCGCCTGCTCGGAGTGCCCGCCGAGGACCGGCCGCTCTTCCGCGCCTGGAGCGACGACGCCCTGTCCACCAGCTCGCTGACCGCGGAGGAGTTCGAAGCCAGCAGGGAGGAACTGCGGGCCTATATGGGTGGTTTGATCGCCGAGCACCGGAAGCAGCCCGCGGACGACCTGATGACCGCGCTGATCGAGGCGCGCGATGTGGGTGACCGGCTGTCCGAGCTGGAGCTGGTCGACCTCTGTGTGGGGATCCTGGTCGCCGGGCACGAGACGACGGCGAGCCAGATCCCCAACTTCGTCTGCACCCTGCTCGATCACCCCGAGCAGTTGGCCCTGCTGCGCGAGGACCCGGAGCTGATCCCCGCCGCGGTCGAGGAGCTGCTGCGCTTCGTCCCGCTGGGCATCGGCGCCGGCCAGCCCCGGTACGCCACCGAGGACGTCGAGGTGGGCGGCACCCTGGTGCGCACCGGTGAGCCCGTGCTCGTGGCGGTCGGCGCGGCCAACCGGGACGCCCTGCGCTTCACCTCTGCCGGGACACTCGACCTCCAGCGGGAGAGCAACGGGCATCTGGGGTTCGGACACGGCGTGCACCACTGCCTGGGAGCGCCGCTCGCCCGGCTCGAACTGCAGGAGGCGTTGCGGGCGTTGGTCCTGACGTTGCCCGGTCTTCGGGTGACCGGGGACATCGTGTGGAAGACCGAGATGCTGGTGCGCGGACCGCGTTCCATGCCGGTGGGGTGGTGAGCATGACGTGGCGCATCGAGGTCGACCGGCATGTGTGCATCGGCTCGGGGATCTGCGCGGGCACCGCTCCCGGGCTGTTCCGGCTGGAGGGCGAGCGCTCCCAGGCGCTCCGGGAGGAGATCTCTCCGCAGGAGGTCGCCCTGGACGCGGCGGATTCCTGTCCGGCGCTGGCCATCACCGTCACCGAGGGTTCGGAGGTGGTCGGCCCCCGTCCGTAGACCGGGCCGGCCGGGCCTGCAACCCTCACGCAACGTCCCGGGGCGTTGGCTGGGACATGCCGTGACGGCGGTCCGGTGGGACCGGGGGCTTCCTGGTCGGCCGCTCGCCGGAGTGGCCCGGCTTCTTCCAGGAGCTGGCCGAGCGACGACGGGGAGAGCGCGATGTCCGACACTCCGCGCGTGGAACTGACTCCCGCGGCAGCCGATCTGGTGCGGCAGCTGCGGGAGACCCATGGCCCGCTGATGTTCCACCAGTCGGGAGGCTGCTGCGACGGCAGTGCGCCGATGTGTTTTCCGGCGGGTGAATTCCGTACCGGCGACTCCGACGTACTGCTGGAGTCACTTCTCGTCGACGGGGTGGCCGAACCCGTCCCGTTCTGGATCTCGGCGAGTCAGCAGCAGGTGTGGGCGCACACCCGGCTGATCGTCGATGTGGTGGCGGGACGGGGCAGCGGATTCTCCCTGGAGGCCCCGGAAGGCGTGCGCTTCCTGATCCGGTCGCGGCTGCTCCGACCGGGCGGCTCGGGCCTGTCAGGGATGGATGCGGGCGACCATGTCAGCGGTTCCGGTGACCCCTTGCTGGATGGTCGGCGCGATGCTGGTACTCGCCAGGCTGAAGCCGAGCAGGGCGCAGACGATCGCGTGTGAGAGTTTGAGCCCGCCGCCGCGCAGGAAGATCCCTGCGAGGACCACGAGAAACAGCACGAGCGAGATCGAGATGGCCATGGTCGTCCTCCTCCGCCGCACCGGATATGCGGCATTCGGCCGCCAGTGTGGCGGAGGAGGCACCCCTCAATGGCGCAAGAGCTGTACGCCGTACGGGTGTTGACTGACGGTGATGGTCACCCTGTGGCTACCAGGGGCCCGGCAGATCCACCAGTTCCGCCAGCGCCGCGCGGTGTGTGCCCGCCGACCCGAGGGCCACGGAGTCGGACTTGGCGCGCTTGAGGTAGAGGTGCGCGGGGTGCTCCCACGTCATGCCGATCCCGCCGTGCAGTTGGACGCACTCCTCGGCTGCGTGCACCGCGACACGTCCGCAGTACGCCTGGGCCACCGACACCGCGAGCGCGGCTTCGGGGCTGCCGGTCGCGAGCGCGTCGGCCGCGTTGCGGGCAGCGGCCCGTGCCGACACGACCTCCAGCCAGAGCTGGGCCATCCGGTGCTTGAGCGCCTGGAATCCGCCGACAGGACGGTTGAACTGGTGGCGCTCCTTCGTGTACCGGACCGTCTCCTCCAGGCACCATTCGGCGATTCCCAGCTGCTCCGAGGCGAGCAGCCCGGCGCCGGCGAGCAGGCCCCGGTCCACCGCCGCGCGCGAAGTCGGCGCGTCCGCGAGGAGCTTGCCCTGCGCCCCTTCGAAGGTGACGGCGGCGAGCGGGCGGGTGAGGTCGAGCGGGACCTGTGGCTCGACAATCACCCCGGGCGCCTCCGTCTCCACCGCGTACAGCCCTTCACCGGTGGGCACCAGCAGTACCTGAGCCGCGACGGCGTCCGCGACCCCGGTGACCGTGCCGGTCGGCCCGGGGCGCTCGTGCGACACGCCGGGGGCGGTGGGGAGCGGCACGGCGAGCACCGCGACACTCCGGCCGGAGGCGAGCGCGGTGAGCAGATCGGCGACCGGGCCACTCCGTGTGTCGAGCCCGAGGAGCACCTCGGTCGCCACCACCGAACTGGTCAGGTACGGCGCGGGTGTGACGCTGCGCCCCAGTTCCTCCAACACGACGGCAGCCTCGCGGTGCGAGGCGCCCTGGCCGCCGAGTTGCTCGGGGACGAGCAGCCCGGCCGTGCCCATCTCCGCGGCGAGTGCGGCCCACAGCTGCGGGTCGTACGGCGTGCCGGACTCCGCTCCGGCCAGCAGGGCCGGCGTGTCGCGGCGGCCGGCGAGCAGGGACCGGACGGCGGAGCGCAGGTCGTCCTCGGTCTGCGAGTAGAGCAGATCGGTCATCGGGCCAGGTCCTTCCAGGCGGCGTCCTTGTCGGTACGTGGCTCGGAAGGCAGTCCGAGCACCCGCTCGGCGACGATGTTCAGCAGCACTTCGCTGGTACCGCCCTCGATGGAATTGCCCTTGGAGCGCAGGTAGCGGTATCCGGCGTCGCGGCCGGTGAAGTCGACGAGTTCGGGACGGCGCATGGTCCAGTCGCCGTACAACAGCCCTTCCTCTCCCAGGAGTTCGACTTCGAGACCGCTGATCTCCTGGTTGAGCCGGGCGAAGGTGAGCTTCATGCCGGAGCCCTCGGGACCCGGCTGGCCGGCGACGAGTTGCTGGCGCAGCCGCTCACCGGTGAGCCGGGCGACCTCGGCCTCCACCCAGAGCGTCAGGAGCCGCTGGTGGAGGTCGTGGGTACGCAGTCCGGGCCGCTCGCGCCAGGTCCTGGCGACGGGCCCGATCATGCCGCCCTCGCGCGGGATGCGGGAGCCGCCGATCGAGACCCGCTCGTTCATGAGCGTGGTCCGGGCGACGTTCCAGCCGTCGCCGACCGGTCCGAGCCGGTGGGCGTCGGGGATCCGTACGTCCGTCAGGAAGACCTCGTTGAACTCGGCCTCGCCGGTGATCTGGCGCAGTGGCCGCACCTCGACGCCGGGGTCGGTCATGTCGCAGATGAAGTAGGTGATCCCGAGGTGCTTGGGGACGTCCGGGTCGGTGCGGGCGATGAGGATCGCCCAGCGGGCGAGATGCGCGCTGGACGTCCAGACCTTCTGCCCGTTGACGATCCAGTCTCCCCCGTCGTCGCGCACGGCCCGGGTGGCGAGCGCCGCGAGGTCGGAGCCCGCTCCGGGTTCGCTGAAGAGCTGGCACCACACCTCGTCGCCGACCCAGAGCGGGCGCAGGAAGCGCCGCTTCTGTTCGTCGGTGCCGTAGCGAAGGACGGTCGGGGCGGCCATGCCGAGTCCGATGCCGATGCGCCGCGGGTCGTTGTCGGGTGCGCCGGCCGCTTCGAGTGCGGAGTCCACGACGGGCTGGAGCGAGCGCGGCGCGTCGAGGCCGCCGAGTCCGGCCGGGTAGTGCACCCAGGCGAGTCCTGCGTCGAACCGGGCCCTGAGGAAGTCGGTGCGACCGGTGGTCTCCGGCGGGTGCGCCGCCAGCAGCTCGCGGGTGCGAAGCCGGAGCGAGGCGGCGTCCACCGTCGGGCTGTCGTCCGTCATCGCGCGGCTCCTTCCGGGACGATCACGACCCGGCCGGTGGTGACGCCGTCGGCGACCCGCTGGACGGCGGCGGCTGCGTCCTTCAGCGCGACCCGCTCCGAGACCAGCGGTCTGACGGTGCCTTCGGCTGCCAGCGCGGTCAGTTCGGTGTGGCAGCGGCCGATCGAGGCCGGGTCCTTCTGGGCGTAGAGGCCCCAGTGCAGTCCCATGATCGTGTAGTTCTTGACGAGGGCGTGGTTGAGCGCCGGGTTCGGGATGACGCCGCTGGCGAAGCCCACCACCACGATCCGTCCCTCGAAGGCGACGCACTTCACCGACTTGGCGTACGCGTCACCGCCGACCGGGTCGTAGACGACGTCCGCGCCCTTGCCGCCGGTGAACCGCTTGACCTCGGCGACGAGGTCGTCCGAGCGCCGGTCGATGACCAGGTCACAGCCCAGCCCGGCCGCGGTACGGGCCTTGTCGGGACCGCCCACCACACCGATGACGGTGGCTCCCGCCGCCTTGCCCAACTGGACGGCCGCGCTGCCGACACCGCCCGCCGCGGCGTGCACCAGCAGCGTTTCACCGGCCCGCAGGTGCGCGCGGCGGTGCAGGCCGAACCAGCCCGTCTGGTAACCGATGTGCAGGGCTGCCGCTTCGGCGTCGTCCAGCGCGGGAGGCGCGGGCAGAACCGTCGCCTCGTCGACGACGACGTACTCGGCGAAACCGCCGTGCGGCAGGGCCGGATTGGCGATCACCCGGCGGCCGTCGGCCGTCTCACCGCAGATCTCCACGCCCGGCGTGAAGGGCAGCGGCGGGCGCACCTGGTACTGGCCCCGGCAGAGCAGCGCGTCGGGGAAGTTGATGTTCGCGGCCAGGACTCTCAGCTTGAGCTGCCCCGGTCCGGCCTGGGGCTCCGCCACCTCGTCGAGGCGCATCACCTCACCGGGCTCGCCGTTCTCGTGTACCTGCCATGCCTGCATCAGGGGCCTCCACACACCGTAGGCTGTACCGCGCTCAGCGCATACTAAGCGGTCGCTTGCCCCACTGTGAACCGTCTCCGCCCCTCGGTTGCCGCCCGCCCCTCCGGCACGGGCCTGGAGGTTTGCGGGCGTACGCGGTATCGATGCCCCATGACGGACGACGCGTACCCGGGACTGCCCGCCCCTCCCCCGCCAGGTGCCTGCGCACTCCCGCCGGGAACCTACGAGGGCCGCGTGGTGCTGGTCACCGGCGGTGGATCGGGGCTCGGCAGGGCGATCGCCGGCGAGTTCGCCCGGCTCGGTGCCACCCTGGTGATCGCCGGGAGGAACGCGGACCGGCTGAGCGGGGCGCGCGAGGAACTGGCCGCGCTGGGCGGGCAGGTGGTGACCGCCGTCTGCGACATCCGTGAGCCGGAGCGGATCTCCGAGGTGTTCGACGCCGCCGAGGCGGCAGCCGGGCTGCCCGACGTGCTGGTCAACAACGCGGCGGCCAACTTCCCCGTCCCCGCCGAGGACATGTCGCCGAACGCCTGGCGGGCGGTGGTGGACATCACGCTCACCGGCACCTGGTTCATGACGCGCGAGTTCGGCCGCAGACATCTGGCGGCACGCACCGCCGGATCGGTCATCAACGTCGGCGCGTCCTACGCCTGGACCGGCGGCCCCGGCTTCGCGCACTCGGCCGCCGCCAAGGCCGGGGTGAAGAATCTGGTCGAGACACTGGCCGTCGAGTGGGGTCCGTACGGCATCCAGGTCAACGGGCTGGTACCCGGCCTCTTCCCGCACGAGGAGATGACCGGGCCGATCCGCGGCGCCCTGGACCCGGCCGCCGACAAGGCCGTACGCCAGCCCGCGCTGCGCGTGGGACAACCACGCGAACTGGGCTGGGCCGCGACCTTCCTGGCGTCGCCCTACGCACGGTTCGTCTCGGGCCACACGCTGGTCGTGGACGGTGCGAACTGGCAGCGTCGCGGGCTCGTCAACCCGCCGGTGGTGACCGTGCGCGAACAGCTGGGGCGCGAGCCGTTCACGGCATGACCCCTACCGCCCCTCGAACCCGGGGCGGCGACGTGCGGCTCCCGCCGCGTACCCTTCGCGCGCGTCCTCGGAGGTGAGGGTGAGTGCCGCCGCCATGGCCGTACGGTCGAGGGCCGCGGCGAGTCCGGCGTCCGCGAAGGCGTCGATGTTGCGCTTGACCGAGCGGACGGCGAGCGGGGCGTTGGCCGCGATCTCCACCGCTACGGCGCTCGCCTCGCCGGCCAGCTCGGCGGGGGTCGTCACCTGCTGGACCAGCCCCAGCCGCTCGGCGGTGCGCGCGTCGATACGGCGCCCGGTGAGCGAGAGGAGTTTCGCCCAGCCCGCCCCCGCCTCCCGGGCGATCCGCAGGTCACCGCCCGCGTCGACGGCGACCCCGAGCTGCGCCTCGGGCAGGGCGAACACCGCGTCGTCGGCCGCGATCCGGATGTCCGCCATCAGCGCGAGCTCGAAGCCGAAGCCCAGGCAGTAGCCCTGCACAGCGGCGACCACCGGCTGCGGAAGCCGGGCGAAGACCGCGAAGCGTTCGTGCACCCAGCGGATGCCCTCGTAGTAGCGGTGGGTCCGCTCCGCCGGGGAGCGGCCGGTGATCGCGCCACCGGGGGCCTTGACATCGATCCCGGCACAGAAGGCGCGGCCCTCGGCGCGCAGCAGCACGGCCCTGATCGAGTCGTCGAACCGGATCCGGTCGGCCAGCAGGCCCAGCTGCCTGCTGGACTCCCAGCTCCAGCCGTTCAGTTGTTCCGGGCGGCAGAGGGTGAGGGTCCCGATGCCGTGCTCGACGTGGAGCGTGATGCGTTCCTCGCCGTCCGGGATGTCCGTGCTCAGTGTGTCGATCATCCGCCGCACCACCTATTCTGACGGCCCATCAGAATAGGTGGTGCGGTTCAGCGGGGGAAGAGCTCGAAGGTGACCGCGGGCCTGCCGCCGAACCGCTCGGCCGCCGACCTGGCATTCCCGGTGAGGAAGTCACGGCAGTACGTCTCGGGATCCTCGTCCGTCAACACGTCGATGTAACTGCGGTGTTCGAGCAGCGACCGGACCGAGCGCTCCAGCCCCTCGGTCGCGTCGACCGCGTGGGTGGGCGAGGAGGAGCCCGCGACGGCGACCCAGCGCACCCCGTTCCACGGCTGGAGACCCTGCTCGGCCAGTTCAGGGAAGATCCACCGGTTCCCGGCGTCCCCGGCGGCGTCGAGGACGGCCCGGCCGACCGCCACATGGTCGGGGGTGTTCCAGGCGACACCGCCCCAGGTGTCACGGTGGTTGAGCGTGACGACCAGCTCGGGACGGTGCTTGCGGATGGCCGCCGCGATGTCTCTGCGCAGCCCGGTGCCGTACTCGATCACACCGTCCCGGTGGTCGAGGAACTCGACCGTGCTCACGCCGACGACCGCCGCGCTCGCCCGCTGTTCCTTCTCACGCAGCGGCCCGCAGCGGGCGGGCTCGATCGTGTCGATGCCCGCCTCGCCCCGGGTGGCAAGAACATAGCCGACCTCGCGTCCCGCGTCGGTCCAGGCCGCCACGGCGGCGGCGCAGCCGTATTCGAGATCGTCCGGATGGGCGACGACGGCGAGCGCGCGCTGCCAGTCCGTCGGCATGGGGTCCAGTTGGTCCGTCATGGCCGCAGGATAGGGCTCCGTGGCTCAGATTTCGCCCCGGACGAGTGCGAGCAGCCGGTCGAGGACGCGCGGTCCGCCCGCCCTGAGCCCGTCGTGCTCGAACTCGTCGGTCACCCAGGTGCGCAGCCCCCGAATGGCACGGGCGGTGCACAGGGCCTGCTCCGTGTCGACGTACATGTCGTCGTGGTAGACGGCCGCCGCAACCGGTACCTCGTTCGCCGCGAGCCGGTCCGTGTCGTACAGCCGGGGCCAGTCCGTACGGGCGGCCAGCAGGTCGGCGGCCTCGCGCAGCGGACGCAGCGCCGGGTCCACCTCGAAGTGCCAGGGATGCACCGACTCCCCGGTGAACGGCAGCGGCGCCTCGCCCGCGAGGGCGCGGTCCGCGTCGAAGGCGGGGAATTCGGCCCGCACCCGTTCGGCCGACCAGGCGGTGGGACGGCTGCCCTGGCCGTAGATCGACTCGTGGACGAGTGCGTACAGCGGGTGCGCCGCGAAGGAGAGTGCGCTGTGCACCTGTTCCTGGAAGGCGTCGGAGAGCTGCGGCCCCTGCGGGGTGTCGACGAAGGCGTCCTCCAGGAGGTAGTGCAGCGTGTGGCTGCCGTCTCCGCCTCCGAGCGCGATGCCCAGCGACTGGAACGCCTCGACGGTGAGGGTGTAGCCGCTGTTCAGGACCGGCCGGTTGGCGTGCAGGTAGGCGGCGATCCGGCGGGCGTTGCCGACGTCCTGCGGATAGCGCGCGTAGTGCGCGGCCGTCTTGCGGGCGATTCGGGGATACGCGGCCCGGTACACGTCGTCGGCGTGCCCGTCGAGCGTCGGCAGCCCTCCGGTGATCAGCGCGGCGGCAAGGCCTTCGGGCGCCGCGGAGAGGTACCGGACGGCGCAGAAGCCGCCGAAGCTCTGGCCCAGCACGGTCCACGGCGCTCCGCCGGTGAGCTGCGGCCGGAGGAGTTCGCAGTCCCGGACGATGGAGTCGGCCCGGAAGTGCGCCAGGTAGTCGGCCTGCTCGGCGGGGCCGCCGCGCTGCGGCAGGGTCTGGCGGTTGACGGGGCTGGACGCGCCGGTGCCCCGCTGGTCGAGCAGCAGCACCCGGAACTCCTGCACGGCGCGGCCCAGCCAGGCCTGCTTGCCGTGGAACCGGTTGGCACCGAAGCCGGGACCGCCCTGGAGGTAGAGCAGCCAGGGCAGCTCGGCGTCCGCCTTGTCGGAGGCGACGACTTCACGGGCGTACAGCTCGATCTGCTCCCCGCCCGGTTCCGCGTGGTCCAGGGGTACCTGGAAGCGGTGGTCGGTGAGGACAAGGCCGGGCTGGTGGTAACGGGTCATCGGTACTCCTGATCGAACGTTCGGCACGGGTAATGATCCACCATGCCCACCGGCCCGGCTCAGGCGGTGACCCCCTCCGGGAACCGGGCGCACCGGAACCGGTCAGAAGTTGAACTGGCCGATGTCCTTCGCGTCGAAGACGGTGAGCGGGGTGCGGCACCCGCGGTTAGCGTGGATCCGTGATCGAGTTCGAGCAGGTGGGCAAGGTCTATCCGGACGGCACATCTGCCGTCGACGATCTGTCGTTCGAGGTAGCCGAAGGAGAACTCGTCACGCTCGTCGGCCCGTCGGGCTGCGGCAAGACAACGACCATGATGATGGTCAACCGGCTGATCGAGCCGACCTCGGGCCGGATCCGGGTGGCCGGAAAGGACATCGCCGGGATCGACCCGGTCCAGCTGCGCCGCGGCATCGGCTATGTCATCCAGCAGGTCGGTCTCTTCCCGCACCGTACGGTCCTCGACAACACCGCGACCGTCCCCGCGCTGGTCGGCTGGAAGAAGGCGAGGGCCAGGGAACGCGCCGCGGAACTGCTCGACCTGGTCGGGCTCGATCCCGGTACGTACGGCTCCCGATACCCGGCGCAGCTCTCCGGCGGCCAACGCCAGCGGGTCGGGGTGGCCAGGGCACTGGCGGCCGATCCCCCCGTGCTTTTGATGGACGAACCGTTCGGTGCGGTCGACCCGGTGGTACGCGAGCGGTTGCAGAACGAGTTCCTGAAGCTCCAGGCGACGGTGCGCAAGACCGTGCTGCTGGTCACGCACGACATCGAGGAAGCCGTGCGGATGGGCGACAGGATCGCGGTGTACGGGCAGGGGCGCATCGAGCAGTTCGACACCCCCGGGGCCGTACTCGGCACTCCCGCCACGCCCTACGTCGCCGAGTTCGTCGGAGCGGACCGCGGGCTGAAGCGGCTGTCGGTCACCCGGATCGAGTCGGACGACCTGGAACAGCCGCCGGTCGCGGGGCTCGACGAACCGGCCAAGGCCGTGGCCGCCCGCCTGCGCGCCGAGGGCGCGCGCTGGGCGGTGGTCCTGCGCGCCGACGGCGCCCTGCACGGCTGGGTGGCTGCCGACGCCCTGACGGGCGCGAGCACCCCGGTGGGCGCGCTGGCCCGCAGGATGGAGGCCTGGGTGCCGGTCGGGGCGCCGCTGAAGCAGGCGTTCAGCGAAATGCTGCAGCACGACGCGGGCTGGGTGGCGGTGCTCGACGGTGACCACTTCCTCGGGGTGCTGACCCCGGCGAAACTGCACGAGGCGCTGCGCCGCTCCGTGGACGCGGACGCACACGGCGTCGCACGGGACGCGGTGGACTTCACATCGATCGCCGACGCCTGAACTCGACGATCCCGGGGGACGACCGGTCAGAGCAGGTCCTTCGACTTCAGGTAGTTCCTGGCGACGTCCTCGGGCAGCCGCCGCCAGCTGTCCACCTGTGCGTCGAGCGAGGCCAGGTCCTCGGTGGTGAGTACCGTGTTGAGCTGGCCGAGTGCCTCGGTGACGCCCCGGCTGCCCGCCCTCGACCGGTTGACGACGGGCACGAGGTAGTCGGCATGCTGCACATGCTTGTCGTCGCGGAGGATGACGAGCCCGAAGGCGCCGAGGGTGGCGTCGGTGGTCGTGGTCAGCACCATCTGGTCCTGCCCGTTCTGTACCGCCTGCTTGGCGGGGGTGGTTCCGACGCCCTTGGGATCGATGCCGGTGATGTCGATGCCGTACGTCTTCCTCAACCCGGGAGCGCAGTACGGGCGCCGGACGCATTCGTCACCGGCGGCCAGCCGCACCGGAAGCCGGGATGCTCCCAGATCGCTCAGGGTCCGCAGGCGGTGCTCGGCCGCGTAGGCCGTGGTGACCGCGTAGGCGTTCTGGTCGAGCGCCCTGCCGGGGTCCAGCACGGTGAGACCACGCGGGGTCGCCAGCGAACGCAGTGCCGTCATGGTGGCCTTCCGGTCGGGTGACCCGGCCGGCCGCGCGCCGGAACCGTTGACCTTGGTGTTCAGCCAGTCGGCGAACGTGGCCGCGTACTCCGGTACGACATCGATCTGGCCGTTCTCCAGCGCGGGTTCGTAGAGCTCCCGGTTGGTGACGGACAGGATGTGGGTGCGGTATCCGGACCGGCGGAGCAGAAGCGCGTACATCTGGGCGAGCAGATCGCTCTCGGTGAAGCCCGCCGAGCCGATGGTCAGCTGTTTGCTGTCCCCCGGCGGCGCGGTGACCGCGCCGCGGTTCTCCAGTGCGGGCCCGGTGGTGCACGCGGTCGCCACGACCAGCAGCGCGGGAAGGCAGTGAAGAAGGCGGGGTCTCACCGATCTCCGTCTCACCGGGGTCCGCCCCTGCTCCACCGGGGCGCCAGGCGTCCGCCGATCTCGAACAGCACCTCCACCAGCAGGGCGAAGACAGCGACGAGCAGGGCTCCCGCGACGACCTGCGGGGTGGAGGCGAGGTTGAAGCCCGCAGTGATGATGCGCCCGAGACCGCCGCCGCCGGCGAGTGCGGCGAGTGTGGCGGTGGCGACGAGCTGTACGGCCGCGATCCGCACCCCGGTGAGGATCAAAGGCATCGCAAGGGGCAGTTCCACGTGAAACATCAGTTGTCGTCCCGTCATGCCCATTCCACGGGCCGCGCCGACCACGTCCCGGTCGACCTCACGCATCCCCACATAGGCGTTGGTGAGCAGCGGCGGCACGGCGAAGAGCACCAGCGCGATGACGGTCGGCCACTGTCCGTGCCTGCCGAGCGGGGTGAGCAGCAGCAGGACCAGTACGGCGAAGGTGGGCACGGCACGGCCGACGTTGGAGATGTTGACCGCGAGCGCTCCTCCCTTGCCGATGTGGCCGAGGACCAGGGCGACCGGGAGCGCGAGCAGACAGCTCAGGGCCAGACAGACCACCGTGAGGAAGAGATGCTGGACGAGCCGGTGCGTAATGCCGTTGTCACCGGACCAGTTGGCCGGGCTGGTGAGCCAGGACCAGGCGGAGGCGAGTGTGTTCACCGGCGCGTCCACGGGGTGAGCAGCCGCTGCACACCGAGGAGTACCAGGTCGGCGGCGACCGCGATGGCCACGCAGAGCACCGATGCGGTCAGCACCTGGGCCTTGAAGTAGGTGTTCATCCCGCTGTAGATGAGATTGCCGAGGCCGCCGTATCCCACGATGGCCCCTACCGTGACGAGAGAGACGGCGGAGACGGTCGCGATCCGCAGGCCGGCCATCGCGGCAGGGAGCGAGAGTGGGAGTTCGACGGCGAGCAGCAGCCGGATCGGCCCGTATCCCATGCCCCGTGCCGCCTGCCGGGTCTCCTCAGGCACGGACCGCAGTCCGGCGAGGATGTTCCGCACGAGCAGCGTGAGCGAGTACAGAACGAGACCCGCGACGACGAGGGAGGCGGAGAGCCCGTAGACCGGGAGCAGCAGCGAGAACATCGCGAGTGAGGGGATCGTGTACAGCACGGTGGTGATGCCGAGCACCGGCCCGGCGGCCCACCTCCAGCGTCGGGCCGCGACCGCGAGCGGAACCGCGAGCAGCAGTCCGGTGAACACGGACACCACGGTCAGTTCCAGATGCTGGACGGCCGCCTCCCAGAGAATGGCCTTACGGGTCGAGAGGTACTCGCCGCAGATCCATTCGTTGCGCGCGAGGCAGTCGTCCGGGGGCGCGGTCATCCGTCCATTCCAGCCCGCTGCCCCAGGCCACGCCCCCGCTGTTGGGCTGTTCGAGTACACGCCCGGCACGTGCCCCGGTCCTCCGTGCTGCGGGGGCGCACCACGGGGGCGCGCCGGTCAGGTGAAGCCTCCCCTGGGTGTCATTGGGTGTGCGGCACCCGGCTGCAGGTCTAGGTTGGGCGCCATGAGCAATCTTGATCGCCAGGCGGCGCTCTCCGTCTGCGGGGGCCGCGGATTCGTCGCGGCGGAGCCGGTACGCGAACTCCTCAGCCCGCGCCGGGTCAAGCTCGGCGAGTCGACCGAGGTACGCAGGCTCCTCCCCAACCTCGGCCGCCGTATGGTCGGCGCCTGGGCTTTCGTCGATCACTACGGGCCCGATGACATCGCCGACGAGCCGGGCATGCAGGTCCCGCCGCACCCGCACATGGGGCTCCAGACGGTGAGCTGGCTGCACGAGGGCGAGGTGCTGCACCGGGACAGCCTCGGAAGTCTCGCCACGGTGCGCCCTCGCGAGCTGGGGCTGATGACCTCGGGCCGGGCGATCAGCCACTCGGAGGAGAGCCCGGCGCCGCACGCCCGCCTGCTGCACGGGGCGCAGCTGTGGGTCGCCCTGCCCGACGCCCACCGCGATGTCGAGCCGCACTTCCAGCACCACGCCAACCTCCCGACCGTCATCGCACCGGGCCTCACGGCGACAGTGATCCTGGGCGAACTCGACGGCGCCGTCTCCCCCGGCACGACGTACAGCCCGCTGGTCGGCGCCGATCTGGCCCTCACCGGTGGCACGGAGACCGCACTTCCGCTCGATCCCGATTTCGAGTACGCGGTACTGGCCATGTCGGGCGAGGCCTCCGTGGACGGCGTACCGGTGGAGCCGGGCTCGATGCTCTACCTCGGCTGCGGCCGAACGGAACTACCACTGCGCGCGGTGTCGGACACGGGCCTGATGCTGCTGGGCGGCGAGCCGTTCGAAGAGGAGATCGTCATGTGGTGGAACTTCGTGGCCAGAACTCAAGACGATATCGCGCAGGCCCGGGAGGACTGGATGCACGGTGATCGGTTCGGCACCGTACGTGGCTATGACGGTGCACCGATCCCTGCCCCCACGTTGCCCCCAGTGCCGTTGAAGCCTCGGGGGCGAGTGCGTTGACCTGCGCATCTACCGGCATTGGGTTGCCCTCATCCGGGACGATTCCGGGGTGGATGACGGCCTCCGCCGAGGTGCGCCAGGAGCGCGACAGGTCCGGGATTCCCAGGACGGCAGTGCGGCAACTTGTGACCTTGTTTGACCAGGTCTGCCAAGACGGATGCTGACCTATTGCTGACTTACCTGATGAGGCATCAGGAAGCTGAAGTCTCCCCGTGCCAGTCACTGCGACAACTGCCCCGGGCCCTGGCTGGAGGCGGGGGCCTCTCCCCAGTCCTTGCGGCAGCGACCGGGGATCCTCCGCAGCTTGCGAAGTAGGGGTGTCGCCGAGGTGCACCCAGAATCTGCCAATAGTTGATCTTGCGGTCCGTGTTGGCGGGGACGTCACCCGTTCAGATCGGTGTTGTTGGTCTGATGTTGGGCTTCGTCGTGGGCCGGGTGGGGATCTTGACGCCGATCGAGCGGACCGCGTACCCGCGGTTCAAGCGGCTGATCACCGCGCATGAGCTGCATCTGTTCTTCTCGCCGACGCGGGAGGAGGCAGCGTGGGCCGCGGAGCGGATGGACGCTGATGGCCATCAGCTCGCGCTGCTGCTGGCGCTGCAGTCGTATCAGCGGATGGGCCGGTTCCCGAAGCCGGACAAGTACCCGGAGATGGTGGTCGACTTCGCCCGCCGTGCAGTGGAGCTGCCGGAGGGCACCACGTTGTTGTGGGCGACGGGCCGGACCGCCGAGCGGCAGCGTACGAAGGTGCGCCGGCGGGTGGGCGCGACGTACGACCAGGCCAGAGCCCGGGAAATCGCCGAGGAGTCGATCCGCAAGGAGGCTGCGGCGAAGAACCGTCCGGCCGACCTGATCAACATCGCGCTGGAGAAGGTGGTGGAGGCCGGGCTGGAGCTGCGGCGTTCTCCACCTTCGACGCGATGGCCTCGAAGATCCGCAGCGAGGTGAACACGTTGATCTGCACGGGCATCCACGACCGGATGAGCGTGGTGGAGCGGACAGAGCTGCTCAGGCTACTGGAGGACCGCGACGGTGACGGAACGACGCTGTTCAACCAGCTGAAGAAGCCCGCGCAGGGCCCGACGTAGTCGCAGTTCAAGAACCTGGCCAGGCGCCTGGAGTGGGTGGACGCCCTCGGCGACACCGGCGCGTGGATGGAGGGGGTGGCCTCCACCAAGAAAACGGAAAGTGCTCTTGACCTGCAACGATGGGACTTGCTGAGGGTCCTCTCGGCTGCAAGGAAAAGAGCACCTTCCAGGTGACAGAGCCTACCGGGTTGTACCCGCGCGTCCGTGTCCAGAGAGACTGCCGCCAAATGGCCTCGCAGGCCAGTTCGGTCCTGCTAAGGAGTCGGCGGACCGTCGAGAAGAATCGCGGCTGGAGGCGGTGGTGCCTGCTCAGCCGTCGGTTTAAGCCAGCAGGATCGCCGACATGACCACTCACGGCGACATCATCGACTGCTTCCACGACAACCCGCTCTATCGCCTGCGGATACTCACCCACTGGCATGCCCCTGCGCATCCCATTGATATCTGCCGTGAGTCGTATGCCACGGGGATGTCAGTCGTTCTTCTGCCATGAACGGTGTCAGCGTGTCGAGGGCATCAGTCGTCCAGTTCGTGGCGGACGCGTCGGGACGGGTTGAACGTGTAGAGGTCGAGAATGTCGGGTGCCTCGGCGAGACCGGGGCCGCCGTTCTTGACCCAGGTGGTGATGTCGGCAGCGGCACCGGGGGCGTTGACCTGCCCGAGCCAGACCGGGCGCCCACCGGCCTTGCGGCCTTCGGCGGAGGGCTGGATGACGATGACGTTTGCACGCTCGCACGCGTCCAGGCAGTCGGTGCGCCGGACCATCGTGATTCCTGCCAGTTGGGTGCGCAGGTCGGTGAGCTGGGCTTCGTGGTCCAGGTGCGGCACCTTGGCCGGGGTGCCGCAGCAGCAGCCGCGGCAGACGGTGACGGTGGGCCGGGCCGCCCCCGAAGCGGGGGCAGCCTTCTTGGTACGGCGACTCACCGCATGTCCTTCGCGGCGCGAGTCCAGGCGGCGTCGCGCAGCAGGCGCAGCCCGTTGAGGCCGACGATGACGGTCGAGCCCTCGTGGCCGAGCACACCGAGCGGCAGCGGCAGGTGGCCCGCCAGGTCCCAGATGACCAGGCCGGAGATGAACACTGCGGCGATCACCAGGTTTTGCACCACCAGACGCCGGGCCGCACGGGAGAGGGCGATCACGGTGGGGACAGTGGCGAGTTCGTCGCGTACGACGACGGCATCGGCGGTCTCCAGAGCGAGGTCGGAGCCGGCACGGCCCATGGCGATACCGGTGTGGGCGGCGGCCAGAGCGGGCGCGTCGTTGACGCCATCACCGAGAACCAGCACCTTGCGCCCTTGGGCCTCCAGGCGCCGTACGGATTCGACCTTGTCCTCGGGCAGGAGACCGGCGTGGACCCCGTCGCTGGTGATGCCGACCTCGGCGGCCAGGCGCGCGGCGGCGCGCGGGTTGTCGCCCGTCACCAGCATCGGGGTCCTGCCGGTCAGCGTGGTCAGGGCGGCAACGGTCGCGGCGGCATCGGGCCGCAACCGGTCGGCTACGCCCAGCACCCCGACCGGGACACCGTCGCGCAGGACCAGGACGGCCGTGCGGCCACCGT
This sequence comes from Streptomyces sp. NBC_01267, assembly GCF_036241575.1. Classification (NCBI taxonomy): domain Bacteria; kingdom Bacillati; phylum Actinomycetota; class Actinomycetes; order Kitasatosporales; family Streptomycetaceae; genus Streptomyces; species Streptomyces sp. NBC_01267. The sequence continues at coordinate 7,495,226 of NZ_CP108455.1, read as the reverse complement.
CCTCCAGGCCGGCCGCAGTCCTGGCGGCGCCGTTCTCGGTGTCGTCGAGGAGGCGGGCGGGTGCGCCGACCGCGACCGCGTGGCCGTCGACGGTGGCGGTGACGCCGATGCCGGGAGTGGAAGTGAAGTCCCGCATGCCGGCGACGGCCAAGCCGCGGGTGCGGGCGGCGTCGACGACGGCGCGGGCCAGCGGGTGTTCGCTGGGGTGCTCGGCAGCGGCCGCCAGTGCCAGCAGGGAATCCTGGTCCAGGCCGGAGCCGTCCAGAGGGCGGATGTCGGTGACGCGGGGGGTGCCCTCGGTGAGGGTTCCGGTCTTGTCCAGGGCTACCGCGTCGACGTGTCCGAGGCGCTCCATGACCACGGCGGACTTCACCAGGACGCCGTGGCGTCCGGCGTTGGCGATCGCCGACAGCAGCGGCGGCATCGTCGCCAGCACCACGGCGCACGGCGAGGCCACGATCATGAAGGTCATCGCCCGCAGCAGCGAGCCGGTCAGCTCCGCGCCGAACGCGAGGGGAACCAGGAAGACTGCCAGGGTCGCGAAGACCATGCCCAGGCTGTAGCGCTGCTCGACCTTCTCGATGAACAACTGGGTGGGCGCCTTGGTCTCGGAGGCTTCCTCGACCATGGCCACGATCCGGGCGATCACCGAGTCCGAGGCGTCCCGTTCGACCTTCACCCGTAGCGCGCCGGTGCCGTTGAGGGTGCCGGCGAACACCTCGTCGCCGGCCTCCTTCGCGACTGGCAGCGGCTCCCCTGTGATGGTGGCCTGGTCCACTTCACTGGCGCCGGTAAGGACGCGGCCGTCCGCTCCGACCCGCTCGCCGGGGCGGACCAGGACGGTGTCCCCGACCACCAGGTCCCCGGTTGCGACCGTCGACTCGCTTCCGTCGTCGGCCAGCCGGGTGGCCGTGGTCGGGGCGAGGTCGAGCAGACCGCGCACCGCGTCCTGGGTTCGGGCGGTGGCCAGGGCCTCCAGAGCGCCGGAGGTGGCGAAGATGACGATCAGCAGCGCGCCGTCCATCACCTGCCCGATCGAGGCCGCGCCGATCGCGGCCACGATCATCAGCAGGTCCACATCCAGAGTCTTCTCCCGCAACGCCGTCAGCCCCGCCCAGGCCGGTTCCCACCCACCGGTGATGTAGGCGGCGGCATAGAGAGGGCCCCACGACCAGGCGGGCGCACCCGTCAGCTGGAGCGGCAGCGCGACCAGGAACAGCACCAGCGCCGCCGCGGCCCAGCGCGCCTCCGCCAGGGCGAACACCCGCGTACGCCGCCTCGGCGCCGTACGCGAGACGGCCGGAACTGCCCGTCCGGGCCGCTGGAGCAGGGCAGAAGGCATGACAAAACAACCCTTCAGGGCGGAAGCAAGGCGACACACCCACCGTACAGGAACACCTGAACAGGTCTTCACATGTGAACGGTAGGATAGGTACCATGGGTCACGGAGCCGACAAGAACCACGCCACCCCCCGCGAGCGCCTGGACGCGGCAGGGGCCACCGACGTCGCCGCCACCCTCCAGGCCCTGGCCACCCCTTCACGGCTGTACATCCTGGCCCGCCTCCAGGAAGGCCCCTGCGCGGTCGGCGACCTCGCCGAAGCCGTGGGCATGGAAGCCTCCGCCTGCTCCCACCAGCTCCGCCTGCTGCGCAATCTCGGACTCGTCACCGGAGAACGCCGGGGCCGCTCCATCATCTACGCCCTCTACGACAACCACGTCGCCGAACTCCTGGAACAGGCCCTCTTCCACGCCGAGCACCTGCGCCTCGGCCTGCGCGACGCGTCCACCGAGACGGGCAAGTCCCTGGTCCAGTAGCAGGCCGGTATCACCTGCTGCCCGATGCCCACGTCACCGACGTCATCGCGGAACGCGCCCACCAGCTCCTGCCCGGCGAGGAACTGGACCCCGCCCGGCTCGCCGACGCCGACCTGTGGCCGATCTGGTCCTCACCCGCCGACCCCATCCGCACCTGCAACAGTCTCGAAGGCCTCGACCGCCCCGCCTTCCGCGCAGCGGGCCGCACCGCAACGCCGGATGATCGGCATCAGCATCTTCCAAGGCCTCCTGCCGCTGAACCCCGATGAGCACGCCGACGTCGTCGCCAACTGGCCGGCCCTGCCGACCGCCGACTTCCCCCTGTTCCTCGCCGAACCCCTCGGCTGGAACCCCGACCGCGTCGCCGACGCGGTCGGACGCGCCTGCGTCTACCGACCTCGTCCGGACCGTGGGCACTGCGGCGCCCGGGTCATCCTCAGCCCGCCTAGACGTCCCCACCGAACGGCAGAGGAACTGGGTCCACCCCGCCAACCACACTGAACCCTGGCGCGATCCGCGAAACGCGCACCACCGGCCGCTCCAGCGCGACGTCCTCAGCGATCAGGACGCGGCCGTGCTGTTCCAGGCGCCCTACGAGGGCTCCGTCTCCACCGCCCCCGGGAGCCGACCGTAGCCACCGTCGCGGGCCTGCTCGACGCAGGGTGGCCCGCGCCGACGACGGCACCGCCGTACTGGCCGACGACGTCCGGTACAGCCTCCGCCTCACCGACGCCGCCGACGCCAGTACCTACTGACACACCTCGCTGACGTCCAGTGACAGACAGCGCTGACGTTCCGATACCAGAGGACGCCGTGCGCACGACGACACCAGGGACCAAACCCCAGTCTCCAGGTGTCCACGATCAAGGGGAAGCTTCAGTCCAGCGCTTCCCCCTGGAGCAGCCAGTACTCGGCGAGCCGGACAAGGTTCAAGAAGCGCTGCCCTCGCAGATGGTCGGTAGGGGTTTCGTGGACCGCGCGTACCAACACGGTGATGATCTGGTCTGTGTTGGATTTCCGCGTTGCTGCCGCATCCAACCAGGCAATGCATGCCCGGCGAGCCAGTAGGCCGGGCTCAGCCGCTTCCAGTGCGGTGCGCCAGCCGCGGACCACCCAGGCGGGGGTTTCGCCGTGGAGGCCGGCCAGCAATGTGGGTTCGCCTCCTTGGTCGCGTCGCAGCGCCAGGTGCATGAAGGCGCTGCTGGCAGTGCGCTGCAGGGTTTCCCGGTTGCTGTCGAACCAGGCGTTCAGTGTGCTGTGCACCTGGGTACCGAGTTCGTCATCGCTCCACAGGCCGTTGATGACCGCGCCGACCGCGTCCGCGACATCGTCCTTCTGTGAGTTGGCCAGTTCTCCGAGGCGTCGGAGCATCTGCTTGGGGTGTGCGGGGGTAAGGCTTTGGAAGACCCGGGCCAGCGTCTTCAGGACAGGAGCGGGGGTGTCATCGTGCACGGCCCACGTTCCCGTTGCGTTCCGCACGCGCTGGCCGACCTCCGGGTCCAGGATGGCCGCGACCAGGAGATCGTGTGCGTACGGGGCAAGGTTGTCGTTCTCGGACCAGTCTTTGGCCACCAGGTGCAGCAACCGGGTGGACCGGGTGGCCTGGGCATGATGCAGGATCCATGGGGCCATCCGCTGCGCGAGCAGCGTCCCCTGAGGGTGCTTGAGTTTCAGGCACAGTCGAGCGGTCCTTGGTGAACGCGTCGATGAGCTCGGGCCGGTCCTGCCAGAAGTACCGCACTACCGCCTCGGCGAAGCCGGGCCCGGGGAAGGTCAGGTGGCCGTCAGCCCGCGGCACCGCTTCGATCTCGCGAGCGAGCTGGATCAGGCCAGGTCCCTGCTGTCCTGCCAGCAGCGCCGATCGTTCGCCCTTCTCGCCGAACTCCTGGGCCAGTGAGGCAATCTGCAGGTGGACGTTGTCGATTGGTGCCCCGTCGCAGACGGCAGCCAGAAGCAGATAGTTACGGTCGTAGCTGGTGCGTCCAGAGCGCGAGTGCCATTTGGCAAGTACGTCCATCCAGCCCGAGACTGCGTTTCCCGCAGCTTTGGCAACTGCTTCGAACCCGTCGGTTCCCGGCTCGGTCCCTCGACCGGTGGAGGCCCGATATTCGGAGTCGCTCTGAACGAGGATTCGGGCCCAGTCCCAGACCTGTCCGGGGAGCAGTTGCGGCAATTGCGTCCGGAACCGGTGGTCGTCAGCCCATGCCTCTGGGTGGGTGACGCCGGCTGACCGCAGCAAAGTCGTGAAGAGTGTGGCTGGGTCGGGGGGCTGAGGTGTCAACACTAGTTCACCGGCGCCATGTCCGATCCGCTCCCACAGCTCCGTGCCCACGAGCACGGCCAGGTAGGAGTCGTCATCGCGCAAGTCCTCGACTTGGTGGAGTTCAAGGCCGAAGTCGCAGCTGGCGGGGAGACCTTCTTCGGTCTCGCGCAGGTCCAGAATCCATCCGGTGCGTTTTTTGCACTGAAGCCCTTCCATGCTGAAAGCCTCGCCGGTCTCCCGGCGGACCCGACGCAAGGTCCGGGGCTCTCCCGGAGCAGTCGTGAGTAGGCGCAATGCTGCGGTCCAGCGCCCGTTGCCAAGGTTGTCCGCAACGAGCACGATTACCTGGTTGGCTTTGAGGAGCAAGGCGGCCTCCTCCTCGTTCCCGATTGCCGAGTAGTCCGCGAGTTCCCGCGCCACCCATTCAGGTGGCAGAGCTGCACCGCTGTGGCGCCTCACTGCCTCGAACCACTGGCCGATCATCGTGCCGTGGTTGGTGTCCGCATGGACGCTGGAGTAGCCACCACTGCGACCGGCAGCGGGTGAGGTGGATCGGTCGTCGTCTGCGGCTTCACGGAACGGACGATCGGATGTCGTGGACAGCCCGGTCGCCTCGGCTTCCTCCTCAGTTGCCACTTGGGCATCGACGTCTGATGGCACTGGCATGTCTCGGGACTCTTCCGATTCCGTCTGACCGGGAGGGAGCTTGGTCACGTCACCGCGTCCCCCGGTGGGATCCGACACCGGGGGCGATACACCGGCTGAACCAGCCTTGGCCAGCGAGGTCTCGATCAACGACGCAGTGCCGATATCGGGAACGGGCTCGGTCATGCGCGGACTCCTATTGGCTGGTGGGAGAACAAGAATCGGGAAGTGGAGCCAGTCAGCCGCGGCCCTCGATGACCCGCGCCTTCATCCCGACGATCTTCCCTCCGGGCCCCACATCCCTCGCCCGGATCGTGCTCGTGACGGAACCGCGGATTGCCTCCTGCGCCTCCATACCGGTTACCTCGCCTGCCACAGTGCCGTAGCACTGTTCGCTGAACGGTCCGGATCGCGCACAATTCTCACCCTGGAAGGTGAACCGCTGCCCGTAGATGTCTTCCAGCGCCTCGCGTACCCGCCCGAGGGTCTGCATCAGCAATGGATCATTGGCACTGATCTGCACAGGGTCACGCTGGTAGTGCTCCATGCCCAGGGCCAGAGCCTCCACTGCCGCGCGGCGCGCCTCGAGCCGGCCAGGGTCGACTCGCAGTGGCAGCTGCAACTCGCCGACCAGCTGTTCCGGAACTTCGGGCTCACCCTCCGGCCCTACTGTTCTGGCCGAGGAACGATGCGGCAAGACAGCGTCCAAGCGCTGGCAGAGAAAAGTGAAGACCGCTGGAAGCGCACTGCTGGCAACCATGGACAGGTCCAGGGCATCTGGCATGTCATTCCCCTTCTTCGACACGGGCCACTGGAGAGCGGAGCCCCCATTCATATCGCCAAAGAATCGCACCGCACCCCCTTTCGGCTGGCTGTGACTGAATTCAGACCACACCTCGCATGTCCGCAAGTGGAAATTAACAAATGAGTTCGACCGTGCAACTCGGCCCGCGAGAATAGTGTGACCGAAGTGAACTAATGTGACTCACGAGACGGGGGCAGCGAGTGGGGAGGTAGAGGCCTGCGCACCGGATGAGCGCGATGTCCGTGGTCACGGTATCCAAGCTCATCCGGGCAGATCGCAACCCGGGAAACCCTCCAGGCCACTTCGAACGATAGAACCCATCCTGATTTCTGAATCATGCGCATCGCCTTCAAACTAGTGATCGGAGAGAGCACAATACGAGCAGTAGTTGAATTCACGAGGCGAGTGTGCCAGTTGAGCCGAAATTAGCCAGGCCGAGTTTTCAGCCAACTGCCCTGCGATACTTAAAATCTTCAGAAGGCAACTGCCGCCCCACCACTATCGGCCGAAACTTCTGGTCCCTAAGGGCTGTCCCGTAATTCCTGGTGGATCAGCGCACGGCGTCAGATGCGGTGCATCGCAAGGCGGAGGGGCGCCCGAATACTGGATGTATTCGGGCGTTCCGACAACGCCGCGAGGTGCCGTAGCTGTCGTCGTGCGCCCGCCAGGAATTACGGGACAGCCCTTAAGGCTGTCCCGGTGCTGCCGACGCCAGTTGTGAGTCGAAGGACTTGGTGGACAGCGCCGGGCAAGGGCAAGGTTTGGCCGGCTCTCGTCGTCTCGGCCCTGCCATCGTGCCAACGCCGCACGATCCCGCGTATGTCCAGCTTCCCGGGCAATGGGACCAGACCGGACACCTCCGTGGATCCGACCGGGCCGGTCGGCCCACGGCCCCGCCCTGGCCGGCCCTACTCCGGGTGAGTCGTTGCTCGGCACGGTGGGAGGCACCAGGAGTAGTTGCGAGTAGCGGAGGCGACGGTCATGGGCGTGGTCACTCTCGGATATGACGGCTCTCCCGAGAGCGAGGCCGCTGCTGCATGGGCAGCGGAGAAGGCCGTAAGGGAGGACAAGGCTCTGTGCGTCGTCTACGCGTGGGAGTGGTCGCCCTACTCTCTGGCTCTCACAGATGCCAAGACGGAGAGACGTCGGGTGGAGAGCCTCCCTCGTCAGGCGGCATCAAAGCTTGCGAAGCACTACAGGGGTCTCCAGGTGACAGGGGAGCATGCCTCCGGCCCCCCGGCGGAAGCTCTCATCGCTCACGGTCGGGACAGCGAGATGGTGGTGCTCGGGTCGAGGGCCCTCAGCGGTACGCACGGTTTCCTGGTGGGGTCCGTCGCCCAGTCCGTGGCCGCGCGCAGCGACCGCCCGGTGGCACTCGTCAGGGTTCCAACTCTCCCTTCCGACGCCAGTGAGACGGGCTTCTCACCGATACCGCTCGCCGAACGGCGCGAAGTAGTCCTCGGCATCGACCGTTCCGACAACGACCGCCTGTTCACCGTCGCCTTCCAAGAGGCCGCCCAGCGCGGACTGGCCCTGCGTGTCGTTCACGGCTGGAGACCGCCGGGGATCGCCGCGGTGGACAGCAGTCTCATGAGAGACGAACGCAAGGCAGACCTGATCCACGCGGAAGAGAAATGGCTCGACGGCATCATCCAGCCGTGGGCCGAGAAGTTCCCCGAGGTGGAAGTGACCAAGGATGTCCATCCCGGTCGCCCCGCTGAATATCTGGTACGCGTTTCCCCTCAGGCATCGCTGCTCGTGGTGGGTCGCCGCGAGGGTCGACATGACCTGGTCGGACCACGGTTGGGGCACGTGACGCACGCGGTCATGCACCACGCGCAGGCTCCGGTCATCGTGGTGCCCGAGCAATGAGGAGCCCCTCGTGGACCCGACAGTCGGGCGTGAGGTGCGCGGGCTGCTTCTGAACGTATGCAACGACGAGCAAGGGGACGGCAATCAGGGGGTGAGGACGATGGACGGGCCGGTGATCGTCGGGACCGATGGTTCGGCTGAGGCCATGGACGCGGTGGAGTGGGCAGCGCTCGAAGCGGACCGCTGGGCGCGCCCTCTACGGATCGTGCACGCCTTGAGGCACGCGCATGTGGGCGGCCTCCGGACAGCCGGGTGGCTGCCTCCAGGGCCCGTCGGGGATGCCCGAAGGATTGTTGCGCAGGCCGAAGAGCGAGCACGGGAGGTCTGTCCGGGACTTACCGTCCATGTCGGCGTCTTCGATGAGGCCCCTGTGGAGTACCTGGTTTCGGCGAGCAACTCCGCCGGTCTCGTCGTTGTCGGCGGCCGGGGCCACGGGGCGACAGCGGGACTCCTGCTCGGCTCGGTCAGCGGAGCCGTGGCAGCCCGGGCAAAGTGCGCCGTCACGGTGGTCCGACGGCATCGGCGGGACGAACAGGGTGGGGTCGTGGTCGGGTTGGGGCGCAGCACCGCATTCCTCGAGGTTCTGGACTACGCCTTCGGCGAGGCACGCCGGCGTGACAGGGGTGTGGCGGTGGTGCATGCGTGGATTTGCCCGCGTACCGAGAGCGCCACGGCCCACACCGGGCAGTACGACGAGGCGCGCGACGCCCATCGTCGTCAGGCTCAGCAGTGGCTTGACGGGACGGTCGCCGGGGCCGTCGAGCGTCACGAAGGCGTCCCCGTCCGTAGCTATGCGGTGGAGGGGCCGGCCGGCGATGTCCTCGCGGAGGCCAGTCGGGAGGCAGGATTGTTGGTGATCGGTGGACACTCCCGGCATGCGGGGACGGCCGGACAACTGAAAAACGTCGGTCATCGGGTGCTCCATCGCGCCGGCTGCACCGTCACAATCGTTCCGTCGAAGACGTGATCGCTTGTGGGCGCCGTCGTACGGACGTCCATGTTGCCCACCAAGCCAAGGGGCCTGAGTGGGGCTCGGTGAGTGGGGCTCGGTGAAAATCGCAGGCGACGTCGAACCGTCCTCGCCGGTGATGCCACCCGCGGGTGAGACCGGGGGGCCACCGGTTCACCACCCACCGGGCAGCGCCTGATGGCCCGATCTGCCCGGAAGCCGGCTCAGTCGGGAACGAGCACGGCGGCACCGTGGACACGGTCGGCCGCCAGGTCGGCGAGCGCCAGATCTGCCTGGCTCAGCGGGTAGGGGCTCACGGTGACCTGGATACCGATGCGTTCGGCCAGGGCCAGGAAGTCACGGCCGTCCTGCCGGGTGTTGGACGTGACGCTGCACAGATTCCGCTCCTGAAAGAGGTGGCGCTGGTAGTTGAGTACCGGAACGTCGGTGAGGTGGATCCCGGCGATCGCAAGCGTGCCGGAGCGGTCCAGCGCCTCCAGCGCCACCGGCACCAGGTCGCCCACGGGGGCGAACAGGATCGCTGAGTCCAGGGGCTCGGGAGGGAGGTCGTACGCCTCGCCCGCGGAAGCTGCACCGAGTTCCAGCGCAAGCGTGCGTGCCTGCGCCGACCGCGTCAGCACATGGACGGTGGCCCCCTCGGCCATGGCTACCTGGGCCGCCAGATGGGCCGATGCCCCGAAGCCGTAGATACCCAACCGCCCGCCTTGGGGCAGTGCGCTGCGACGAAGCGCACGATAGCCGATGATCCCGGCGCACAGGAGCGGTGCCAGCGCAGTGGCATCCGGAGCTTCCGGGAGGGAGTACGCGAAGGCTGCTGGCACCAAGACCAGTTCGGCAAAGCCACCGTCCGCGTCCCACCCGGTGTAGGTGGACCCGGGACACAGGTTCTCCCTGCCGGACCGGCAGTAGCGGCACCTCTGGCAGGTGCCACGAAGCCACGCCCCGCCCGCTCGGTCACCGGTACGGAACGAGGTCACTGCTTCGCCCACGGCGACCACCCGGCCAACGATTTCATGGCCGGGCACGGTCGATGGCCGGCGCGGCAGGAGGTCCCCCTCAGCCAGATGAAGGTCCGTTCGGCAGACACCGCAGGCCTCCACCCGCAGCAGCAGATCACCTGGGCCCGGGACGGGTGTTGGCTTTCGGCTGCGGATCAGAGGACCACCGCTGATCGGCCCCGGTGTCTCGACGGTCCAGCCACGCTGTACCTCCGCGGCGGAGGCGGCGAACGTCATACCTCAACTGTGCGGTGGCTGCCGGCCGGGGGCAAACGGGGGCCGGTGGTGTCGGGACCTCTTCACCGGGCGGGTGAAAACGCACGGACCCCGTTCGGCCCTCCTGCCTGAGCCAGGGACGGCAATCCTTCGTACGGTCGTCCCATGGCGGAGTCACCGGGCAACGGGAAGCGTGCACGTTTGCCGCGACCCGTATACGAGCGGGAGCTGCACCGGCTTCAGACTGAGCTGGTACAGCTACAGGAGTGGGTGCGTGCCGAGGGCGCCCGGCTCGTGGTGGTCTTCGAGGGGCGCGACGCGGCCGGCAAGGGAAGCGCGATCAAACGTGTCACCCGGTATCTGAATCCCCGGGCGGCCCGGATCGTGGCACTTCCCCGGCCCACCGAGCGTGAGCGGACTCAGTGGTACTTCCAGCGCTACATGGAGCACCTGCCCGCGGCCGGCGAGATGGTCCTGTTCGACCGCAGCTGGTACAACCGGGCCGGCGTCGAAAGGGTCATGGGCTTCTGCACCCCCTCCGAGTACCAACTGTTTCTGCGGCAGTGCCCGGCTTTCGAGCGGATGCTGGTGGAGGACGGGATCCTGTTGCGCAAATACTGGTTCTCGGTGAGCGACGAGGAGCAGGAGCGGCGTTTCCGGCGCCGGCTCAAGGACCCGACCCGCCGCTGGAAGCTCTCCCCCATCGACCTCGAGTCGCTGACCCGGTGGGAGGACTACTCACGCGCCAAGGACGAGATGTTCGTGCACACGGACATCTCGGAGTCACCGTGGTACGTCGTGGAAAGCGATGACAAACGCCGGGCCCGGCTGAACATGATCGCCCATCTGCTGTCCACCATGCCCTATTACGACGTCACCCCGGCGGCCCTCACGCTGCCTCCCCGGCCACCGGCCACCGGCTACCAGCGGCCGCCCCGGGACCTGCAGACGTACGTACCCGATCACGCGGCCGGGCTGGAATAGCGCCTGCTCCCACCCTCAAGTGACCCGTGGGGACTTTCTGCCTGCCCTCCTGCCTGCCTGTCCGGCCCGGACTCGGGACCAGTCGGCCCTTGCACGCTCCGCGCCGCGAACTCAGGCTTTTGGTGGAACAGCTTCTCGTCCAGGAGGGATCATGCACACCCCCCGCCGTGTGAGTGATGTGATGACGCGGCCCGTGGTCGCCGTGAGACTCGATGCCGGTTTCAAGGAGATGGTCGAGACCATGGGGCAGTGGAAGGTGAGCGCACTGCCGGTTCTGGTGGGTGACGGGCGGGTGACCGGGGTGGTCTCCGAGGCCGACATGTTGCCCAAGGAAGAGTTCAGGGATGCGGATCCGAGCCGGTCCGAGCAGATGGACCGCCTCACCGATCTCCGCAAGGCGGGAGCGCTGACGGCCGAGGACTTGATGAGCGTTCCCGCCGTCACCGTCCAGGAGGACGCCACCCTGGCACAGGCCGCGCGGACCATGGCAGTGCGAAAGGTGAAGCGTCTGCCGGTTGTCGATTCCGCAGGCATGCTCCGGGGCATCGTCAGCCGCTCCGACCTGTTGAAGGTGTTCCTGCGATCCGACGAGGACATCGCGGAAGAGGTGCGCCAAGAGGTTGTCCAGCGTCTCTTCCTGGTACCCCGTGAGAGTGTTCAAGTCACTGTCGAGGAAGGCGTGGTCACGCTCAGCGGCACAATCCGCGACACCGCCCTCGTACCGATCGCCACCCGCCTCGCGCGGGCGGTCGAAGGGGTGGTGGACGTCGACTGCAGGCTCGTCGGGCCGGCGGCGGCCCGGCGGGCAGTTCCGGGGTAGTGCGTCGGCCCGGCGTCCGTCTCGGAGGCGGCGTCGCGGGTGGCGAAGAGACCATTGCCGCGCGCACAGCGTCTCGTGCGGGCGGCTCCGTCTGCGGGTCGTAGCCCCTCGTAGTACGTCCAGATCCACCCGTGCACAGTCATTTTCCCCCGCCGGTCGCCCACCGGGCATGGCGTCTCTTCTCCCCCGTCCCCGCGCCCGGCCGCCTCCGCCAACGCGCCGAAGAGTTCCCGCCCGAGGGCCGGACGGCCCTGAGGAGGGCACCGGCCAGCCCCAGCGCGCTGCTCGCTCGGAGGGCGATGGTGAAAGTCAGTGCTCCGCCGATCGACCGAAAGACGCGAGATGAGATTCCGTACGGCCGGTGATGTGATGACGGGCGATGTCGTCAGCGTGGGGTGTGCCACCCCAGCCGACGATGCGGCCCGGTCGCTCATGGAGCACGGGATCGGCGGACTGCCGGTTGTGGACGACGACGACCGGGTGGTCGGGGTCGTGTCCCGGACCGACCTGACGCGATACCGCGCCGGGCCCGGGTCCTCCGGTTCACGCTGCCTCATGACGCTGCCCGGGCGGTATACCTCCGGAGAGCTGATGTCCGCCCCGGCGGTCACCATCCGCGCGATCGACACCGTCGCCCTGACCGGCCGCACCATGGCCCGCAGAGGTATCGGCCGACTCCCAGTGGTGGACGAGGAGGCCCGGCTCATCGGCATCATCACCCGGCGCGATCTGCTGCGGGTCTTCGTCCGGCCTGACTCCGACCTCCGGGACGAGATCCTCGACGGCGTCATGGCCCGCGCCTTGTTCCTGCACACCGCGCCCATCGTGTCGGTCCAGGACGGCGTGGTGACCCTGAGCGGCCACCTTGAGCAGGACACGGACAGGTCCGTCGCAGTACGGATGGCAGCCCGGGTCGATGGAGTAGTGGCGGTGGTGGACCGCCTCACCGGTCAGCGCGCACATGCTTCGGAATGAGGTGCGACGACAATGACAGCCACACGGGACATGTTCGACGGACTGCCTTCCGACCGGCGCGAGCGGCTGCGGGAGGTGGTCTCGGACGTGTCGTTCCCCGGCGGCACCCGGATCTTCGAAGAGGGCCGGCGAGCCGACCGGTTCTGGGTTGTACGGAGCGGCCAGGTGGCGCTGGACCTGCATGTCCCCGGACGGCAGGCGGCGGTGGTCGACACCGTGGGGCCGGGTGAGCTGCTCGGCTGGTCCTGGCTGCTCCCCCCGTACGTCTGGCATCTGGGCGCTCAGGCCGTCCGCACCGTCGACGCCGAGCAGTACGACGCGACGGTCGTACGGGCCCTGTGTGAAGCCGATCCGGTGTTCGGCCGTGCGATGTACCGGGTGGTCGCCGAGGTGGTGGCGGCCCGGCTGCGCGGCAGCCGCACCCGTCTGCTGGACCTGTACGGGCCGCAGGGCAGTGGCGCCGGGCGGGAGTGACGGGCAGAGCGTTCCCGGGGACGGACCCGTCCGGCGCTGGCCCGCCTGCCCGGCCGGGGCGAGGATGGAAGGAAGGCCGCTGGTCCGCGAGCGCCCAGGGAGAGACATGAGCAACGTACGTCGGTTCTCACCGCAGAGCCCGATCCGGGTCTTCCTCCTCGACGATCATGAGGTCGTCCGGCGCGGATTGTGCGATCTGCTCGACGCGGAGCCCGACATCGACGTCGTGGGCGACGCAGCCACGGTCGACCACGCTCTTGCCCGGGGTCCGGCTCTGCGTCCGGACGTGGCCGTGCTCGACGTCCGGCTGCCGGACGGCGACGGGATCACGGTCTGCCGGGATCTGCGTTCGCACATGCCTGAGCTCGCATGTCTGATGCTCACCTCGTTCGACGACGACGACGCGCTCCTCGACGCGATCATGGCTGGGGCCGCCGGTTACGTGCTGAAGGACATCAAGGGTGCGGACCTCGTCGCGGCCGTGCGGACGGTGGCCTCAGGACAGTCCATGCTCGATCCGGCGACCACGACCCGGCTGATGAGCAGCCTCCGCGGCGAACAGAACGACACCGGTCCTGAAGAGGACGCGGTAGCCCAGCTGTCGCCCCGGGAGAGGGAGATCCTCGTCCTGATCGGGGACGGACTGACCAATCAGGAGATCGGCAAGCGTCTGTACCTGTCGGAGAAGACCGTCAAGAACCACATCTCGCGTCTGCTGGCCAAGCTGGGCGTCGCGCGGCGTGTACAGGCAGCCGTGCTCGCCACCCAGGCCGCCTCACACCCTGACAGCGCTGAGCACGGATACCACTGACCCCGCGTGGGTCAGCCGTGGATGAGCGGCACGGTCCACACGAGCCGGGTACCGCCTTGCCCGGGTGCCTCCAGGGTCAGTTCACCGCCGAGGTCCTCTGCTCTGCGGGCGAGGTTGTCGAGCCCACTGCGACGGCTTTTCGGTGCGATACCGGTGCCGTTGTCGGAGACGGTCAAGGTCAGCCGGCCGCCACGAACCACGAGAGAGATCTCTGCGGCGTCGGCGTGCGCGTGCCGCGCGACATTGCTCAGTGCCTCACCCAGGACAGCGGCGACCTGTTCCCCGGGCGCCGCTGGGACGTCGGTGTCGATGAGGCCCTCCATCCGTACGGCGGGAGTGAACCCCAGGGCCCGTGCGGCCTGTTCCACCACGGTCATGATCCGCGCCCGCAGCCCTTGGCGGGTGTGTTCCGTCCCCGGGGCCCGAAGTCCGAAGATCGTCGAACGGATGATCCTGATGGTCTCGTCCAGGTCGTCCACGGCCCGTAGCAGCCGCTCGCGTGCTTCCGGATGATCGACGAAACGTACGGCGCTCTGCAGGGTCATCCCCGTCGCGAAAAGCCGCTGGATGGCAAGATCGTGCAGGTCACGAGCGATACGGTCCCGGTCCTCCAGCAGAGCGACCTGTTCGGCAGAACGCCGCCGCTCAGCCAGCTCCATAGCGAGCGCAGCCTGCCCGGCGAAAGCCAGGAGAGGGGCCGTTCCCGAGTCTGCGAAGGGTTCCCGTCCACGGCTTCGTGCCAGCAGGAGGACGCCTCGCACCGTATCGCCGGCGATCAGTGGCACCGCGACGGCGGACTGCAGACCGCCCCACCGGGGTGGGCCGGCGGTGATGCGCGGATCCTGCGCCACGTCCACGCTGATGATCGGTTCACCGGCCTGGAGTGCGGCGCCGACGAAGGAACCCTCACGGGGCAGGACCAGCCCGTTGTGCAATCCGGCGTCCAGGCCCGAGGCCAGTGCCACTCGAAGACTCTCGCCGCTCTCGGTCGGCAGCGCCAGCGCGCCCAGATCGGCCGAGAGGATACTGCGCGCCCGGTCGACGACCAGACTCAGGACCTCGTCCTCATCCGCGCCCGACAGCAGCCCGGCAATGATCTCCGCATTGGCCTGCAGCCAGCGCTGCCGATCTCGGGAGGTCTCGTACATTCGCGCGTTCTCGATGGCCGTTCCCGCTGCCATGGCAAGCGTCAGCAGTACGGTCTCGTCTTCGCCGTCGAACTCCGCGCCGCCCCGCTTCTCGGTGAGGTACAGGTTGCCGAACACCTGGTCACCGACCCTGACCGGCACCCCGAGGAACGAGTGCATCGGCGGGTGGCCCGGCGGGAATCCGTAGGACGCCGGATGCCCGGAAAGTTCCGACAGCCGCAGGGGCTCAGGGTGTCGGATCAGCTCACCGAGGATTCCCTTGCCGGACGGCAGCGACCCGATCGACACGGCCCGCTCCCGGCTCACACCAGTGGTCAGGAATCGCGAGAGCTTCTTGTCCTCTCCGACGACGCCCAGCGCACCGTACTCGGCGTCCACCAGAACCGCCGCCGCTTCCACGATGTGCCGCAACACCTGAGGAAGCTCCAGCCCACGGCCGACCGAGAGCACAGCCTCAAGCAGACTCCGCATCGATTCCCTGGTCCCCCGCTCGACGGCGGTCAAGCGCTCCTGCAACTCCGGTGGCAGCGCCTCCGGGTCACTCGGAATGCCGTCCGCTCGCCTGCCGTCCTCGGTCACCGTGTCCTCCGCCGGGCCCCGCCGAGCAGAACTGCCTGTATCCCCACCGTAGCGGCGAACGGCGTCCCGGCATCTCGTGGCCGAAGGGGAGGGCCCGGTTCAGGTGATGGCCCGCCCCAGGACGACCTTCAGCGCCCTTTTGTCGGCGGCCCCCGAGAACACTCCGTATGCCTCTGCCATCCGGTCGAGCCCGAAGCGGTGCGTGACCAGCGGGCCCATAGGCAGCCGGCCTGCCGTCGCCATCCGCAGCAGCATCGGCGTCGAGACGGTGTCCACCAGCCCCGTCGTGATCGTCACATCCTTGATCCACAGGTCTTCGAGGTGCAGCAGCGCGGGTTTGCCGTGCACCCCGATATTGGCGATGCGACCGCCAGGACGTACCACGCGGGTGCACAGTTCGAAGGTTTCCGGCACGCCCACGGCCTCCACGGCCGCATCCGCCCCGTACCCCTCGGTCAGATCCGCGACCAACCGCGCGGGATCCTCCGACGCGCGCACCACTGCGTCGGCCCCGAGCCCGCGTGCCGTCTCCAGCCGGGACGGGTCCTGGTCGACGGCGATGATGCGGCCCGGCCCGAACAGCCCTGCCGTGGCGATCACGGCCAGTCCGATGGGGCCTGCGCCCACGACGACCACGGTGTCGCCCGGTCGGACGCGTCCGTTCAGCACACCCACCTCATAGGCAGTGGGAAAGATGTCGGCGAGCAGGACCGCGTGCTCATCGGAGAGAGCGGCGGGCAGGGGGTGGACGGAGAGATCCGCGAAGGGGACCCGTACGTAATCGGCCTGGGTCCCGTCGATCAGATGCCCCAGCACCCAGCCCCCGCCACCCAGACACTGGCCGTAGCGGGACTCCCTGCAGTAGCGGCAGCGTCCACACGCGCAGATGCAGGAGACCAGTACCCGGTCGCCTGGACGTACGGACCGCACGTCCCCGCCCACCTCGACGATCTCGCCCACGGCCTCGTGGCCGAGGACGGTCCCGGGCGCGACCTCCGGGACATCTCCCTTGAGGATGTGCAGATCGGTGCCGCAGATCGTGACGGCGTCGACGCGGACGATCGCGTCCGCCGCGTCCTTGATACCTGGATCCGGGACCTCGTCCCATGAGGCCTGTCCGGGCCCGTGAAAGACCTGTGCCTTCATGGCGTATACCTCCTGACAAATGGCGGCGCCGGGCGTCCGCGTCGCGGGACCGCGACGCTGGGCGGGAGCGCGTCTCCGGGCGCGTCAGTCGTGGGGGACCACGGCCACCGGACATGGAGCGTGGTGCAGAGTGGCCGACAGCACATGCCCGATACGGGGGGAGAACGTGGGACGCTTCTCCCAGCGACCGACGACGAGCAGTCCCGTACCGGCGATGTCGCGCACGACGGCGCGCGCAGGGCTCTCCATCTGCACACGCTCGATGACCATCACGGCTGGGTACCGGTCGCGCCATGGACTCAGCGTCCTGGTGAGATCCCGTTGCGCCTCGCAGGTCAGCTCATGGGAGAGGTACGGGTCGGGTCCGCCCCGGGTGTAGGCCGAGGGCGGCAGGTTCCTGCCGTGCACCGCCCGGAGGGTGGCGCCTCGCCGGATCGCCGCGTCGAAGGCGTACTGGATGAGCTTGTCGCACGGATGGCGCAGGCTCAGCCCCAGCACCACATCACCGTCCTCCGAGATCGGGGCCGCATCCTCCCTGGCCCGGACGAGGACCGTCGGCACCCCGGCCCGCGCGAGGACGTGCATGCCGATGTCGCCGAGGAAATACCCGGACAGCGAACTCAGTGCGCGTGAGCCGAGGACCAGCGTCTGCGACTCTGCGGCCGCTTCCAGCAGGGCGTCCACAGGCGCCGTCGCGACCAGATCCTCGTAGACCGGCAGGTCGGGGAACCGCTCCTCGATTGCGTCGCATGCGTCGGACACGATCCGTTTGGGCCAGTAGTTGGGGTCTGCCTCCGGCTGCCGCTCGGCCCTTTCTGTTGAGAGCAGCACCCAGGCGTGCAGCAGCCGCAGCGTCGCGCCGCGCGCCGATGCCTCCTGAGCTGCCCAGAACGCGGCGGACAGCGACTCGGGGGTGCCGTCCAGCCCCACGGTGACGACCGGATTCATGACATCGCCCCATTTCCCGCCCGGACGGGGTCCGTCCGGGCGCTCAGCCGCTCGGAGACCGAGACGACTCCATCCACGCTCGTGCACAGCCGGATCAGCACAGGGACCAGACTGCTGTCGTCGACCGTGCCGCGCAGAGAGACCTGCCCCTCGTCGACCTCGACGGCGACATCGGACGGCGCGAAACCCAGCGTCGTGGCGAGTACGTCGTGCACGATCTCCTCCCGGATGGCACGGTCCTGCCGCAAAAAGACCCGCAGCAGGTCAGCGCGGCTGACAATGCCCACCAGGGTGTCGGTTTCATCGACCACGGGGAGACGCTTGACGTTGTGCACACTCATCAGCCGGGCGGCCTCCACGACCGTCCATTCCGGATGCGCGCACACCGCCGGAGCGGACATGATCTCTTCCGCGTTGTGCCCCTCGGCCCTGGCCCGCTCCCACGCATCAAGGTGCGGCAGCGGCGTCCTGCCCGACAGGTCGGACCGGTCGGCCGCCTTACGCAGCAGATCCGCCTCCGAGACGATCCCGACCGGGCGGCCCGCGCTGTCCAGTACCGGTACCGCGCTGACGTCGTGTTCCGCGAGTGTCCGGGCGATCTCCTTGAACGGGGTATCGATACGCACGCTGACCACATCGCGGCTCATGAGCTCACTGATCCTGCGATGATCCATGTCCTCGCTCCCTTCCACCGCAACCGCCTGACCGCGGCCGCCTCCCAAGGGTGCGGCTGGCTGTCGTCCGGCGGCAGGAGCCACCCGGTCCCTCCCGGACGGCCGGGAAGGCCCGCAGCGGCGAACCCGAATGGGGCCGTGAGGCTCATGGCAGGGCCCTACCGGCCCCTGCCATGAGCCGCTTCCTCCGGCAACGCTGGTGAAAGAAACCGACGTGCCCTTGGAGGACCTGGTGTCCGCACACACTCCGGACGAGGTGGTCGCGGCCCACCTCGTTCTTGACGCGACGGCCGCGCCGTCCATGCACAACGCCCAGCCCTGGCGCTTCCAGTACACGCGAAGCAACGGCACCTTCAGCCTCTTCGCCGATCTGACGCGCGCCATGCCGCATTCCGACCCCACAGCTCGCGGACTGCACATCGGCTGCGGGGCTGCGCTGTTCAACCTCCGGGTGGCGGCGTCCCACATCGGCCTGCGGCCGGTCACCCGCCTGCTTCCGGACCCAGCCGTCCCCGAACTTCTGGCGACCGTACGACTCGACGAGCCCGCTGACCGCACCGACGGACTTGCTCTGCTGTACCCGGCGGTCCACGACCGTCATTCGAGCCGAGCCCCCTTCGCCGACCGGCGTATCCCGGACGAGGTCCGGCAGGCGCTCAGCGAGGCCGCGCACCAGGAGAGCGCGACCCTGGCCCTCCCCACCGGGTCCCACCTGCAGACCGTGCTCGACCTCATCAATGACGCCGAGGGATACGACCACATGGACGCGGCCCGGGAGGCCGAGACGGAACAGTGGGCACGGAGCGCCACCGATGAGGCAGCCGTGGACGGTGTGCCGGAGTACGCCTTCGGGCCGCTCAAGCGCGGCGGATCAGCTCCCGCACGGGATTTCGCCGGCCGCGTTCCGGTGGACGGCCGTACTCGGACAGTCTTCGAGGACCGGCCCCAGCTGGCACTGCTGAGCACCGCACAGGACGAGCCGGCCGACTGGCTGCGCGCGGGTCAAGCCCTGGAACGCGTCCTGCTCATCGCCACGCTCCACGGGCTGAGCAGCTCCTTCGCCACCCAGGCCCTCGAATGGCCCGATCTGCGCTGGGTGTTGCGCGACCCGCTCTCAGGCACCGGGCAGGTCCAGATGGTGGTGCGGCTGGGATACGGCCCGACGGGGCCGCAAACACCGCGCCGCCCCGTCGCACACGTACTAACGGTCGAAGACTGACGGCCGGTGATCGAATCCTCGAGAGACAAGGCGGTGGGAGCAATGGAGCTTCCCGTGGTGGTCGGAGTGGACGGATCACAGGGGAGCCTTCAGGCGGTCGACTGGGGGGCCGCAGAGGCGGAACGGTCCGGCCGGACCCTGAGAGTCGTCCATGCCTCCCTGTGGGAGCACTACGAAGGGGTCCGGCCGGGAATCTCGGCGGACCGCCCCTCCGAGCAGGTCTTCGCCGAGAACCTCGTCGCCGCGGCACAGGAGCGAGCGAATCGGCTTGCGCCAGGCATCGAGGTCTCCACCGATGTGCGGGCGGAAGAGCCGGTGTCGGCGCTCCTGGAGGAGGGCACCGAGGCCGCGCTTCTCGTGCTCGGACCTCGTGGGCACGGTCCGATCGCGGGCATGCTGCTCGGATCCGTGAGCCTGGCTGTCGCGGCGCGTGCACACTGCCCGGTTGTCGTGACGCGAGGGGAGCCGTCAGCCGGGCCGCCCAAGCGCGGGCGTGTCGTCCTCGGTATCGGGTCGACCACCGGCAGCACACTCGCCGCACGGTTCGCCTTCGAACAGGCACGGTCCAGAGGCTGTGAACTCGTCGCGGTGCGCGCCTGGAGCTTCCCGCCCTACCAGAACATGCCCTACCCGTACGTCGGAGGTGATCAGGCAAGAACGTACCGGCAGCAGGCGGAAGAAACCGCGGACCGGATCCTGGGAGTCGTCGTCGGCGACTACCCGGAGGTGGCCGTCGAGCGAAAACTCGTCGCAGGCACCGCGCATCAGATGCTCCTGGAGGAGGCGGTCGGCACTGATCTGCTGGTAGTGGGTGCGAGACGTCGCCATGCCGCCATCGGGTTGCAGCTCGGGCGCGTAAATCACGCGATGCTGCACCACGCCCCCTGCCCCGTGGCGGTCGTCCCGGAATGGTCCGGCAGTCCGTATCCGGAGCATCAGGAAGCAACGTGAAAAGAGCTGCACCGAAGGGAACGATTATGAAAGCCAAGCAGTGGAACGCGCAGATCTCCCTCACCGAGGATGGCGACGAGACCCGGGCTCGCGCAGTCCTGACCACTCAGGACTCCTGGCGTGACGACACCGCACACGTGGTGGGCCGAGGGGTCGCCCGCCGGAATCCGATCGACCGGCCGGTCCCCGAGATCGGCGATGAACTGGCCGCGAGCCGCGCTCTGGAGGACCTCGCAGTGCGTCTGCACGATGTCGCCTCGGACGACATCGTGGACTTGACCGGGCCGACGCCGACGGATCCGCCCCGGTGACCGCCGGGTCGGACTGACCGCCGATCCGGCGGTCAGTCCGACCCGTCCGCGCGAGGGCCGATCCGTGTGATGGCCGATCCGTCTCTGTGACGTCAGCCGCGCGGGTCCGTGACATCAGCCGCGCGGGATCACGGCGACCGGGCAGGGTGCGTGGTGCAGGACTGCATGCGTGACCTGACCCAGCGGATGGCCGATGCGGTGCGCGGGCTTGTGGGCGCCCACCACGAGCAGCCCGGCGTCCGTGGCCGCCTCCAGCAAGGCTCCGGCGACAGAGGCCGCCCGAACCGTTTCCACGGTGACCGTGAGGTCCGGGAACGCCTCCCGGACGGGGTCCACCATGCGCGCCGTGGCCTTGCTCTCCGCTTCGGCCACTACCGCGCTGGGGTCGTCGAACACCGTCGCCATGGACCCCACGTTCTGGTAGAACAACCAGACGCTGACCACCCGGAGCGACGCGCCGTGCAGCCGCGCGGTCCGTGCCGCGTACATCAGAGCGCTCCTGTCGCTGTCGTCCCGTACGGCGGCTGTCACGACTCGGCCGGCGCTCTCTGCGACCCGCCGCACCACGACCACCGGGCCCTTCGCGCGCGCGGCGGTGCGGAGTCCGACCGAGCCCACGAGCAGGGCGGAAAATCCGCCCAGTCCACGGGAGCCCACCACGACGGTCCCGTGCTCTCCAGCGGCCTCCAGCAGACTCTCCGTCGCCTCATCACGGCTCAGCACTGTGGAGACGCGAATGCCCGCGTGCTCCCCTGCCACGCGTGCCGCCGCCGCGTCCAGCGCTTCCGGCCCGTACGGAGAACGACGTCGATACCGTTGATGTCAAGGGAGGGAGGTTGCAGCCCACCGATCGCGTAAACGATGATCAGTGGCCGGTTCTGCGAGACAGCCTCGTCAGCAGCCCAGAGCACCGCCCGTGTGGCATGGTCCGAACCGTCGGTCCCGACCACCACGGGTGGGACTTTCCGCGCATCCGACGTTCCGTCCGTCGGGCCGCTGTCCGCCGCGCTGCCGTTCATGGCTCTGCCTCCTGGTCCGATAGCCCTGAGGAGTTGTCCCCTTCTCTTCTGCTCCTACGGTGCCAAGGCTGGCTCAGGCGCGGCGAGGGCCGTCGGGGCCGCCTCGGGGGCCGAAAGGTCCCGGAGGCGGCGGACAGCGGTACCGAGGCACGTTCGCCCAGCTCCTCATAGATGTGCGCGTGGCACCGGATACGTATGACCGTTCCCCCGTTGCCCGCCTACGGGCCGGTCAGCCCTGTCCCCGGAACCGGTCGGCCCATGCGTCGCCCCTCAGCGGGCGAGCAGTGTGACATGGACAAGGGCCCGTGCCGTAGCTCGAAGGATGTGTGGACACCATGCCGGATCACTCGAGGGAGACATCGCGTGGCCAGACCGCCCACGCGCCGCGAAGCGACCTCGGCAGACGCGTCATGGCACGCCGGGAGCAGTTGGGGCTGAGCCGGGATGCGCTGGCCGAACGAGCAGGGTCCGTACCCAGCTACGTCGAGTACGTCGAGGAGCGGCAGGCGACCCCGAGCATCGGATTCATGCTGAGCCTTGCCGATGCGCTGGAGACAACGGTCGGTGCACTGACCGGAAGCGATACGGAGCTGCCCCCCGGCACAGGGCAAGCTGCCTACCGTCCAAAGTTGACGATGCTCAGCAGCAAGGAATGTGGCGAACTGCTCTCGACCCACGGTGTCGGCAGGATCGCTGTCTCCACCTGGAACGGGCCTGCCGTGATTCCCGTCAATTACCTTGTCATCGACGGTGAAATCGCGTATCGGACTGCTCCGGGGACAGTGGCTGCTGAGGCTGTCGATCACGAGGTCGCCTTCGAGGTCGATCACATCGACGAGGCGATGAGCAAGGGCTGGAGCATCAACGTGGTCGGCACCGCGCGGGCCGTCGCCGACGACACGGCGGCCCAGGCCCTGGACCAGCATGCTTATACAACGCCTTGGGCAGGCGGGGACCGGCGCTTGTGGGTGTCGATCTCGCCCGCCCGCACAACGGGCCGCCGAATCGACATCGCGTCAGCCGACGGACCAGCGTACTGACTCGGGCGGGAGCAAAACTCACCAAGTTCAGAACCGGCCTTCCCACAGCGCGATCACCCGGGCGCTCCGCAGATGCTTCGTTTGCGTTTATTCCGTTCCGCGCCTGCCTTGAGGGGGAATCGGCTGCCGTCGCACACCTGCACCGTCCGCAGGCCAGTCGATGTGCTGCGGCCAGAGCATCTCGCCGAGCGCGGCCTCCAGGCTCGCCACAGTCAGCATGTCGGGCCAGGTCCTGCCCGCCAGGATGTTAGCGATGACCTGTCGATTGATCCCGGCTTCGGCGGCGAGCACATTGGCGCTCACCTGCCTGCGTTCCATTGCTTCCGTCAGTGCCCGAGCGATTGCCTGACCGACCTGCGCAGGCCGGTAGCCGTCCATCACCGCGTACGGCCAGTGGGCGTCGAGCGTGTACTCGAACGGCTTCTTGTTACGTCTCGTTCCTCCAGGCACGTGGCCAGTCTGGCGGACGGACCACCGGGATGCGTACTCACATCGCACATGCTACTTAAGCATCAGGGGTGTGTGCAGCCCCCAGGCCGACCCCATCGCTCGGGTCCGAGCCGCCGAGACATGACCACCACACACAACGGAGGTGAGCGGTGACGGCACACGGCCGGACTCAGCTGGCACACGATGAGCGGCTGCCGCCCACGCCAAAGATGCGTTCCGACGAGCAGCTCATCGTGCTCCGGGCCGCATGCGCGAGTACCGACTCGTTCGTCGACGGGGCCCGGCTCGCAGCAGCAACAGGTCTGGACAAGAAGAAGTGCGGTTGGTCCCGGCATTCCTGTTCAGCAGCGGCCTCGGGTCCCCGCCTACGGACCGAACGCCGCTCTGCTCATCTACATCGGCTACGCCTGGCTGAGCAACTCCGTCACACGCGCCATGATCGATTCCACCCCCGCAGATTGACACCCCTGCCCCCTGGCGCATCAGCCCGGGAGCGCCAGCGAGCGGGGAGCCGATAAGGATCAAGGACGACCCGCTACACCGGCGGCGATGGCCCGGCCTCACAGCCAGGCCCTCGCCCTGGAGGCAGGATTCGCGTGCCGTGTGCCTGCGGTCCACGTACCTGGCGCACTCCATCCCGAAGCTCCGGCGGAATCCGCGCCCCTCGCTACTTCCCCAAGCCCGGAAGTAGTTCAGGTGCCGCGTCGGCGCGTCCGACCACGCCACCCGGATGTGCGTGTCCAGGTCGGCCTGTTCATCAGGGAGCGGACCGGTCCGCACGAGCGATGGTTGCTCGTCGCCGAACTGCGCAACGAAGCAATGTTCCGTTCCGCTGTACAGCTTCCCCTCCACCCCACATCACGCTCGACCGGCACCGACCGATCAAGGACCGCAGACGGGTCGAGCCCGGTTTCCTCGGTCAGTTCGCGCGGGTGCTGGCGGTGTTGAGATTCCCGGAAGGAAACGGCTGGCCCCGGACGCTCGCCGAAGGCCCGGCCGACGCCGGGGCGGCGAAAGGGCTGGTGTGCGGGGCCGACAGAACCGGGTAACGTGTTTGTCATGTTCTTCCAGACGCCGATTTACGAGTGAGAGCGTGATGGGCCCCTGCTGGCGTCCTTCGACGTCGCCGCCCGTCCCCCACCGATGAATCCGTAGATCACTTCACATCATTACCGGGAGAACCCGTGACCGTGAGCAAGAACATCAACAACCCCGTGGGCATGGGCGGCGGCCAGCGCAAGAGGCTGTCCCGCGCCGAACGGCAGAACAACGGACCGCACCGCAACCTCGACCGCCAGGGCGCAGCCGACCAGAAGGCGGAGCTGGTGCGCAAGATGCGCGAGAAGGCAGGCGCAGCTGAGGGCGCGGGGCAGGCGGGCGACGACACCGCACAGAGCTGACGCAACGCCGCCGCAGGGCGGCACCGCACGGCGGCAGCGGGCCGCTCATGTCGGCGTTCACGTACCCGCGCCCCGGAGATGTTGCGCGTGCATCGCAACAGCCCGCGCAACACACGAGAAGCATCCGGAGCCACACCGATTACCGCCCCGGACACCGTTGTTCACATAGGGAAATTCGATTCGTTCGATTCTTCGTCAGGAACGATCCTGAGAATCGGCTCGATTAGGTCCGGGTCAGCCCGCAGGCGGACGCTAAGGGCTGTCCCGCAAATGGTGCGTCGGGTGGGGTGCCTGGCATAACTTGGTACGGTTGTCCGCATTTGGATGGCCTCGACATGTGGGCCTCGGATTTTATGGAGGCCGAGCGGTGCGGTTCGTCTGCCGGAACTTTGGACTGCCGGATCTGCCGCGCCGCGGTCTCGCCCCGCACGAGGCTCCCCTGGAAGTGCTCCTCCTCGACATAGAAGCCGAGCTATCCATCTGGGAAGAAGGGAGAGCGGTGTGGTCCGAGAAGGCGTTCCCCGTGGCTGAACTGGCGTACCACCTGGCGCTCTGGCTCCAGAGCCCAGCCGTCGGCCAGGAGGGCTTCGAGCTCGACTCGATGCAGGCGGATGCGGGACTGATCCGCATCGTGGGCTCAGATGACGGCTGGCGGGTTGGCTCCGCCTTGACCCCCGACTTCTGGACCGCGCCCGTCGCTTGGGACGTTCTCGTAGCGGAGATCAAGGAGTTCGACCGCTCCGTGCGTGAGGGCGTCGCTGCGATGGGTATCGAGCCGTCCTTCATCTCCGGGGCCTGACGGGTCCTCCGTCCGGTCGGCACCGGCTGGAATGATCATGGTGTGACTGGTGTGATCACGGCGTCAGAGCCGTCTTGTATAGGCCCGTTCACCGGGCTGAGCCCGCGCCAGTTCGCCAAGCTGGTGACCGCGCTGCGGCGCGACGGAGCGGATGCGATCCGCAAGGGGCGGCCTTGGGGTCTTCCGCTGGAGGACCGAGCGTTGTTGATCGT
Organism: Streptomyces sp. NBC_01267; assembly: GCF_036241575.1. NCBI lineage: Bacteria > Bacillati > Actinomycetota > Actinomycetes > Kitasatosporales > Streptomycetaceae > Streptomyces > Streptomyces sp. NBC_01267. The sequence continues at coordinate 7,469,679 of NZ_CP108455.1, read as the reverse complement.
GGTGTACTGGCGAACGAACTTGACGATGCGCCAGCTTGCCCAGCTGTTCGGGGTCTCGAAGTCGGCGGCAGACCGCATCATCGACCATCTCGGCCCGATGCTCGCGCTCCAGCCCCGCAAGCGGTTCCGCAAGGAGACCGTCCTCATCGTGGACGGCACCCTGGTGCCCACCCGCGACCACGCCATCGCCGAGCAGTCCAAGAACTACCGGTACTCCACCAACCACCAGGTGGTCATCGACGCCGACACCCGGCTCGTCGTGCTGGTCGGCCGGCCCCTGCCCGGCAACCGCAACGACTGCAAGGCATGGGAGGAGTCCGGCGCGAAGGCCGCCGTCGGCAAGACCATGACGATCGCCGACGGCGGCTATCCGGGCACCGGGCTCGTGATGCCCCACCGGCGCCGCAAAGGCGAGGGCCTGCCCGACTGGAAGCAGGCACACAACAAGTCCCACAAGCAAGTCCGTGACCGCGTCGAGCACGTCTTCGCCCGCATGAAGACCTGGAAGATCCTGCGCGACTGCCGTCTCAGAGGAGACGGCGTCCATCACGCCATGAGCGGCATCGCCCGCCTGCACAACCTCGCCCTCGCCGGATAGGCGAACGGGCCGAACCCGGACGGCCTCGCCCCCAGCCATTCCAAGATCAGTTACGGGACAAGCCTTAGGGTCGTGAACGTGTTGAGCCCATCGGTGAGTAGGGACTTGGTCGTCGTCGGCGCCGGCATTGTCGGCGCATCTGTGGCCTATCACGCCGCTCGGGCGGGCGCCAACGTGACATTGGTCGACGCCGGGCGGCCAGGCGCCGGCGTGACGGCGCACTCGTTCGCCTGGGTCGGCGCGTCCGGCGTGCGTAAAGGTCCGGCCGCCGGGCTGCGGGCCACCACAACGGCGGAGTACCACCGGCTCGGGGCCGAGCTGCCGGGACTCCCTGTGACCTGGTCCGGCTCGCTGAGCTGGAACAGGGAGGACAGTCCGCCGGAAGCCGGACCCGGGCAGACGATCGTGGACGCGGCCACTGTAGAGACGCTGGAGCCCGCCCTTCGGCAGCCTCCGGAGTGGGCTGTCTGGGCGCCGGAGGACGGCGCTGTTGATTCGGTAGGCGTGACCGAGCGGCTGGTCGCGGGCGCTCGCGCCCATGGAGCCCGGGTACATCTGGACACGCCGGTTACCGCGGTCCGCCGGGATACAGCAGGCCGAATTGCCGGGGTTGAGACGACAGCAGGCCCCCTCTCCGGTGCGACGGTGGTGCTGGCGGCCGGAGTTGCCACGGCCGCGCTGGGCACACCGCTCGGCGTACGCGTCCCGGTCGAACCGTCACCGTCACCGCTGTTCCGGCTCAGCGCCCCGGCCGGTCTGGTCCGCACCGTGGTCAACACCGAGGACTTCGATCTCCGGCAGGTCGCCCCGGACCGGCTGATCGCCGCCGCGGACACGCCCGAACGGACCCTTGCCGCCGTCCGGTCCACTTTCCATGGCGCCGGGAGCGTCGAGTTGCTCAGCACCCGACTCGGCGCGCGTCCGATGCCGGCCGACGGTGAGCCGATCGTCGGCCCGGTCGTCGAGGTCCCCGGCCTCTACGTGGCAGTGATGCACTCCGCAGTCACGCTCGCCCCGGCCGTGGGCCGCTTGGTCGCACGGGAGTTGGTCGACGGAACCGTCGAGTCGGCTCTGGCAGGTTGCCGCCCAGATCGCTTCTGATGGTGAGGGCACTCCTTGCGCTCGTGCGATGAAGGTGGCGTCTCGTCCCAGCATTCCTCCGGACCGGCCCCCGTAAGGCACGGGCTCGGGTGGGTGAGCAGGTGGAGGCCGGTCCAGGTGGGGCCGGCCTCCGGGTGTTCGTCGGGTCAGCTGCGTGGGGTCAGGGCGAGGATGTGCAGCGAGGACTGGGACGGAAGGGTCAGGGAGCGGAGCTCCTTGTCAGGGTTCGCGGGCACGGTGTTGACGTAGAGGCGGTAGTTGAGGCCGTAGTTGGCGGGGCCCGACGGGGTGACCCGGTGGTCGGTGGTGACGGCGATGCGGGCGCCGTTGGCCGTGGGGTCGTCCGTCACCCAGTTGGGCAGATACAGGTTCGCCGTGTCGGTGGTGCCGTCCGTGTAGTGGACAGCGACCTGGCCGGTGATGCCGCCCGCCGAGGCACCGAGGAAGCCGATCTCGCGGGCGCGGCCGCTCAGCGCGATTTCCGCGCCGCCCGTGGCGTTGTCCTGTCGGCCCGGACCGTAGTCGGGGAGCGTGAAGGACATTCCGTCGACGGTGAGTTGGGCGCCCGGTGCGGCTCCGGCCGCAGCGAGTGCCTCGGCGGAGTAGCTGTTGCCGCTGTCGAACGAACCCTCGGCCGGATGGGCGTCGCGGGCGATCATGGTGTTGTTGTACGCATCGGAGAGCCGGGCCAGCGGCAGGGTCGCCGGAACGGCCGCAGTGGTGACGGCGGTGCCCGAGGCGAGTGGGTAGGTGGCGCGGGCCCGTACGGCGCCCGCGGACTCCGCGGCGTCGGCGGCGGGCGGGGTGACCGTGAACTCGGCGGTGACGGTGGCCCCGTCGGCCACGGTGTCCGGGGACTGCCGGTCCGGGGTGACCCGCCAGTCCTCGGGGGCGTCCACGGTGAGGACTACACCGGGAAGTGCGGCGCCGGTGCTGTTGGTGAAGGTCACCTTCACCGTGCCGGGGGTGGAGCGCGCGTAGAGGGCCGGGGCGATGTCGACCCGGGCGGGCGGTGCGGTGGGGCAGACGGCGCCCGGGCCGGCCGGGCCCAGGTCGTCGACGACCAGGTCGTCCAGGACGAAGGCGTCGCCCCGGTTGTGCTTGATGCCGAGCCACATGTCACCGCATCCGGCCTCGCCGGTGGTCACGGTCTGTTCGTACACCCGGTGCGGAGCCGAATGCTGCGGCGGCAGGCTGTCGTCCCAACCAGCGGGCACGGGAAGGGTGTGGGGAGGCGCCGAGTCGAGGGGGCGGGTGGTCGTGGGTGGCAGCAGGTCCTCGGTGACAGCTGAGCCGCCGTCCCGGCCGACAACGGCGCGGTAATCCGATCCGGGGTCCGCCTGGTAGGAGAAGCGGATGCGGTAGGCGCGCCCCGGGGCGAAGCGCAGGGTCTGGGGCATGGTGCGGTAGACGAGCCCTGTGCTGTCGGAGAGGGTCTTGAGGGAGAAGCGGCCTCCGATGGTGTCACGGGTGTAGTTCTCGTGGGTCTCGGAGAGGTGGGTACGGCCGCCGTCGCCATCGCCCGTGTAGACGAACGGGCCCCAGCCCTCGTCCACATGCTCGAAGTCCTCGGCGAACCAGTGGCCGCCGTACGCCGGATCGGCGCCCTCGTTCGCCACCACCCGTGCGTCGGCGAACTCCACCCGGGTGCCCTCGGCGCCCGCGTCGGCGGACAGGGTGAACAGAGCCGTGCCCCTGCCATGCCTGGGAACGGTGAACAGAACCTTCATTCGCTGGAACGAAGTGCCGTACCGGCGGGCGTTGTTGACCTTGTGGGGCAGAGGTGAGGTCGTGGCCCGGACGGTGGCGTCCGGGCCGCCGTGGCCGCTGAAGGTGAGGCTGGCCGTGCGGGTACCTGTGATGCGCACCCAGACCGAGGCGGAGTAGGTGCCGGGCGTCAGGCGGGTGACGCGCTGGGCGGCGGTGCGGGCGCCGGTCGCGGTGATCCGCAGATACGGGAGGCCGTTGCCGTCGTCCGTGACACCGACCTGGCCGGAGTCGGGCACGGTCCAGCCGTCGGTGGTACGACTGGTGAAGGAGGGGTTGGCGAGGAGGCCGCCCTTGCCGTAGTCGGGGTCGCGCAGCGGGGACGGGGCAGTGCGGTAGAGGACGTACGCGGTGGCCGCGTCGGCGGTCACCGTGACGGTGCCGCGGGTGACGGGAAGGTCGCCGATGTGGGTGCGGCCGTCTTCGCCGAGCCGGTAGAGGCCCACGGTCCCGCACTGTGCCCACTTCGCCGGAAGCTGCCAACTGGTCGCGCCGCCCGAGGGGTTCCAGTGATAGATCTTCCGCGGATCGGCCTCTTCGGTGGGCTCCCAGGGGAGGAACACGTTCGTGCCGTCCGCGATCAGCCGTCCGTTCCAGGTGATCCTGGCCGTACCGGTCGCGTCGCTGACGGAGACCCCGCCCGTCAGGTCGACCTGGTGGTCGGCCATCCGCTGGATCTCGAAGTGCTGGAGGAACTTCGTCGGAAGGTTGACCGTGAAGGTGGCCTTCAGCCAGTCCTTCAGGTTGTGCTGGCCCTGCCAGCCCATGTAGTGGGTATTGTCCGCCCCGCGCAGCAGGGAGGTGCGGTTCCAGGCGTCCCGCTGGTGGTTGCGTGCGAATCGGATGATCTGCGACTTGAGGCCACCGCCGGTCTGTCCCGCGTACGTGAAAACGCTGTCCCGCTCGAACTGGGCGTCCGCCTCACCTCCGAGCGGCAGCCCCGCACCAGTGATCACCTGTCCCTGGCGGGCGGGGGCCCAGCCGCCGGTCCAGTAGGTGTCGGAGTAGACGAAGCCGAGGTGTGGCAGATCGTCGGCGAGTCCGGCGAACCGTTGCGCGAACGCCCCGGTCGCCTGGTCCTTGACCGTGTCGGTGTGCCACGACTGGTCCATCCACCGCCAGCCGAGGTCGGAGGCGCCGTTGCTGCGGTCCCAGCGGAAGTTGCGCGATTCCGGGTACTCCTCCCAGGCGTTGATGTGCACGCCCACCGAAGCGTTGTACCGGCGGGACTCCTTGGTGAGGGTGCGCAGCGCATCCAGGCCGCCGGCCCGGGTGTTGTAGTGGCCCGCGTAGTCCATGTGACCGCTGTCGTGCCCCTCGGACTGATAGCCCTTCAGGAGGATCGCCTGCGGCAGCCCGTCCGTGTGCAGATAGGTGCGGCGGATCTCGTCGAGCGTGGTGAGGAAGGGCTGGTCCGCGTTGCTGGCGATGTTGATCGCGATGCCCTGCACCACCCGGGTGCGGCTCCAGTCGTCCGCGTACGGGTTACGCATGATCGTACGGAAGGCGATGGCAGCGTCCTGCCAGTCGGCGACACCGTCTCCGTTGCGGTCGGCGGTGACGACGACCGCGGCCTCGGGCAGCCCGAAGACCTTGCCGTCGGCACCCCGGTAGACCCATTCACCGCTCGCGATCTCCGTGTGGTGGACCCCTTCGATGTCGCTGGTGCGGTACATCAGCCGGTCCTGGGCGCAGGTGAACGACTCGACGGCGGCTGCCAGCCGGCCGGTGTCGAGCATCGCGTAGGAGGTGCGCCGCCAGGTCGAATCGGCGGTCGCGTCAGCCACCTTGACGAACACGTCGGCGGCCTCGGGCCCACCCAGTCCGTACGTCAGGGGGCAGTGCGAGAGCGCGGCATGTTGGGTGGCGGAGGCGGAGACCAGGCCCAGGCCCGGAAGTCCGAAAGTGGTGACCCGGGTGGCGCCGTGCTCCGTCATGCGCACGACCCTGAAGCGCAGGACATCGCCCTTCAGGGTCAGTTCGGCGTCCACGACGACGTCGAGGTCAGGGACGGAGATCCGGTACGCGGCCCGGCCGGCGGAGAGCTGCGAGGTGACGGCGGGGGTGTAGTCGCTGCCGTTGATGCGCACGGTACGGATCGACCCGACGGTGCCGCCCAGGGTGTCCCCGGTGGCTGTCCAGCGGTAGCCGAGGACCCGGGGAAAGCCGGGATCCACGGTCACCGTCAGGGTGTCGGAGACCAGGTCGCCGCGGCGGTCGGACGCCGCTGCCGGCAGTGCTCCGGATGCCCGGATTCCGGTGACGACGCCGGCGGCCGCAGTGGTTCTCAGCACGGTGCGGCGGCTGGGCCCCGTGTCAGTGGATTCCTGCTGGTCCATGAGGTGGTGCCCTCCTGCGGACGGAATGAGGTCCAAAAGCGTGGGTCAGTCTGGGATGTGACGACCCGTCGGACCATGGACAGAGCTGCAGAGCCCCTTGGACTTTCCGGCTACGAAGTGGATCGACATCCGGTCGCGGCGCACCGTGCGGACCCGGTGCGGGGCTTGCCCGGTGCAGTCCGTTCGACCATCGCTGTACGTGACTCCGAAGGAGAGTGGCCGGAAGCTCCCACCGTTCCCGGCACGCTGTTCCTCTCCTCGGCGCCAGGGCTCAGGCGGCGAGAGTCTGGTCACCCAGGTGCGTCAAGTGGTGGAAGAGTTCCGGGGACTTCGGGAAATGGGCGTGACAGAAGTCCCCGGGCACGGGCAGGGGGTGCCGTCCGTCCACCTGGGCCTCGGGGCCGGGGAACATCGGATCCGGGCCCACGCGGAGTGTTTCCCTCGTACGGGTAGTCATCGGCGAATTCCGGGACAGTCAAGATCACGGCGGGTGATCCTTCCCAGGTCTTCGAGCAAAGGAATTCTGCTGTGGCATTGACGACTGCGTCGATCGCGGACGAACTGGAAGCTGCGAACAAGGTCGGCGATCCCGTTGCCGATCAACTTGTGGCCGAGCTGATCGACAACCGGGAGATCGACGGGGTGAACGCCCTGTTCCGTACCATCGGTTCCCTCAAGCCGGACCAGGACCTGCCGACGCTGCCGAAACGGCTGGCGGAGTTCCTCGAGAAGGCGGCGGCCCCGCCACCGGAGTGGAGCGACGCGGACGCCACGGCGGCCGAAGGCTTCTTCGCCCACCACCACGGCGAGGCCTCCATGCTCCAGGGCACCGTCGGTCTGATCGGGACCTACCTCTCCCCGACCGGGGCCTTCACCCTCCGCTCCACCGGCCGTCTGGGCGGGGTGGACGGACCGGGCAGGCGGCTGTCGCAGTCCTCCCGGCTCTTCGTCGACATGGGCAACAAGGGTGCTCTGCGCGACGGGACGCTGGCCGCCGACGTGACCAAGGTCCGCCTGGTCCACGCTTCGGTGAGGCAACTGCACAAGAAGTCCGGGGTGTGGGACTACGCCCGGTGGGGGGAGCCGGTGTCGCAGAAGTACACCACCGGTGCCGCGTTCGTATTCAGCACACAGATCCTCCAGGCGATGAAGAACCTCGGCCTGGAGGTCTCCCGCGAGGATGCCAACGGATTCCTGTGCGCTTGGCACTACGTCAACCACTACCTGGGCACCCAGCAGGAATGGCTGGTACCCAAGAACGCCGACGAGGCGGAGCGGCTGTGGAACCACGAGCGCGACAGGGAATGGCAGAAGAGCGATGACGGCGTGTTCATGACGCACCAGGCCATCGAGTTCTACCGGAAGTTCCTTCCGCCCGGCGTGCACGACGCATTCGTCGCCATGATCCGCACCGCGCTCACGGACCCGTACGCCGATCTGGCCGGCCTCAAGCGCAGCGTACTGGACCTCGCAGGACAGCCTCTCGCCGCCGGGCACGGCCTCGTGAGCGGCGTAGGCGGTGGTCTCCTCGGTGGCGCCGCGAAGAGCACCGTCGGTGTCAACCCCTACAAGGAGATCCTGGGCATCGCCTCGAAGGCCTTCAACCAGGCCGAGCGATACGCGCTGACCCACGACCAGGACGACCAGCCCCAGATGCACCAGGAACTCGACGACAACCGCTGACCGCGCGTAACCGGTGGCCGAACACTGTTGCCCCGCCTGAACACAGGCGCCAAGGGCACCGAGGGGCGGTCCGCCCAGGATTTCCCCCACAGCCCAGGCCCACCCGTAGGCCTGGGCTCATCGGCACGTCCGCCGACCGCATGCGCACGGGCAACCCACCTGACCGGTAGGCCTGTTGCCCGGTCGGTGCGAGGTCGCAGCCACACCGGCACCCCCTGAGGGCGATGTCGCACTCCGCACCCACCCTTGAGCACGGCCCGCCGCCCCGAGGACCCGGGCGGCGGGCCGGCCACGTTGAGATCCCGCAGCAACCGTCCCACGACGGCACCAACCGTGGTGCGCACCGGTCGGGGCATCGGCTTCGACAACAGCGCGTGCCGGATCTCCTCTGGTTCTGCTGTCTCGCGGAGGTCGGTGGACTCCGTGATTCCGTCAGTTCTGACCGGCTCGCGCATCAGCGGTCCCTCGGTCTCGTGCAGCAGCTCCGCCGCCACCGGAACCGGTCACCAGTGGGGTGTGGGTACGGTCGGCGAGTCGCCGTCGTCGCCACGCACGGGTCGCGGAGGTTGGTCGAGGATCTCGCGGGCCTTCGCCCCGTTGCCATCGGCCGGGCGCTGCCAGGCGCGGACCCTGCTGCCGAGGAGGACGAAGCGTTCGAGGAGCAGGGTGAATGCCCCCTTGGTCCGTTCCATGTGATTCCCTCCGAGACGGTCTGGGAATATTCCTCGCACATCTGAACAATGGACATCAGCACGGGCTGGACCGGAGTCATCCGGCTGATGAGGGGGTTGCGTGGGCGGCATCGGTGAGGACGGCAAGAGACCGGGCCTTCGCGAGACGGCCGGGGAAACGCCGCCCGAAGGGCAATTGTCCGAGGACGCCGTCCAGGTGTTCCGGTGGGTGAGCAATCAGGGGCCGTGCGACGCCACGACGTTGGGATCGGCACTCGGGCTGCCGGAGAGCTGCGCGGCCTCGGCGGTGGCGACGCTGATCGAGCTGCTGTTGCTGCGGCATCTGCCCGGGAATCCGGGCCAGTTGGTGGCAGTGGCCCCGGACGCGGCCCTCGCCGCGCTGGTCGCGCCGAAGGAGGCGGGACTGCGCCGGCAGCTCGCCGAGATCGACCGGCTGCGGGCCGAGCTCACCCTTCTGACGCCCTTCTACGCGGAGGGCCGACGGCAGTGCCAGGGACGGACGCCGCTGACCGAGATCACGGACCTGAAGACCGTCGTGGGAATGATCACCGAGGCGACCATGCGGTGCCGGAAGGAGGTCCGTACGTGCCACCCCGGCGGGGGCCGCTCCCCGGCACTGCTCGAGCAGGCGTTCGTACGGGACCGGGACATGCTGCGCCGAGGGGTGCGGATGCGCACGCTGTACCAGCACACCGCCCGCTACCACTTGCCCACTCAGGAGTACGCGCGGCGGATGACCGACGAGGGCGCCGAGATCAGGACGCTGAGCGAACTGTTCGGCCGTATGGTCGCCTTCGACGCGGAGACGGTGTTCATACCGCACCAGGACGACCTGGACGCGGCCATCGTCATCCAGGAGCCGTCCACGGTCACGTATCTGTGCGCGACATTCGATCACGCCTGGTCGCTGGCCGATCCCTACCACCCGGCCTGGACGGAGAGTTCGGCGCGGGACGAGGTGAAGCAGGCCATCGTGCGGCTGCTGGCGGAGGGCATGAAGGACGAGATGGTGGCCCGGCGGCTGGGGATGTCGCTGCGCACCTGCCGCAAGCACATTGCCAAGATCATGGAGCAACTCGGTGCGGCCAGCCGCTTCCAGGCCGGGTATCTGGCTCGGGTGCAGTCCTCCGGTCCCGCGTCCGCGGCGGCAGGCGGAACCTGAACGCCCCGCCTCGAACGGTGTCCGGCAGCCGTGGGCGGCCGGACACGGCCTAACACCGCGTTCCCGACGCGGCAGCCTGCTCCCGCGCGAACAGCAGGGTCAGCCAGGGCAGTTCGTAGCACACCGCCTCCGGGGCCGCCATGTGCGCGGTCACCTCGGGCAGGGACGGTGGAGACAGGACGCCGACGTCGATCAGGTTCTCCAGAGCACGCTGCGCGTCCCGGCCGTCCAGCCCCAGGGCTCCGGCGGCGGTGGGGAGGGTGAAGGAAGGGTCCGCCAGAGCGGCCAGTGCGTGCAAGGTGTCGCGGGCGGGAGCGGGCAGACGCGCCCACGTCCCGGCGAGCCGGGCACGGACACCGAGGCCGCCCGACGCGAGTTCGTCCAAGGCCTCCAGAGGATGTTCGAGACGGTCCGCGTACTGCCCGAGCGTCATGTGGCGCAGCACGGACAGACGGTTCCCGGCTGCTCGCAGAGCGAACGGGAGGAGCCCGGTGGCGCCGGCAATACGTGCGGCGGCGGAGTGCTCGGCAGCCAGCCGGGGCCGCCCGATGATTCCGCCGAGCAGGTCCAGGGCCTCCTCTGCGGAGAGCGGCGGGAGTTCGATCCGGTGCGCGGACTCCAGACAGGACAGCCGGCTCCTGGAGGTGACCAGTGCGGCGGCGGCGCCCGACGGGGGCAGCAGCGGGCCGAGGGCGGTGGCGTCCGGCGCGTCGTCCAGGAGCAGCAGGATCCGGCGCCCGGACAGCCAGGAGCGCCACACGGTGGCGGCCTCCTCCCGGTCGGCGGGCAGTCTCTCGGCACATCCCAGGGATCGGGCCAGCTCGGCCAGCACCGACACCCACGGGCGCGTCGAGCCGTCCTCGGCACACAGCCGGGTGGTGACCACCCCGTCGGGATAGCGCGCGGCGAGGCGATGCGCGAGGTGCACGGCGAAGGCCGTCTTGCCGACGCCGGCCGGGCCGGTGAGAAGCACCGGGGGGCCGCCCTCACGGCCCAGCTGTGCGCTGACGGACTCCAGCTCTCGCGTGCGCCCGGTGAAGTCGGCGAGCTCCGGCGGGAGCAGTCGTGACCCGATGGGGCCGCCGCGCGGCCGGGGCAGGGCCACGTCCTCCAGCAAGGAGCGGTAGGCACCCTGCAGCGCCGCACCGGGTTCCAGGCCCAGTTCCCGGGAGAGCTGCTGACGGCAGTCGTCGTAGGCGGACAACGCCTCCGTTCTGCGGCCGACCTGGTGCAGTGCGGTGAGCTGGGCGGCGCGCAGGCGCTCCCGCAGCGGGTGGCGCCTGACCATCTCGTCAGCGGTGTCCGCGACCGGGGCCGGGTCGCCGGTCTCCAACTGCGCTTCCGCCCATGCTTCGTAGACGGCCAGCCGCCGGGCGTGCTGCCGTTCGGCGGCGGCGCGCAGCACCTCGGCGTAGGCGGCGAGGTCACTGAAGGGGTCGTACTGCCACAGGTCCAGCGCCTGACGGTAGGTCCGGGCCGCGCGGCTCGGCGCGCCCGCGCGCACCTCGGCGTCGCCGCGCCGGGCCAGTTCCTCGAAGCGCAGGGTGTCGCATTCGTCCGCGGTGAGGTGCAGGACGTAGCCGCCGGGACCGTGGTGCAGTCGGCCGAGGTCGTCGGGGTCGAGCACCCGGCGCAGCGTCGAGACGTACACCTGAAGGTTCTTGCGGGCCGTGCGGGGCGGATCGTCCGGCCAGACGGCGTCGGTCAGTTCCTCCAGCGACACCGGTGTGTTCGGACGGGTGAGCAGGACCGCCAGGACAAGGCGCTGCTTCAGCGGACCGAGCGGCAGCGGCAGACCGCCGCGGGAGGCTCGCAGGGGGCCGAGGAGGGTCAGTCGCAGAAGGGCGGCGCCGGTGCTGCACCCGCTGCCGCCTCCGCAGGCGGACTCTCGCGCGGTTCCGGATTCCGACTCCCTGTTGCGGGTTTCTGTGAGGGAATCTGTGAGGGAATCTACCATTTCCCTCGTCAACCCCTTCCCCAGCCGGTGTCGTCGGAATTCTGGAGAGTGAATGCAATTCCGTACACTAAAGCCTCCGAAGAGCGGTCGGGGGGTGAGCGAATCCGCAAGGAGCCGTGAGCACTTCGAGAATTCGATGGAATTCCTTCGGCCTTCAGAGCATGCTCACAAGTCAGTGGCGGGGCCATGGGCCCGAGGATGGTTCAAGGTGCATGCAGCAACGCACCTGCCGGGATATAGGGAAAATAGGCGGACATACCGCCAGGAAACGACGGGCCGTGTCCGGCCCCCTCCAACGGCCTGACTACCCTGCGGCGCGTACCGGCCCCGAACCGCCCGCCAACCGCGACCCAACCGGTGCCGCGCACGCTGGGGCCGCACATCCCAGACCGGACGGAGGTGACGCGATGCGGCTGGCGGAGATCATCGAGCTGCGTCCGGTACCGGCTGCCGGGCTCCTCGCCACCCTGACCAGGCGCTGCCCGCTCAGCTGTGCCCACTGCTCCACCTCGTCGGGGCCACGGGGGGAGGACACTCCGGCCGAGGCACTGCGCCGCTTCGTCGGCGGCTTCACCTCCGGGAACCGTCCGGAGGTCCTCATGCTCACGGGCGGTGAACCGCTGCTACGGCCCGCGCTCGTGGAGGAGCTCGCGGCGCTCGCCGCGACGGCCGGAACACGGACGTCGGTGCTCAGCGGCATGTTCTTCGCGGCCGAAGGCCGGGTACCCGGCCGCATCATGCGCGCGTTGCGGCATGTCGCCCATTTCTCGGCGAGCATCGACGTGTTCCACGAACGTGAAGTACCTCGCGCGGCGGCCTTTCGCGCGGTACACCGCATCATGGAAAGCGGAATCGATGTGAGCTTTCACGTGGTGGGCAACGCGGTCGACGATCCGTATCTCGCGGACATCACCACGTCCATACGGACCGAATTCCGGGACCGGGCAGCCGTACTGGTCAATCACGTCAGGCCGGTGGGGCGGGCGGCCGGCTGGGCAGCCGCCCGAACGGTCCCGTTCCAGGCCGCCCCGGACAAGATTCTCGCCGGGGGACCCGTCGCGCCGTGCGCGATGGCGGCCTGGCCGGTGGTGACCTTCGACGGCACCGTCACGGCCTGCTGCAACCAGCGTGTGGTGGACGACCGCCCGGTGCCGGAGCACCTGCGTCTGGGACACATCGCGGAGGACGACTGGCCGCTGGTACGGCGCCGCTGCGAGGAGTCGCCTGTGCTGCGCACCATCCGTACCGCCGGAGTCGGGTCCTGTACGGACTGCCGCGGCCTGGCCCGGCGGCCCGCGGCACTGGACGTGGCCGAACGCGCCGGTTCACGCCCGGCGGCCGGCGCCATGGACGCGCTCGGCGCCCGGCTCCAGCGCGATGCGGGGGCCGCTTCCCTGCTGCGACGGTACGGAAGCGAGCGGTACGCGCCGCTCGTGCTGCTCGGCGGTCGCGGGGACGAGGAGGTTCCCGCGTGAGCCCGTCGGCCGTCGCGAGCCTGCGACTCGAACTTTCCCTCGTGCAACCCGTCCTGCGGGCCTCCGCCGCCCGCGTCTGGCGCTCCGATTCCGGGCTCCCGGGCCGCTACCGGCACTATCTGTGCGCCATGCACCAGGTGATCCGTGCTTCCGTTCCGCTGATGGAGCGGGCCGCCGCACGGTGCGAGGCGCTGTCGCAGGACCCGGTGGCGCCGCTGCTCACGCGGTACCTGCGGGCCCACGCCGAGGAGGAACGGGGCCATGACGACTGGCTCCTCGCCGACGCCGCAGCGACCGGCACGGCCCCCGGCGAGCTGACCTGCGCCGTCCCGCCGGCCCACGTCGCCGCCCTGGTGGGCGCGCAGTACTACTGGCTCGAACACAGCCATCCGGTGGCCCTGCTCGGCTACATCGCGGTACTGGAGGGCAACGCGCCGGCGCCGGGCCTGGCCGGGCGGCTGGAGCGCGAGACGGGGCTGCCACAGGCTGCGTTCGAGACCGTGCGCCTTCACGCGGACCTCGACGACGGACACGGTGCGGACCTGGACCGGCTGCTCGACCGGCTGCCTCTGGACGCCGCGCAGCGCTCCCTGGTCGCCGTCAGCGCACTGCACACGGTCGCCGCTCTCACCGAGTTGTTCGACCGCATCGCCGCGGCACCAACCGTACGGGAGGGCGCTCATGAACGACCCCGCACCTGATCGCGATTGCCTCCACGCGCTGGAGGACGCCGGGTTCCCGCTGCACAGCCTCTCCCCCGAACAACGGGAGGTGCTTCAGGACCTCAGCGCGGAGGAACTGACCCTGCTCCTGGGTCTGAAGGAGCGGCTCGACGCGGCCGAGCCGGAGGTACAGGCGCACAGTGAGATCGCCGGCGGAGCACTGTTCTGATGACCGGGACCGCACGGACGAGGTGCCCCCGGTGCCCTGAACCACCGCCGGAGGGCGCGGCCTTCTGCCCCCGGTGCGGTACCGCCTGTGTGGCCGCGGCCGACTCCGGCCCGGCCGAGGAGCGCCGGGTGGTCACCGTGGTCTTCTGCGACCTCGTCGGGTCCACGGCCCTGTCCGGGCGGCTCGACCCGGAGACGCTGCGCACGGTGACTCTCCGGTACTTCGCGCTGATGCGGGCCCGGATCGAGGAACACGGCGGCACCGTGGAAAAGTTCATCGGCGACGCCGTGATGGCGGTGTTCGGGGTGCCCGCGCGCCACGAGGACGACGCCCACCGGGCCCTGGCCGCCGCCCGTGGAATGGTCACCGGCCTCGACGGACTCAACGCCGAGCTGGAGCAGGAGCACGGCGTGCGGCTCGCCGTCCGTATCGGTGTGAACACCGGTGAGGTGGTGGTGAACGTCGACCCCGCCGCCCGGCAGGCCCTGGTCTCCGGCGAGGTGGTCAACATCGGCGCACGGCTCGAACAGCACGCCGGCGCGGGGGAGATCCTGATCGGCCCCGCCACGCTGCACGCCGCCGGGCCCTCGGCGGTCACCGAACCCGCCGGATCGCTGTCCCTCAAGGGGGTAGGTGTCCCCGTCGCGGCGCGGCGCCTGGTCACGCTGCACGAGGACGCCCCTGAGCGGGTACGCCGCTTCGACACCCCCTTCATCGGCCGTGAGCAGGAACTGGCCGAACTCCGGCTGCTGTTGAGCAAGCTGGTGACGGACCACCATTCGCATCTGGTGACCGTCTACGGCGAGGCCGGGCTCGGTAAGACGCGCTTGCTGCGCGAGTGGCTGCGGGACTGCCCGGCGTACGGCGAGGGCCGGTGCCGGCCGTACGGCGAGACCGGCTCCCTCTCGCCGCTCGCCGAAGCGGTACGCCAGATACTCGCGGCCGTGGGAGAGGAAGCTGCCCTCGCCGCGCTTCCGGTCCACGAGCGGACGGAGGCGGAACAGGCGCTGCGCCTGCTGCGGACCGGGCTGCTCGCGGACGGCACGCCCAGTCCCTCGGTGGACGACACCCTGATGGCGCTGGCCTGCCTGCTGGACGGGTTGTCCCGTGAGCGGCCCGTGGTCGTCGTACTGGACGACTGCCACTGGGCGTCCGCGCCACTGCTCGACATGGCGGACCGGTTGCTGGACGAACTCGAACGCTCCCCCGTCGCCCTGGTGTGTGTCGCGCGTCCGGAGCTGCTGGAGACCCACCCCGGCTGGGGCAGCGGCCGGATGCGGTCCGTGTCGCTGCTGCTCACGCCGCTCACCCGGGAAGAGGCCGCCGCTCTCGCCGGCGAGCTGGTCGAGGTGGCGGCCCACCGGCAGGGCGTACTGGAGGGTGCCCTGGACCGCGCCGAGGGCAATCCGCTGTACCTGGAACACCTGACGGCCATGGCGGCCGAGTGCGACGACCTTCCCCTCACCGTGCACGCCCTGCTCGGCGCCCGCATCGACGCGCTGCCGCCCGAGGAGCGGACCCTGCTGCAGCTGGCCGCCGTCCTGGGGCGCGAGTTCCGCCGCGCCGACCTGGCCGAGCTGGCCACCGGCGACGAGCCCGTCGGCCCCGCGGAGTCCCCCACCGGTCTGCTGCGAGGCCTCGTGCGCCGCCGGCTCATCGAGGCCGGTGGCCGCACCCTGTCCACGAGCTCCGTGCTCCGGTTCGGCAGCGCCCTGGTGCAGGAGACCGCGTACCGCGGGATGGCCAAGAAGGTGCGTGCCCGGCGTCACGAGCACGCCGCCCGGATCCTCGCCGGGCAGGAGGCGGGTGATGCGGCCGTCGGCGCCCATCTGGCCCGCGCCCACCGGCTGCTCACCGAACTGGGGATGCGCGACGACGAGACCGACGCCCTGCGTGCTCGCGCCGCCGGCCTGCTCACCCGGGCCGGCGCGGCTGCCCTGGCACGCTCCGATCTGCCATGGGCCGACGACCTCCTCACCCAGGGCCTGGCCCTGGCCGCTCCCGGCGAGGCGGCCGCCGGCGAGGCCGCCCGCCGCCTCGGTGAGACGAAGGTAGCCCGCGGCGAACCGGTGCGCGGCCGGGAGCTGCTGGCGGGTGCGCTCGACACGGCGGAGCGGGCCGGTGACCGGCTGGGCGCCGCCCATGCCCGGCTCGCGCTGACCGCCCTCGACCCCCGGCACGGCTCGGCGGCCGACGTGGCCGAGGCCGCACTCGCGCTGTTCACGGTGGCGGGCGACGACCAGGGCATCGCCCGTGCCTGCGTCCGCATCGCCCAGGACCGTCAGCGGCGCGGACGGCACGCCGACGCCGAGTCGCTGCTGTGCCAGGCCCTGGACCACGCCGGCCGAGCCGACGCCGAGCCCGAACGGGCCTTGGCGCTCGGCGCGGTCGGCATCTCCCTGTGGCGGGGCCCGACCCCGGTCGCGCGTGCCGTCGAGCGCTGCGAGGAACTGCTGACCACCCACGGCGCCGGCCGACCAACCGTCCGGGCCACCCTGGGCTGCCCGCTGGCCGTACTCCTGGCCCTGCAGGGACGGCACGACGAAGCGCGCGAGCGGCTGGCCGAGGCGGCGCGCCTCGCCGACGGCCTCGGCTACGCCGAGAGCGCGCTGTTCGTCCCCCTGTTCGCCGCGGAGGTCGAGGCCCTGACGGGCACACCGGGCCGCAGGCTCGCCCTGCTGGAGGAGGCCGCGCGCGCCGGACGCGAACTCGGCGCCACGGGTGCGCTTCCCGGCATCGCCCGCGAGCGGGCGCGGATCCTGCTGGACCGCGGGGAGCAGGCGGAGGCGCTGGCCCTGCCGGATCCCCAGGAGGCCGGCCTGCCCCCGGCGGAGTCCGCCGACGCGTACGGACTGCGGGCCCGTGCGCTCGCCCTCGCCGGGGAGCCGGCAGCCGCGCGCGCCTGCGCGGGCCGGGCGACCGCCGCGGCGGGTGACACGGACTCACCGGTCGTCCGGGGCACCGCGGCCCTCGACCTGGCTCACACGCTGCGCACGCTCGCTCTGCCCGCGGACGCGGCGCGGGAGGCGCGCACGGCGCTGCGGCACTTCGCCGCCAAGGGGCACCGGCTCGGCGTGGACCGCGCGTCCGTGTTCGCCGACGACAGCTCGGCCGCGGCCCGGAGCGCGGATCGTCCGGCCGGGCGGGAAGGCAGGACCGTATGACCGACGCAACGGCGGGGGGGCTCACCTGGAGCCTGCGCGACCGCACTCCCGAGGACCTCACGATGCTCGCCGACACGGTGCCGGCCCTGCCCGCCGACCCCTCGGCGTGGTCGGACGGCGGCGGGGTCCGGGTGTGCGTGGTCGACACCGGGGTGGAGTGCGGCCACCCCTCGGTCGGCACGGTCCAGGGCTCCTACGAGGTGGCACCCGCACCCGACGGAACCCTGCGCGTCGTCGACAGCGGTCCACTGCCCGACGGCGCCGGTGACGGTTGCGGGCACGGAACGGCGTGCGCCGGGATCGTCCGGCGCGTGGCTCCGGACTGCGACCTGTACAGCGTGCGGGTGCTGGGCGAGGGCTTCACCGGCAGCGGCGAGGCCCTGCTCACCGGGTTGCGCTGGGCCATCGACCAGGGCTTCGACGTGGTCAACCTCAGTCTGTCCACCACCCGCCCGAAATTCCTCGAGACCCTGCGGTCCCTGGCCGACCAGGCGTTCTTCAGCGGGACCACCCTGGTGGCCTCGGCCCACAACACACCGGTGGAGAGCTTTCCCTGGCGGTTCTCGTCGGTCATCTCGGTCGGTACGCACCGCGAGGACGACTCGGGGCTCTTCCTCTACAACCCCGCACCACCTGTGGAGTTCTTCGCACCCGGCCAGAACGTACAGGTGGCCTGGACGGGCGGCAGGACCATCCGCACCACCGGCAACAGCTTCGCCACCCCCTTCATCAGCGGGATGTGCGCACGGCTGCTCGGCACCCACCCGAAGCTGACGCCGTTTCAGATCAAGCACGCGCTCTACCTCTCCGCCGCGAACGTACGCATCGGCGAACCAAGAACCCGAGGTGAATCATGAGCCAGTCCCACGGCCTCGTCCCCGCCGCAGGCGTCGGCCCCGCGGCGCTCGCCGACAGCGCGGAGCACGACCTGCTGCAGTCCGTCGTCGAGACCGCCCGGGCCATCTTCGGCGCGGCGGCCAGCTCGGTCCTGCTGCACGACCAGGACACCGATGAGCTGGTCTTCCAGGCGGTGGCCGGGGAGGGCGAGGAGTCCCTCGTCGGTTCCCGGTTCCCCGCCGACCGGGGACTGGCGGGCTGGGTACTCGTCTCGGGCGAGCCCATGATCGCGGATGACCTCGGGGAGCAGGGCATGTTCGCCCGGGACGTCGCGAAATCGACGGGGTACGTGCCGGACGCGCTGATGGCGGCGCCCCTCGCCCACCGCGACCGGGTGCTCGGCGTGCTCGAAGTACTCGACCCCGTCGAGCAGTCCCGTTCCAGCCTCTCCGAACTCGACCTGCTCGCGCTGTTCGCCCGCCAGGCCGCGGCGGCTCTCGCGGTCATCGCCGACCGGCGCCGCGAGGAGACACCACCGGCGGTCCGCACCCGGGGGCTGGAGCTCCTGGCGGCACTGCGGGACGTACTGCTCGACGGGATGCAGCCCCCGGCCCCGCACGAGGGGTAGGGGTCCGCGAGGGGGACCTGGTCAGCGTGCCGCCGACTCCACGGCGTCGGCGGCGCGCGCCTCGCTCTTGCCGTCGGCAAGCAAACCGCCCAACTCCTCGGCACACGCCCGTAGTTCGGCATCGCGTGCGGTTTCCTCCACTGCGGCTCGGAGGTCCGCGGCAGAAGCACCAGGCTCCGGGAGCATGCGGGCGACACCGGCGCGCAGACAACCGGCGGCGAGGACTTGCTGCTCCGAACCGTTGGGGGCGACGAGCAACGGCTTTCCGTGCAGGAGCGCGGCGAGCACCGGGGCTGACGTC
Organism: Streptomyces sp. NBC_01267; assembly: GCF_036241575.1. NCBI lineage: Bacteria > Bacillati > Actinomycetota > Actinomycetes > Kitasatosporales > Streptomycetaceae > Streptomyces > Streptomyces sp. NBC_01267. The sequence continues at coordinate 7,451,084 of NZ_CP108455.1, read as the reverse complement.
GCGTTGGTCAGGACGAGGTCGGCCCGTTCCACGAGCGGCCCCATCCAGGGGCGGCGGCCGACGACCAGGTCGGCGTCCCTGTCTGCATCGGGGGCTCCCGACCGTCCCAGCTCCACGACGGCTCGGTGCGTTCCCGAGGTGAAGGCCGCGTTGAGGCGCGGCCAGAGACTGGTGCCGCCGAAGGTACGGCCGAGATGGACGTATGCCAGAGGTCTGGAATCCGGCAGGGGTTCCACCGCCGGGGGTTCCGGCTCCCACCAGCAGGGGCCGACATGCCGTACCGCCGGGGGCAGTTCGGCGTCGGCCGCTTCCAGGAGGGGGTGGCCGCGCAGCAGGAAGGCGGTGCCGAGCAGCGCGGTATCCGGGAACCGGTCGTGCCGTGGAGCGAGGCCGGCCGCCTCTCGCACCTCCCCGTAGTGCTTCAGGGTCTCCGCCAGCCGCCATGCGCGCCCGTGGGCGTCCACCGGACCGGCGCCACCGCGGTAGGGCCACAGGTGTGCGGTCAGACCCAGGACCACCACCGGCAGGCCGGCGGCCTCGGCGGCCACCAGTGCGCCGTGGCAGAGCACGGAGGTGACCAGGACGTCGGGCCGCAGCAGCCGGACCGCCCGTGCCACCACTGCGTGCTGCTCGGGGCCCCGCACCGTCCAGTGGGCCACCGACAGGGCCGTGCCGTCCCCGGCTGCCGACACGGCCAGACCGGCCGCAGCGACCACGGGCGCGGCCTGCGGTGCGGCGAGGACGTGCACCGCGTGGGCGCGACGGCGCAGTTCCCGGCCCACCGCGAGGGCCGGGTACAGGTAGCCCGGATCGTTCAGCGGGCACAGGAGTACCTTCATGCCGGGCCGCCCCTCGGCAGGTGGGGGCCCGGATGCAGGCCCAGGTGGTGGGCGAAGAAGGCCATGACGTCGGCGTAGAGGCGGGCGCTGCGCGAGGCGCCGCGCGCGCCGTGGCCGACGCCGCTCTCGGTGCGCAGCACGACCGGCCCGTCACCTGTGCCGGCCCACTGGAGGGCGGCGCACATCTTCCGGGCGTGCGCGGGATCGACACGCGTGTCGCCGTCGAAGACGGCCAGCAGCACGGCCGGGTAGCGCGCGCCCTCGCGCACCCGGTGGTACGGCGAGTACGCGAGCAGCCGCGCGAACTCGGCGGGGTCCGCCGCACTGCCGTACTCGTCGCGCCAGCTCATCCCCATCCCCGACAGCTCGTAGCGCACCATGTCGAGCAGGGGCGCCGCGCAGACGACGGCGGCGTAGGTCTCCGGCCTGCGGGTCAGCGCGGCAGCGACCAGCAGGCCGCCGTTGGAGCTGCCGAGGACGCCGAGCCGGCCGGGGGCGGCCCATCGGGTGCGGAGCAGATGGTCGGCAGCTGCGTCGAAGTCGTCGAAGGTGTTCTGTTTGTGCTCGCGGCGCCCGGCCCGATGCCACTCCTCCCCCTCTTCTCCCCCACCGCGCACGCAGGCCACCGCGTACACTCCGCCCGCGCGCACCCAGGGCACGGCCTGCGGGGTGAAGCCGGGGGTCATCGAGGCGCCGAAGCCGCCGTAACCGGTGAGGACGGCCGGGCGGGGCCGGTCGGCACAGCCGGTGGGGGACATCACGAACATCCGCACCTCGGTGCCGTCACGGGAGCGCGCGACCTCCTGGGTGACGCACACGCCCTCGGCGGGCGGCAGCGAAGGCGGGCCGCCCGGCCAGGGGCTCAGGCATCCGGTGACGGCGTCGTAGTGCAGGACGACGGTGGGAGTGATGTGGTCGGTGTACGCGAACCACGCTTCATGGCCTGGTTCCTGACGTGTGGTCAGGCGGGTGACGGTCCCCTGTCCGGGCAGGGTCACGGTCCCTGCCCGGTCGCCGGTCCTGGCGTCGTGCAGGGTCATCTCGCCGACCGCGTGCCGGGTCCGTACGACCACCAGGAGCGGCCGGTCCAGTGCCGGGCCGTCCAGGACCGCGAAGTCCTGGAGCACGGTGCCGGGTTGCTCGCCGACCAGTGTGTGCCAGTGGCCGGGGTCCGTGGCGTCGCGGCGGGCTGCGGCGATCCGGCCGCGCGGGGCACCGGCCGTCGTCCTGAGCAGCAGCGGTCCGCCGCCCGGCCGGATGCGGACGGCGGTACGGGCGTCCGTGCCGTGCTGGAACGGACGCAGGACGGGCCGGTCAGGACCGGTCCTGGCCAGGTCGGCGATCCACAGGTCGGTGCGCGGCGAGGTGCCCTCACTGGCGCCGACGACCAGGAGTCGGCCGTCGGGTGCGGTGGCCACGGTGTAGTACTGGGTCTCCGACCGCCCGGCGCCGAAGACCTCCGTGTCCCGTTCGGCCGGGGTGCCGACCTCGTGCAGACAGACGCGGCGCCGACGACCGGGCCCGCCGGGAGCACGCTCCGGCTTCAGCAGGCGCACGTAGTAGAAGGCCCGGCCGCCCGGCAGCCACGCCACCGGAGAACGGCGGACCCGGTCCACGGGGCCGTCGACCGTCTCGCCGGTCGCCGTGTCGAGCACACGCAGCACCGAGTTCTCCGTACCGCCGGAGGACAGCTGGACGGCTACCAGGTCGCCCTCCCACGACGGCTCCCAGGCGTCGAGCACCGTCGTACCGGACGGGTCGGTGTCCAGCGGGTCGAGCAGTACCCGTGTCCGGCCGTCCTCGCGGACGGCGAGCGCGGCGAGTTCACGCCCCGGTTCCCTGCGCAGGTGGAACTCCCGCCCGCCACGCGCCACCGGCGGGGAGGCACCACCGCCGGCGAGCAGGGTCGTCATCCGCACGCGCAGCGCCTCCCGGCCCGGCCAGCGTGCCTCTTCCTCGGCGTAGAGGAGGTCCTGAGCGGCGCCCCAGGCGGCGGTGGCGGGGTCCTGCGGATCCTCCAGCCAGCGGTAGGGGTCGGCCACCGGCAGCCCGTGGATGACCTCCACAGGTCCGCTACGGGGCGCGGGCGGGTAGGCGTACCGGGCCGGCGCCGGCCTGGCGTCGCGGGGCGGGGACTCGGTCATCGCGGCGCTCCAGGGAGAACGGTCACGGGAGGTGGAGGAGGGTCAGGCGCCGCCGATGTCCGTGCGCCGTACGGGAGGTGCCGGAACCAGGTCCCCCGAATCGGCGCCGCCCGCGACGGCCGGCTCGGCAGCCGACTTGTCCGCCGGCCGGCCGGTGCGGCCCGCGCCCGCGGGCGGGTCCGGGAGGCCGGATGAGGCCTCGGTCTCCGCGGGACCGGGGAGGTCCGGAAGGTCTGCGGGAGGAACGGTGTTCGCCGGACCGGGCGGGTCCGGGAGGCCGGGGGACGGCACGGTGTCCGCGGGACCGGCGTTCTTCGCGCCGTCCCCGTCGGCGTCCAGGCTGGTCTCGCGCAGCAGCGGGACGGACGACACCACAGTGATCACCGCCGCCGTGCCGGCCAGGGCCAGCCAGGTGCGGCTCGCCCCCAGGGAATCCACGAAGGAGCCCGCCAGGACCGGTCCGAGAGAGGCGAGACCGGCCATCAGCAGCCCGGTCGCGGTGCTGACCCGGCCCAGCAGGTCGCGGGGTGCGAGTACCAGCATCGCCCGGCCGACGACGATGCCCGCAGGCGGGCTGAAGAAGACGACCACGACCAGCACCGGACCGATCGTCCAGGGGTGGGTGGTACCGGAGAAGACGGCGAGGCCGAGTGCCCAGACCGCGCCGATGAGCAGGAACAGCCGGGCGGCGGGGATCCTCTTGATCAGCCACGGTGCCGCAGCCGCGCCCAGCAGCGCCCCGACACCCGCGCAGCCCATCACCGCTCCGATCGCCGTGCCGCCGGCGCCGCTCTGCCGCAGGGAGACGACCATGGCCGTCTGTGCCGCAGCCGAGACGATGTTGATGCCCGCGGCGAAGAGCAGCGCGGCCAGCAGCGCCCGCTGGCGCGTGAGCCACCGCAGCCCGGCCGTGAGCCGGTCGTCGCGCTCGGCTCCCGCGGTCTCCGGGGAGGGCCGACCGGCGATCCGCAGCAGCAGTACGGCGGAGACCCCGTAGGACGCGGCGTCGGCCGCGAACGGCAGGATCGAATCCAGGGTGAACAGCCAGCCGCCGAGGAAGGGGCCGATCAGCGAACTCGACGCCATGGCGGCCTGACTGCGGCTCAGCGCATCGGTGAGGTCCTTCTCCGGTACCACGTCGCGCACGGCGATCGTGGCCGCGGGCGCGAAGAGCGCGGTGGCGGCGCCCTCCACCACGGCCACGCCGAGCAGATGTGCCTGGCCGAGCTCCCCCAGTGCCGACATCAGCGGAATACTGGCCAGCGCCACGAGCCGCACCAGATCGGTACCGACCATGATCATTCGTCTGTCGAGCCGGTCGGCGAGATGACCCGCCGGCAAACGCAGCAGCGTCCTGGTCACCAGCGAGCACGTCGCGATCGTGCCGGCCTCTGCGGCGCTGCCGCCGATGGACAGCACCAGCAGCGGGAAGGCGAGCAACGACAGCTGGGATCCGAGGGTGGACAGCGTCGAACTGAGCCAGAAGCGGCGGAAGTCGGGGTTGGTGCGCAGGATGCCGGCGCCCTTCATCACAGCCGTCCGACAGCGTTGAGACCGTCCAGCACGCCGGCGTCGACCCGGTCCTGGAAGACAGCACGGACGGCCGCCTCCTCGTCGTACTGGTAGTGGTCGTGGCAGCTGACCCAGCGGCCTTCTGTCTGCTGGGCGTCCAGATAGCCGTCGGCGACGGTGCCGACCTCCATGCCGGGCTTTCCGGCGGTCTCCCAGCAACTGGCGAGGACACCATCGGCGTTGACGACCGCGCCGTAGCGGCCGTCGGTGAAGGAGCAGGCCTGGCAGGGGACATGGGCGCGCGGACGGGACACCGTGAAGCCGAGTTCCAGTGCGCGGGCGTGCCAGCGGACGAAGTCCGCGACGAGGCCGTCCTCGTGCATCAAGTTGTTCGCGTAGCCGACGCCGACGTCGCCGACGCGTGCGAAGTGGATACCGCAACGTGCCGGATCGAGACGCGAACCGAGCCGTTCGACCAGTTCGTCCACGCCGTTCCGGTTCAGGTGCGAGACGTTGACCCGCAGCATCCAGCGCAGGGACGTCTTCTCGATGGCGCGCGCGATGTTGGAGACGATGACGTCGAAGGTGCCGCCTCCGGAGCGCCTCACCCGGATGGAGTCGTGGTCGGTCCGGTCGCCGTCGAAGGTCACCTGGACCGAGCCGAGACCCGCCGCGTTGAGCTCCTTGGCGATCAGCGGTGTGAGCAGCGTGCCGTTGGACGTCATCGACGCGGTGAGGGCACCCAGCTTCCCCGCCCGTGTGAGCAGGTCGCGACAGCCCCGTGGGTTGAGCAGCGGCTCGCCGCCGAACAGCAGCAGAGACAGCCGGTCCAGACCTGCCGCGTTCATGCGCTCGCGGGTGAAGTCCATGACCTGTCCGACGGCTTCGGGGGTCAGGCGGGCGTGGCGTATCCGCGGCGGACGGCTTCCCCCCTTGGGGTCCTGCGCGGTGTTCTGGAAGCAGTAACCGCAGCCGAGGTTGCAGTCCGTGCTGGTCAGCACGGTGAGCGAGTAGGACGTGTAGGGCCGTACGTCGTAGAGACCCGCGTCGCGCAGATAACGCTCGGCCGAGGGCCGCAGCGTGCCGTCCGGTCCGACCTGGCCGGGCCGCATCAGTGCGTATCCGCCGGCCCCCAGGAACCACCACCCCCTGTCGGCGCGGATCAGACGGGCCCCGGCGGCGGGGACGGCGACGGACTGCGTACCGGACACGGCAACCTCCGGGGCGGGGCGGAAGGAAAGGAGAGAAACGGTCTGCTCGGACCCCGGCCGCGGTGGCGTCGTGCGCCGCCGCGGCCGGGATGGACTACCAGGTGGAACTGATCAGGCGTTCTGCTCCTGGTGGACGCCGCACCACGGGGTGTCCTCGCCCTCCTCGGAGTGCGCGACCACCTCGGGCTCGTCCACCGACTCCTGGTGCACCCCGCACCAGGCAACGTTGGACGCGGAGTGCGCAACCACCTCGGGCTCGTCGACCGACTCCTGGTGCACCCCGCACCAGGCGACATTCGACGCGGAGTGCGCAACGACCTCGGGAGTCTCCTCCGCAGAGGTCTCGGTGGTCTCCTCGTGGGGCTCGACGTTCTCGGCCATGATGGGTCCTCCATACGACGGGCGATCGGGACGACGGGCGGCAGTGCTGCGCCGACCGCCAGGAAGCTAGGAGCACGGGGTTCGGCACCGGTTCGCCGTCGGTTGTCCCGCGGTGAATCCTGCTGCTGGTGGGCGCGCCGATGCGCCGGAGCAGCGGCGTACCGGAAGCGCGGCGGAGCCGGGCCACCGGCCTTCTCTCCAGGTGGTTCGCTGCTGCCGCGGGGGCGGAGGCATACCGGAATCGCACCGGGCGTGAACCGGCGGGCAACCATCCGTTCCTACGGTGGCCGCCGCACGCTCCGCGAACGCGAGAGGACGCCTCCGCATGGACACCGAACCCGCCGTCACAGCCGACGTGCCCGCGGCGGCAGGACAGCAGCGGCTGCCGGAGCCGCTCGGGGCCGAGTTCCTGGCCCGGCCGGACGAGACGCTGGCCTCGATCCGGGAGACCTGTCCCGTGGTCCGGATCAGGACACCCGCGGGACGGCCGGCGTGGCTGGTCACCCGCGCCGACGACGTGCGGGCCGGCTTCGTGGATCCCCGCCTCTCCCTGAGCGGCGGCCGTGTTCCCGACCGCGGAGTGCGCCGCCGCGCGCTTGACGTGACGCTGGTCAACTACGACCCGCCCGACCACACGCGGATCCGCCGCCTCGCGACACCGGCCCTGACCCCGGGCCGGATGGCAGCCCACCGGGAACGCATCGAGCGAGCCGCCCGTGAACTCCTCGACGCGGCCGACGCGGCCCGTGGCGAGGGGCCGGTCGAGCTGATGAACGCCTTCGCGCGCCCGTTCGCCTTCCGGTCGCTGTGCGAGGTCTTCGAGGTACGGGAGGAGGAACGCGCCGCGCTGTACGAGCCCGTGGCGCGTCTCGCGGACAAGGCGAGCTGCACCGCCGCGGCCGTCGAGGAGAGCGTGGCCCGTATCGACGCCTTCGTCCGCGGAGAGATGGCCCGCCGCACCACCGCCCCGGGGGACGACGTCGTCACCCGCGTCCTTGCGGCATGGCGCGAGCAGGGCGGTGCGAGCGAGGACGAAGTCGCCTCTCTCCTGGCGATGCTGCTGCTGGCCGGCTTCGACAGCACGGTGCAGGCGATCGGCATGAGCATGGTGGCGCTGCTGGGCCACCCCGAGGTGCAGGCCTCCCTACGGGAGGAGCCGTCGCGGGTTCCGCGCGCGGTGGACGAGTTGCTGCGCTGGGACACCCCCGGTCCGTTCAGTACCAAGAGAGTGGCTCTGGAAGACATCCCGTTCGGGGACACGGTCATTCCTGCGGGCAGCGGTGTTCTGCTGTCCGTGGCGGCGGCCAATCACGACCCGCGCTGCCACGCGGACCCCGGAACGCTCGACCCGGACCGCAGTACCGCCGGCCGCCACCTGTCCTTCGGCCTGGGGCCGCACTACTGTCCCGGATCTGCGCTGGCCCGCCTGGAACTCACGGTGGCCCTGACCAGCATCCTCGGCCGCTGGCGTGGGCTGACATCGGTGGTACCACTGCACGACCTGGCCTGGGGCGGCGGCTACCTGCACCGACGTCTGGCCTCACTGCCCGTTCTGCCCTGCGGGCCGGGATGAGCGGACCGCCGGCGGCGTGATCGGCGTCCGCCCTCAGCCCCCCCCAGCTCCCGGCCTACCCTCCCGTAACCGGCGCACCGGAACCCACCACGAAGCGGAAGTGGGAGTGACATCGGTGTCGTCCCGTTCGGGTTCGACGGGAGATCCAGGGCCGGAGCGTCACCTACTCCAACTCGGTGCGCGCATCAGGGATTCCCGGTCACGCTGTGATATTCGCCCACCGCCCGGCACCTTCCCGCCACGCCTGTCACCTGCGCATACTCCAGGACCGCCCCGCCTCGACGCTTCCGGGGCGACAGCCGATCGGATGGAGTTATGGAACAGATGACGTCTCGCACGGTCTCCGCCGCAGCCGCAGGCACATGGATGCTCGGTGACCTCGCGGTCAACCGGATCGGTTTCGGCGCCATGCGCTTGACCGGCAGCGCCGCCTTCCACCAAGGCACTCCCAGCAACCGCGGCCAGGCGATCGAGGTGCTCCGCCGCGCGGTCGAACTCGGTGTGAACCACATCGACACCGCGGCCTTCTACTTCTCCCGGCTGCGCTCCGCCAACGAACTGATCAACTCGGCGCTGGCACCGTATGCGGACACTCTCGTCATCGCGGCCAAAGTCGGCCCGACCAGGGATACCGACGGCGAGTGGAGCACCCCGGCCCGGCCCGAGCAGCTGCGCGGCCAGGTCGAGGAGAATCTGCGTCAACTCGGCCGCGAACAAATCGACTTGGTCTACCTGCGCGTCATGGGGCAGGACTGCGTGAGCGAGCATTTCGGGGCTCTCGCCGAATTGCGCGACGCCGGGCTCGTCCGTCACCTCGGTATCTCCGGCGCCCGCCCGGAGCACCTGGCCCAGGCTCAGGAGATCGCGCCGGTGGTGTGCGTCCAGAACCGCTACGGCATCGACGCACCCGACGGGGACGAGATGCTCCGGGCATGCGCGGCGCAAGGCATCGCGTTCGCCCCCTTCTTCTCCATCGCCGGGGAGGGCCGCGAGACCGGCGCGGTCCGGGCCGAGCACGACCAGGTCAGCACCGTGGCCCGCGCACACGGCGTCTCGCCCGCACAGGTCCGCCTGGCATGGACCCTTGAGCAGGGTGCCCATGTGCTCGCCATCCCCGGGACGGGCAACCCGGAACACCTCGTCGACAACGTGGCGGCGGGCGCACTCCGGCTGACGGACGATGACCTCCAACTGCTCGATTCGCTCGGCCACCCCGCAACGTAGGTACCGGCCGAATCCGCCACGCGACCACCATGGACGGGTCGGTGGCAGGTGGGGCAGTTGCCTGTCCGGGTTCGTGTCAGGCCGCGAGCGAAAGGATCTTGCGGGTGATGGCCCCCCACCTGAATACCAGAGCCTGCTGGTACTCGACCCGGACAAAAATGTTTCGTACCTATCCTTGCGGGCTTCTTGTCGACCGTGGCAAAGTGCAGGCCTTGAACCACGTTCCGGTCACAGGAGACACGTACGCGAGGACGGGTGGGAAATGCTCAACAGGAGAAACTATCTTTCCCTACTGGCAGCAGCCGGAGTCGGCGCGAAGATCGCTCTCGATCCGACACCCTCACAAGCCCAGCCACTCCCCCCGGAGATCGAGGGCGCGGATGCCCAGACGGCCGGATTGTTCCGATCTATGCGAGAACTTCACGGCTCTCTGCAGGTTTTTACTCGGAAGTATGAGGGCACCACGCTGCGCCAGACCAAGGAGTTTGACGGCGACACGCTGATCGACGGGCAACAGCGGTGGCAGCTGGCGTGGGACACGCGGCGCCCACCCGGTCGCCAGGGGTGGGACGTCACCTTGACGTGCACCCTGGAGCAGGGAGAGGCCGAGGAAACCGCGATCTCGGTTGATTTCCCATTCGAGAACTGGGAGACCGCGAACTACGTGATGATTCCCGGATCGGTCTACAACGGCAATCGTTACCGCGCCATCGGAAATGGATACAACCCAGACTATCCGGCCGACATGTACTACAACCCGCGGGTATCGGTGGCGATATCGAATAACCCGCGACTCGCCTTGGACACCTCGGAGTCCTCACGGATCGAGCTGGAAACCTGCGCAACCGCTGCTCCGTCGATGAGCTTTTTCTCGCCCAGGCTCAAGAAAGGGTGGATCGTCCTCACCGAGCAAGGCACACGACTTGGCAATAGTGGACTCTCCGTCGAGGAGAGCGCGAACAGGGAAAGCTGCGACTTTCGCATTTCGGCACCTGTCATGCGCCAGTTGGCAGCCGGTTTCGGCGACTTCCGACCGAGCGGGGACAGCGCGCCGAACTGGTCTGCCGGCGACGCGGTGTCGATTCGCTTCCAGGTTTTCACTTTCGATGCCGACGGAATTCCGGCACTCCTGCAGGAATTCATGGACGTACGGAAGTCGCTGACGGGCGCTACGACACCCCGCAACCTGCTTCCCATGAGCAAGCTGACGGAGGTGGGTACCGACATCTGCCGCGGAAACTTCACCGAGACCAAGGCCGGCAAGTACTACCTCCCGGAAAACTCGCATGATTTCCAACTGGGCTGGGTCAGCGGCATGATCAACACCTACCCCATGTTGGCCCTGAACGACGAGACGGAACGCGGCAGGGTCGCTGAGGAGCTCGACTTCATCTGTTCTCGCATGCAAGGGCGAAGTGGATTCTTCTTCGGCTACATCAGCTCGGACGGCGAAATCCGGTCGGAGAAGTCCCACCCCGATTTTCCGGCAGTGCAGGCCATGGTGCGCAAGAACGGGGACATCCTCTTCTGGCTCATCAAACACTTTATGATCTTGAAGGCGCAAGGACACGGCGCAGCCGTCAAGGAGCTCTGGGAATTGGCCGCTCACGATCTGGCCGCGGCTTTCACCCGCACCTGGCGGGAGTACGGTGAATTCGGTCAGTACATCGTTCCCGAAACGGGCGAGATTGCCGTCTACAACTCGTCCGCCGGAGCCATCGCCCCGGCCGGACTCGCCCTGGCGGCTGAATACTTCCGCCGTCCGGACTGGTTGACCGTGGCCGAGGAGAGCGCCGAATTTTATTACGAGCGGGACGTCACGTCCCGCGGATTCACCGGCGGCGCATGCGCAGATATCTCACAGGATGCAGACTCCGAAACGGCGTTCGGTCTCCTGGAGACATTCATGGCGCTCTATCAGTACACAGGCAAGAGCTCCTGGCTGGACCGCGCGAAGGTTCAAGCCGCACTGTGCTCGTCCTGGACGCTCGCCTACGATCCGCAGTTCCCGGCAAGCAGCGATATTGCACGACTGGGCGGAAAGATGGCCGGCGCGGTCTGGGCAAGCAGTCAGAACAAGCACGCTGCGCCAGGTGTCTGCACCTCCTCAGCCGACCACCTGTTCAAGCTGTACCGGGCAACCGGGCAGAAGAAGTACGCAGAGCTCATCAGTGATATCCAGCATGCCCATGCCGAGGCCGTCAATATGCCGGGGCACATCACAACCGACAACTTGATCGGTTCGAGTATGGAACGAATCCAGCCCAGCGACGCCGAGGGCAAGGGCAGTATCGGCAATTTCATCAGGACGAGAAACTCCTGGACCGAGACCGACGGCATCCTGATGGCACTCGAACTTCCCGGAATCTACGTCCGGCCTGGAGAAGATGTCCTCTTCACCTTTGACCATGTCGAGGTCGAACGTATCCGCGGGGACAGCCGATCCACCGTGCTCCGCCTGTCGAACGAAACACCCTATGCGGCAGAGGTGTCGGTGCTGGCAGAAACATCCCGCCAATCGGCCCGCCCCCTGGGATACACGGCGTTCCTCGGCTGGCCACGAGTCGAAGTTCCAGCCGGCGGAGAGGTCACGGTGAGCGTCACGAGCGATGGCAAGGTCACACGGCAGGCCTGATCCGGAGTGGAGCACGTGTCGACCTGAACGCCAGGACCCGACAACGGAAACCCTTACTTCTTTCCCTCTAGTGAATTGAGTGTGGAAACGAAGGAGTTGAGGTCCTCGAGCACGCGGGCAAGGCTCTCCCGTCCGAGAGGTTCGGTGAGTTCCCGTTCCACCTCGCGCGCGACGATATTCCCCTCCCGCAACTGGCGACGCCCGCTTTCGGTGAGGAAGGTACCCACTATGCGCCCCCGAGGCTGCGAGCGCCGCTCGGCCAGCCCCGCTGCCTGAAGTCGGCCGAGCATGGTCGTCACAGCGGCGGGGCTCACGTCGGACCGGCGGGCGATTTCGGCGCCCGCTATGCCCGGCTGTTCATCGATGAGGCACAGGACGGCCCATTGTGAGGCGCTGAGACCGATCGGCGCGAAGGCCGCGTTGACTGCGGCATCCACGGCACGACCCGCCTGGTAGAGCGCGGTCATCAGTGGTGGTTTGGCGGGCGGCGGTGACACCCCCTCAGCAGAAACGTTGCGCTCTGTGGGGTCTGCGGGGTCTTGCGTCATGGCTGGTCGCCGCCTTCTCTGCCACCGGTCCGGCCCACGATGCCGCCGAGGCTACGGACCCGTCCGACTACGCATCACATGGGCGCTGTTTCGAAACGCTCCCCGGCTGCAGCCAGGGAGCGAACAGCGCCCTTGGTGCCCGGCCCACGCCCGCACTGCGGGTCGGAATCATCCAACGCACCTCACGTGCACGGATGTTCCGTCACCTCGCGTCGCACGTACCAGTTGCCGTGAGGCCCACCGCGAGCCGGTCGGCGTCGTCCTCGAAACACCGGCCAGCACAATTACTCGCCCGCAGTCTCCACCAGCGACCCACTCGGCGCCAGTGACTGTGGCTCAGATCACAGGAAGGCGGGGCCACATGGGGCCCGCAGGCACAGCACGCAGCCGACGGAAGCGCATCTTGACGTGCTCGATGTTAACACATTAACATCGAGACGATCGATTGCAGCGTCTGCACCCAACGCGTCCCCCTTGTCCGGCGATTGACATTTCCCTAGAACCGCCTGCCCATATCCGTGTCGCGACATACGCGAATTCCGCGTCGAACCGCGCGCCCGGCATATGCACTTCATCGACGGGAGCCTCTTGATGAGTCACGAAGCGGAATCGCGTGCGGAATCCTTCGGGGGATCCGCCGCGAATCCGGAATCCCCACATGTACACGGAAAAGGCCCCGGTGCTCTCGCCCTCGTAGGCGGCAGTGTCATCGACGGCAGCGGCACGCAACCGATTCACAGCGGCGTGGTCGTCATCGAGAACGGCCGCATCACGGCCGTCGGGCCGGCCTCTCAGGTACGCATCCCGGACGCGGCACTGGTCCTGCGGTGCGACGGGCAGACCGTCCTGCCGGGGATCATCGACTCGCACACACACATCGAGCAGGATCTCCCGGCCACCCTGGGCGCCTTCCTCAAGGACGGCGTGACGAGCCTGGGAAACACCGGCTGCGGACCGGACCTCGTGTCACAACTCCACACCGCTGGAGGGGACTTACATGCGGCCCGTGTCTTCGCGGCCGGGCCCGCGCTCACCGCAGCGGGCGGCTATCCGTCCATGCGCGGTGACGGTTCCGTCGCGCGCGCAGCCGACTCGGCCACGGAGGCCGAGGCCGCGGTCGACGAACTGGCCGCCCTCGGCGCCGATTTCATCAAACTGACCCAGGAGTCTTTCGACTTCAACTACCGCACCCCGGGCCGACTCCCCGTGCTCGGGCCAGGCCCGATCGCCGCGGTCGTCCGCCGCGCGGATACACACGGCTTGCTCGTCCGCTCCCATGTCCACCACGTCACGCAACTGGACATCGCGCTCGACGCGGGTGTCACCAGCGTCGAGCACATGCTCTTCCCCCTGCCGCCCGACATGGGCTACGTCGAACTGCACCGCGAGGGTGCCCTCAGCACGGATGCCCTCCCCGGGCTGCGCAGGCGGATCGCACGCATGGTGGAGCAAGGCGTCTACCTGGTCCCCACTCTCGGCGGTGAACTCATCAACATCCGCCTGCATCTGCCGGACTTCCCCGCCGACGGCCTCCGGGCTGTCGAGGAACTGCTCGTCTCCGTCCTCGCCCTCTACGTCGAAGCGGGCGGCAAGGTCGCCCTGGGCAGCGACTGGGTCGGGCTGCCCGGTATTCCGGCGGGCATGCCGCGGCAGGAGATGGAGTACATGCTGGCCGCCGGTCTGACTCCGCTCCAGGTCATCGAGGCAAGCACCCGGCACGCCGCTACGCTGTGCGGTCAGGGCCAGACACTGGGCGTCCTGGCACCGGGGCGGCACGCCGACCTGACAGTCGTGGGCGGCGACCCCTTGCGTGACCCAGCCGCTCTGGACGACATCCGGGCCGTCGTCAAGGACGGACACCTCGCCGTACTCGCCGACAGCCAGAGCCCGCCGGCCCCGCACCGCCTCGCAGACACCGCCGACCCCCGATGAACCGCGACGCCCGCCCCGGGACCGAGGGCCCGCGGCCCGAACCGTTCGGCACGGCTTCGCCGTGGAAGACACTGATCGCCGTGTCCGTGGGCTCCTTCATGACGATCCTCGACGTCACGGTGGTCAATGTCGCCATCCACAGCATCCAGCAGGAGTTCGGAGCGTCCACCGCCGATGTGCAGTGGGTGGTCAGCGGTTACGCGCTCGCACTCGGCGTCGCCACCCCGTTGGCCGGGGCGCTCGGCGAACGACTGGGCACGAAGAAGGTCTATCTGATCTCCCTCGGCTGCTTCGCCGGAGCCTCCCTCCTGTGCGGTCTCGCGCCCTCCCTGCCGCTGCTCATCGTGGCGCGGGTCGTCCAGGGTCTCGCCGGTGGCTTCGCGCTGCCGCTGGGCTCGGCCAAGCTGTTCACCGCGTTTCCCGCGGCGAAGCGCGGCCTCGCGTTCGGTGTCTTCGGGATCGTCCTCGTCTTCGCCCCGACCGTCGGGCCACTGCTGGGCGGCGCCTTCGTGGACGCCGGGATGCTGCGCTGGATCTTCTTCATCAATGTGCCGATCGGCGCACTCGGCGTACTCCTGGGGAGCCGCTTCCTCACCCCCGACGGGCCCCGGGCGGAATCCGCCCCCCGGATCCACCTGCCGAGCGTCGTCCTCGTCTGTGTGGGGTTCAGCGGGCTGCTGCTCGGCGCGACCCTGCTCGGCTCCCCGAGCGGCTCCCACAGCAGTTCGCGCGGCACCACACTGGCCGCGTTCGCCGTGGGCGCCCTGGCCCTGGTCGTGCTGGTACGCGTCCAGCTCCGCTCGGCCTCTCCCCTGCTCAACCTGCGGCTCTACCGCGTCCGTACCTACTGGATCGGCAGCGCCATCAACGCGCTCGGTCAAGTCCCCTTCTTCGGAACGCAGTTCCTGCTGCCGCTGTCCATGCAGGTGGTGCGCGGTGTCAGCGCACTGGATGCGGGGCTGGCCCTGCTGCCACTGGCGCTCTCCTCCGGTGCAGCCGGTGTCCTGGCGGGCCGGGTCAGGGACCGGTGGGGGCCGCGGCTCCCGCTCGCCGTGGGCTTTCTGCTGTTGGCCGCAGGCATCGCGATGCTGCGCGCACGCGCCGCGGATCCCGACCCGCGAGGCCTGGTGTGGCCCTTGCTGCTGGCGGGTGCAGGCGCGGGTGCGATCCCGCCGACGACACAGGTCACGGCTCTCAGCGACGTTCCCCGGGAGAGCGTCGGCAGTGGTACAGCACTGCTTCAGGCAACCCAGCGGGTCTGCCAGGCACTCGGCGTCGCGGCACTGGCCGCCATCGTCGCGCGAGGCGTCACCGCACCGGCGAACAGCCACGTCTTCATCGCACAGTACGCGGCAGGACTTTCGGCCGCCTACACGGTCGCCTTGTACGTGTCACTCGGCTGTGCCGTGCTCGCCACGCTCCTCCCCGGGTGGCCGATTCGCAGCACGGAAGCCATACCGGAGACAGGCCCCGGCACCGGAGCGGTGTCCGGGCAGAAGACGCCACCGGATTCGTAGAAAGAGCGGAGACCGGTGCGCCAGAGGCACGCGGCCCGCGGCCGTGGGCCCACGATCCGCAGTCCGCCCGCTGCGCAGGTGCTTCTCCTGTCTCCCGTCCGTGAAAGGTACGCCCCCCGCCATGGCAAAGGTGCCCGCACTCCACGACAGCGAGCGAACTTCGTCGGGTGGTGCCGAGGAACCGGTCGGCCGGTCCGGCGTGAGCGTACGGCCGCTGCGCGGACGCACGGAGCAGACCGAGCTGATCGGCCGCGCCTTCGAGCGGGCACAGAATTCACGGCGCTGCGTCCAGGGATGGATCAGCGGACCGGCCGGGATCGGGAAGTCCCGCTTGCTGGCCGAGGCCCGGAGGGCGGCGTCCGCGCGGGGCTTCACGGTCATCCACCTGGAGGGCGACGAGTTCTCCCCGGCCCTGCCGATGACATCGCTGTTCCATGCCCTGGCCCGGTCGCTGGACGCCGACCGTCGCCCGAGCCCGCGCCGGGGAGCTCGGGAAGTGCGGGACGAGCAGCGGGACGACCGGCATTTCCATGCGGCCTCGCTGTCACTTCTGGAAGCCCAGCTCAAGAAGGCCCCGCTGCTGCTCACCTGCGACGAGGGCCGGAGCCCCGTCCCACTGCTCGCTGCGACGCTGCACCCGCTGATGTCACGTCTGCGGAATTCCCCGGTGGTGTGGCTGACCGCCCGACGCACCGTTCAGGAGGATGAACCGGCCCTTCCGGGTGGACCGGACGTCTGGCCGCAGAGCCCCACGGAGGCCCTGCGTCTGCCCCTCGGGCCGCTCTGCGACTCGGCCGTTTCGCAGTTGTTCGCCGACTGCGCCGACGGGCGGCCCGACGCCGAACTGAGCACCCTGCTGGGTCTGGCCCAGGGCAATCCCCGGCTGCTCGTTGCCGTCATCGGACAACTCCTGGAACAGGGCGACGTCTGTGTGCAGGGAGGCACCGCCCGCCTGTCCGGCGCACCGGCCGGCACCGGGCCCCGGGCGGGCACCTCGGCCTCCGGGCGGGCACCTCGGTGGTTCAGCGCGTTGATGGAGGACCGGCTGGCGACGGTGTCACCGCAGGCACGACTGCTCATGGAGGTGGCAGCGGTACTGGGTCCGGCCTGTTTGCCCGAGGACATCGCGGAGATGCTCGGTGAACCGGTGGGCGCACTGGTCCCCCGGTTTCGCGAAGCGGTCGTCGCCGGGATGGTCAAGTGCGGCACCGAAACAGTCACCTTCCGCCATGAACTGATGCGACAGGTACTCATGGAAGACATGCCGGGTGTGGTCCGTGGAGCCCTGCACCGGCAGGCCCTGGGCATCCTGCTCGCGCGCGGTCACTCCCCCACGTCGGTGGCCCCACATCTCATCCACGGGGCCCACCGCGGGGACCCGGCCATGGCCGGGCTGTTGCGCCAGGCAGCCGAGGAGTCGGTGACGAACGCCCCGCAGACCGCCGCGGACCTGGCGCTGCGCGGTCTCGAACTGGTGCGGCCGGTCGTCGACGCGGCACATGAACCGCTCACGGTGATCGCGGTGGAGGCATGCGTACGCTCCGGGACGCTCCCGACGGCCGTCACCCTGGCCCGGGACGCGCTCACCCGCCCGGCCGGTCCGGAGATCACCGCCCGGCTGCGCTACTGGCTGTCCACGGCACTGCTGCTCCTCGGCCGGACAACGGACTGCCTCGAAGTCGCCGGGGAGCTTCTCGCACAGCCCGGCGTACCGGCCCACCTGCGCCAGAAGGCCGTACTCAACCAGTTGTCGGCCTGGTCGGCCCACGACGGGCATCAGGTCGCGCGCCACGCCGAACAGGCGCTTGCCGCTGACGGTGGCCGTGGCGATGGCAGCGGTGACGGTGATGGTGACGAAGGGCTGGACATCCAGGCAGGTGTCACCACCGCACTCGCCGTACTGCGCTGGCGCGAGGGGAAGCTCAACGAAGCGCTGGCCCTGTGCCAGGACGCCGTAGCACTCGCGGACCGGGGCTCGGCCTTCGAATGGCACACCCATCCCCGGCTGGTGTCCGCGATGATGCTCGCCCATACCGGCAGATTCAGCGAGGCGGAGGCCGCACTCGGAACAACCCCGGACCCGGTCGAGTTCGTCTCGGCCGACGTCCCCAGACTCGTACACGCGCGGCTCCGGCTCGCCGACGGCAGGCTGGACGAGGCGGAACGGGAGGCGGCAGCGGGACTCGCCGTTGCCGAGGAGTCCGGGGTCTGCGTGTTCATGCCGCTGGCCTGGCAGTTGCTGGCGACGGTGGCCTCGCACCGGGGCGAGCTGGCACGGGCCGGTGACTACGCTCGCCGCCTCAGGAAAGCGCTGCCGGACGACCGTGGGCAGGTGTGCACGGCGGCCGGTGCCTGGATCGAGGCCCAGATCGCCCTGGCAAGCGGCAGTGAACCCGATCTCAAGAACGCTCTCGAAGAGCTGTGGTCGAACGAACCCGGTCGCGGCGCCCTGTTGATCGAGGAGCCCGGGTTCGCCCCGTGGCTGGTTCGTGTACTGCTGGCTACGCGGCACCCGAGCCGGGCGGCCGAGGTGTCCGCGGCGGCTGAGAGGCTGGCGCGTGCCAACCCCGGTATCACTGTGGTGTTCGCGGCAGCCGAGCACGCCCGGGGTCTGATCGAGGGGGATGCCGACGCGCTGGAGGAAGCCGTCGCAGGTCACCGTGATGCCTGGGCCCGCGCGTCAGCAGCCGAGGACCTGGGTGCGCTGTTGCTCGAAACGTCGCGGGCACGCGCCGTCCGGAGTCTGGAGAGCGCGCTCACGCTGTACGGGCAACTGGGCGCGGAAGGCGACACCGCCCGGGTCCGCCGCAGACTGCGGGCCGTGGGGATCCGCCGCCGGCACTGGTCGCATTCCCCTGAGCCGCAGACCGGCTTGCGGAGCCTGACCAGGACCGAACTCACCGTGGCCGAACACGTGGTGCAAGGATTGACGAATCGTCAGGTCGCTGACCGCATGTTCCTCTCACCTCATACGATCGCCTTCCACATGAGGCAGATCTTCCGCAAACTACAGGTCCATTCCCGTCTGGAACTCGCGCGCTGCATACAGGGCATCGGGCCCGAGGGAATGTCTCCACCGGGTACGGGAGGGTGACGGCGGAGCGGGTCGCGCCGGTCTGATCTGCCCGACCGGCGTCCGTCCCGGCTCAGCCGCTCGGCCGCGCCCCTCCGGTAACGTCCGGCCGCACCGAGTTGCTCCGTACTCCGAGCGGTACACCGGCCCGGTTTCCGGGCCGTGCTCCGGTGTCCAGCCACAACTCCGCCGGTCCGTGAAAGACCAGATCGTCCGTGTACCGGACTCCTGGGCCGGTCGGACTCGCCCCCGGCAGGAACTCCAGCAGCGCAGCGAGCCCGGTCTCGACTTCCGTCCGGGCCAGTGCCGCGCCCAGGCAGAAGTGGATTCCCAGGCCGAATCCGAGGTGTCGGTCAGGGGGCCGGTGCACGTCGAGCACATCGGGGTGGGGGAAATGGCAGGCATCCCGATTGGCCGAGCCCAGCATGAGGACGATTTTCGCTCCCCGCCGGATCCGGTGTCCGCCGAGCGCTTCCTCCTGGTACGCCCATCGGCTCACGGCCTGGACCGGCGGGTCGAATCTGACGAGTTCCTGGACGGCCCCTGGCAGCAGCTGCTCCGCCGTGCACAGTTCCGCGAGGGTGTCGGGTCGGTCCAGCAGGGCCAGGGCCGACTTGGCCAGCGCATGGGTGGTGGTCTCGTGTCCGGCGGTGAGCAGGTGGACACAGGTCGCGGCGATCTCGTCGTCCGTCAGGGGCTCGCCTTGTTCGCCGGCTCTGACCAGCAGAGAGACCAGATCTTCCGCGTCCCCGCCGTGGCGGCGCCGGGCGTGGTCGCGGAAGAATTCGACGAGTTGCCGGGCCGCTGCGTCGGCGCGCACGAGCCCGTCCGTGCCGCTGCCCGCCCGCGACGTGCTCGCCTCCTGCAACTGGACGGAGAGTTCACGCAGCCAGTCGCAGTGCCGGCGCTCCACCCCGAGCAGTTCGCAGATCACCATGACGGGGAAAGGCGCGGTGAACTCCGCCACCAGGTCCACGACTTCCTTGCGCCGCATCTCCGCGAGCAGTTCGCGAGCGATCTCCTGCATGCGCTCGCGCAGACCGAGGACAATCCTCGGGGTGAACTCCTTACTGAGCAGCGTGCGCAGGGTGGTGTGCCGGGGCGGGTCGAGGAACACCAGCCAGTTCCGGAGCATGGTGCGCAGGGTTTCGTGGCGGTCCGCCGGCCGTGGCGCCGTGGGGCACGCGGAGCTCGCGACCGGGGGTTCGGTGTTCGCGGCGTCCGCGCTGCGTCCGAACCGTGGGCTGGTGAGCACCTGCACGACTTCGTCGTAACCGAAGACGTAGTAGGTGTCCGGCTCGCCCGGCAGGCCCGGCACATGGTGTACGGGGGACCTCGCCCGGTAGCGCAGGTAGACGGGGTAGGGATCGGCGATGGCCTCGGCCGGCCAGCCGCGCAGGTCGAAAGGTGGCAGTTCTTCGAACAGCATGGTGCCTCTCCCTGAGAGTAATGGCATCCGTCCGCGCACCGGGGGGTGCGTCACCGGGCGCCGCGTACCGTGTCCGCGAGCGCGCCGGGGTCGGTGGGGAGCTCCGAGCCCCGCCAGGCCACGTGTCCGTCGGGCCGCACCAGGACGAACGGGCGCTGGTAGAGGGCGGCCACTTCGGAGTCGTGGCACACGGTGACGCCCAGCGGCATGTGCCGGTCGGCGAAGGCCCTTTCGAACCCTTCGTGCTGCGGGCACGGGTGGTACCGAGGAGGTTCCGCGAAGTTCAGCAGCCGGAAGCCGTCACCGAACAGGTCGAGTGTGGAGAGTCCCGGCTTCAGCCAGGCGTGCGGGGCGCGTGATCCCGGCTTGCTGTTGGGACGCTGCTCGTTCTCGTCGGCCGGTGGTGTTCCGAGGTCGGGGACGATGACCGGGGACTCGTACCGGTATCCCATATGGATCATGGGAGCGTCGAACTCGCGGCGGATTCCGCTGCGTTCCAGCTGTTCGGCCATCGCGGCACGGGCCCGCTCGCCCGCGGGTGTGTCCTCGTGAAGATCCTCGGACAGGGTGCGGCTCATCGTACGGACGAGATTGCGGTTCGCCTCCTCCACCGCCTGCTCCGCGACGGGCTGCCGCTCGATTCGGTACGTGTCCAGGAGCGTGGGCCCCGACCAGCCCGCCAGTTCGGCTGCGAGTTTCCAGCCCAGGTCGGCCGCGCCCGCGATGCCGGTGTTCATACCGAACCCACCGGAGGGCGACAGGGTGTGTGCGGCGTCTCCGGCGAAGAAGACCCGGCCGCTGCGGAATTCCTCCGCCACCCGGTGTGTCAGATGCCATGCGTGGTCGGACAGCACCTCGACCGGCGTGTCGACGGCCAGCGCCTGCCGGATCAGCGCCAGGGCGGGCTGGGCTGCCTCGGGACTGCCGTCGACGCGGACCGACAGCCGGAACAGCCCGCGGCCGTCCATCGCCCGCATGGGAAAGCGCAGCGACGTCGACAGCAGGAGGAAGTAGAAGAGCGCTTTGCGTGTTCCCAGCTGTTCACCGAGCTCAGGGGCGCGGAAGAGGATGTTGCGGAACGTCTGGGTGGGATGGCGGGCCGGGGCGGCGACGCCGCATGCCTTGCGGATCGGTGAGGAGGCACCGTCGCAGGCCACGAGGTACTGGGCATGGATGGTGCCGACCGTCCCGTCCCTCTGGTCGGTGACGGTGGCGACGACCCCGTCGTCGCCCTGCTGGAAGGTGTCCATGCGGCAGTTCAGCCGCAGCGGTCCGTCCGGGTGTCTGCCCACCTCGTCGGCGAGCAGGGGCGCGAGCCAGTGCTGGGGGCAGATCTCGTCGGGCTCCGGGGTGTGCGCGAAGGGCCGCCGGGTCTCGCTGGTACCGATGGGCAGCCGCAGTACCTCGTGTCCCCCGATCCGGGTGACCCAGACGCTGTCGAGTGTGTGGTCCCTCGGCCAGCCGGCGGCGCGGATCTTGTCCGCGACGCCCCACCGGCGGAAGAACTCCATGGACCTCGGGCCGATGTTGCTGACCTTGGGGTGGGAGACCGATCCGTCGCTCGCTTCGACGACGGTGTGGGCCACCCCTCGCGATCTGAGGTCCAGGGCCAGGGCCATGCCGACCGGGCCGCCGCCGACGACGAGGACGTCGGTGTCGTACGCAGTGGTCATATCTTTCGCCTTTCCTGCTGTTGAGGAGCGGGGGGAGTCAGTACGCGCCGAAGCGGTCGGCCAGGAAGCTGAGCGTGTCCGCCACTCGGGCCGGGACGACCGGGTGTTCCCGGGCCGTCCGTGCGAGCTCCGTGCAGCGCCGTGCGAAGACGCGTCGTGCCACGTCCGGGCGGGTGAGGGGCTCCGGCGCCCTCTCCAGCGCGAACGGTGCTCCTGCCGTCCGGCCCGGTACACCCGACGGCAGGACTGCCAACAGTTCGGCCAGGGGTTGCAGCACACCGTTCATGAGGTCGATCGAGTAGTTCATGAGCTCCGATCGCCGCAGGCTCGCGTCGGGCTGTTCGCCGAAGTGCTGGACCATGAGCTGGGCCATCATGAAGTAGGAGCCGTTGCAGAGCCGGGCGACCTCACGGGCCGTCGGTTCGACGATGACCTGCCGGATTCCGGTGCCTTCGGTCAGGGTCGGGTTACGCAGGACCGGATAGGCGAAGTCCGGGGCCGGGCGGTGACCGGGCGGCCGGTTCAGCCGCAGGTTCATCAGGAGATCCGAGATCCGCAGGAAGGCGTCGAAGTGGCATTCCTCGCTCGGGGGGTCCGCCTCCTGAGAGAGGATCTGTCCTTCGCCCTGCTCGGTGATGAAGTCGACCGCGAACAGGGCGCTGGAGAGGTCGTCGACCTCCAATTGGTAGTCCGGGTGCGCGGTGTTCACCGACTTCCGCAGAAATACGTGGTGTTCGCCGCCGCCTCTTCCCCGGTCCACCATGAAGAGCCCGGGGATGCGCTGGAGCGCCTCTCGTACGTCGGCGTAGAGATCGCTCAACGAGGCGTAGCCGGGAGGCCCCGGCCGCGGGCCGCGGACAGGGCCGCCGAGGGCGCCGTACCGGACGTCGTGGCTGATGCGGTGGGGTGACTCGATGGCGATGAACCGCTGGACACTGCCGATGTCGAGGCCTTCCAGCGAGAAGTCCAGCGGTACGAGCAGTTCGCCGTTGAGGGTGCCGAAGTCGATGGCGGGAAAGTGGAAGGGTTCACCGAGCGCCATGACGATGTTGTTGACGACGAGGAAGTGGATCATTTCCTCGCGGGCCACGCGGAGCAGGGTGTTGCGGATCCCGTCGTCGAGTGTCTTTCCGCCGTCGCCGCTGACGATCCTCAACTGCTCTTCTGTCCACTGCCCTTGCCGGACGTATTCCAGTCCGGCCCCGTGCAGTGGGAGGGAGTAGGCCGCGTAGAGGTACTGGAGGGTGACTGCCAGTTCGATCATCGCGGCGTGCCGCAGTGTCGACACCAGCTCCTGCCGAGTGGTGATGCCGCCGCCCGCGCGCGTGGTGGCCGGGCTGGTGGTGAGGACCTGGTCCGGGGTGTTGCGCACGCGGAGGTAGGCCAGCAGCAGACGGGCCTTGGGTTCCGACAGGTCGCGGGTCGGTGGCATGTAGTACGTCTTCGGCTTGTTCTCCGGGTCGGACATCTGCCAGATCAGCCGGGCGTACGTGTCCACGCGGAACTGGTCCGCCAGGCTGAAGACCTTGTCCTTCATGAAGGCGAACATGTGCTCGTAGAAGGCGAAGACCTCCGCGTGGACCAGGTCGAAGGTCACCTGGTCCTGCGGTACGTCCGCCAGCCACCAGTCGTCGGGGAGAACCCGCACCGAGAGATGTCCGGCGCCGGCCCAGTAGCCGAGCCGGTCGTCGTTGTCGTAGGCGACGGCGGCGGACCCGGGGAGCGAGGGATCGGCGGGAGGGTCCTCACCGGCCGCGGTCAGCAGAATTCTGGCGCAGCCTGGCCGCGCACCCCGCAGGACGAACGCCCCGCGCCCCCGGACGTCGGTACTGATCGTGCACTCGGCCGCCCAGTCGGTGCTCTTCACAGGGCTGTCGGGGAGGTCGGGGCGCAGCCGCACGATATCGATGTCCGTGCAGCGTGCCCGGGGTGAGCGGGCCGCCTCGTCCCGGGGCAGGGCACGGGGGTTGGCGTACTGCCGGACATGGAGGGCGTTCAGGGGGCCGGGCCTGCCCCGGATCAGGGAGAGGACGGATACACGGACGTCGTAGGTGTCGTCGTGTTCGCCGTCGGGGTGGTCGACGATGATGCACGCGTCGTCCGCCTGGATGTTGACCTCACGCTCGCTCAGCAGCGGGGTCGTTGTGCCGTCGCTGTTCCGCCTCACCAGACACAGCGCTTCGTGTTCGGCGGCATCCGCCCGCGGTTGACGAGGCACGGTCAGCACCCCGCTGGTCAGGTCCTCGGCGGCTGTCCGGGCACCCGTGGGAAGTTCGGCGACGAGATGGTCGCCGTGTGCCGTGCGCAGTTCCCAGGTCTCCCCCTCGCCGGCCCGGACGGCGAGTGTCCCCGGCGGTCCGGCGACCAGGTTGAAGGTGACATGTGCCGCTCCCACGTCGACGGTGACCTGGCGGGGTACCGGGGACGGGTGCGGGCGGGGCGGGTCCTGCGCGGTGAGCAGACGTCCTGCGGGGTACGAGCGGGGTTCGTCCGCTCGCCAGGGCGCGACGGTGCCGCGGAGCTGCCAGGTGACGGGCTGCTCGGGAACGGCCGGTGCCGGAGTGCCGTGGAGTGCGAACTGCACGACGATCCCGTCGGCCCCTGCGGTCTCCACCGCGTCTCGCAGCCGGGTCACGACAGCTGAGCGGGACGGCTGCTCCAGCCAGTGCAGCGCGCCGTCACCGGTGACCACGAACTGGTGCACCGACGAGGAGGGCAACCGGGACGCCGACGGCCGGACGTCGGCGTTGATGTGCGGGTCGAAGACCTGCCATCTGGGCGGCTGGAACCCTTCGACGTCGCCGGTGAAGAGGTATC
Source organism: Streptomyces sp. NBC_01267 (assembly GCF_036241575.1). Taxonomy (NCBI): domain Bacteria; kingdom Bacillati; phylum Actinomycetota; class Actinomycetes; order Kitasatosporales; family Streptomycetaceae; genus Streptomyces; species Streptomyces sp. NBC_01267. Next base: position 7,426,576 of record NZ_CP108455.1, on the reverse strand, counting down.
CGACGTCGTGCGAACGGCCTTGGCGGCCGAAGCAGAACTGACCGACCATCAGCGTGGTGGTCCAGTGGGAGGACGGGTCGATGTCGAACACCCTGGCGCGGTTGGCCGTGGTGGCGAAGTACTCGTTGTAGTGGCCCCACATATCGACGTGGCCGCCGATCACGGGGTCGTCGGTGATCAGCGTTCCGGCGGAGAGTTCCGCGCCGACCATGCGTGCGTCCACGGCGAAGTGGCCGCTGCCACCGAAGTTCTGGCCCTTGGCCGGTCCGGGCCCCGGATCTGTCCTGTCCAGGATGTCGTGGTACTCACCGGCCGGGCGGTCCGCCGGGAACGGCCGGCCGTTGGGGGTGAGGGCGGTGTTCGTCGCGAGATCGACCAGTCCGCCGCGCGGTCCGGTGGGCAGTTGGGTCGTGGCGGTTCCGGCGAAGTGCAGCCGCGGGAGATCGAAGAGGCTCATGCCTCCGCCCCCGACGCGCTGTGGCGGCCGGCGACGGCTCTCTCGCTCGCGCCGGGCTGGTAGAGATCGATCTCCCGCACGACGTTGTCGGCCGACTCGATCGCGCCCTCGATCCAGGCGGGAAATGTGGAGCAGTGTTCACCGGCGAAGAACAGCCGTCCTTGCCGGCGAGCCGCAGAGGCCCGTTCCGCCTCACACGTGGCGATGTCCTTCCCCCAGCGGACGGCAGCCGCCCCCATGCTCGACGGAGCACTGCCCCACACCTGATCCACTACGCCGAGGATCATGCCGTCCTGCCGCAACTGCGGGTGTACCGCGGTCAGTTCGTCCAGCACGGTGGCGAGGCGGGCGCGGCGCCCGAGAGCACCGAGCACGTCGGCGTCGTCACCGATGGTGTAACTGGCCAGCAGGGCCGCGCCGAGCGCGGGGTCGCTCTCGGTCGGAGGGTAGTAGGTCTGGCGGATCAGGCCCCCGGTGAAGGATCCACCGCCGGTGATGCCGTCCGCCTCCCAGAACGGCTCCCTGCAGTGGAAGGCGACTTTGGTGGCGGACCAGTAGCTCATGTCGTGGACGATCGCCCGTTTGTCGTCGTCGAATCCGACCAGGTCCATGGTCCGCAGTACGGAGAAGGGAATGGTGCACAGCACGTAGTCGCACGTCTTGGTGACCGTGCCGAATCCACGCCGCATCCGGAGGACGACGTCGTCGTCCCGTAGTTCGATCCCGACCACTTCCTGGCCGCAGCCGATCGGCCCTTGGATCCGGTCACGGAGCTCGTGAACCATCTGGTCCATTCCGCCCTGCAGCCGCACGAGGCTGGAACTGGTCTCGTTGACGATGTCCTCGACGAAGCGGTACAGCCTGCCCGTGCACCCCGCCTGGATCTGCGGGTGGTCCGCGAACAGGGAATGCAGGTCGATCCGGTCCTTGCCCGGTCCGTACACATAGGGCGCGAGGTCGATTCCTTCGACCAGTCCGAGGATTTCGCGGTCCAGTCCGTTCTGGATACTGTCACGGAAGCTCTTGGGTGCGATGGCGTTCACCCGTACGGACAGCCAAGCGGCGAAGAGCACCGTCGCATCGCTGTACTCGCGCTCCGGCAGGCGCAGTCTCAGCTCCTGTACGAGAGCCGGTGAGGCGTCATGTATCCGCTGGTGCCCCGAGTGTGTCTCCAGGTACCCGGTGTCGTCCTGGAACAGCGTCTTGAACTCCCTTACCCGGTCGGCCAGTCCGAGTTCGCGCACATAATGCATGGTGCGGTGGTGGGTGGCCGGCACCCGCATGGCGCCGAGTTCCACCGAGGGCCCCGGGCGGTCGGGCAGGAATCGGTGAGTGCGTACCCTGCCGCCGAGTTGCAGTCTCCCCTCCAGCATTTCGACGGTGTGGCCACGCCGTTCGAGTTCGTACGCCGCCACCAAGCCGGATATGCCGGCACCGATGATGGTGATCCGTTTCTTCGTCCCGGCCCGTGAGGAGCGGGACTGCCCAGAGCTCTGTGACGGCATGCTAAGCATTCGCACCAACTTCCTCGATCACGTTCGCCGCCCATTGTTGAGGCCGGTCAGTCTCTGCCACATCCCCAGTTCGGGTGGGGACACGGGTAGTTGATGCATGGTCCGTCGCGGCCGATCCTCCAACAGCACGGGCGGCACCCCGCACGACCGGACGGTTTATCGGTCGCCGCCCCGGAAGGACTCCGGATTCGGGCCATGCTGAGGCCCACACGCTCGTGGTGGATTCCGATGGCCTGGCGAAAGCCGGCGAGAGGGGGCAGCAGTGGGGCACGCTGCACAAGACGGCCTCGGCAACCTGGACTCATGTCGCACCGCACCACAATTCCCGGTGGGCGGCGCACTGCCGGAGCGGACCGAAAGCGGGATGCCCGAGACGCTGGAACGGGCGGTATTCGGCATGCACGCCACCCATGCCGTTCACTTGGCCGACCGGCATGGCGTATTCGCGTTTCTGATCGAGCACGGAGCGAGCAGTACCGGGAAGATCGCCGCCGGCACCGGGGCCGCCGAGGAGACTCTCGGCCGGCTACTCATCGCGCTCCGTGCGTTCGGGGTCCTGGACGAGGACAGCCACGGCCGGTACCTGGTGCCCACGGAATCCGCTCCGTATCTGGACCCGGCCCATTCCCGCTATGCCGGCGCGTTCGTCGGGCATCTCGTCACCAGCACCGCCGGTCGGATGCCGCAGCTGGACGCCTATCTGTCACAAGGCAAGGCGTCGGTGGACGCAGCGCTCCCCGCCCCCTTCGAGGCGATGTACGCGGACGCCGGGTCGGTGGCCGACTTTCTCCGTGCCATGTGGCAGTTGAGCTTCGACGTCTCGGGTGAACTGGTGGAGCTCGCCGGGCTGCGTGGGGTCCGCCGACTGGTGGATGTCGGCGGGGCGAACGGTCCGTTCTCGGTCTCCGCGCTGCTCCGTACGCCGGCGCTCCACGCCACCGTCTTCGACCTGCCGCATGTGGCACCTCACCTCGCGCGGACCCGGGAGGACTACGGCCTCGGCGACCGGCTCTCCTTCGCACCCGGGGACTTCTTCCGCGACCAGCTGCCCGGGGGTGACTGCCTCGCCTTCGGTTACATCCTCTCCGACTGGGACGACGCCACCTGTCTGGAGCTGCTGCGCAAGGCGCATCGGGCCTGCGAACCCGGCGGTCGGGTGCTGGTGATGGATCGGCTCTTCGACGACGACGGTCACCGACCGCTGGCCACGGCGGTGATGAACCTCTCCATGCACGTCGAAACCCGGGGCCGGCACCGAACCGCTGGTGAATTCCTGGATCTGCTGCACGCATCGGGCTTCGTCGACTGCGAGGTGCGCCGCTCCAGCCGCGAGAAGCACCTTGTCGTCGGCCGTTCAGCAGAGGACGGGGGCTGACCCATGCACGGCACGCCGACCGAGCCGACCGGACCGAGCCTGCCCGGCGACGCCGAGAACATAGCCAGACTCCAGAGCACCCGCGGCCGGGCCGCGCTGACCGAATCCGAGCGCGATCGACTGGCGGGATCGTACGAGGCCGTGGCGGTGGACAGCCACGCAACGGAAGCGGAAACGATCCGGTTGCTGACCCGGCCGTTCAGCCGGAGTGAGCGGATTCCCGAGTACTACCGCTACACCAGTCTCCATGTCTACGACTGGTTCCTCGCACCGTACGGGGAGGATCCGGTCGCGGCCGTGACTCTTGCCATGCGCGCGACCCTCGCCGATCTGGCCGCCTGGGAACAGGCGCGGGAAGATGTCCGGCCCGGCGCTCTTCCCTACCTGCCGGAGCGACTTGCCCGGCTGCACGCGGTGATCGGGCAGGTGGACGACGTGGTCATCAACCCGGTGGGGCCGGTGCACGGGGCCGATGTCGCCCACGGTGCCGGGACCGACGCGGCTTTGCGGTGGCGGCTGTACGTACTCACCCGGTGCACGGCGTTCACGCAATCCGATGACGACAACGAGCACATCTTTCTGCGCTCCGTTCATGCGTGCGAACTCGCTTTCTATCTTTCCCGGTGGACCGCCTGTCGGGCGATCGTCGCCATGGACTCCGGCGACCGGGAGGAAGCCCAGTTCCGTATCGGTCAGGTGGCTGCGTGCTCCGAGCTGATCAAGGGGATTTTCCATGCCCTCAGGACGCTCTCGCCCGAGCAGTTCATGAACTTCCGAGAGGCCACCGGGGCTGCCAGCGCGGTGCAGTCATTGAATTTCCACCTGATGGAGTTGGCGCTGTTCGGATACGACCCCCGGAAATCCGAGGTGTTCGAACGAATCGATCATCTGCGCATGTTGAACGATCCACCCTATCGGGCCCATTGGTCACTCCGGGGAGCTGTTCTGGCCTCTGATTCCCCGGAGTTGAGCGCCGCATTCGCTACGGTGGAGCGTTCACTGATGACCTGGCGGGGACGGCACTACGGCTTCGGCCGACTGTATCTTCCCCGTCAACTCAAGGGATCCGGTGGGACCGAAGGAGCGGGGTACCTGAAAAGGTTCGTGGACAAAGACAGTTGCCTCCCCGGAACGCCGGGACCGCTCAATGAGGCCATGTTCCGCTTCGCCCTCCGGTAAAACTCGATCCCCCTACTCCCCCGTCCCGAGAAACGACACCACAACAACAGGAGCCATTCCGTGACCACTTCTCCGGTACTGTCCGCCGAGGTCGCCCGTCGAGTCCTGGACGCCGCACTGGCACAGGCAGCGAACCTGAAGGTCGCCGTCACCGTCGCTGTCGTGGACAGCGGCGGCAATCTCCAGACTCTCGCCCGTATGGACACCGCCACGTTCTGGTCCACGAACGTCGCCACCCACAAGGCGATCACGGCAGCCGGGCTCGGCTTGCCCACGGTGGCCTTCGCCAAGTTCGCCGCGCAGGACCCCATCCTGCTCGCCACCATGGCCACACAGCCGGGTTCCGCGCTGCTCCCCGGCGGCATCCCGATCTTCGTCGACGGAGCGATCGCGGGAGCCATCGGTGTGGCCGGCGGGACCAAGGGCGAGGACGAGCCCATCGCTGAGGCGGGTGCGGCTGCCGCGGCGGGCTGACCCGAGTACGTACAGCGTCTCCCTCCCGCGAACCACGGGAGGGAGACGCCGCTCTGCACCACGTGCCCGTCCGCGTCGGCTGCGGCGGTGCCCGGACGGAAAGCAGCCGGACAGACCGCACTGATCCGCGCCATGACGGCGATGGCGGTCGCGACGGGTATCCATGAGTTCCGGAAGCCGGAACCGGGGCGTGGCCGTGCGGCAGCACGCCGAGCAAGCCGCCGAAGTGGTCGCCGTGCGATGCGTGTAGATCAGCCCGGTCATGGGGCGGTCACCGCGGTGTTCGCGGTACAGCGCGAGCGCCGCCGACGCGGTCTCGGCGGAGATCAGGGGGTCGATGACGACGACACCTGTGTCGCCCTCGACCAGTGTCAGGTTCGACAGGTCCAGGTTCCGGACCTGGTAGAGACCTGGTAGATGCCGTCGATCACCTCGAACAGGCTCTGTTTAAGCCCCGCTCCGCGTCGTCGAAGTCTGACCTGTCGGCATGGTCGAATTCGCCCACATGCCACAAATGGGCTGACTTTCCCGATTTACACATCTCCTCGAGGGGAGGAAGGCGGCTTCGGATCGCGTACGGATCCCCGTATCCGGAGCCGCCCGGCTCGCCCGCGCGTTCCGGTCGGCTATCCTCGGGCCGCTGTTGATGTCCGGGGGCTCCGAGTCTGTCCAGAGGCCCCACGACGAAAGGACCGTCATGGAGCTGGCCGCAGAGGACCGCGACGCGATCACCGATCTGATCTCCATGCACGGCCATCTGATCGACGCGGGAGAACTGGACCGCCTGGAAGAACTGTTCACCGCCGATGTGGTGTACGACGTCACGGACTTCGGCCAGGCCCCACTGCGGGGAGTAGCAGCCATCAAGCAGGCGGCGCTCGCGCTCGGCGAGGCGAACCCGGTAGCTCACCATGTGACGAACATCGTCCTCACACCGGCGACCGGGGACCTGGTGCACGCCCGGTCGAAGGGGATCGGCGTGAACGCGGACGGAACATGCGGAAGCGCTACGTACGAGGACACGATCGTCCGCGGTCCACAGGGCTGGCGCATCACTCACCGCACGGTCCTCGCCCGGCGCAAGCCTCTGGGGGCATGACGCGGCGGTCAGTGGTCGTTCGGTCCGGCGCGGGCCCGGCCCGGCCTGTTGCTCTCTGCCAAGGGAGTTGTCGTACCCCGCTGGCATGATGCAGATCATGACTGCAAGCGAGCGCACCATGCCCCCGTTGAACGGCGATGAGCGGACCACGCTGGAGAGTTGGCTCGACTTCTACCGCGACACGCTCGCGATGAAATGCCAGGACCTCGACGAAGAGCAGCTGCGACAGGCTTCCGTGGCGCCGTCGTCCCTCACCCTGCTCGGCCTCGTCCAGCACATGGCGGAGGTGGAGCGGAACTGGTTCCGCCGCGTGCTGGTCGGGGAAGAAGCCCCGCCGATCTATCCGTCCGAATCCGACTCCGACTCCGGCCGGTCCGACGGCAGGTTCGACGGCGGGTTCGACCTCACCGACGACGGCTCCTTCAGGACAGCCCTCGCCACCTGGCACACCGAGGTCTCGCTGGCTCGCGGCAACTGCGCCTCACGCGCACTGGACGGCACCAGCCCCTACATGGGAGGCGAGGTGACGCTGCGCTGGATCTACGTTCATATGATTGCCGAATACGCCCGGCACAACGGCCACGCCGATCTCGTCCGCGAACGCATCGACGGCCGCACCGGCGTCTGACAGCGGGTGTCCGACCACCACTTGCACTGGAGTACGTGTGCCCGAGTTCGCCCGACCCCCGCTCTTCCGCCGCAGGGGCGCAGTCGTCGGCATGGCGGTGGTCTCCGTAGCCGCTCTCGGAGCGGGTCTGTTGCTGTGCCACACCCTGGCCGGCAGCTCTCCCGACGATGCGGCCCCCGCCGCGGAGAAACCGGCCCGGTCCGTGGTCGCACCCACGGCCGGTATGGCCTTCGACTACCAGATCGGAGGCGCCTACCCGCCGCCGGCCGGGACGGAGGCCGTCGCCCGGGACCGTGGTGACAAGCCTGCCGAAGGCCTGTACAACGTCTGCTACGTCAACGCCTTCCAGGCTCAACCCGACGCGCTGGACTGGTGGGAACACCACCATCCGGACCTGCTGCTGCGCGACGACGACGGCAGACCGGTCACGGACGAGGACTGGGACGAGGCGCTGCTGGACACCTCGACGGCCGCCCACCGCGCCCAGCTCGCGGAGATCGTGGGTGGTTGGATCGACGGCTGCGCGGCGCACGGCTTCCAAGCCGTCGAGCCGGACAATCTCGACTCGTACGAGCGCGCGGAGGGCGGGCTGTCCCGGGCGGACAACGCTGCCTTCGCCAGGCTGCTGGCCCGGCGTGCGCACAGCGCCGGGCTCGCGATCGGCCAGAAGAACACCGCCGATCTCACCTCCGAGCACGTCGGGATCGGATTCGACTTCGCCGTGGCGGAGGAATGCGGTCACTACGACGAATGCGGCACGTACGCCAAGGCCTACGCCGATCGCGTGTTCGTCATCGAGTACAGCAGGAGCGACTTCGACAAGAGCTGTTCCGCGTGGGGGTCGAAGCTGTCCGTCGTGAACCGTGACATCGATGTGCGCCGTGCCGGTCGGAAGGGTTACGTCTTCCGGTCCTGCTGACGGGGCCGAGGTTCTGTTTCGCGCGGGGCCGCTCAGCGCCGTCCGGTGGTGCGGCGGCCGGTTCCCGGTGGGCGCGGAGAAATGCGGATGTCCGTGTCGGGGACGCCCTGTATGGTCCCGCTCGTGGAACCGCTCAGTGAGAATCAGATCCGCTCGTCGTTCGTCAACTGCACGAAGGGCGAGGCAAGCCGGCTTCGGCTCCCTCTCGACTTCGGCGAGTTGCCGTGGCCGGACCTGGACTTCCTCGGCTGGGTCGATCCTGGAGCCCCGTTGCGGGCCCATGTCGTCGTACCTCGGGAATCCGGCCCGATCGGCGTGACCTTCCGGGTCCCCGGAGCCAAGTCGGCCAGCGCCGTGAAGTCCAGCATCTGCCAGGTCTGCCTGACCAGCCACGCCTCGTCCGGTGTGAACCTTCTCGTGGCACCCCTGGCGGGTAAACGGGGGCGGGAGGGCAACTCCGTGGGCATCTACCTCTGCGAGGACCTCGCGTGCTCGCTGTACATCCGCGGCAAGCGGCAGCCCAAACTCCGGGCGGGCCGTTACGAGGAGACACTCACTCTGGAAGAGAGGGTGACCCGCACCATGGACAACCTCAACGGCTTCGTCGCGAAGGTCGCCGGACCCTCGGTCTGAGGCCGGGGCGGGGCGGGGCGGGGCTCGGGGCGAATTCGCCGAGGGCAGAACGCTGCTGTCGCCCTGCCGGGCACATCGCTCCTAGTCTGGAGGAGTGAGCAGCCACGCGTCGAACCAAGCCCGCGTCCTTCCTCTGCGCCCGGTTGTCGCCGCCGCGCCGGTGCCGCCCTCCGAGGCCAAGGAGCCGCTGTGGCGTGACGTCGTGGGTGACGTCCTGCGTCGCGAGCGTCTCGCCCAGGAACGCACGCTGAAGGATGTGGCCGACGCGGCCCGGATCTCGATGCCGTACCTCTCCGAGTTGGAGCGCGGGCGCAAGGAGGCCTCGTCCGAAGTCCTCGCGGCTGCGGCCCGCGCCCTCGGGCTGGGACTCGGTGACCTCCTCGCCCTGGGCCAGCGCGAGCTGGCCCGCCTCACCGGTCCCGCCCGGCCGGGACACGCCGGGCCCCGCACCGCCCCGGCCCCCGTCACCTCGGCGCCCGGCCGCAGTTCCGGACGCGCTCTCGCTTCGGGCGGCCGGGACGGCGCCGTGACCTCCGTGACGCGGCTGAGCAGCCGTTACGCCGGACCGTCCGCCGTGTCCCGGCAGGGGAACGTGCGCCTGGCCGCCTGACCGCGCCCCTCCCGGAGCCCCGGCCGGCGCCGCGTCTCAGAATCGCCCTCCGGCGCGCCGGCTGAGGACCTGGTCGGCGAGGCCGTACGCCACGGCATCGTGCGCGGTGAAGACCTTGTCCCGGTCCATGTCCGCGCGGAGTGTCGCGATGTCGTGGTGGGTGTGCCGGGCCAGGACGTCCTCGATCTCGGAGCGGATCCGGAGCATCTCCTTGGCCCGCAGGCTGAGGTCCGAGACCGTCCCCTGCTGACCGCCGCTCGCCGGCTGTCCCAGCAGCACCCTGGCGTGGTCCAGGACGAAGCGCCGTCCCGGGTCTCCCCCGGCCAGGAGTACCGCAGCGGTCGAGGCCGCCTGCCCGACACAGAACGTCGAGACGGGTGAGGTGATGAAGGTCATCGTGTCGTAGATCGCCATGAGCGAAGTGACGGATCCGCCGGGCGAGTTGATGTAGATCGCGATCTCCGTGTCGGGGCTCGACGACTCCAGGTGGAGGAGTTGCGCGATCACCACGTTCGCGACGCCGTCGTCGATCTCGGTGCCGAGGAAGATGATCCGCTCGGAGAGCAGCCGGCTGTAGATGTCGTACGCCCGCTCGCCCTGCGCGGTCCGTTCGACGACCGTGGGAATCGTGTACTGGCTCATGTCAGAGTCCGATCCGTCGCTGCGTACCGGCCGGCCGGACGTCGTCCAGCGACTCGACGACATGGTCGACCATTCCGTACTCCTTGGCCTGCTCGGCCGTGAACCACCGGTCGCGGTCACCGTCCCGGGAGATCGTCTCCTCGTTCTGGCCGGTGTGCTCGGCCGTGATCCGTTCGATGGCCTTCTTGGTGAATTCGAGGTTCTCCGCCTGGATCGCGATGTCGGCGGCCGTCCCGCCGATCCCGGCCGACGGCTGGTGCATCATGATCCGCGCGTTCGGCAGCGCGAAGCGCTTCCCGGGCTCCCCGACCGTGAGCAGGAACTGGCCCATGCTCGCGGCGAATCCCATCGCGAGGGTGGAGACGTCGTTCGGGATCAGCCGCATCGTGTCGTAGATCGCCAGCCCGGCTGTCACCGAGCCGCCGGGGCTGTTGATGTACAGGCTGATGTCGCTCCGCGGGTCCTCCGCCGAGAGGAGCAGGAGCTGGGCGCAGACCCGGTTCGCGGAGACCTCGTCGACCTGGGTGCCGAGGAAGACGATCCGCTGCATGAGAAGTTGCGCGGCCAGATGGTCGTCGAACCGTGTCGCGGGGGTGTCTTCCTCGCTCGCCCGCGGGGCGGGTGCGGGGTCCGCGCCGGTGATGAGAGTGCGCATCGGTCCTCCTTGTGGTGGTGCGGCTGCCGTTGCCGCGCTCCTCACCACTCTCGGTCCGATCGGGCGTCCACCTCGGCTTTCTCGGCCCGCAGCAGATTCGCTGAGGGCAGAGCGACGGCCCACGCCGGACGGACGGCGTGGGCCGTGGCACTGCTCAGGGCCCCTCTGGAGGTGCGGCGTCCGGCTGTTCAGACCTGCGAGCGGTAGAGGCCGAACTCAGCGATGTGCGCGGGCAGTCGGGAGCCCGTCACGCGCAGCCGCCACTGCTGGGCGGTGACCGGGGCGGGCAGCAGGACGATGCGGTTCGCGCCGATGGTCCCGACTTCGGCGATCTGCGTCCACCCCTGTGCCGTACGGGCCTCGACGACGACCTGTTCGACCTGCTGACCGTGGTGGATGTCCTCGGCGAGGCGGATCCGGTCGACCTCGCGGGAACGGCCGAGGTCCACGTACAGGGTGCCCTTCGACGCGGCGGGCGCGGTCCATGCGGTGTCCGGGTCCCCGTCGACCGCGCGGGCCGGGGAGCGCCCGTCGCCCCAGGCCCGCGTCCGGTGCGCGAGGTCCTCGGGCAGTTCGCTGCCGATGCGCTCGTGGAAGGCCCGCAGCACGGCGACGTCCGCTGCGGGGAGTTGGCCCTGCTGGTCCGGTGGGATGTTCAGCAGCAGGACGGAGTTGCGGCCGACCGATCTCATGTAGATGTCGGTGAGCTGCTCGACCGTCTTGGGCTGCTGGTCCGCGTGGTAGAACCAGCCGGGCCTGATGGAGACATCGCACTCGGCCGGCCACCACTGAAGGTACTGCGCCACGGACCGCGACGCGGCGAGCGCGTCACGGCTGCCCTGGTCGGGGGCGTCGTAGGCGAGGGCGTAGTCGGTGCGGCCGTAGTCCGTCTCCGCCACCGGGATGGTGCTCCACTCGTTCTCGCGTGCCAGCCCGCCCTCGTTGCCGACCCAGCGCACGTCGGGGCCGGACACCGCGATGGAGGCGCCGGGGGCGAGGGCGCGGACGACCTCGTACCAGCTGTCCCAGTCGTAGCGCTCGACCTTCTCCGGGGGGATCCGGCCCTGTGCTCCGTCGAACCAGACCTCGTCGACCGGCCCGTACTCGGTGAGTACTTCGTAGAGCTGGTTGAGCATGTGGGCGCCGTAGTCGGTGGCCTGGAGCTCGAAGGTCCGCAGCTTCTTTCCTGCCCGGTCGTCCCCGTCGACGAGGGCGGGGACCGTGCGGGTGGTGCGGGCGCTGCCGTTGGCGTAGACGCCGTGCAGGTACTGGTTCTCGTCGGCCGGGGAGATGTAGACGCCGACCTTGATCCCGTGGGCCCGCATGGAGTCGGCGAAGGAGCGCAGTACGTCACCCCCGCCGCTGCGCCAGCTGCTGGAGGCGACGCTGTGTTCCGTGTAGCGGGAGGGGTAGAGGACGAAGCCGTCGTGGTGCTTGACGGTGAGGATGGCCAGCTCGAAGCCGCCGTCCCGCAGCGCCCGTGCCCACTGGTCGGTGTCGAGTCCGACCGGCTGGAACACATCGGGGTCCTCGTCGCCGGTGCCCCATTCGAGGCCGGTGAAGGTGTTCACCCCGAAGTGCAGGAAGGCCGTCTTCTCCAGGCGCTGCCAAGCTATCTGACGCTCCGTCGGGCGGAGTCGGGCCGCCTTGGCGACGAGTTGGTCCGGGGTGTCGTCCGGGCCGACCGGGATCCGGTAGCCCGGTTCGACAGGTACGGAGCGGACCCGGGCCGCAGCCCAGGCGTCCGGGCCGAGCAGGGACGTACCGGCCGTGGTGGAGACTGCGGCGAGTGCGGTGACGAAGAGGCGGCGGCTGAGAGCCATGGGCGGGTCCTCCGGTGTCAGTGAGCGTGAGACGCGGGTTCCTGTTCCGTATTCATCGGATGTTCTACGGAATGCAGCCTCTCAACTCCCGCCCACCGTCGGGGTGTCGAATGAGAAGAGTCCATCTGCCCGTTCGGAAAGTCCATCCCGCGACGGCTCCCCGAGAGACCACTCTCGACGTGAACATGCCATCATCCACGTTCGACGGAGGAGACACCGTGCTCCGTGTCAAAGCACTCTGCACCATCGCCGTACTCGCGCTCGCCGCCTGTCTGGGCTTGGCCGGGCCCGCTCAGGCAGGCGGTTCGACCCCCGGCACCTACACCAACTACGGCTTCCCGTCCGGGACCACTTCCCTCACGGATGTCACCTTCGCCACGACCGTGCAGTCCGACCCCGGGCGTGGCAATGTCTTCTGGTCGCACCAGTTCGGCTTCACCAATGGAGTCGGCGGATACATCGGACAACAGCGCTGGCGCACCGGGAACGGAATGTTCCTGTTCTCGCTCTGGGGCTCCACCGCCGCCAAGGCCGGCTCGGCAGGTACGTACTGCCAGACCTTCGACGAGAGCGGCACCGGATACACCTGCCGCTCCGAGCAGAAGTTCACGGCCGGGCACCGTTACGCGTACCACATCGAGCCCGCCGCAACCGACGGCTGGTACCAGGCGACGATCTCCGACACCACGGCCGGGACCTCGTTCGTCCTCGGCAGCCTTCAGATCGGTTCGGGCGCGCAGGTGGCCGCGGGCGGGATGACCGACTGGGTGGAGTACTTCGACTGGAACAACAACGCCGCGACCTGCCAGGACGAGCCCTTCTCCCAGGCCCGTTTCGATCTGCCCACCGGAACGTCGACCAGCGGTGGCGGCGTCACGGCCTCCGTCAGCGGCACGTCGAAGAGCGGCACCTGCGACCCGTACGCCGCGGTGACCACACCCAGTGGCGGCAGTGTTCACCAGGACGGCATCGGCAACTCGTCGTCGGGGGCCATCACCGGCACGGGCGGCAAGTGCGTCGACATCACGGGCGGCAACAGCGCCGACGGCACCCCGCTGGAGCTGTGGACGTGCAGCGGCGGCGACATGCAGAACTGGGTACTCGCCGGTGACGGCACGGTGCACGCGTTCTTCAAGTGCATGGCCGTCAGCGGCACGGACGTCCAGCTCAAGTCCTGTGACGGTTCCACCGCCCAGCAGTGGAAGCGCACGGGGAACACCCTGGTCAACACGGGATCGGGGAAGTGTCTCGACGCCTCGGGCGGCGGCAGCGCCGACGGCACCGAGCTGATCGTGTACACCTGCCAGGGCAGCGCCAACCAGCAGTGGAACACCCCTGCCTGAGGGCCCTCACACCCTTCGTGACGAGCACCCGGCCGTGGTGCACCGCGCGCTGCGCGGCGGGCACCGTGGCCGGGTGCTCGTCACTGCCGGGAGGTCAGTTGTCAGCAGTCGGGATCCTGCCGGCCTCCTGCCCCTTGAGCCCGGGGAGATAGCGCCCGATCAGGAACTTGTACACCGCGGCCCCGAGCACACCACCGATCAGCGGGCCGACGATGGGGACCCAGAAGTAGAGATTGCCGTACTGGTCCCGCCAGGCGCCCCGGTACCCGGTGATGAAGCTCGCGAACCGGGGTCCGAGGTCACGTGCGGGGTTGATGGCGTATCCGGCGTCGGCGCCGAACGCCATGCCGATCGCCACGATGAGCAGCCCGATGAGCAGCGGTCCCAGGTTGGCGAGGGGCGGGTCGTTCAGTGCGTCGGTCAGTGCGAAGAGCACGAAGAGCAGGATCGCGGTACCGATGATCTGGTCGCGCAGGGCGCCCCATTCACTCACCGGCAGGGTTCCGTTCCCCGGCAGCGTGGAGAAGACGAACTGTGTCTTCAGAGTGTGCCCGGGGTCGAACTTCGCCAGCACCTCCGTGTAGTTCCAGCGGACCAGCAGAGCGGCGGCGAACGCACCGGCGGTCTGCGCTGTCACAAAGGGAACGACCTTGCGCCAGGAGAATCCCCTGAAGACGGCGAAGGCGAGCGTGACCGCGGGGTTGATGTGGGCGCCGCTGATCCGGCCCGCGACATAGACGCCGAAGGTGACACCCAGGCCCCAGGCCCAGGCGATGCTGTCGTGGTCTCCCAGACCCGCCGCGACCACCTGGGCGACGACTCCCGCCCCGAAAAGGATGAGGATGAACGTGCCCGCGAATTCCGCGGACAGCTCTTTGACCAGACCCGTTCTCTTCAGGCCTTTTGCCATGAACATCTGCCTCCAGACGGTCCGGGCCGAGCAGTGCGGCCGAAAGCAAGGGGACGGGCCGCGGACTGATACCGAATCACCGAAGCTCTCGCCGGTGTGCCCATTCGACTTCGGCGGTGGCTCCTCCGCAAGCCATGACGGGCAGCCGGGTGCGGCCGGACGCCGGATCAGCGGCCGATATCGCTCACGGGGCGGTGGTGGAGAACAACAGCAGGTACTCGCCGTACGTCAGCGAAAGTACCGTCAGGCTGCCCGTCAGAACAGCGACCGTACGCGGCCTGGCTTTCGCCATGGCCCGTGCGGCGGGAAACAGCAAAGGAAAGGCGGGGAGCAGGAATCGCGGTCTGGAGGAGTAGTAGTGCGAGCCGCCGACCGCGAGCACGAAGAGCACGAGCGTGTAGATGAGCAGGGGAAGCGGCGGGCGGTCGAGAATGAGCAGGACGAGCGCCGGTACCGCGACGAGGACTCCGGCCACGCCCATGTAGTAGGCCAGATGGGGAGTCCCGCCCTCGTCGGTGACGAGCCGCCGGATGAAGTCCAGTTCGCTCCGGCCGAAATCGAAGCGGGAGCCCCACTCGCGCTGGATCCGGAAATAGCCGAGCGGTCCGCCGGAGCGGGTGCCCACCCAGGCGACGTAGCCGAGCCAGCCGAGCGGCGCGAGGAGGGCGCCGGTCCAGATCCGCCAGTCGCGCCGGGCACCCTCCCGTTGCCACAGCACGATCAGCGCCGCGCTGAGCACGGCAGCGGCAACGGCGATGCCGCTGGGCCGGGCGAGCCCGGCGAGCAGGGCGAGGGAGCCCGCCCACAGCCAGCGGCGGGTGAGGAGGGCGTAGAGCGACCACGCGGCCAGCGCGGTCATCAGCGGCTCGCTGTAGGCCATGGTCATGACGACGGCGTGCGGAAGCACCGCGTAGAGCAGGACGAGCATGGTGGCTGCCCGGCGGCCGTAGAGCCGCTCACCGACGGCGTGGATGCCCCAGGCCGCGAACACGGCCGAGACCCAGGCCACCGTCAGTCCGGCGACGACCAGGCTGACCGGGACGAGCGCCGTGACAGCCCGTTCGAGGCCGGGGAAGAGCGGGAAGAAGGCGAGGTCGCTGCGGACGATGCCGGGGATCCGCGAGGGGCGCGTGGTGCCGTAACCGTGCTGGGCGATGCCCGCGTACCACCGGCTGTCCCAGGAATTGCCGAGCGCCGACCACATCGACCGGCCCGTGTGGTGGGCGACGATCGCCACCACGACAATGCCTGCGAGCCGCACCACCACGTAGAGCAGGAGCGCCGGAGCCGCCCTGCGCAGCGCCCCGGCCAGCCGTTGGAACGGAGGGGGCGCGTGTCCCCGGGGCGGGGACAGCGGCGGATGCGTCGCGGGATCAGCGGGCACAGCTCACCTCTGCCGTAGGTCCGACGAGTTGCCCACGCATTCGGCTCGCTCCGGGCCGGGCAGGTCCCAGGACCTGCCCCGCCGGTCTTGTCGGGTCAGCCCGGGGCGTCTGGTGCGGTGCATCGCAAGGCGCCGAAGTGTCCGCAGGGTGGTTTCCTGTGGGCACTTCGGCAACGCGGCGAGGTGCCGTATCAGACGCCCCGGGCCCGGCGAAGATCGGCCGGACAGGTCCTAATCGCCTTCGGGCGTCCCCGCCACGGGCATCGGCCGGAACCGAATCCGCGCCCTCGCTCTTCGGCAGCGCCTTGAACACCCAGGTCCGGTAGGACCAGAAGCGGAAGAGCGTGGCGACACCGATACCGAGGAACTTGAAGATATTGCTCTGCAACGTACTGTCCCAGCCGAAGCCGTACGTCGCCATGTAGAGAATGCCGTTCTCGATGACCAGCCCGATCAGGCTGAAGAAGACGAAGAGGGCGATCTCCCGCGTACGCTGCTGCCTTCCTCTGTGCCGGTAGGTGAAGTATTTGAATCCCACGTAGTTGAAGGCGATCGCGACCACGGTCGCGACGACTCCGGCCCGGATCACCTGCAGATGGGCGAAATGGCGGGCCAGATTGAACACCACGAGATTGACGGCAACTCCCGCGGCCCCGACCGTCACGAATTTGGCGACTTCCCGGTGAAGCCCGTCCGTACACTCATCTGTACGAGAATGCGCAGCGACCCGTTGGCTCATAGTTCGTCAACCTTCAGCGTGAAGATGCTCGCCCTGAGTTGTCGCCCCCCGTACGGTTCATCCGCGGTAGGTCTCCAGCAGCCGCAGCCATACCTCGCTGATCGTCGGATACGCGGGCACCGCGTGCCACAGCCGGTCGACCCGTACCTCGCCCGCGATCGCCACCGTCGCCGAGTGGAGCAGTTCGCCGACTCCCGGGCCCACGAAGGTCGCGCCGACGATCACCTCCCGGTCCAGGTCGACGACCATCCGGGCGTGTCCTCGGTAGCCGTCCGCGTACAGCCCCGCTCCGGCCACCACCGACATGTCGTAGTCGACGCCCCGGACGCGCAGGCCCGCGCTCTCCGCCTCGGCCAGGGTCAGCCCGGCCGAGGCCGCCTCCGGGTCGGTGAAGACCACCTGGGACACCGCGGCGTGGTCGGCGGTGGCGGAGTGGGCTCCCCACCGGTCCGTCTCCAGGAGGGGGACGCCCTGGGCCCGCGCGGTGATCGCCGCACCGGCGATGCGGGCCTGGTACTTGCCCTGGTGGGTGAGGAGCGCCCGGTGGTTGACGTCTCCGACGGCGTAGAGCCAGTCGCTGCCCTCCACCCGGCAGCTGTCGTCCACGGTCAGCCAGGAACCCGCTTCCAGGCCCACCGTGTCCAGGCCGATGTCCTCGGAGCGTGGGGCCCGGCCGGTGGCGATCAGGATTTCATCGGCCTCGATCCGTTCGCCGCTCTCCAGCACCACGGTCACCGGCCCGTTGTCCCGTTCGACGGACGCGGCGGACGTACCGGTACGGATGTCCACGCCCGCTTCGGTGAGCGCCGCGCCGACCAGTTCACCGGCGAAGGGCTCCATCCGCGGCAGCAGTCCGCCGCCGCGCACCAGCATGGTCACCCGGGAGCCGAGAGCCTGCCAGGCGGCGGCCATCTCGACGCCCACCACTCCCCCTCCGACGACCACCAGCCGTCCGGGCACGGCCTGGGCGCTGGTCGCCTCGCGGCTGGTCCACGGCCGGGCGTCCGCGAGTCCGGGAAGGTCCGGCACGACTGCCCGGGAGCCGGTGCACACGGCCACCGCGTGCCGTGCGGTCAGTACCTGTTCTCCGCCGTCGGGGCCGGTCACGGCGACCGTCTTCTTGCCCTGCAGACGCCCGTGTCCGCGGTAGAGGTCGGCTCCGATGGCGTCCAGCCAGGCGACCTGGCCGGCGTCCTTCCAGTGCGAGGCGTACGCGTCACGATGGGCGAGCACGGCCGGTACGTCGAGCGGGCCCTGGACGGCCTCGCGCAGTCCGGGAACCTTCCGTGCGTCGGCGCGCGCGGTCATCGGGCGCAGCAGCGCCTTGCTGGGCATGCAGGCCCAGTAGGAACACTCACCGCCGACAAGTTCGCTCTCGACCACCGCCACGCTGAGCCCCGCGGCTCTGGCCCGGTCCGCCACGTTCTCGCCGACCGGGCCCGCGCCGAGGACCACCACGTCGTACGCCCTGTCTTCCATGCGATCCGTCATGCAAGCCAGTCTGATACGGGGTGTGCGGGGCGGCCACATGGGCAGTCGGAATACGACAGCGGACGCGACGGTTGACGCGGGCGAATACACCGGTCAGTCAGAGAAAGCGGGCACAGTATGAGCACGGTGGAACTCACCAAGGAAAACTTCGACGACGTCGTCAGCGACAACGATTTCGTCCTCATCGATTTCTGGGCTTCCTGGTGCGGACCGTGCCGTCAGTTCGCCCCTGTCTACGAGGGTGCTTCGGAGCGGCATGCCGATCTGGTCTTCGCCAAGGTCGACACGGAGGCGCAGCAGGAACTGGCCGCGGCCTTCGAGATCCGGTCCATCCCCACGCTGATGATCGTGCGTGACAATGTCGCGGTCTTCTCCCAGCCCGGCGCGCTGCCGGAAGCCGCTCTGGAGGATGTGATCGGCCAGGCGCGCGCGCTGGACATGGACGAGGTCCGCAAGTCGGTGGAGGACGCGAAGAACGCGTGACGTCAGGTCTCCGTCGGGGGCCCGGCGGAGACCGGCCGGCAGGGCCTAGAAGGGATGGCCGGGCGGCTCCCGGCGGACGGTGGTCCAGCGCAGTTCGGTGAAGGCGTCCAGATTGGCCTCACCTCCGAATCGCGCTCCCGTCCCCGAGGCCGCCACTCCGCCGAAGGGTGCGACCGCCTCGTCGTTGACCGTCTGGTCGTTGATGTGGGCGATCCCGGTGGGGATGCGTTCCGCCAGTTCCAGGCCGAGTGCGGTGTCCCTGGTGATGACGGACAGGGAGAGACCGTACGGGCCTGCGGCGGCCAGGGACGCGGCCTCGTCGAGGGTGGCGAAGGAGCGCACGGGTGCCACGGGCCCGAACACCTCCTCCGTGTATGCGGGCGTGTGGTCGTCGGCGCCCGCGAGCACGGTGGGCCGGTAGAAGAGGTCCTGGTGGGTGCCTCCGGCGGCGAGTTCGGCGCCACGGGCCGTGCTCGCCCGTACCAGTTCGTGGATCTTCCCGAGCTGGGCCCTGTCGATGACCGGGCCCAGGTGTACCTGCTCGCGGTAGGGGTCGCCGACGGCGAGCGATTCGGCCCTGGCCGCCAGCCGCTCCACGTACTCCTCGTACAGCGACGCGTGGACGAGGTGGCGTCCGGTGGTCATGCAGATCTGGCCCTGGTGGAAGAAGGAACCCAGGACGCCTGGGCGACGGCCGCCTCGATGTCTGCGTCCTCCAGTACGACGAGGGCCGAGTTGCCGCCCAGTTCCAGGTGCACCCGCTTGAGCAGCCGGCCCGCAGCGGCGCCCACCGCCCGGCCCGCCGCGGTGGAGCCGGTGAAGGAGATGACCGGGACACGGGGGTCGGCGATCAGCGCCTGGCCTGCTTCGGCGCCGCCGGGCAGGATCTGCAGCAGCCCTTCGGGCAGACCGGCCTCGGCGAAGACCGCACCGAGGGAGATTCCCCCGCAGACGGCGGTGCGCGGGTCGGGCTTGAGCAGTACGGCGTTGCCGGTGGCCAGGGCGGGGGCGACGGACCGGATGGAGAGGATCAGCGGTGCGTTGAACGGTGCGATGACACCGACGACCCCGACCGGGACCCGCCGCGTGTAGGAGAGACGCGGTTCCTCGCTGGGCAGCACCTGGCCGGTGGGCCGGGAGGCGAGAGCCGCGGCCTCGTAGCACTCCTGCGCCGCGACGTGCAGCTCGAAGGCGGCTTTGCCGGGGATCGAGCCGGATTCGCGGACCAGCCACTCGCTCAGTTCCTCGGCGTGTGCGGTGAAGAGGTCACCGGCCTTGCGCAGGACAGCGGCGCGCAGGAAGTGCGGGGTTCGCGCCCAGGCGCCCTGCGCGAGGTGCGCGGCCTCGGCGGCCGGGGCGACGTCCTCGGCGGTGGCGAGGACGACCGTGGCGAGGGTCTCCCCGGTGGCGGGCTCGATGACGGGGGATTCATCGCCGCTGAGCTTCCGGGGCTGCCAGGTCTTGGGGTCGAGCAGGGGCATCGCACATCTCCAGCGGCTCAATGACAGCTCGGTAGCGGATCATTCGTGGCTCGGACGGCGGGTCATCAGCGCTGCGCAGGCGCGCAGAACCCGCCCGGATCGAACACGCTGCCGATGCGCCCGCGTGCAGCATCGTAACCAGTCCGTCCGGGGAAGGTCGGCCCGGGGAAGGAACGCCCTCACGCACCTGCGCCCGACCCCAAGTCCGGCCGCTTCGACGCGAGTTCGGTGCGGTCCGACCCCGGCCGTCAGCGTTCGAGTACGAGCGCGAGGCCCTGGCCGACGCCGATGCACAGCGCGGCGAGTCCCGTTCCGGAACCGGCGGCGGCCAGTTGGTGCGCCACGGATCCGGCGAGCCGCGCACCCGAGGCGCCGAGCGGATGGCCG
This sequence comes from Streptomyces sp. NBC_01267, assembly GCF_036241575.1. NCBI lineage: Bacteria > Bacillati > Actinomycetota > Actinomycetes > Kitasatosporales > Streptomycetaceae > Streptomyces > Streptomyces sp. NBC_01267. The sequence goes on along the minus strand of NZ_CP108455.1, from coordinate 7,406,350 downwards.
ATGGCGATGGCGCCGCCGCGCGGGTTGACGAGGGCCGGGTCGAGTTCCGGCCACTCCGCGAGGCAGCCGAGCGCCTGCGCGGCGAACGCCTCGTTCAGTTCGAAGGTGGTGAGGTCACCGAAACCCTTGCCCGCCTTCGCCAGGGCCCGCCGGACCGCTTCCACCGGGCCGAGCCCGAAGAGCTGCGGCTCGATTCCGGTGACCGCCGACGCCCGGATGCGGGCGAGGGGTTCACGGCCGGTGGCCCGCAGCCCTTCGTCGTCGACGAGCAGCAGCGCCGCCGCGCCGTCGTTGAGCGGGGAGGCGTTGCCCGCGGTGACCGTGCCTCCCGCGCGGAAGACGGGCTTCAGCCCGGCGAGGGCGTCCATGCTCGACCCCGCGCGGATGCACTCGTCGCGCGACAGAGTGGCGCCGTCGTACGGGACGACCTCACCGTCGTAGAGGCCCGCGTCCCAGGCGGCGGCTGCCTTGCCGTGGCTGGCCAGCGCGAAGGCGTCCTGCTGGGCGCGGGTGATGCCGTGTCTGTCGGCGACGAGTTCGGCGCCCTCCCCGAGGGCGACGGTCCACTCCTGCGGCATCCGCGGGTTGGTCATCCGCCAGCCCAGCGTCGTGGAGTGCATCTGCTGGTGTCCGGCCGGGAAGGCGCGTTCGGGTTTCTGGACCACCCAGGGCGCCCGGGACATGGATTCGACCCCGCCCGCGACGGCCACGGACGCGTCGCCGAGCGCGATGGCGCGGGCCGCCTGGATGACGGCTTCGAGCCCGGAGCCGCACAGCCGGTTGACGGTGACACCGGGCACGGAGACCGGAAGTCCGGCCAGGAGTACGGCCATTCTGGCCACGTCGCGGTTGTCCTCGCCCGCGCCGTTGGCATCGCCGAAGTACACGTCGTCGATGCGCGACGGGTCGAGGTCCGGGGTTCGGTCCACGAGCGCCTTGACGACATGGGCCGCGAGGTCGTCGGGACGTACCGCGGAGAGCGCCCCTCCGAACTTCCCGACCGGCGTACGGACTGCGTCGACGATGTAGACGTCGCGGATACTCATCGAATCTCTCCCACGCGCACTGTTCGCCCAGTGAACTATTGTTCATGAATGGCTGCTGCCCGAGTGTCTGTCCAACTCCGGCCCCTGTCAACGGGGCACCGGACGGGAACCCGCGGGGAAGCGGAACCCCGTCCGCCCGGTCAGCCCCGGGCGAGCACCTTCCACAGGCCGGGGTCCTCGAACCCGAGGGCCCAGAGCGAAGTGTTGCGCACCCCGTACTTCCGGAGCGGGGCCAGCTGCACACCGATCCCGCGGGCGTCCTCGTACCAGACCGTCCTGGACACCGGCCCTTCGTCGTACGTGAAGTGCGGAGTGCCGGAGGCCGGGTCCAGCGCGTAGGGCGCGCCCACCTTGCGGCGCAGCGCCTCCGCCTCCTTCCACGTCACGTGGCGCGCCGGGCGGGTGCCGTCGGCGCGCCAGTCCCATCCGTACGCGGGCAACGCCATCTCGATCTTCGCGGGTGCCACCAGCGCCGTGGCCCGCCGCAGGATCCGGTCGTACCAGCCGGTGCCGGACACGGGTCCGGGTTCCCCGCCCGACCAGTGGAGGTCGTACGCCATGATCCGCATCCGGTCGGCGGCGCGGCCGATCGCGGCGTAGTCCCAGATGCGGCCGGTGGTGGCGGTCTGCGGCGAGACCGTGACGACGCACTGCTTGTGCCTCGCGTGGAGGGCGGCGCAGAGCTCGGTCACGAACTCCGCGAAGGCGGCACGCACCTTCCGGTACATGGCATCGGGCGTCGGGGCGATGGTCTCGTAGTCGAGGTCGATGCCGTCGTATCCGTGGCTGTTCGCGAGCCGCACCAGCGTGCTGATCTGTGCCGAGCGCAGGCCGGGCGTGGTGAGGATCGCCGCCAGCTCGCCCGGCTTCATCGTGTCCATGTCCATGACGGTGGGCACCACGTCGATCCCGGCCCGGTGCAGCCCCGCGACGATCCGGGCGTCACCGGCGCCCGGGTGGCCCTCGATGCGGTCGGCCGCCGCGGTCCTGTACCAGAAGGGGCTCACGGTGTGCAGTTGGCCGGCGTGACGCAGCGCGTCCCGGTAGGCGTTCTCCCGGTCCCAGTACGGGAGCCAGGCCGACGCCGTACGGGGTACCGGTCCGGCGGCCGGGGCGTCCGGCGGGGGCGAGAGCGCCGTGGTCGCGGGCAGGGCGGCAAGCAGCAGGGACACCAGGGCGGACACCGGGCGGAGCGCCCGACGGGAGGTACGCGGCAGGGGCATGGCCCGAGCCTGGAGCCCGGTCGGAGGTCCCGCCCCGCGGAGTGGTCCGTCCAGGCTCTCACGTGACCCGGATGACTACGTATCAGGCTGACCGCACCGACCTGCCGGGCAGCTCCGGCCCGACCGCCACGACCGAGGCCGAGCCCCGCGACATCGGCCCCGTCCGGACCTCCTACGCCCCCGACCGTGACGGCGCACCCGACCCCGGCGAGATCGTCTGGACCTTCGTGCCGTACGAGGAGAACGACGGCCGCGGCAAGGACCGTCCGGTCCTGGTGGTGGCCAGGGAGGAGGCCGGCACCCTGCTCGCGGTACGCCTCTCCAGCAAGCCGCACGACCGCGACCGGGAGTGGCTGGCGATCGGGGCCGGGCCCTGGGACCGCGAGGGCCGGGAGTCCTGGGTCGACCTGGACCGGGTCCTGCGGGTGTACGAGGACGGAATGCGGCGTGAGGCGTGCGCGCTCGACCGGCCGCGGTTCGACGCCGTCGTGGAACGACTCAGGGAGCGCTACGGCTGGCGCTGACCTGCGTGATCGCACCGAGGGCCGCACCCGGGTGGCCGGGTGGGGCCCTGTCGGGCACCGTGGACCCGTGAACGATCCGGTCTCCCGGGGCGCACTTGTGCGGACGATCGACAGTGGCTTAGGTGGAACGGAGCGTTCTCCGAAAGGCGACCGGAGGACGCCGGAAGGTGTCTTCGGAACGAGGAGCCGATCATGCCCCCACCCCTGCTCACCGAAGCGGCCGCGGAGCATCTGCTTCGATGTATCTGCTTCAAGACGGGCCCGCCCCGGACCGTCGGTGTCGAACTCGAATGGCTCGTCCACGACCGGTACCGGCCACACATCCCTCTGTCCGAGGCCCGGATCGAGCAGGCGTACACCGCGGTGCGGGCGCTGCCTCTCTCTTCGGCTCTCACGTTCGAACCCGGCGGCCAGCTGGAGCTCAGCTCGCTTCCCGCCGCTTCCCTGACACAGTGCATCGAGTCCGTCTCCGCGGATCTGGACGCCGTTCGCGCCTCGTTGCGCGGCTCGGACCTGGTGCTGACCGGTCTGGGCCAGGACCCCTGGCATCCTCCGCGCAGGCTGCTGCGTGAGCCGCGGTACGACGCGATGGAGATCTGCCTGGACCGCAACGGGACCGCGGGCCGCGCCATGATGTGCGGTTCGGCTTCCATCCAGGTCTGTCTGGACGCGGGGCACGCGGAGCCGGGGCCGCTCGGCTACGGCAGGCGCTGGCAGCTGGCCCATCTGCTGGGCGCGGTGCTGGTGGCCGCGTTCGCCAACTCCCCGCACCGCCAGCGCCGTCGCACCGGCTGGCTCTCCACCCGCCAGTCCCAGTGGGCGGATCTCGACCCGGTCCGCTCCCTGGCGCCGCCCGGCGACCGGGAGCCGCGGGAGGCCTGGGCGGCGCACGTCCTGGATGCCCCGGTGATGTGCATCCGCGCCGAACAGGGCCCCTGGCCGGTGCCGGAGGACCTGTCGTTCCGCGACTGGCTGCGCACGGGCCTGCCCCGGCCGCCGACCCGCGAGGACCTCGACTACCACCTGACCACGCTGTTCCCTCCGGTACGCCCCCGTGGCCATCTCGAACTGCGCATGATCGACGCCCAGTCCGGTGAGGACGGGTGGATCGTCCCGCTGGCGGTGACCACCGCGCTCTTCGACGACCCGGCGGCGGCCGAGACGGTGTACCGGGCCGTCAAACCCCTCGCGGAGACGGCAGGTCGGGCTCCCGCCCCCTGCAATCCGCTCTGGGTCACCGCCGCCAGGTCCGGACTCGCCGACCCGGAACTGCGGGCGGCAGCCGCGGCCTGCTTCGACGCCGCGCTGGAGGCACTCCCCCGGCTCGGCGCCGGCGTCGCGGTGCAGGACGCGGTCGCCTCGTTCGCCGACCGCTATGTCGTACGGGGCCGCTGCCCGGCCGACGACCTGCTCGATCCCGACCAGGGGAAGGAACACTGCCGATGACCGCCGACCCGACGGCGCTGCGCCGGACCGCGCTGGACGCGCTCACCACGGCGCGCAGCCGTACCAGCGCCCTGACGGACTGTGTCGACGACGATGAACTCACCGCCCAGCACTCGCCTTTGATGTCCCCGCTGGTCTGGGACCTGGCGCACATCTCCAACCAGGAGGAGCAGTGGCTCCTGCGGGCGGTCGCGGGCCGGGAGGCGATGCGCCCGGAGATCGACTCGGTCTACGACGCCTTCGAGCACCCGCGGGCGACCCGCCCCTCGCTGCCGCTGCTGCCCCCGGCCGAGGCGCGCCGCTACGCCTCGGACGTACGCGGCCGGGTCCTCGACGTACTGGAGAACACTCCGTTGCACGGCCGTCCCCTGGTCGACGCGGCCTTCGCGTTCGGCATGATCGCCCAGCACGAACAGCAGCACGACGAGACCATGCTGATCACCCATCAGCTGCGGCGGGGCCCGGTCGCGCTCACCGCTCCCCCGCCGCCGTCCACCGATGCCGCCGGGCTCCCCGGCGAAGTCCTGGTGCCCGGCGGCCCGTTCACCATGGGCACCTCGACGGAGCCGTGGGCGCTGGACAACGAGCGGCCCGCGCACCAGCGCCTGGTACCGGCCTTCCATATCGACACCACCCCGGTGACCAACGGCGCGTTCCTGCACTTCATCGAGGACGGCGGGTACCGCGAGGAGCGCTGGTGGCAGGCGAAGGGCTGGGACCTGGTCCGCGGGCAGGAGCTCGGCGCGCCGCTCTTCTGGCACCGCGAGGGCGGCCAGTGGCTGCGCCGGCGGTTCGGCGCGGTGGAGCCCGTGCCGCTCGACGAGCCGGTGCTGCACGTGAGTTGGTACGAGGCGGACGCGTACGCCCGCTGGGCCGGGCGGCGGCTGCCGTCCGAGGAGGAGTGGGAGAAGGCCGCCCGGCACGACCCCGCGACCGGCACGTCGTACCGCTACCCCTGGGGCGACGCCGACCCGACCCCCGAGCGGGCCAATCTCGGCCAGCGGCACCTCGGCCCCGCCGTGGCAGGAAGCTATCCGGAGGGCCGAGCACCGTCCGGCGCACGCCAGTTGATCGGTGACGTGTGGGAGTGGACGTCCAGCGACTTCCTGCCCTATCCCGGCTTCGTCGCCTTCCCCTACCGGGAGTACTCGGAAGTCTTCTTCGGCCCGGACCACAAGGTGCTGCGCGGCGGCGCCTTCGCCGTGGGCGAGGTGGCCTGCCGGGCCACCTTCCGCAACTGGGACCTGCCGGTGCGCCGTCAGATCTTCTCCGGTTTCCGTACCGCGAAGGATGCCTGATGTGCCGTCATATCGCCTGTCTGGGACCGGCGGAACCACTCGGCGAGGTCCTCGTGAAACCCGGACACGCGCTGCTGCGCCAGTCCTGGGAGCCACGCCGTCAGCGCCACGGCACGGTCAACGCGGACGGATTCGGCGTCGGGTGGTACGCGCAGGACGATCCGGTCCCCGCCCGCTACCGCCGCGCCGGGCCGATCTGGGGCGACCTCTCCTTCGCCGATCTGGCCCGGGTGGTGCGCAGCCGGGCGTTGCTCGCCGCGGTGCGCGACGCCACCGGGGCGGGCGCCGACGGGGAGGCCGCGGCGGCGCCGTTCGCCGCGGGCCGCTGGCTGTTCAGTCACAACGGCGCGGTCAGCGGCTGGCCCGCGAGCGCCGCTCCGCTCGCCGCTTCGCTCCCGGTCGCCGAACTGCTCGCCCTGGAGGCGCGTTGCGACTCCGCGCTGGTCTGGGCGCTCGTCCTGCACCGGCTGCGCGAGGGGGACCCGATGGGGCAGGCCCTCGCCGACACCGTGACGGAGCTCGCCGAGGCGGCGCCCGCTTCCCGGCTGAATCTGCTGCTGACCGACGGCGATGCGATCACCGCCACCGCGTGGGGCGACACCCTCTGGTACCGCGTGGAGCCCGGTCACCGCACGGTGGTGGCGTCCGAGCCGTACGACGACGATCCCGCCTGGCGCGAGGCACCGGACCGCACCCTGCTGGTGGCCACCCGCACCGAAGTCCTGCTGACCCCCCTCAAGGAGCCCACGGCGTGAGTCCGTTCCTGCTGACCCGCACCCTGCCCGAGGACGCCACGGACGCCGCACTGCGCGCCGACGTCCTCGACGGCCTGACGCGCGCGCCCAAGACCCTGCCGCCCAAGTGGTTCTACGACGCCCGTGGCAGTGATCTCTTCGAGGAGATCACCGCGCTGCCCGAGTACTACCCGACGCGTGCGGAGCGGGAGATCCTGCTCGCCCGCGCCGACGGGATCGCACGGGCCACCGGGGCACGCACCCTGATCGAGCTGGGTTCGGGGTCCTCGGAGAAGACCCGGCATCTGCTCGACGCGCTGCCGGAGCTGGAGAGCTACGTTCCGGTGGACGTCAGCGGGAGCGCGCTCACCGCCGCGGCCGACGCGCTGCTCGCCGAGCGTCCCACCCTCGCCGTGCACGCGCTGATCGCGGACTTCACCCGCGAACTGGCGCTGCCCGCGGCGCCCGGCCCGCGGCTCGTCGTCTTCCTCGGCGGCACCATCGGCAATCTGCTGCCCGCCGAACGGGCCGCCTTCCTGCGGTCCGTCCGGGATCTGCTGGAACCCGGCGACAGCCTGCTGCTCGGCACCGACCTGGTGAAGGACGAGCGGGTCCTCGTGACTGCCTACGACGACGCGGCCGGGGTGACCGCCGCGTTCAACAAGAACGTCCTGAGCGTCATCAACCGTGAACTGGGGGCCGACTTCGATCCGGCCGGCTTCGCCCATGTCGCGCTCTGGGACCGGGAGAACGAGTGGATCGAGATGCGGCTGCGGGCACGCCGGGCAGTCACCGTGAAGATTCCCGAACTGGATCTGGTGGTGCCGTTCGCGGCGGGCGAGGAGGTACGGACCGAGGTGTCCGCCAAGTTCCGGCAGGACGGGGTCCGTACGGAACTCGCCGCTGCCGGGCTGGAGCTGCACCACTGGTGGACGGACACCGGGGGCAGGTTCGCCCTGTCGCTCAGCGGACCACCGGCCCGTCCGTGAGCCGCGTCGCTCACCATCCACCAGCCCGTCCGTGAGCCACGTCGCTCAGCGGTCCACCAACTCGTCCGTGAGCCGCTTCGATGCCTTCTTCGCAGCCGCCTCGGGGTCCTGGCCGGTGAGGACCTCCGTCATGTAGGGCTTGATCGGGTTGTCCGCCTCGACCGCCGCCCAGCGCGGCGAGTTCGGGGTGGCCCTGCCGTGCGCGGCGCCCGCGGCCATCGCGGCGGTGCCCTCCTCGCCCTGCACCACACCGGCGAGGCCGGCCTTGTTGGGGACGTAGCTCATGGTCCGGGCGAGTTCGGTCTGCCACTTCTTTCCGGCCAGGGCTTCGACGACCTTGACCGCAGCGTCACCGTCATGGGCCTTGTCGGGGATGATCAGGTCCGATCCGCCGGTGAACACCGCCGCCGGTCTGGCGGCCGTCTTCCCCGGAATCGGGAAGAAGCCGAGCTTGCCCTTGAGTTCCGGATTCTTCTTCAGGATGGTCTGGGCGGTGCCGGGCACCGCGACGATCTGGGCGACATCGCCACCCGCGAACACGTCGGCCTGCTGCGGGTGGGCCTCGTCCGCGTTCCTCGGCCCGTCGCCGAGGGACTGCAGTTCCTTGTAGAAGGACATCGCCCGGAGGGCGGCCGGGCTGTCGAGGACGCCGGTGTAGTTCCCGCCCGCTTCCTCGGCCAGTTCGCCGCCCTCGTCCCAGATGAAGCCGGAGAGGGTGTACCAGTCCTGCCCTGCCAGGTAGATGCCCTGCCGACCGCCCTGGTTGAGCAGCCCGGTGTCGTGGATCCACTCCGCGCGGGTCCTGGGCGGCTTGGTGATCCCGGCGTCCTTGAACAGGTCCTTGTTGTAGATGACGACGCGGTTGGCGGCGTACCAGGGGATGCCGAACTGCGCGCCGTTGATGCTTCCGGGATCGGCGAGACCCGGCAGCCAGTCCTTGCTTCCGAGGTCGCGGACGGCTTCGAGGGTGAGATCGCGCAGACCGCCGCTCTGCGCGTACATCGCGACCTGGGTGTTGCCGACCTCGATCAGGTCGGGGCCGTCACCGGACTGGAGCGCCGCGGTGACCTTGGCCCCGATGCCGCCCCACTCCTGGATCCGGACATCCAGCTTGATGTCCTTGTGCTCGCTCTCGAACTGCTGGGTGAAGTCATGGATGAAGCCGTCGGACGCGCTGCCCTTCATCAGCCAGACAGTGACCGTGCTGGTGTCACCGCCGGTGCCCGGCAGATAGCCGCAGCCGCTGAGGGCGGTGGCGGTGAGCAGGACGGTGCAGCACAGACCGAGACGGTTCTTCACGGAGGTCACCTCTGACGTAAGGACACGACAGTTCATGACCCGACGTGGGGGAAGCACTGACGGCTTGAACGGGTTGGCTGGATTTTGGTACAGACCATTCGTCGCGGTCAAGTCACTGAACGCACACTCTTGCGATTCCTGATGTTCATGAGGCTCCTGGGTCGCCTCGCGGAGCCGCGCCGGGTGGGGGACGGTGGAGTGGGGCGACCAAAGGAGTGTGACGCGCATGTCGGGAAACACCTACCGGGTGACGGAGATCGTCGGCACCTCGCACGAAGGCATCGACCAGGCCATCCGCAACGGTCTGGGACGGGCGTCCCGAACGCTCAGGAGCCTCGACTGGTTCGAGGTCACCCAGGTGCGCGGCCAGATCGTGGACGGCCAGGTCGAGCACTACCAGGTCGGCCTGAAGGTCGGCTTCCGGCTGGAGGACAGCGAGTGACCGGCCCTTGGCCCCCCGCGCCGCTCGGCCCCCCGCCCCGGCCGGGGTGCACCGGACCGGGCCGGGGAATGCCCGCGCTCTCCGCGCGTTGAACCCTGCGTGAGCTCTGTGATCTCCTCGACCCGGTTCTCCGTACTCGACCGGTCCCGCACCCGCGAGGGGCACGACGCCCCGCAGGCGCTGCGCGACACGGTGCGCTTCGCCCAGCAGGCGGAGTCGCTCGGCTACCACCGGTTCTGGGTCTCGGAGCATCACAGCGTGCCGGGCGTCGCGGGCTCGGCACCCACTGTCCTGGCCGCCGCGGTCGCCGCCGCCACCTCGACGATCCGGGTCGGTACGGGCGGGGTGATGCTGCCCAACCACCAGCCCCTCGTCGTCGCCGAGCAGTTCGGGGTGCTGGAGTCGCTCTTCCCCGGCCGGATCGACATGGGCCTGGGGCGGTCGGTCGGATTCACCGACGGCATCCGCAAGGCTCTGGGCCACGACCGCGGCGACGCCGAGCACTTCGCCGCCCAAGTGGCCGAACTGCTGGGCTATTTCTCCGGCACGCAGGACGTGCACCCGCAGGTCCACGCCCACCCCGCAGAGGGGCTGCACCTGCCCGCATTCATTCTGGCGACGGGCGCGGGCGCCCAGGTGGCGGCTGCTGCCGGGTTGCCGCTGGTGATCGCCGCCGTGCGGGGCGAGGACGAGATGCTGCGCGCCGTCGACGGCTACCGGGACGCCTTCCGGCCCTCCGCGTGGAGCGAGCGGCCGTACGTCGTGCTCTCCGGCACCGTTGCCGTGGCCTCCTCCACGGAGGAGGCCCGGCGGATCCTGCTGCCCGAGGCGTGGTCGACCGCCTACTCCCGTACGCACGGCGCGTTTCCCCCGCTCGCCCCTGCCGAGCAGATCGCGGGCCGGCGGATGACCGCGCGGGAACGGGCGCTCTTCGAGAAGGCCCAGCGCGGTCAGCTGCACGGCACCGAGGACGAGGTGGCCGACGGGCTGGAAAAGGTCCTCGGGCGCAGCGGTGCCGACGAGTTCCTGGTGACGACCAGTACGTACGACCGGACGGCGATGCTGGACTCCTACCGGCGGCTGGCCCGGATCACCGGCCGCCGCACGGCCCCGCCCGCTACCGGGTGACCGGCTCTTCCGTCGCCCATCAGGCGCAGGTGTCCTCCGGCACCGACCGCCCGGACGGGTTGCCGGGCTGTCCGCACGCTCTGCTACGGTCTCTCCCATGTCCGCAGTGAACTGTTGGTATTGGCGCTATGAGCCGGCTCCGGGTGGAGCCGGAGGTCACGTGCGCTGACCCACCGATCACCCGGAGCCAGCAAGGCAGAGACGCATCCGTCTCTGCCTTTCGTCGTACAGGCGGGCTGGTACCGGGTGACACACACGTCACTGCCGACGGCCTCCCGCCGCAGCAGAAACGGGAAGCACCATGCACACCGCCACCACCGCCGCCTCGTCCACCGGCACGTCCGACACCGGCGACCTCCGGGTCACCGACTTCCAGCGGCTCGTCCCACCCTCCGCGCTGCGGGACGAACTCCCCCTCGGCGCCGAGCGCGTGGCGCTGGTCCGCGAGAGCAGGCGTGAGGTACGGGACGTGCTCACCGGAGCGGACGACCGGCTCCTGCTCGTCGTGGGGCCCTGCTCCGTCCACGACCCCGCCGCGGCCCTGGAGTACGCGCGGCTGCTGGCCGCGGCCACTGCTCCGCTCCGCGGTGAGCTCTGCGTCGTGATGCGCGTCTACTTCGAGAAGCCGCGGACGACGCTGGGCTGGAAGGGACTCATCAACGACCCCGGTCTGGACGGCACGCACGACGTGCAGCGGGGGCTGCGCCTCGCCCGTCAGGTGCTGCTGGACGTACTCGACACGGGGCTTCCGGTCGGCTGCGAATTCCTGGAGCCGACGAGTCCGCAGTACATCGCCGACGCGGTGACCTGGGGCGCCATCGGTGCGCGAACGCCGGAGAGCCAGGTGCACCGGCAGCTGGCCTCGGGGGTGTCGATGCCGGTCGGGTTCAAGAACGCCACGGACGGAGACGTGCAGTCCGCGGTCGACGGCTGTCGCACCGCCGCGGGCAGTCATGTGTTCTTCGGGATCGACGGCGACGGCCACGGCTCGGTCGTCTCGACGTCCGGCAACCCCGACTGCCACGTGATTCTGCGCGGGGGCCGCGGCGGCCCCAACTACGGTCCGCAGGACGTCCGCGAGGCGCTCGCGCTGCTGGACGCCGCGGGCATGCCCGGCCGGCTGGTGGTGGATGCCAGCCACGCCAACAGCGGCAAGGACCATGTGCGTCAGGCCGAGGTCGTACGGGAGATCGCCGCCCGGGTGGCCGCGGGCGAGCAGGGGATCGCCGGGGTGATGCTGGAGAGCTTCCTGCTGGCGGGGCGCCAGGAGCCCGGCCCGCTGGACACGCTGGTCCACGGACAGAGCGTGACGGACGCCTGCGTCGGCTGGGAGGAGACCGAACGGCTGCTGGGCGAGCTGGCGGCTGCCGTCGCCGAGCGGCGCGCGGCACGCGGCTGACGCACCCGGGCCGGGCGCCGCGGCTCGCCGCGGACCTCCGCCGTGACGGCGCCCGGTACCGGGCGGCGGTGCCGCCGCCCGAGGACACGCCGGGGAAGGGGCGGCGGCCGGGGCCCGGCGGCGCGCCGGGTGACGATGTGGGGAACGCTCACCGCCCGTTGCCCTTCCGTCGTCCGACCGTCCGCCAGGGGGACCCCGCATGACCGGCACCCAGGCCGAGCCCACCCCGGAAAAGGCTGCCGGGTCCTCCCGTTCCTGGCGCGCCTGGCTGCTGGAGGGGCTGAGCGAGCAGACGGCGCGGCACCCCGGTCCGCACGGCACTCCCCCGGCCGAGCACAAGGGACATGCCTGGTGGCGGGTCATGTGTCTGACCGGTGTGGACTACTTCTCCACACTCGGCTACCAGCCCGGTATCGCCGCGCTGGCCGCCGGGCTGCTCTCCCCTCTCGCCACCCTGGTGCTGCTGGCCCTGACGCTCGGCGGGGCGCTGCCCGTCTACCGGCGGGTGGCGCACGAGAGCCCGCACGGCGAGGGCTCGATCGCCATGCTCGAGAGACTGCTGCCCTGGTGGGCGGGGAAGCTCTTCGTCCTGGTGCTGCTCGGTTTCGCGGCCACCGACTTCATGATCACCATCACTCTGTCGGCCGCCGACGCCTCCGCCCATGTGGTGGAGAACCCGTTCGCCCCGCACTGGCTGCACGGTGCCAACCTCTGGATCACCCTCGGCCTGATCTCCGGACTCGGCGCGATCTTCCTGAAGGGCTTCAAGGAAGCGATCGGCATCGCGGTCGTCCTGGTGGCGATCTACCTCGGGCTGAACCTGATCGTCCTCGCCGACGCGGTCTGGAACGTGGCGAACAAACCGGTGGACGTGAGCAATTGGTGGCAAGCGGCGAGGGCGGCGCACTCCTCACCGCTCGCCATGATCGGCGTGGCGCTGCTGGTCTTCCCCAAGCTCGCGCTCGGTATGTCCGGCTTCGAGACCGGGGTCGCGGTGATGCCACAGATCCGCGGCGCCGCCTCCGACACGTACGCGAACCCCGCCGGGCGGATCCGGGACACCCGCAGGCTGCTCACCACGGCCGCACTCATCATGAGCGGCTTTCTGCTGGTGTCCAGCCTGGCCACCACGATCCTCATCCCCGCCCCCGAGTTCAAGGCGGGCGGCCAGGCCAACGGGCGCGCGCTCGCCTATCTCGCCCACACGTATCTCGGCGAGGCCTTCGGGACGGTCTACGACGTCTCCACGATCGCCATCCTGTGGTTCGCGGGCGCGTCGGCGCTGGCCGGGCTGCTCAATCTCGTACCGCGCTATCTGCCGCGCTACGGCATGGCCCCCGAGTGGACCCGCGCGGTCCGCCCCCTCGTGCTCATCTTCGTGGCCATCGCCTTCTTCATCACCTGGCAGTTCGACGCCAACGTCGACAAGCAGAGCGGCGCCTACGCCACCGGTGTGCTGGTCCTGATGCTCTCCGCGTCGTTCGCTTCCACGGTCGCCGTCCTCCACCGGCGCCGCCGCCGGGCCGCGCTGGGCTTCGGCGCCATCACCGCGGTCTTCGCCTACACCCTGGTCACCAATGTCATCGAGCGCCCCGACGGCCTGAAGATCGCCTCCCTCTTCATCGTCGGGATCCTGCTGACCTCGTTCGCCTCGCGGGTGCGGCGCGCCTTCGAACTGCGCGCCGCCGAGGTGACGCTCGACGCCGCCGCGGTCCGGCTGGTCGACCTGGCCGCCCGTTCCGGACCGTTGCAGCTCATCGCCAACGAACCGCACGAGCACAGTGCGGCCGAGTACCGCGCCAAGGAGAACAGCCAGCGCGAGGCGACGTACATCCCGGGCGGACGGGCGGTGCTCTTCCTCGAAGTCACCGTCCAGGACTCGTCCGATTTCACCGTGGACGTGGCCGTACACGGCGAGGAGCGCTACGGGGTCCAGATCCTGCGGGTCGTCGGGCCGGGGGTGCCGAACACCATCGCGGCCGTGCTGCTCCAGCTCCGGGAACACACCGGCGAGGTTCCGCACGCCTACTTCAACTGGACCGAGGGCAACCCGGTCGGGCATCTGCTGCGCTTCCTGGTGTTCGGTGACGGAGAGGTGGCCCCGGTGACCCGCGAGGTCCTGCGCCGCGCGGAACCCGACCCGGCGCTGCGGCCCCGCGTGCACGTCGGCTGACGTCCGCACGCGCCTTTTCGCCCTCCGGCGTCAGCGTCGCGTCAGTACCGGGCAGCCGCGCGTCAAGCATCCGTCAGCGGGACGGGAGGTCCCCCGGGACAGGGGCATAGCGTCACCGATGTGTCCGCGGCCCGACCGGGCCGAGGGCGCCCACCCACCTCTTCGTCCAGGAGAACCGTCATGCCCACGAGTGAGAACGCCGACACCACAGAACCTCCCGAACAACTCCCGGCCGGACCCCTCTTCGTGCCCGTCCGGCCGGGATGCACGAGCTGCTCGGTCCGGGTCTTCCGCACTCCGCCCGGTGTCCGTACGGCAGTCGGCTTCACCTCGGAGGCACGGCTGCGGAACACGCTGGGCGGCGGCCAGCCGTGGATCAGGCTCTCCGAGGCCGCGCTGCGGGCGCTGGTCGGGCCGCTCGGGATCGCCGCGCTCACCGTCGACCCGCCGTTCTCCGCGCCCGCGGCCCAGTCGTACCCGTACCCGTACCCGTACCCGTACCCGGAGTCCGGCGGACGGGAGGCCGTCCGGCCCGACCGGGGCGAGCGGCCCGCCGCCACGCCGCGCGCCGCGAGTCCGTCGACGGGCTCCGCTCTCCGTCCGCTGATCGGCTGAGGAGTACCCATGACTGTCTCCGTCCCCTCTCCCCTCTGCGCGGCCTCCACCCCGTCCGGTCAACAGCCGGACACCGACGGGCTCTCCGTCTGGCCCGCCTCCGCCCGGTCCGTGCCCGACGGGGACGTGACCGTGGGCGGGGTCTCGCTCGCCGAGGTCGCCGACCGGTTCGGCACCCCGGTGTACGTGCTCGACGAGGCCGAGGTCCGGGGGCGCTGCCGCGCCTACCGCGCGGCCTTCCCGGAGGCCGATGTCGTCTACGCCGCGAAGGCGTTCCTGTGCCGGGCCGTCGCCCACTGGGCCGAGGAGGAGGGCCTGGGCCTCGACGTCTGTTCCGCGGGCGAGCTGGAACTGGCGGTCACCACGGGCTTCCCGCCCGAGCGGATCGTGATGCACGGCAACGCCAAGAGCCCGGCCGACCTGCGTGCCGCTGTCCGGCTGGGCGTGGGACGGATCGTCGTCGACAGCGCGTCCGAGATCGCCCGGCTGGCCGCGACCGTCGCCCCGGGCGAGCGGCAGTCGGTGATGGTCCGGGTGGTGCCGGGGATAGCCGCGGGCGGGCACGCCGCGGTCCGTACCGGTACGGAGGACCAGAAGTTCGGTCTGTCGATCACCGACGGCTCCGCGCAGCACGCCATCGCCAAGATCCTCGGCCAGCCGCACCTCGAACTCGTGGGCCTGCACTGCCACATCGGGTCCCAGATCTCCTCGGCCAGACCGTATGTCGCGGCGGTGCGGCGCCTGGTCGGGCTGATGGCCCGGGTGCGGGAACAACACGGCGTGGTACTGGGGCAGTTGGACATCGGGGGTGGCCATGCCATCGCCTACCGGCCCGGCGAGGAGAGCCTCGACACCGCCGTCCTGGCTTCCCGGGTCCACGCGGAGCTGGCGGACGGCTGCGCGCGGAACGCACTGCCGGTGCCGCGGCTCACCCTGGAGCCGGGCCGCGCGGTCATCGGGCCCGCCGGGGTCGCCGTCTACCGGGTGCTCTCCGTCAAACGCACCGGTGGGCGTACGTTCGTGGCGGTCGACGGCGGGATGAGCGACAACCCCAGACCGGCCCTGTACGGCGTCCGGTACGCACCGCGGCTGATCGGCCGCCGTCCGACCGCGGGGCCCGCCGTGGTCACCGTGGTGGGGCGGCACTGCGAGGCGGGCGACGTGCTGGCGGACGCGGTGGCGCTGCCCGCGGACGTACGGCCCGGTGATCTGCTGGCGGTACCGGCCGCCGGCGCCTACCACCTCTCCATGGCCTCCGCCTACAACCTGGTCGGCCGGCCGCCGGTGATCGCCGTACGGGACGGCTCGGCCCGGGTGCTGGTGCGGCGGGAGTCGCTGGACGACATGCGGCGCCGGGACGTGGGGATCTAGACCGGGCGAGGTACGGGGTTCGGGCGGGGCCGGGGTGCCTCGCGGTGCGGGGGCCGCGGGGCGCTCCTCGACCGGCCGGCAATCGCTGGTCGGTCTTAGAATTCCGGTATGCAAAGCCCTCATGACCCGTACGTACGCGTCCGTGGCGCCCGTGAGCACAATCTGCGCGACGTCGATGTGGACATCCCCCGTGACGCCCTGGTGGTGTTCACGGGGGTCTCGGGTTCGGGTAAGTCCTCGCTCGCTTTCGGGACGGTCTACGCCGAGGCCCAGCGCCGGTATTTCGAATCGGTCGCGCCGTACGCCCGGCGGCTGATCCACCAGGTGGGCGCGCCCGCGGTCGGCGAGATCACCGGGCTGCCGCCCGCGGTCTCGCTCGAACAGCGCAGGTCGGCCCCGACCTCACGGTCCTCCGTGGGCACGGTCACCACGCTCTCCAATTCCCTGCGGATGCTCTTCTCCCGCGCGGGCGACTACCCGGCGGGCGCCGAGCGGCTGGACTCGGACGCCTTCTCACCGAACACGACGGCCGGGGCCTGCCCGGAGTGCCACGGACTGGGCCGGGTGCACCGCACCAGCGAGGCGTTGCTCGTGCCCGATCCCTCGCTGTCGGTACGGGAGGGGGCGATCGCCGCCTGGCCCGGTGCCTGGCAGGGCAAGAACCTCCGCGATGTGCTGGACGCGCTCGGGTACGACGTGGACCGGCCGTGGCGCGAGCTTCCCCAGGAGGAGCGGGACTGGATCCTCTTCACCGACGAGCAGCCGGTGGTGACCGTGCACCCGGTGCGGGACGCGGGGCGGATCCACCGGCCCTACCAGGGCACGTACATGAGCGCCCGGCGCTATGTCCTGCACACCTTCGCGGACTCCAGGAGCCAGTCGCTGCGCGCCAGGGCGGAGCGGTTCCTGGCGAGCACGCCGTGTCCGGTGTGCGGCGGGAACCGGCTGCGGCCGGAGTCCCTCGCGGTGACCTTCGCGGGCCGGACCATCGCCGAACTCGCCGCGCAGCCGCTGTCCGTGCTGGCCACGGTGCTTGCCGGAGAGCACAGCGGTGAGACGGCCCGGGTGCTGACCGCGGATCTGCTGGCCCGTATCGCGGTCGTCACCGAGCTGGGGCTGGGATATCTGAGCCTGGACCGCGGCACGCCCACCCTGTCGTCGGGCGAGCTGCAACGCCTGCGGCTGGCCACCCAGTTGCGCTCCGGACTGTTCGGTGTCGTGTATGTGCTCGACGAGCCGTCCGCGGGGCTGCACCCGGCCGACACCGAGGCCCTGCTGGTGGTACTCGACCGGCTGAAGGCGTCCGGCAACTCCGTCTTCGTCGTGGAGCACCAGCTGGATGTCGTACGCCGTGCGGACTGGCTCGTCGACGTGGGACCGCACGCGGGCGAGCACGGCGGCCGGGTGCTGCACAGCGGGCCGCCCGGACTCCTCGCGGAGGTGGCCGAGTCCGTGACCCGCCGCTATCTCTTCGGTGAATCCGCCGCTCCCGCGCGCGCCGTGCGGGAGGCGTCCGGGCTGCTGGAGATCGGCCCGGTCACCCGGCACAACCTCGTCGCCCTGCGGGCCACGGTCCCGCTGGGTGCCTTCACCGCCGTGACCGGCGTCTCGGGCTCCGGCAAGTCCACCCTCGTCGGCGAGATCACCGAGGAACTGCCCGGCGTGAAAAGGCTGGTGACGGTGGATCAGAAACCGATCGGCAGGACGCCGCGGTCCAACCTCGCCACGTACACCGGCCTCTTCGACGTCGTGAGGAAGCTCTTCACCGCCACCGAAGAGGCACAGGCACGCGGTTACCGGGCGGGCCGGTTCTCCTTCAACGTGACGGGCGGGCGGTGCGAGACCTGCCAGGGCGAGGGGTTCGTCTCCGTCGAACTGCTGTTCCTGCCGAGTACGTACACCCCGTGCCCGGACTGTCACGGCGCGCGCTACAACCCCGAGACCCTGGAGATCACCTACCAGGGGCTCGACATCGCGGGGGTGCTGGATCTGACGGTGGAGTCGGCGGCGGACTTCTTCGCCGGTTCACCCGCGGCCGTGCGCAGTCTGCGGGCGCTGCTCGACGTGGGCCTGGGCTATCTGCGGCTGGGACAGCCCGCGACCGAGCTGTCCGGCGGCGAGGCGCAGCGCATCAAGCTGGCGGCCGAGCTCCAGCGTGCCCGCCGCGGTCACACCCTGTACGTCCTGGACGAGCCGACCACCGGGTTGCACCCGGCCGATGTCGAGGTGCTGATGCGGCAGTTGCACGGGCTGGTCGACGCGGGGCACTCGGTGGTGGTCGTGGAGCACGACATGGCGGTGGTGGCCGGGGCGGACTGGGTGATCGACCTGGGGCCCGGCGGTGGCGACGAGGGTGGACGGATCGTCGCCGCGGGGCCGCCGGAAGAGGTGGCGCTGACGGCCGGCAGCCGGACCGCTCCCTATCTCGCGCGGGCGCTGTCCCGGTCGTGACCGGCCGGTCCGTGCCGCCGGCCGGTCACCCGTCTTCCGCCGGCCGGTTCAGCGGCCCGGGGTGCAGGGCCCAGGGTTCAGCGGGCCGGGGTGCAGCGGCCGGGGTTCAGCGGCTGACCTTGCGGGCCGCCCGCAGCCACTCCTTGTTCATCGCGGTGATCGACGGCAGCGGGATGCCCTTGGGACAGGCCGTGGCGCACTCGCCGGTGAGGGTGCAGCCGCCGAAGCCCTCGTCGTCCATCTGGGCGACCATGTCGAGGACACGGGTCTCGCGTTCGGGGGCGCCCTGCGGGAGCACGTTGAGGTGGTTGATCTTCGCCGAGGTGAAGAGCATCGCGGAGCCGTTGGGGCAGGCCGCGACGCACGCTCCGCAGCCGATGCACTCGGCGTGCTCGAAGGCGAAGTCGGCGTCCGGCTTCGGCACGGGCGTGGAGTGCGCCTCGGGGGCCGCGCCGGTGGGCACGCTGACGTACCCGCCGGACTGGATGATCCGGTCGAAGGCCGACCGGTCGACGACGAGGTCCTTGACGACCGGGAAGGCCGAGGCCCGCCACGGCTCGACGTCGATGGTGTCGCCGTCCTGGAAGGAGCGCATGTGGAGCTGACAGGTGGTGGTGCGCTCCGGGCCGTGGGCGTCGCCGTTGATGACCAGGCTGCACGCTCCGCAGATGCCCTCCCGGCAGTCGTGGTCGAAGGCGACGGGCTCCTCGCCCTTGAGCGTGAGCTCCTCGTTCAGGGTGTCGAGCATCTCCAGGAACGACATGTCCTGGGAGATGCCGTCGACCTGGTAGGTGGTCATGGCTCCGGCGGCGGTCGCGTTCTTCTGGCGCCAGACGCGCAGGGTGAGCTTCATGCGTAGCTCCGCTGAGTGGGGTGGACGTACTCGAAGACCAGGTCTTCCTTGTGCAGGACGGGGGCGTCGCCGGTGGCGGTGAACTCCCAGGCAGCCGCGTACGAGAACTCCTCGTCGCGGCGCGCGGCCTCGCCGTCCGGGGTCTGCGACTCCTCGCGGAAGTGGCCTCCGCAGGATTCCGACCGGTGGAGGGCGTCGAGGCATATCAGTTCGGCCAGTTCCAGATAGTCGACGACGCGGTTGGCCCGCTCCAGCGACTGGTTGAACTCCTGGCCGGTGCCCGGCACCTTGATGCGGCGCCAGAACTCCTCGCGGATCTGCGGCAGTCGGGCGAGGGCCTTGCGCAGGCCCTCCTCCGTGCGGGCCATCCCGCAGAACTCCCACATCAGTTCACCGATCTCCCGGTGGAAGGAGTCCGGGGTGCGGTCGCCGTCGACGGCGAGCAGCAGATTGAGCCGGTCCTCGGTCTCCGCGACGGCCTCGGCGACGGCCGGGTGGTCCGCGCCGATCTCGTCGTGGTGCGGGTTGCGGGCGAGGTAGTCGTTGATGGTGGACGGCAGGACGAAGTACCCGTCGGCGAGCCCCTGCATGAGCGCGGACGCGCCCAGCCGGTTGGCGCCGTGGTCGGAGAAGTTCGCCTCGCCGATCGCGAACAGGCCGGGCACGGTGGTCTGCAGGTCGTAGTCGACCCAGAGTCCGCCCATCGTGTAGTGCACGGCCGGATAGATGCGCATGGGGGTCTCGTACGGGTTCTCCGCGGTGATCCGCGCGTACATGTCGAAGAGGTTGCCGTACTTCTCCTCGACGGCCTTGCGCCCCATGCGGCCGATCGCGTCGGCGAAGTCCAGGTAGACGCCCTGTCCGCCGGGGCCGACGCCGCGGCCCTCGTCGCAGACGTTCTTCGCGGCGCGCGAGGCGATGTCGCGCGGTACGAGGTTGCCGAACGACGGGTAGGTGCGCTCCAGGTAGTAGTCGCGTTCGTCCTCGGGGATCTCGTTGGCCGGGCGGGCGTCGCCCTTCGCCTTCGGTACCCAGATACGGCCGTCGTTGCGCAGCGACTCGCTCATCAGGGTGAGTTTGGACTGGTGGTCACCGGTGCGCGGGATGCAGGTGGGGTGGATCTGGGTGAAGCAGGGGTTGGCGAAGTACGCGCCGCGCCGGTGGGCGCGCCAGGCCGCGGTGGCGTTGGAGTTCATGGCGTTCGTCGACAGGTAGAAGACGTTGCCGTAGCCGCCGCTGGCCAGCACCACGGCGTCCGCGAAGTAGCTGGAGATCTTGCCGGTGATCAGGTCGCGGGCGACGATCCCGCGGGCCTTGCCGTCGATGACGACGAGGTCGAGCATCTCGGTGCGCGGGTGCATCTCCACGGTGCCGGCCGCGATCTGCCGCGACAGCGCCTGGTAGGCGCCGAGGAGGAGTTGCTGTCCGGTCTGGCCGCGGGCGTAGAAGGTGCGCGAGACCTGGACGCCGCCGAAGGAGCGGGTGTCGAGGAGTCCGCCGTACTCGCGGGCGAACGGCACGCCCTGGGCGACGCACTGGTCGATGATCTCCACCGAGATCTGGGCGAGCCGGTGGACGTTGGACTCGCGGGACCTGAAGTCGCCGCCCTTGACGGTGTCGTAGAAGAGCCGGTGCACCGAGTCGCCGTCGTTGCGGTAGTTCTTCGCGGCGTTGATGCCGCCCTGTGCGGCGATGGAGTGGGCGCGGCGCGGCGAGTCCTGGTAGCAGAACTGCACGACGTGGTAGCCCTGTTCGGCGAGCGTGGCGCCCGCGGAACCGCCCGCGAGTCCGGTGCCGACGACGATGACGGTGTGCTTGCGGCGGTTGGCCGGGTTGACCAGTCTGGCCTCGAAGCGGCGGGTGTCCCAGCGTTCGGCGACGGGCCCCTCGGGGGCCTTGGTGTCGGAGAGCGGCGCGCCGGTCCCGTACTGCGTGTAGTCGGTCATGTCAGCTCACCACTCCGGTCATCACGGCGACGGGTACGGATATGAAGCCCACGGTCAGCACCAGCGCGAGGACGTTGGCGACGGCCTTCAGGACGCGGTCGCGGGTGGCCTTCCCCGCGCCGAGGGTCTGGGCCGCGCTCCAGAAGCCGTGCCGGATGTGCAGGCCGAGCGCGAGCATCGCGACGATGTAGATGACGTCGCCGTACCAGGTGTGGAACGTCGCCACGACGTTCTCGTACGGGTGGCCGGGCTGGGCGTTGTCGTTCACCGTGAGGGTGGTGAAGTCGAGCAGGTGCCAGACGATGAACAGCGCGAGGATGATGCCGCCCCAGCGCATGGTGCGGGTGGCGTAGCTGGCGCGCGGGCGCTTGTGCACATAGGCGACCGGGCGGGCCCGGAGGTCGCGGCGGCTGAGCTGGTAGGCGCAGACGGCGTGCAGCACCACGGCGGCGACGAGCACGACGCGGATGATCCACAGCGCCCACTCGTAGTGCAGGAACGGCTCTCCGAGGGTGCGCAGCCAGTGCGCGTAGCTGTTGAACTGCCCCGACCCGAAGAAGATCTTGAGGTTGCCCAGCATGTGGACCACCAGGTACAGCAGCATGACCAGACCGCTCACGGCCATGATCGTTTTTTTGCCGACGGTCGATCCCCAGACCGATTGCGCCATGGACGGCCGTCGATCCGTCTTGGTTGCCAGTGCCATGTCACAAGACGTTACGGCTCCACCTGGCCAGAGGTCCAAGACATGACACGGCTCATCTCCATAGCCATCGTCTATCGTGGAATCCATGCAGCTCCAGCAGCTCAGCTACTTCGTCGCGGTCGCCGAGACCCGCCACTTCACCCGCGCCGCCGAGGAGGTGCACGTCGCGCAGCCGTCCCTCTCCCAGCAGATCAGGGCGCTGGAGAAGGAGTTGGGGGCCGAGCTGTTCAGCAGGGCCCGGGGCAACATCACCCTGACCGACGCGGGCGAGACCCTGCTCCCGCTCGCCCGGCGCATCCTCGCGGACGCCGAGACCGCCCGCCACGAAGTGCAGGAACTGGCCCAGCTGCGGCGCGGCCGGGTGCGGCTCGGTGCGACGCCGAGCCTCTGCACCGGGCTGCTCCCCGACGTCCTGCGTTCCTTCCACGACCAGCACCCCGGCATCCAGCTGCTGATCGAGGAGGGCGGCTCCCACGACCTCGTACGGGAGCTGGCGCGCGGCGCCCTCGATCTCGCGCTGGTCGTCCTTCCGCTGCCCACCCCGTCACCGGCGCTCACCACGATCGAGCTCCTCCAGGAGGATCTCGTCGTGGTCTCGTCGCCCGCCGCCGCCGCGCCGCGCTCACCGCTGCGCATCACCGACCTCGAAGGCGAGCCGATGGTGATGTTCCGGCACGGCTACGACCTCCGGGACCTCACCCTGTCCGCCTGCCGCACCGAGGGCTTCGAGCCGTACTTCACCGTCGAGGGCGGCGAGATGGACGCCGTGCTGGGGTTCGTGCGGGCCGGTCTCGGCATCGCCGTCGTCCCCAGCATGATCGCCGTCCGCGCCGGCCACGGCCTGCGCGTGACACCGCTGGCCCGTCCGGGGCTGCGCCGCACGATCGCGCTCGCGCACCGCAGCGACGTCGCGCCGCCGCGCGCCGCACGGGTCCTGCAGGACGTCCTGCTCGGGCATCACACGGCGTCGGCCAGCGACAGGCGGTGAATCCGGTCGGGCGCTCCCGGCCTGGCGTAGTACCAGCCCTGCGCGGTGTCGCAGCCCAGCTCCTTCAGCTGGTCGGCCTGCGCCCCGGTCTCCACCCCCTCGACGGTGACCGCGAGCTGCAGGCTGTGGGCCAGCGCGACGATCCCCTCGACGATCTTGAGGTCGACCGGGTCCGCCGGATGCTGCTGCATCGACCGCGTGAACGACCGGTCCAGCTTCAGCACGCTCACCGGCAGCCTGCGCAGATTGGCGAGGTTGGAGTACCCCGTGCCGAAGTCGTCCAGCGCGATGTCCACGCCCATCTCGGCCAGTTGCCGCAGCGGCTTCAGCAGATCGTCGTCCGCGCCGATCAGCGCCGACTCGGTGACCTCCAGGCAGAGCGCCCCGGGATCCAGACCGGTGCGCTCCAGCACGGCCACCGTGTCGGCGACCAGGCCGGGGTGGTAGAGCTGGGTCGGCGACAGGTTGACGTTGATCCGCAGCGGGCCGCCGTCGGTGTGTGCCGGATGCAGTTGCTGCCAGCCCCTGGCCTGCCGTACGGACTCCTCCAGGACCCAGCGGCCCAGCGGCACGATCAGTCCGGTGTGCTCCGCCAGCGAGATGAACCGGTCGGGTCCGAGCACCCCGTGCTGCGGATGGGACCAGCGCACCAGCGCCTCCGCCCCGTGCACGCTGCCGTCCCCGAGGTGGACCAGCGGCTGGTACTCGATGAAGAACTCACCGCGCTCCAGGGCCGCGGGCAGCGCGGTCGTCAGCCCGTGCCGGGTGATGGCACGGGCGTCCGCCTCGGCGTCGGCCCGCTGGAAACGGTTGCCGCCCGCCGCCTTCGCCCGGTACATCGTGATGTCGGCGCTGCGCAGCACCTCGGCGGGGCTCTGGGTGCCCGCGAGCCCCTCGACCACACCGATGCTGCCCCGCACGGTCAGTTCCCGGCCGTCGATCCTGATGGGAGTGGCCAGGACCGACAGGATGCGCACCGCGAGTTCCTCGACCGCGTCCGGCGACTCGTACCCCGTGGTGAGGGCGACGAATTCGTCACCGCCGAGCCGGGCCACCATCTCGCCGGATGCCGTCGCACAGCTCTGCAGCCGGTCGGCGACCTCCACCAGCAGCCGGTCGCCCGCCGAGTGTCCGAGACTGTCGTTGATCGCTTTGAACCCGTCGAGGTCCAGATAGCAGAGGCCGAAGGGCATCCCCTGCGCCTGCCCCGCGGAGAGCGCCTTGTCGAGCCGTTCGAAGAAGAGCGTCCGGTTCGGCAGCCCGGTCAGGGCGTCGTGCGTCGCCTCGTAGCGCAGCCGCAGATTGAGCAGCCGGCGCTCCGTGGTGTCCTCCATCAGCGCCAGCTGGTACTGCGGGCAGCCCTCGGCGTCGCGCAGCAGCGACACCGTGAGATTGGTCCACAGCACGGTGCCGTCGTTGCGGTAGTACGGCTTCTCCACCCGGTAGTGGTCCCGCTCGCCGCGTACCAACTCGGCGTGCATTCCCCAGACCTGGGGGGCGTCCTCGGGGTGCACCCATTCGTTCACGTTGCGGCTGCGCACGTGGTGGTCGACCCCGCCGAACATCCGCAGCAGCGCGTCGTTGACCTCCAGGACGTTGCCGTCCAGGTCCGCGATGCCGATGCCGACCGCAGCTCCTTCGAAGACCGCGCGGAAGCGCGTCTCGGTGATGTGCAGCGCCTCCTCGGCGGCGCTGCGGGCGGAGAGCGCCGAGCGGGCGATGGCCTCCTGCTCGCTGAGCGTGCGCTCGCGCAGCGCCTGGGCGAACCCGGCGGCCAGCGCGTGCTGGAGACGCGAGCAGCGGATCCGGATCTCCTCGGGTGCCAGCGCGGGATCCGCCCCGCTCGTGCCGCAGTAGAGCACCAGATACGAGTCGACCACCCCGAGGGTCTGGCTGAGCGCATCGGAATCCGTGCAGTGGGCGGCGACGAGGTCACCGCCGACGCGGTGGGCGGGCGCCGGGTCGAAGGGCCGGGCGTGCAGCGCGGCGCTCAGCCGGCCGGCGAGAGGCAGCAGGTGCCGCTCGAACTCGGGACGGGTCAGGGAAGTGGCGGTCGACGGGAAGATGGCCCGGCTCCAGATCGTCGCGAAGCGGCCGAGTCTGTCTTCCGGGCTGTCCTGGTCCGCCAGGGACGCCGACTTCTGCTGCGGCACGTTCACGCCTTTAGCCCCACACCCACGAAGCCTGCGAAGGCATACGGGTCCTCCTGGTCGACCGGGGCCTCGGGCCGCCACTCCGGCATGGCGACCAGTCCGGGCTCCACCAGTTCGAAGCCGTCGAAGAACCGGGCGACCTCCTCGCGCGAACGCATCACCAGCGGATTGCGGATGTTCCGGTAGACACCGACCGCACCGCCCGCCTGCTCCTCGGGGACCGGGATGCCCTCGTACGACGCGTGGGTGAGGATCAGCAGACTTCCGGGAGCCAGCGCGTCGCGCAGGGCGGCCACGGCCGCGCACGGGTCGTCGGCGTCCTCGATGAAGTGGAGGACGGCGACGAGCAGCAGTGCCACCGGCCGGTCGAGATCGAGACCGGCGACGACTTCCGGGCTGTCCAGGATCTCCTGCGGCTTGCGCAGATCGGCGGCGACCACCGAGGCCAGTTCGTTGCCGTCGAGTACAGCCTTGCTGTGGGCGACGGCGACCGGGTCGTGATCGACGTACACCACCCGGGCCTCGGGGGCCATGGCCTGGGCGACCTCGTGGACATTCCCGAAGGTCGGTATGCCGGAACCGATGTCGAGAAACTGTGTGATGCCGGACTCGACGGCGAATCGGACCGCGCGGCGCATGAAGGCGCGGTTCGCCTGCATCACCTTCGGGAGCCCCGGCATGAACTCCATGGCTTTGCGCGCGGCCTCCCGATCCACCTCGAAATTGTGCGAACCGCCCAAGTAGTAGTCGTAGATCCGCGACACACTCGGCACCGAAAGATCGATGCCCTGCGGGGCCCAGGCAGGACGCTCCATCAATGTCTCCAACAGGTCGGTGCGACGGTCCGGCCATGTCCATGGCCAGTGTTCGAGCCGAATCTACTGACCGCCTGCCAAGAGAGCGAGCAGAAACGGAAATTGGCGGTCCGTTATTCGTCACACGCCTGTGGCAAGTGCCTCCGGCCACACGCTGTGTGGTTGGCCGGAAACGTTGTGTTCAACGCCTCCGATGACAATTCCCTTGCCGGGTATGCGAGATGACCGATTCAAACACAAAGCCAGAGATCTCCCCCCTTCCGGCGAATCCACGGCAACACCCGGATGCCACCCGCTCGTCCGGATCATGCTGCTCGGCATGTACCGATCGCCGCGGACGTTCGTTCCGCTCGCCAGGCTGCTGGCGGCCTCGGGCCTCCTCTGGCTCGCCCTGATACCCGTACCCGCAGCAGCGGACGACTGTTCCTACGCCTACGTCTCCCAGTCAGGTCAGGCCCCTTCGGGGACCGCGGTCGCCATCGGCGGGAGCGGCAGCTGTACGGCGGAGCACACCACCCCCGTACCGAAAGCCCCGCCCCGCCCGAAACCGCCCCCACCACCGGCGCCCCCGCCTCCGCCTCCCCCGCCCCGGCACGTGTACCGCCCGGCCCCCGGGCCGACGCCGCCGCCCCGGCCGTCGAAACCGCCGGCGCCGCCGAGAGCACCCGCACCGCCGAAACCGTCGGTACGCCCGGAGCCGCCCACGCTGAAGCCGGTGGCCCTCCCCGCGTACCGGGCGCCTGCGCGCAAGAAGCCGCGCAACGACTCGCCGGTGCTCACCCGCGTTCTCCTGATCATGGCTCCCGCGGTCTTCGCCGTGGCTGTGCTGCGCCCTCGTTCCTCCCGATGACCGACGGAGACACCCGTGTCGGAATGGCTTGTTCTCACGATCGCGATGGCGGCGGCCTGCGCCGTCGTCCTGACCATCACTCTCATCAACAACCGCCGGATCGGCGATGACGACGACCCCTCGGAGACCCCAGACGTCATCGAATACATGACCATGATGATCGGCGTGATCTACGCGATCGTGCTCGGTCTGGCCATCGCCGGCGTCTGGGAGGGACGCGGCGCCGCGCAGGAATCCGTACGTACGGAGGCCCAGGCGCTGCACGAGGTCGACGCCCGCTCGGCCGTCTACCCCGCCGATGTCCGGCAGCGCATCCACACCGATGTCGGCACCTATGTCAGCTATGTCCTGGACACCGAGTGGAAACACATGGGCGAGCACGGCGGCCTCACCCCGCGCGGCGGTCAACTCCTGGACCAGGTACGGCGGGACGTCACCGACTACAAGCCGAGGAACGACCACGAGGGCGAGGCCTACCAGCCCCTCGTCGACCAGGTGGCGGCGGCGGACGACGCCCGGAGTTCCCGGGGGCAGAACGCCGGGGCCACCATGCCGGGGGTGGTCTGGTTCGGTCTGGTCGTCGGGGCCGTCATCACCGTCGGACTGATCTTCACGTTCCAGATCAGGCGCACTCCCAGAGAGCTGCTTCTCGCCGGACTGTTCACCGCGCTCATCGCTTTCCTGCTCTTCCTGATCTGGGACTTCGACGCACCGTTCGGCCGCGGCATCGCCGCCACCGCCGAGCCGTTCCGCGCGCTCTTCCCGAACCTCTCGAAATAGGTGCCCGAACGGGGAGGCGATAGCCTCTGCGCGTGACAGATCAGCAGCCTCACCAGTTCGAACGCGGCACGGACGGCCCCAAGGTGATCGTCGTCGGCATAGACGGATCGGAGTCGTCCCTGCGGGCCGCCTCGTACGCCGGCGGGCTCGCCCGACGGCAGAACGCGCTGCTCGCCATCGTGTACGTACAGCCGGTACTCGCCGCCGGGGCCTCCCTGGGGGCCCCGGTCGCCGACACCACGGGTGAGATCGCCGAGGGGTTGGTCAACGAGATCCGGACGGCCACCGAGCGGGTGAAGGAAATATTCGCCGTGCGCTGGGAGTTCCACACCTTCCGCGGCGACCCGTACAACGGTCTGGTCACCGCCGCCGACGAGCTCAAGGCGGACGCCGTGGTGGTCGGGGCGTCGGAGTCGGCCGGGCACCGGATCATCGGATCGGTGGCCGTCCGGCTGGTCAAGGCCGGGCGCTGGCCCGTCACCGTCGTGCCGTAAACCGCCCGTCCCGCACTCGACGTGCAGGAGGGCTGACGTCGCCGAATCGGACGCGTGTTTCCCCCGCCGACCGCTCGGCGTGCCGCTCGTCGCACGTTTCAACCGCTCGTCGCAGAGCCGTGCCGGGCCGCTGTCCGTTCCCGCCGTGCTGCGCTCGTATACGCCCGTGACCTTCACACCGATACCCCACGGAACCGACGAGCGGGCGCTCCGGGAACTCCAGCGCACCCACGGCGCAGCGTTGTTGCAGTTCCTGCTGGGGCTGTCGTACGGCGACCGGCAGCGCGCCGAGGACCTGCTGCAGGAGACACTGCTGCGCGCCTGGCAGCATCCCGAGGCCTTCGAGGGCCCCTACGAGTCCATGCGGCCCTGGCTGTTCACCGTGGGCCGTCGGCTGGCCATCGACGCACGCCGGTCCCGGCTCGCCCGGCCGGCCGAGGTCAGCGATCACGTACTGGAGTCCACCGCGGCCCCGGGGGACCTCACCGAGCGCTCGGCCGCCGCGCTGGACGTGCGCCGGGCCGTGCGGGCGCTGAGTCCCGAGCACCGGGCGGTGCTGGTGCAGATCTACTTCCGCGGGCTGAGTGTGCGGGAGGCGGCGGGCGTCCTGGGTATACCGCCCGGAACGGTCAAGTCCCGTTCCCACTACGCGCTGCGCGTCCTGGGGCGGAATCTGCCGGGCTACACGGAACGCACCGCCGGAGCCGGCGCACCGCCCGGCGGTGCCCGTCGGGCGGCAGTGCGCTGAGCGCCGGTGCGCGGAGCGGCCGTCGCCCGTGCGGGGCCGCAGAATACTCGGCGGACATGAACACCTCGCGCAGGAACGGGAAATCCTGTGCTTCTGGCGACGTGGGGCCTCCTGCACCGGTTCAATGCTCCCTGGAGGTCCGGCGGAGTGCTGACGCGCGCGCCTGGACGGTGACCGGAAGTGCCTGGCCAAGAGATGAAAGAGGCGAGACGGGATGCGTCCCGAGAGCACCAACGGGACCAGTGGTGGCGAACTGCTGGTACCGATGGACTGGATGTACGCCGAGTACATCGCGGATGAACTGCTGCGCACCGGCGATCTGATGCCGCCCACGACGATCGAGTACCGGGCGGGACGGGACGCGCTGGCGCTGACCGTCTTCCTGTCGGACGGTGCGGTCACGGGGGCCGGGTCGGTGCTGCGGCTCGACGAGTGGCTGTCGCTCACCGCGTACGACACCGGGTGGCGGGAATGGGTCTGCGCCCGGCTCGGAGAGCTGACGGCGGGGGGCGGTCACGGCCCCGATCTGCCGCTGGCCAGGGCGGCCTGGCAGTGGCTTGAGGACACCGAACTGCTGGCCGCGGACCTCGACGCGGTCACGCCGGTCGCGGTGTCCGGCCAGGAGGGCGGGCCGCAGATCTGGACCCCGGCCTGGCAGTTGGGGCTGCCGTTGGGGCATCTGGCGATCCATCTCTTCCAGCCGGATCCGTTCGGGTGCGGATGAACCGGGGACTCCCTCCGGTGCGGATGAACCCCCGGCTCGTCCGGTGCGGATGAACCGCGGACTCCTCCGGTGCGGTCGCGCTACGAACCGTGCACGCCCGCACGGTACTTCGGAATCCGCAGGGTGACCTTCATCCCCGCGCCCACACCCGTCTCGATGACCAGCCCGTAGGCGTCCCCGTACACCTGACGCAGCCGTTCGTCGACATTGAGCAGCCCGATGCCGGACGAGGGCCCGACCTCGCCGCGCAGGATCCGGCGTAGCCGGTCGGGCTCCATGCCGATGCCGTCGTCCTCGACGACCACCTCCGCCTCGGAGCCCGCGTCGAGAGCGCTGATGGTGATGCGGCTGCGCCCTGCGTCGCCCTCGATGCCGTGCTTGACGGCGTTCTCGACCAGCGGCTGCAGACAGAGGAAAGGCATCGCGACGGGCAGCACCTCCGGCGCGACCTGGAGCGTGACGTCCAGCCGGTCACCGAAGCGGGCCCGCACCAGCGCCAGGTACTGGTCGATGGAGTGCAGTTCGTCGGCGAGCGTGGTGAAGTCGCCTCGGCTGCGGAACGAGTACCGGGTGAAGTCGGCGAATTCCAGGAGCAGTTCACGGGCGCGTTCGGGGTCGGTACGGACGAAGGAGGCGATGGCGGCGAGCGAGTTGAAGATGAAGTGCGGGGATATCTGGGCCCGCAGCGCTTTGATCTCGGCTTCGATCAACCGGGTCCGTGAGCGGTCGAGTTCGGCGAGTTCCAGCTGCACGGAGACCCAGCGGGCCACTTCACCGGCCGCCCGCGCCAGTACCGCGGACTCACGTGGCGCGAAGGCCACGAGGGCGCCGAGCACCCGGTGGTCGACGGTCAGCGGGACCGCGACGGCCCAGCGCAGCGGACAGTCCGGATCGTCGCAGGCGCTGCTGAACGCCCGGTCCCTGCCGTTCTCCAGCAGGCCGCCCAGCTGGTCCATGACCTGGGCGCAGTGGTGCTCCGCCAGCCCGTCCCAGGCGAGGACGCGCTCGCCGTCGGTGAGGCAGAGCGCGTCCGTGCCGAGCAGCGACCGCAGTCGGCGGGCGGATCTGCGGGCGCTCTCCTCGGTGAGCCCCGCGCGCAGCGGGGGCGCCGCGAGCGAGGCGGTGTGCAGGGTCTCGAAGGTCGCGTGTTCGACCGGTGTGCCGACGTCGCTGCTGCGGGCGGGACGTGCGGTGCGCCTGCCCAGCACGAACCCGCCGACGAGCAGGAGCGGCCCGAGCACGATCAGCGCGGCCTGCGCCGCCCCGCTCATCTGCGGGCTCCCCTGGCGACGGCCAGCGCCTCGGGCAGGTGGAAGCGGGCCATGGCGGCGCTGGTTCCCGGCGGGACGCGGCCGGGGGTGGCCAGTGAGACCAGGATCATCGCGAGGAAGCCCACCGGCACGGACCACACGGCGGGCCAGGCGAGCAGGGTGTGGGCCCAGCCCGGTCGTACGGCGCCGCCCATCGTGACGGCGACGGCGATCAGCGCCGAGCCGCCGCCGAGCAGCAGACCCGCCACGGCGCCCGGCGGGGTGAGCCGGCGCCACCAGATGCCGAGCACCAGCAGCGGACAGAAGGAGGACGCGGAGACGGCGAAGGCCATCCCGACGGCGTCGGCCACCGGTACGCCGCTGACCAGCAGGGCGCCCGCGAGGGGAACTCCCATCGCGAGCAGGGTGGCCAGCCGGAAGTGGCGTATGCCGCGGGAGCCCTGGGTGAGGACCCCGGCGACGGCCATGGTGAGCCCCGAGGCGGTGGAGAGGAACGCCGCGAAGGCGCCGCCCGCGACGAGCGCGCCGAGCAGATCGCCGCCCGCGCCGCCGATCACCCGGCCGGGGAGGAGGAGCACGGCCGCGTCGGCGTCGCCGGAGAGCGGCAGCTCGGACGCGTACAGGCGCCCCAGCGCGCCGTACACCGGCGGCAGCAGATAGAACACGCCGATCAGCGCGAGGACCACCACGGTGGTACGGCGCGCGGTGCGCCCGTCCGGGCTGGTGTAGAAGCGGACGACCACGTGGGGCAGCCCCATCGTGCCGAGGAAGGTCGCGACGATCAGTCCGTACGTCGCGTACAGCGGGTGGTCGGCACGGCCGAAACCGGCGGACAGCGCGAGCGAGGGCCCGTCCGACGGCACGCCCGGCCGCCCGTCGCCCGTCCAGGCGAGCACCAGGAAGAGCGCGGGGACCAGCAGCGCGGTGAGCTTGAGCCAGTACTGGAACGCCTGGACGAAGGTGATGCTGCGCATCCCGCCCGCGGCCACCGAGAGCACGACGACCGCGGCGACGATCACCGGGCCCAGCCAGTCGGGCGCCCCGGTGAGGATCTTCAACGTCAGCCCGGCACCCTGGAGTTGAGGCACCAGGTACAGCCAGCCCGCCCCGATGACGAAGATGCTCACCAGGCTGCGGACCTGCCGCGATTCGAGCCGCCCCTCGGCGAAGTCGGGCAGTGTGTACGCCCCGGAGCGACGCAGCGGCGCGGCGACGAGCACCAGCAGGACGAGGTATCCGGCGGTGTAGCCGACCGGGTACCAGAGCATGTCGGGGCCGTGGACCAGCACCAGGCCGGCGATGCCGAGGAAGGAGGCGGCGGAGAGGTACTCGCCGCTGATCGCGGCGGCGTTGAGCCGGGGTCCCACCGTGCGGGACGCCACGTAGAAGTCGGAGGTGGTACGGGAGATCCGCAGCCCGAAGCCGCCGACCAGGACGGTGGCGAGGACGACGGCGGCCACTGCCACCACCGCGTACGTCCGGCTCACTGCGCGGGGCGGCCTTCCACGAGACGGGCGAAGTCCTGTTCGTTGCGCTCGGCGCGGCGTACGTACCACCAGGCGATGAGCACCAGCAGAGGGTAGGCCCCGCAGCCGAGTACGACCCAGACGGCCAGGTCGCTGCGGAGCGCGACGAAGGCGAGCGGCAGAGTGCCGGCGAGGAGCGCGAGCAGGGCGAACGCACTGAGACCGGCGCGGAGTTGACTGCGCATCAGAGAGCGTACATAGGCGTCGCCGAGTGCGGTCTGCTCGTCGATCTCCGACTGCGCCCGGTAGCGCGGCAGCGGTCGCACCCGCCGGGGCTCGCCGGTCACGGTCTCGCGTCGGGGCACCGGCTCTGCTGACATGGCGCGGAGTGTACGCAGCGCGGCGAACCGCTGGGAAGCTCTGCCTCGGAGGCTGACGGGTGACCGCCGGCCGGGCGGCCGTGCCCCGGCACGCACACGTGTCCGGTCCGAGGCCACCCGACAGCCTGTCAGCGGCCCGCCCCGCGCATGAGCCGGTCGCGCAGCGCACGGGAGTGGCGTCTGCTGACCGGGAGTTCGACCGCGCCGACCCGGACGCTCATGGATCCGGCGTCCAGGCGCAGTTCGTCGATCCGGTCCAGCGCGACCAGATGGCTGCGGTGGATCCGCACGAAGCCGCGCGTACGCCAGCGCTCCTCCAGGGTGGACAGCGGGACGCGGACGAGATGGCTGTCGTCCATGGTGTGCAGGCGGGCGTAGTCGCCCCGGGCCTCGGCGTAGGTGATGTCGGAGACGGCGACGAAGCGGGTGACGCCTCCGCGTTCGACCGGGATCTGGTCGGCCGCGGTGTCCAGGACCGGGGCGGCCCGGTCGGTGACCAGTTCGGCCGCCCGGCGCACGGCTTCGGCGAGGCGCTCCCGGCGGACCGGTTTCAGTACGTAGTCGACCGCCTTCAGGTCGAAGGCCTGGACGGCGAAGCCTTCGTGCGCGGTGACGAAGACGATCAACGGGGGTCTGGTGAAGCCCGCGAGCAGCTGGGCGATGTCCAGGCCGGTCAGCCCCGCCATGTGGATGTCGAGGAAGACGACGTCGATGGCCGCGGTGTCGTCGGCGTCCGCTTCGAGGGCGCCGCCTATCCGGCGCAGCGCCTCCGTGGCGCTGACGGCGCCCTCCGCGCTACGGACGCGGGTGTCGGAGCGGAGGAGGTAGAGCAGCTCTTCGAGGGCGGGTGCTTCGTCGTCCACGGCCAGTACGCGCAGCATGAGGCTGGAGTGTAGGCGCCGGCCCGGTGGGCTCTCAGACGATTCCGTAGACCCGTGAGGCGGTGGATTCGAAGACCTGGCGGCGCTCGTCGGCGCTCAGTCCTTCCGTCAACCGCTTCGCGGTGTCGACCACTTCACCGTACGAGGCGCCCAGGACGCACACCGGCCAGTCGGAGCCGAACATCAGCCGCCCGGGGCCGAAGGCGTCCAGCACGGTGTCGGCGTAGGGACGCAGCCCCTCCGTCGTCCAGCCGGCGCCCGCCTCGCCCACCATGCCGGAGAGCTTGCAGACGGTGTTGGGGCGTGCGGCCAGGGCGCGTACGTCCGCGGCCCACGGCTGAAGCGTCCCGTCGGCGATGGGCGGCTTGCCCAGATGGTCGAGTACGAAGGTGAGTTCGGGCAGTTGCTCCGCGACAGCGGCGGCGACGGGCAGCTGGTGCGGGAGCACGACGAGGTCGTAGGCGAGCCCCGCCGCGGCGACTGCCGCCAGTCCGCGCCGGACGTCGGGGCGCAGCAGCCAGCCGGTGTCGGGTTCCCCCTGCACCTGGTGGCGGATCCCCACGAGGTGCTCCCCGCCCGGCAGTTCGCGCAGGGCGGCGAGTGTGTCGGCGACGCCGGGGGCGGTCAGGTCGGTCCAGCCGACGACTCCGGCGACCAGGTCGCTTCCGTGGGCGAGGGCCAGGAACTCGGGGGTCTCCTCGGCGACGGTGACGGTCTGCACGAGGACCGTGGCGTCCACTCCCGCGGCGCGGGCCTGCGGGGCCAGCTCGTCGAGCTCGAAGTTCCTTCTCAGCGGGGCGAGTTCCGGACCGGTGATCCAGTCCTGGTCCCGCACGGAGAGGTCCCACACATGATGGTGCGCGTCGATGATCCGCATCTGCTCAGACCTCCTGGAGCTCGGCGAGCTCGCCCCACAGGGCTTCCGGTATGTCGCGACCCAGCAGTTCGGCGGCGTCCCGTACCTCGGCCGCCGACCGGGTGCCGACGAGGACACCGGCGACCGCCGGATGGCGCTGGGGGTAGCGGAGGGCCGCGGCCCGCAGGGGGACGCCGTACCGTTCGCAGACCGCCTTCATCCGCAGGGCGCGGTCGAGCACGGCGGCGGGTGCCGCGCTGTAGTCGTAGGTCGCCCCGGGCCTGGGATCGGCCAGCAGCCCGGAGTTGAAGACTCCGCCGACGACGACGCTCCTGCCCCGGGCGGTGGCCTCGGGCAGCAGGGTGGTGAGCGCGGAGCCGTCGAGCAGGGTGTAGCGCCCGGCGCAGAGCACCAGGTCGACATCGGTGTCCCGCAGGAAGCGGGTCAGCATCGCGGTCTGGTTCATCCCGGCGCCGATCGCACCCACGACGCCTTCGGAGCGCAGCTTCTCCAGGGCCGGATACGCGGCGCCGAATGCCTCGGCGGCGTGGCCGTCCGGATCGTGCAGATAGGCGATGTCGATCCGGTCCAGGCCGAGCCGGACCAGGCTGTCCTCGATGCTGCGCCGTACTCCGTCCGCGCTGAAGTCCCAGACCCTGCGGTGCGTGGCGGGGACCGCGAATCCGTTCCCGAGGTCGTCGCCCTCGCCGCTGTCGGGCTCCAGCAGTCGTCCGACCTTGGTCGAGATGACGTACTCCCCGCGCGGTCGGTCACGCAGCGCTTCGCCGAGCCGCCGCTCGGAGAGCCCGAGGCCGTAGTGCGGCGCTGTGTCGAAGTACCGGATGCCTGATTCCCAGGCCGCGTCGACTGCCTCCCGGGCCTCCTCCGGGGCGACCTGAGTATAGAGATTGCCGATACCGGCTGCCCCGAAGGCCAGTTCGGTGATGTCGACCGTGCTGTTTCCGATCTTGTTGCGCCGCATAGGACGAATATTCATCGGATCACTTCGGGGCGTCAACACCTGGGAGGGATCTCGCGGCCGTGACTTTCAGCAGTTCACCGAGCTCGTCCGAGAAACACGCCGCCAGCCGTCCGGCATCCGGGACCGCCTTGCCGTCCGCGACCAGGCCGACATGCACCTGCCCGCCGTACGTCGACAGCGCCACCGCCAGGGACTGTCCGTGGGCCAGCGGCGCCAGCGGGTACAGCTCGCGGAGCGGGCAGCCGCCCAGGGACAGGGTCGAGCGCGGCAGCGGCACGCTGGTCACCAGGACGTCGAAGAGGACGCGCGCCGCGTTCCCGGCCAGTTGGGCGCCGACCCGGTGGGCGAGCGGGGGAAGCCGGTCGGCCAGGACGGCCACCGCGCCGGCGCCGCGCGAGGGCCCTGCGGCCTTGTTGCGGTCCATGGCGGTACGTACCCGGCAGAGCCGCAGCCAGGGGTCGGGCTCGGAGACCGGCAGTCCGAGCAGATAGGCGGAGAGCTTGTTGGCGGAGCCGGGCGGGGAGCCGGGACGCCGGCGGGACACCGGCACCAGGGCGCGCGGATCGGCCCCGGGCAGTCGCTCACCGCGCTCCAGCATCCAGCGCCGCAGCCCGCCCGCGACCACCGCGAGCAGGACGTCGTTCGCCGTGCCGCCCACGGTCCTGCGGACCCGCAGGACGTCCTCCTGGTCCAGCACGGCGGTGGCGAGCCGCCGGGTGCCGCTGGAGCTCGCGGCCAGCGCCGAGCCGCCCCGCAGATCGAGCCGGCTCGCCCGCATCACGGAGGCCCCGATCCCCACGGCCTGCCCGAGCTCCTCGATCCGCTCCCTGGCGAACCCGGCGAACTGCCGCGGTCCGGGCATCCACGACCGGGGCGGTACGGCGCGCACCAGCCGGCCGGGGGCCGCGCGCCCGCCGGCGATCTGGTCGAAGATCCCGGCGCCGATCGCGACGGCACGCATCCCGTCGGCCAGCGCATGGTGCAGCTTGACCAGTACGGCGAAGGGGCCGCCCGGTTCCCGGCCGCCGGTCAGGACGTACATCTCCCAGGGCGGCCTGCCCCGTTCGAGCGGTCGCTCCATCAGCTCTCCGGCGAGCCGGTTGGCCCCGGCCGCGAAGTCACCGAAGTCACCGGCGCCGTCGGCGTCCCCGAGGGGGACAGCGACCGGCCGGACATGACGGCGCACGTCGAAGTGCCGGTCCTCGGACCAGGCCGCCCCGCCGAGCGGCAGCCACACCGTCCGTACGCACATCCGCAGCCGGGGAATCGCAGCGGCCCGGGACGCCAGCAGGTCCACGGCCTCCTCGGGCCCGAAGCCGGGAGCGGGCCCGAAGACCGCGAGGGCCCCGAGGTGCATGGGGTGCTCGGCGGATTCGAGGTGCCAGAACGCGAGATCAAGCGGGGCCAGAAGCTCGGTGCTCAACAGATCCTCAGATCCTCGATGTCGTCGGGAGCCGGTACTGCACGTCCGGGGGCGGAGTCTCCGGACTCAGCAGCCAACCCCCGATGGTCGGTTACGGTCAAGTGCGATCCCGATACTGACAGTTACCGTTCGGTATCCGTCACATTTCCGTCTGGTCCGGTACGTCGAATGCGCACCAGACGCACTTGCCCGCGCCCCGGGATTCGACGCCCCATTCGTCCGCGAGCTGGTCCACGAGCAGCAGCCCGCGCCCGGAGACCCCCGACTCCCCCGCCTCCCTGCGGCGCGGCAGCGCGCTGGAGGTGTCGTCGACCTCGATGCGCAGCCTGCGGCGCGGCAGCGAGAGCATCCTGATGGTGACGACGGCGCCGCCGTCGGTGTGTATCAGGGCATTGGTCATCAGCTCGTCCGCGGCGAGTTCGACCGCGTCCGCGCGCTCTCCGGCCCCCCAGGCCTGTACCGCCGCCCGGAGCATGTGGCGGGCGGAGCTGAGCGCTGCGGGATCCGACTGCCCCACCTGCTGCTGGAGACGGCCACCGTCCTGGGGCGCGTCGAGGCCCTGTCTGCGGAGCAGCAACAGCGCGACGTCGTCCTCGCCGCCCCGCTCGTCGACCACCTCGCACAGCTGGTCGGCGAGCAGTTGGAGATCCCGGGGGCCGCCCTCCACGAGCCGGGTGAGCTGCTGCATCCCGTCGTCCAGATCGGCGCCCGGCTCCTCCACGAGACCGTCGGTGAAGAGCAGCAGGGTGTGCCCCGGGTCCAGTTCGGCGGTGGTGACCGGGTAGTCGAGCTCCCCGAACTCCGCCGAGAGCCCCAGCGGCAGACCGCCGTCCACCCCTACCCGGCGACAGGTCCTGTCGGGTGCCCGCAGCAGCGGGTCGACGTGCCCGGCCCGGACGAGCTGGACGACGCCGGTGGCGAGATCGGCCTCGGCGTAGAGACACGTCGCGAACCGATCGGTGTCCAGGTCGTGCAGGAATTCGGAGGCGCGCGCCATCACCGTCGCCGGGCTGTGCCCCTCGGCGGCGTAGGCCCGGAGCACCGTGCGGAGCTGGCCCATCACCGCCGCGGCATGGATGTCGTGCCCCTGCACGTCCCCGATGACGGCGCCCACCCGGCCGCTGGGCAGCGGGATCACGTCGTACCAGTCGCCGCCGATGTCACGGCCGATGCGGGCCGCGCGGTAGCGGACCGCGAGCTGTGCGCCGGGAACGGAGGGGATCCGGCGCGGCAGCATGGCCTGCTGGAGGCCCTGGGCCAGGTCGTGTTCCTGTTCGTAGAGCATGGCCCGCTGTAGGCTCTGGCCGACGGAGCTGCCGAGCGCGATCAGCAGATTGCGCTCGTCGGCGCTGAAGCCGGTCTTGTCGCGGTAGAGCAGCCCGATCGCCCCGATGGGGCGGGCCTGCGCGATCAGCGGGAGGTAGGCGGCCGAACTGATGCCGAGACCCTTGATCTGCCGCCACAGCTGCGGATAGGAAGCAGCGAAGTCTTCCGCCGATTCGATGAAACGGGGGGCGAAGGTCCGGACCACCTCACTCATCGGGAAGTGTTCGTCCACGCGGGTGTAGCGGGTACCGGGCACGAAACCCCCCACCGGCCCCTCGGCGACGAGCACGAGCCGGCCCGCCTCGACGAGCCCCATCACGAGGCTGGCCGCGCCGAGGTATTCGAGCCCGCGGGAGTCGTTGAGCACATCGATGACGTCCTGCACGGTACGGGCGTGCGCCAGGGCAGCGGTGGTGCCCGCGACGACGCTGGTCCTGCGACGGCCCTCGGTGTCGAGCGCGATCCGGACGGAGGCGTCCGCGAGTTCCTGGGCCGCGTGTCTGACGATGCCGATGATGCGGTGCGGCCGGCCGGTGGTGTCCCGGCGGACGACGCCCTGCGTATGGGTCCAGCGCAGCGAACCGTCCCGGCGGCGGATGCGGAAGTACGCACCGTAGAACGTGCTGCCGTTCTTGAGCGCCTGGGACACCAGCGCGTCCAGCCGGGAGGACTCCTCCCGGGGTACCCGCCGGGCGAGCGAGCCGGGCCGGCCGTCGTACTCGTCCGCGTAGAGGTCGAACACGTCGAGCGCGGCCTGATCGAGGTGCATCAGCCCGCTGTCGAGGTCCCAGTCGAAGCTGCCCATGCGGTTGAGGGCAAGACTCAGATCGGGATGGGCGGGCCAGTCCGCAGGAAGGGAGAAGGCGCCCGGTGCCCGTTCAACCATGCGATCACTCTGCCATGGTTTGTCCTATTCTTCGAGGGGTCCCGTTCAGCCGGGGACGGGCTCGGCACACCGGCCTGCGGGTCCGCCGGTTCACGTGCTCCGGCGGACCCGCCACCCGTCACCCGAGGGGCTCCGGGAGGGGTTTCCCCTACTTGACCTGCTCGACCTTGAAGACCCACGCGTACCTGCCCGCCGAACGGGCCGCCGCGGGTACGTCGATCACGAGCTTGGCGCCGCTGGTGCGCCAGTTGAGCGGGCGCCCGTGGCCGAGCATGGTGATCTTGTCGCCACTGCGGGCCGGTACCGGCGCCTCGACCGTGAGCGTGGCGCCGGGCCGGGCCAGCGAGTGGATGTAGAACGCCTTGCCCGGCCGGACCGTGAAGCGCAGGTCCTGACCCAGCTGCGGCATCCGCGCCCAGTAGGTGCTGCCGTAGATCGCCTCCCCGTTGACCTCCAGCCACTTCCCCGTCTCACGCAGCCGGGTCTGCATGATCTCGGGGATGGTGCCGTCCGCGCGCGGTCCGATGTCCAGCAGGAAGTTGCCGTTCTTGCTGGACGTGTCGACGAGCGTGTGCACGATCTCCTCAGCGGTCATGTACATGCTGTCGGGAGTGGCCTGGTTGTAGCCGTAGCTGTACGGGTCGAGCCCCCGGCTGGCCTCCCACTTGTCGGTGACGATCGAGTCGTACGTCGCGTACTCGGGCGTCGTGAAGTCGTGCGGGCCGATGCCCGACCGGTTGTTCACGGCGACCTCGATCGGCCGGGCACGGTTCTTGGCGTGGTTGTAGTACTCCGCCAGCACCCGGTGGCTGTCGTTCGCCCCGCCGATGTCGCACCACAGCACCTCGGGGTCGTAGCCGTCGATCAGTTCCAGCATCTGCGGGGCCTGGTAGTCCTTGATGTAGTCCTTGCCCGCGGTGTAGCCGGTGTACGGGACGGGCTCCAGGGTGTACGGGTTGCGCGGCGCGTACCCGCTCCAGGGGTTGTCCGGGTTGAACCACTCGGGCAT
Organism: Streptomyces sp. NBC_01267; assembly: GCF_036241575.1. NCBI lineage: Bacteria > Bacillati > Actinomycetota > Actinomycetes > Kitasatosporales > Streptomycetaceae > Streptomyces > Streptomyces sp. NBC_01267. The sequence continues at coordinate 7,366,675 of NZ_CP108455.1, read as the reverse complement.
CGAGAAGTACAGGCCCCGGTGGAGCTCCGGCGCGTATCTGCGGGACGCGTCGAAGAGCTCCTTGACGAGATCGCGCTTCGGGCCCATCTTCACGGCGTTGCGGTCGGAGACCTTGGTGTCCCAGAGCGCGAAGCCCTCGTGGTGCTTGGAGGTGAGCACGTGGTACTGGGCTCCGGCGTCCCGGAACAGCTCGACCCAGGAGCGCGGATCGAACTTCTCGGCCTTGAACCGCGGGATGAAGTCGTCGTAGGTGAAGTTCTCGCCGTAGACGTCGCGGTGGTGGGCGTAGGTCGCGTTGTTCGGGTCCTGCATCTGGTTCCAGTACCACTCGGCGTACTGCTTGCCGACCGGCGCCCAGGCGGGTACCGAGTAGACCCCCCAGTGGATGAAGATCCCGAACTTGGCGTCCTGGAACCAGTAGGGCGCCTGATGGGTGGAGAGCGACTCGTCGGTGGCCGCGAAGTCCGGCACCCCGAGGGTGAGCCTGCTCCGGGCCGTGGCCGCGTCCTGGCCGCGGCCCCGCGCCACGACCTGGCCGTCGCGGGCGGTTCCGGGCTTCACGCCGGGCTTGTTGCGGATCCCGATCCGCACCCTGGCCTGGTCGCCGGGGGCAAGCCTCGGGATCCGGGCGGGGATCACCGTCCCGGCGCCGTCGACATCCACGGAGACGGTGAGTGCGTCGGCGCCGAGGATCGCGACGGTCCCCGCGTTGACGACGGTGACCTCGACGCTCTGCGCGCGGGAGTCGAGGAGGCTGGTGGTGGAGTGGGCGTCCCGCAGGGCCAGCGCCCTTCCGTCCGCCGCGGGCTGCAGGGAGAGCGCGAAGACATGGAGGGACGACTTGTCGGCCTCGGCGGGGTTCGTGGTCGGCAGCGTGAGGCCCACCACCTCCTTGGCCGGGTCGATCGACAGCTCGGCGACCCCGAAACTGACCTGGTGCTGGTCCTTCTCGCCGGAGGCCGTGTAGCGGTAGGGGGCCGAGAGCGGCCCGCCGCCCGCGTACCAGTCCGGCCCCCCGAGCCCCGCCGTGGACGTGGAGCCGTCCGCGTAGTGCAGGGTCGCCTGGCCGGACGCCTCTCCGTAACTGCACGAGACGAGGAACGACCCGGACAGATACTTCCCCCGGGGCAGGTCGATGTGCTGTCCGAGGGCCACGATGTTGTTCTTGGCGCCCGCCGCGGAAGCCGGGAAGAGGAACGGGACGCCGTTCAACTGCACTGTTCCTGAGGGGAGTTCTTCACCGGGGAAGGTGTATCCGGAGCCGTCGAAGTCGCCTCCGCGGGCATCCGCCGTGTCGATCCCGTCGTTGTCGAACCAACTGTCGAGCGGTACGGGAACGGCGGCCGGGACCGCGCCCCAGTCGCCCTTCGCCTTTCCGGCGGTCTCCGTCGCTCCCGGAAGTGCTGGAGCTCCCGGAGCCGCTTCGGCCGTGGCCGGGGTGAGCAGGGCAGCGCCGACTGCCGCGCCCGCCGTCATTCCGAGTACATGGCGCCTAGGAAGTTCGGTCATGAGGTCCGATGATTGAAGCACCACAGGCGCCTGTCAATACACTTCACCGCACAGAGTGGAAGTTGCATCACCCAGACATCGGATGCCTGAGGAAATGAACCTGTACGTACGGGTCTCCGCACCGCGCACCCCACCGGCCGGGCGGAGAAAACGAGAACGGCGCCCGGCGCATCAGTACTGCATGCGTCGGGCGCCGTGCGCTCAGAAGAGAAGCGGTCAGTCGATTCCCTGCAGGATGTGCGGCTCGGCGAGATCGTCCTCGTAACCTGCCAGCCTGATCGGGGCCGACCTGGCCCAGACGTCGAGGTTGAGGAGCTTCTCGGGCCGGGCCCGATCACTGCGTTCTGCGGGGCGCTGCTCGCGCTTCGTCATGGTCTCTGGTGTCACCGCGCACTCCTTTGTGTCGCGTTACCGCGTGGACAGGGGCAGTTCGGACGCGGTGGCGCCGGTCTTCTGGCGGGACCCCGGCCTTGGTACGTGCCTGTCCCGGGACGGGCCGAGGAACTTTGTGGAGTCCCGCCGGCTGACCGTCCACATCAGAGTAACCAAATGAGCGGGGTTCCGCTCGATAGGGGCGGCATTCGGATGGCCAAGTTTTCTTTGCCCTGTGTTCAGCGGCACGTTCATCCCGTCATGATCTGCTCGATTCCGCCCGAAGGCACTCCGGGGAGGAATCGCCATGACACCGGCCACCGTGGACGAACTGATGGATCTGCTGCACGGCTGCCGGGGCGCGTGGGACGCCCCGGACCGCAGCGGGGATCCCGTCGACCTGCACGACCACGCGCTCCAGACCGCGCATCTGCTGCGCCGCTCGCACCCCAGCGACAAGGAGCTGCAGGTCGCGGGGCTCGTCCACGACCTGGGGCATCTGCTCCATCCGGGCGACGACGCGGGCCACGCCGACCGGGCCGCCGACGCGGTGCGCCCGCTGCTCGGCGGGCGGGTGGCCGGACTCGTACGGCTGCACGTGCCCGCGAAGCGCTATCTCGCGGCGATCGAGCCGGGACGGCCGCTGTCGCCGCAGAGCGCACTGACACTGCGGGCCCAGGGCGGCGCGATGGCGCCTGCCGAGGCTGCCGCGTTCGCGGCGGATCCACTCGCGGAGGCCGCCGTCATCCTGCGGCAGGCCGACGACGAGGGCAAGGTCGTGGGACTCGACGCGGGCGTCATGGAGGACTGGCGTCCGGTGCTGGAGCTGGTTGCCTCACAGGCCTTCTGACGGGCCGCCCCGGGCACTGCGGGCGGCCCGGCCGCAAACACGTGGCGGCCGGACCCGGCAGTCGGCGGGACGGGCCTACCAGTTGGCGGGGGCGTAGTCCTTGAGGAAGACGCTGTGCAGGTCCTCGCCGCCCTCACCGCGCACGATCGGGTCGTAGACCCGGGCCGCCCCGTCGATGAGGTCCAGCGGGGCGTGGAAGCCCTCGTCGGCGAGCCGCATCTTGTCGGGGTGCGGGCGCTCGTCGGTGATCCAGCCGGTGTCCACCGCGGTCATCAGGATGCCGTCGGACTCGAACATCTCCTGGCCGCTGGTGCGGGTGAGCATGTTCAGTGCGGCCTTGGCCATGTTCGTGTGCGGGTGGCCCGCGCCCTTGTAACCGCGGCTGAAGACGCCCTCCATCGCGGAGACGTTCACCACGTAGGTGCGCCTGGCCTCGGCCGCGGCCATCGCCGGGCGCAACCGGCTGATCAGGATGAACGGCGCGGTGGAGTTGCAGAGCTGGACCTCCAGCAGTTCGACCGCGTCGACCTCCTCGACGGTCTGGATCCAGCTGTTGGTGTCGTGCAGATCGGGCACCAAACCTCCGGCGTCGATCGCCGTGCCCGCCTCGATCCGGGCGAGCGAGGCGGACCCGGTGACCAGCGCCAGCTCGGAGACGTCCTGGGCACTCAGCCCGCCGGGCCGCGCGCTGGGCAGGGACACCTGCGCGCCGCTGCCGAAGGCACCGATGACCTGCGACGAGGGCAGCTCGCCCGCGGGCAGGGGTGCGGTCTCGGCGGCGATCAGTTCGCTGTACGCCTGCGGGGAGCGGCGTACCGTCTGCGCGGCGTTGTTGATCAGGATGTCCAGCGGCCCCTCGGCGGCGACCGAATCGGCGAGCGCGACGACCTGGGCGGGGTCGCGCAGATCGATACCGACGATCTTCAGACGGTGGATCCACTCGGCGCTGTCCGGCATCGACTTGAAGCGGCGGATCGCGTCCTTGGGAAAGCGCGTGGTGATGGTGGTGTGCGCGCCGTCGCGCAGCAGCCGCAGCGCGATGTACATGCCGATCTTCGCCCGGCCGCCGGTGAGCAGCGCCCGCTTGCCGGTCAGGTCGGTACGCGCGTCACGCCGGGAACGGTTCTCCGCGGCGCAGTCCCGGCAGAGCTGGTGGTAGAAGACGTCGACCTCGACGTACCGCTTCTTGCAGATGTAGCAGGACCGGGGGCGCTGGAGTATGCCCGCGATCTCCCCACTGGCCGTCGACGACGGCAGCACCCCCTGCGTCTCGTCGTCGATGCGCTCGGCGGAGCCGGTGGCGGTGGCCTCGGTGACGGCCTTGTCGTGGGCGGTCTTGGCGGCGCGGCGCTCCTGGCGGCGGCGCTGCTTCACGGTCCGGTAGACACCCGCGGTGGCCCGGCGTACGGCCACCGCGTCCGGGTGGTCGACGTCGATCCTGTCCAGTTCCTCGAGCACGCTGAGGCAGAGAGCCAGCCGCTCCGGATCGATGCCGGGGCCGAACGCCTGGCTGTCCTCTGTCACCGTCATCGTCGTTCCTCTGTCTTATGTCTTACGCCGTAGCCCCAGGTCAGCAGTCGACCGACGGCCAACTGACGAAGATATACGCAGCCGGGCCGGAAGCCAAAAACGCCAGCCGGGCGCTCGGACACCCCGAGCCGCCGCCCGCGCGGCGCCCCGGACAACTTTCACCTCACACGTTCGGCCCAACACCGTGGTTTCTCCGACTCGTTGGGACCTTTGAGCCGTAATGTCTCTTTCGCGTCAATGGGTGTCATTGCGCAACAAGAACAGGAGACTTCCTTGTCCACACATGCCGTCCTCCGCTCTGTCCGAGGCAAGAAGATCGTCGCCGGGGCGGGTGCACTGGCCACCGCCGCCGCTCTCGGCGCGACGCTGCTCGCCGCGGCCCCTGCGCAGGCAGCTCCGCCGCGTCCGTACGGCACGGTCACCGCCGGCGCCGGTCTCATCGAGCGCCAGTACCCCAGCACCGACTCTTCCGCGAAGGGGTCGCTCCGCTACCGCGAGCAGGTCGGCCTGCGCTGCAAGGTCCGCGCCCAGAACATCGAGGGCAACGACATCTGGTACCTGCTGCGTGACCGCTCCACCTGGGTCTCGGCGAAGTACATGGACAACACCGGCTACGTGCAGTACTGCAAGGACGTCATGCGCGACGGAAGCCAGACCTTCGTCGCTCCGCGCGGCGCCAAGGGCTGACCCACCACAAGAGCCGCCCGTCCCCGGTCACCGGGGGCGGGCGGTTCCGTGTTGTGCTGCGCTGTGGTCAGCCGATGGACGGCGGCGCCGCCGAGGCGCCCGTGCCCCAGTCGGACGGCTCGGCCCCGACGGTGAAGGACAGCGTGCGCGCCTTGCGGATCTCGGCGGTCGTGAGATACGTCTTCGCGTGCCCCTTGCCGTCGACGGAGGCCGACTGGATGTAGCGGTCGGTGTCGGAGGCGCCCGGCGCCGTCACCGTGAAGCTTCCGTGCGGGTAGTAGCGGCGGTCCAGCTTGATGTCGACCCGCTGGAAGGCCGGCGTCGACAGGCCCCAGGTGTCACTGCCCGGCTGCACCGGGTAGACGCCGATGGAGGACAGGACGTCCCAGGCGGACATGGTGCCCATGTCGTCGTTGCCCGTCATACCCGTCGGGGTGTCCGTGAAGAGGGTGAGCGCGGCGTGCACCACGTCGGTCGTCTTCCACGGCTGGCCGGTCGACAGGTAGGTGTACGGGGCGATCAGGTCCGGCTCGTTCTGCGGGTTGTACTTGTCGGCGTTGTAGTAGTCGTACGGACCGTTGACCCACACCTCGCGGGCCGTCTTCGCCGGGTCGGCGAGCAGCTGGTCGTACGCGAAGAAGGAGTCGAGACGCTGGTTGGCCGCGTCCTTGCCGCCGATCAGGTCCACCACCCCGGACAGGTCCTGCGGCACCATCCACTGGTACTGCCAGGACGTGCCCTCGTGGAAGCCCTCGCTCTTGGCGGGGTCCGCCGGTCCGGCGAAGGCACCGTTCTCGTCACGGGAGCGGAAGAAGCCGGTCGAACTGTCGAAGATCTTGCGGTAGTTCTGGGCGCGGGCCGCGTAACGCGCGGCGTCCGCCTTGTGGCCGAGGTCACCGGCCATCTGGCCGAGCATGGCGTCCGAGAGCGCGTACTCCAGCGTGGCGGAGCCGCCGTGGTCGAAGTCGGAGTCACCGGGCTTCGCGTGGGTCCAGTCCTTGATGTACGGGACGAAGCCGTTCGCCAGGTACTGCTTGTTGCCCTCGCGGCCGACGGCCGGGGAACCGGCCGGGGGCACACCGTCCGCGTTCTTCTTGAGCGCGCGGTACGCCTGCTCCTCGTGGCCCTTGAGCAGCCCCTGCTGGTAGGCGTTGGTGAGGTACGGAGTGACCGGGTCACCCGTCATGATGTTGGTCTCGACCGTGCCGTAGCCCCACTTGGGCAGCCAGCCGCTCTGCTCGTCGATCTTCAGTACGGAGAGCGCCATGTCGCGGGTCTCGGCGGGTGCGAGCAGCGACAGGAGTTGCGCCTGGGTGCGGTAGGTGTCCCACAGCGACCAGTTCTGGTAGTACGTGAAGCCCTCGGCCCGGTGGATCTTCTGGTCCCAGCCGGTGTAGCGGCCGTCGACGTCGTCACCGATGTTGGGGCCGAGGAACGACCGGTACAGGGACGAGTAGAAGGTGCGGCGCTGGGTGTCGCTGCCGCCCTGGGCGCGGACATCGCCGAGCCGGTTCTCCCAGGTGGACTGTGCGGCACGCGCGGCGCGGTCGAAGCTCCTGCCGCCCTCGGCCCGCAGGTTGCGGGCCGCGCCCGCCGGGTCGACGTAACTGAGGGCGGTGGTCGCCTCGACCGTACGGTCCTTGGTGGTGTCGAACCGCACCCAGGCGCCGTTGCCGCCGGAGCCGGTCGACTTCTTCGACCCCTCGGTGACGGTGCCGTCCTTCCAGGTTCCGGAAGTCGTGAAGGGCCGGTCGAAGCGGGTGATCGTGTACAGCGTGTACGGCTTGGTGTCCTGGCAGAACCCACTGCCGGTGAGGGTGGTCCTGATGGTGCGCGAGTCGAGTACCTCGACCGAGGTGCTGACCGTCCGGTGCAGCGACTGGCCCGCGTTGAGCAGGACGTTGGCCTTGGTGGTGGCCGGGAAGGTGTAGCGCTGGACGCCGGTGCGCTGCGTCGCGGTCAGCTCGGCCGTGATTCCGCCGTAGGACTTCAGCCCGACCTTGTAGTAGCCGGGGCTCGCCTGCTCGCCGTCGTGGCTGAACTCGGCGGCGTACTTCGCGTTGTCGGTCTCGGTGATGTCCCCGGTGGTCGGCAGCACGGGCAGGTCACCGCCGAGGCCGCAGCCGACGCCGGAGGGGTGGAGGCTGCTGAAGCCGCGGATGTGGTCGGCCGTGTAGTCGTAGCCGGTGGAGTGGCCGGTGTCGGGCGACAGTTGGACCATCCCGAAGGGAACTGCCGCCCCCGGGTAGGTGTTGCCCTCGTTCTGGCTGCCGATGAACGGGTTGACCAGGTCGGTCAGCCTGCCCGTACTCGGCGCCGCGGCGTGGGCCGCCGGTGCGGCGAAGACGCCGCCCAGGAGCGCGGCGGCGGCGATCGCCGTCCCTGCGCCGCGCAGCCGTTGGGTCCAGTGCATGGGTGAGAACCTCCGGGAGGATCGATGAGGTCGGGAATCGCCGGCAGCTGGGCGCACCGGCGCGGGCCCGGCTCGTACGAAGCGTGCGACAAGCCGGATCACCCTGTGGACAACGTTGTCAGAACGCGATCATTGTTGGTTCCCGTTGTGCGCCCGTCAAGGGTTCGGACCGGTTCGGACGGGAAACCCTTCCGGCCCGCCCGGGGAGGGGCGGGCCGGAGAACACGGGCGGTTCGGCGGACAGGTCAGGAGGCGGGGCACCCTGCCGGGACCGCCCGGGAGGCGTCGTGGATCAGCGCGCGCTGGGCGGCCTCGACCCGCTTCACATCGGGCTTGACGATCTTTCGGTCGTAGGTCAGCAGACCGTTCAACTCGCCCTCCACATCGGAGATCTGGGTGTAGACGGCACCGTTGCTGCCCTGGCAGGCGAGCGCCCGCACCTCGTCGAGCTTGGCGAGGTAGTCGTCGGTGTACGTGGCCGGGTCGACCGCGATGTACGACTGCTGCACCGCCCAGGCGTGCCCCGGCACCGCGAGCCCGAGACCGCCGTACTCTCCGCTGACCAGCGCCCGTTCACCGTCGGGCCGGGGCAGCGCCGGGCTCGGGTAGCCGTGTTCGTCGATGATGTCGCCGGTTCCGCCGTCGGCTCCCAGGTTGATGCCCGACATGCTGTTGACCAGCCGCGTCGGATCCCAGGCCTTGGCCTGGTCGGCGATGCGCGCCATGTCGTACTGGCCCCAGCCCTCGTTGAAGGTCACCCACATGACGACCGACGGATGGCTGCTGTGCTGGTCGATCATCTGCTTCATCTCGTGTTCGTACTCGGTGCGCGCGGCGGCGGACGGGTTCGTGCCCGCCTCCATGGCCGGCATGTCCTGCCAGACCAGCAGACCCAGCTTGTCGGCCCAGTAGAACCAGCGGTCGGGCTCCACCTTGATGTGCTTGCGGACCGAGTTGAAGCCCATGGCCTTGTGCATCTCTAGGTCGTACGCGAGGGCTTCGTCGGTCGGCGCCGTGTACAGCCCGTCGGGCCAGAACCCCTGGTCGAGGGTGGCCATCATGAAGACGGGCTTGCCGTTGAGCACGGTGCGCGGGGTGCCGTTCACCTTCTCGACCGCGATGGAGCGCATCCCGAAGTAGCTGCCGACGCGGTCGGAGCCGACGGTGACCTTCAGCTGGTACAGGTGCGGATCGTCCGCGGACCACAGATGCGGCTCCGGGACCGGCACGGTGAGCGTGGCCCCGGTACGGCCGGTGGCGGTACCCACCTCGCGCTTGCCGTCGTACGCCGTGGCCGTGACCGGCACACCGCCGCGGACGCCCTGTACGTCGACGGCGACCCGCTGCGCCTTGATGTCCGGGGTGAGTTTCAGCGCGTCCGCGTGGTCGGCGGCGACGGGCTCCATCCACACGGTCTGCCAGATCCCGGACGACGGCGTGTACCAGATGCCGCTCGGGTCCAGGCGCTGCTTGCCCATCGGCGGGTTCTCGCCGCCGTCGGCGTCGGTCGGGTCGTAGACCCCGACGATCACTTCCTGGGTGCGGCCGGGCTTCAGCGCGTCGGTGATGTCGGCGCTGAACTTGTCGTAGCCGCCCTTGTGTTCGGTGACCCTCCGGCCGTTGACGTACACCTCGGCCTGCCAGTCGACGGCGCCGAAGTTGAGCTGCAGGCGCTTGCCGCTGCCGACCTTCCAGCCCTTGGGGACGGTGAACGTGCGCCGGTACCACATGCGGTCCTCGTGCCGCTCCACACCGGAGAGCTGGGACTCCACCGGGTAGGGGACGAGGATCTTCTCGGCCAGGTTCTTGCCGACCGGGGGCTTCTCCCCCGCCTTGGCCGCGGCGAACTGCCAGGTGCCGTTGAGGTTCTGCCAGGAGTCCCGGGTCAGCTGGGGCCTCGGGTACTCGGGGTGGGCGTCGGTGGGGCCGACCTGGTCCGCCCACTTGGTGCGCAGTTCGTACGCGGAGTTGTTGGCGCCGCTCGACCAGAAGTCCCCGACGGCCTTGCCGTCCCGGCCGCTCAGACCGCCCTGTCCGTCGTAGCGGACATCGGCCAGTCCGGCGGCGCCGCCGCCCTTCCTGCCGACGACGGGTTCCTTGAGCGCCACGGTGAGACCGCGCGGGTCCGAGGGGTCCGCCTCGACGGCGCCCAGCGGCCAGGTCGCGCCCCCGATGACGGCTTCGAAGTGGTCGGCGAGACCGGCAGGCGGGGCCGCGATCTGCTGGGCGAAGTCGAGTTTGAGGGTGCGGCCGTCCTTCTGGACGGTGGCGGCGACTGCTCCGTCGTAGTCGTACCCGTCGGGCAGCCGGAAGGCCGACTGCGGGACCGGCTGCTCGCTCCCGCCGGGCGGCGTCCACTTGAGATGGAGGTTGGAACCGCCCTCGTGCTCGAAGTACTCGACCTTGAGGTCGTAGGCCTTGCCCGCGGTCAACTCGACCGGTTGCGAGGTCTGTTCCTTCTCCCAGTCGTCGACCCAGTGGTCGATCACGAGCTTTCCGTCGATCCACAGCCGGAAGCCGTTGTCACCGATCATCGAGAAGGTGTGGGAGCCGGATTTCTCCGGGACGATCTTCCCGGTCCAGCGGATGCTGTCGTTGTCCGACTGCCCGGTGGCGGACTGCAGCCGTGACTCCAGAGTGGGGAAGTCGATGGCGGGGTCGAAGCCGGTGGCTTTGAGCTGGTCGAAGTCGAAGGCGCCGGGGGCGGACTGGGTGTAGTAGTCGCCCTTCAGGCCGTGCACCTCGGCAGAACTCGCCGGTTCCGGCGACGCCGAGGCTGCGGGCATTGCGGACAGCCCTGCGACGCCGACAGCGGCGGCGAGGAGTAGGGCCAGTCGTCTTCTGATGCGCACGGATCCTCCTTGGTGAGGAAGGGTGGCGGCTCGTTGCGGCAGTCTGTACAACGTTGGAAGGAACGGCAGTTGGCATGAGAGCACGACTCCTACCCGCTGTCCAGGTGCATGACAACTCGGAGGGGAGGCCCAGTGGGCGTGAACCTCAAGGACGTCGCCGAGCTCGCGGGCGTCTCGATCAAGACCGTCTCGAACGTCGTGAACAACTACCAGCACGTGACACCGGCGATGCGGGCCCGGGTGCGGGCGGCGATCGACGAGCTCGGCTACGTACCGAATCTCACCGCCCGCCACCTGCGGAAAGGGCGCACCGGAATCCTCGCCCTGGCCGTCCCCGAGCTCGGCAACCCGTACTTCGCCGAGCTGGCGGGCGCGGTGGTGGACGCGGCGGCCGAGCACGATTACACGGTGCTGCTCGACCACACCCGCGGTGAGCGCGAGCAGGAGATCCTGGTCAGCCAGGGCTTCCGGTCCCGGGTCATCGACGGGCTGATCCTCAGCCCCATCGAGCTGGAGGCCGACGATCTGCGCGGTCGCAGCCACGACGCGCCGCTGGTCCTGCTCGGCGAGCGGGAGTACGACCTGCCGTACGACCACATCGCGATCGACAACGTCGCCGCCGCCCGCGCCGCTGTGCGGCACCTCGTCGGGCTGGGCCGCACCAGGATCGCGTACCTCGGTGCGCGCACCGACGGCGTCAACCGTCCGGCGCAGCTCCGACTGCGCGGCTGGCGCGAGGAGTTGACCGCATCGGGGCTGCCCGCACCGGACACCCTGGTGGCTCCCACCAGCGGCTGGGACCGCGGGGACGGCGCCCAGGCGATGGCCTGGCTGCTGGAATCGGGCCGGCGTCCGGACGCCGTGTTCGCCTACAACGACCTGGTCGCGGTGGGGGCGATGCGGGTGCTCTCCGAGTGGGGACTGCGGGTGCCCCGGGATGTGGCGGTGGTGGGGTTCGACGACATCGCGGAGGGGCGGTTCGGAGCGGTCACCCTCACTACGGTCTCCCCCGACAAGCCGTCGATCGCCCGGCTCGCGGTGGAGTCCGTGATCAGCGGGCTCCAGGGCCCCGGCCAGCGGCCGGACGCGCACGTCGGACGTGAACTCGCCGCGGAATTCCGCCTGGTGGAGCGGGAGAGCACGCTTGGCCGCCGGTGAAGCGGGAACGGGTCGACCGGTGTAAGCAGGAACGGGCCGACCGGTGTAAGCGGCGGGCCGCGGACCGGATGATCGCGTCGGCCGGCGGCGAGGGAAGAACGCCGTCCTGCTCGGTTCCGCGGGGCGACGACGTCACCACCGAGCGCACGCCGGTTGCCCGGCTTCACGACGCGAAGCCGGGTCTGCCTCCGCGGACCGGCTGGTTCCTCCCCGCGCCTCCGCCGTGTTCCCGGCGTAGCCTCGAAGTACCCCTGAGGTGCCCGTTTCCACATGTGGCGGCCCGGACGACCGCCGGGAGGACGACTTAGGAGGGAGTGCCGTACTGCTCTGGTAGTACGACGGATTCGGTGCCTGGGAACGACGACATCCGGTCCGGAAGGGGAGATCGTTGAGAACATGAGTGCCCTCGCGCTGTCCGTACTGTTGTCGCTGGTCTCCGCGGTCGCCTACGCGGGCGGGGCCATCGTGCAGGAGCGCGTGGCCGTGAACACGCCCGGCAGCCCCTACGCACCTCTGCGTCACGGCGGCTGGTGGGCCGCCATGACGATGAACGGCCTCGGCGCCGGGCTGCACGTGGTGGCACTGGCCTACGGGCCGTTGAGTCTGGTGCAGCCGCTGGGCGCGCTGACGATAGTCTTCGCGCTCCCGATGGCCGCGGTGTTCGTACGCCGCAGAGCCGGGGCGACCGCCTGGCGCGGTGCGATCATGGCCACGGTCGGTCTGGCCGGACTGCTGGCGCTGACCGAGGGGTCCGACGACTCCTCGCTACCTGGCGGGGAGCGGACCGTCCTGGCGCTGGCGACCTTCGGCGGGATCGCGTTGCTGTTCCTGGCCGCGCGCCGGGTGCACAAGCCGGTCGTACGCAGCGTGGTGCTGGCGACGGCCGCCGGTGTGGCCTTCGGTGCGGCCTCGGTCTTCACCAAGACCGTCGCGATGGACTGGTCCTGGCGGACGCCGGTGGCCGAGTGGCCGAGCCTGCTGGCCATCGCCGGGTTCGCGGCGACCGGAGTGCTGCTCTCGCAGGCGTCGTACCGCGGGGCCGGACTCGCCGCCCCGCTGGCGACAGTTACCGTCGTCAACCCTGTTCTCGCCGCGGCCATCGGGGTCACGCTCTTCGGCGAGGACTTCCGGTACGGCGTGGCCGGCACCGTACTCGCGCTCGGTTGCGGGATCGTCGCGGCGGGCGGGCTGATCCTGCTGACCACGGAGCGGCTCTCCGCGACCGCCGAGCAGCCCGGACCACCGCGCCGCTCACAGCCCCGGCCGCCGGCCGTGGTCCCTCCGCCGTACGGATCGCCGGCGAAGACCCGGACGGGATCGTCACCGAGGCCACGCACGGCGCCCGACGGGTCCGGGAAGGCGTCCGGAAAGGCCTCCGGGAAAGCTGATCAGACGGCGACGCCGCCCGCCCTCAGGTAGGCCAGCGGGTCGACGTCCGAGCCGTACTCCGGCCCTGTACGCACCTCGAAGTGCAGATGGGGCCCCGTCGCGTTGCCGGTGGATCCGGAACGGGCTATGCGCTGGCCCTCTCGGACACTCTGTCCCGCACGGACGGTGAGTGCGGACAGATGGGCGTACTGGCTGTACTTGCCGTCCGCGTGCCGGATGACGACCTGATAGCCGTACGCGCCTCCCCATCCCGCCGAGACGACGTGGCCCGCGGCGATCGCCTTCACCGAGGTGCCGGTCGAGACCGGGAAGTCGATGCCCGTGTGGTGACCGCTCGACCAGGAGCCGCCCGATGCGCGGTAGGGGGTGGTGTGGTGGCCGTTCACGGGTGCGATGAGCGTCGTGGCCCGGGTGGTGTGATGGTGCTTCTCGGGTGCGGCTGCGGGTTTGGCCTTGGCCGGTTTCGGCTTGGCCTGCTGGTGCTCGGCCGGCCGGGGCCTGGTCTTCGGCCCGGCCGTGGCCGGTGCACTGCCCGTCGCGTGCTCCGGGGCGGTGTGCGGGTGGCGCTGTGCGCTCAGACTCAGCCGCTGCCCCGGGTAGATGAGGTCGGGGTCGCTGCCGACCACGGTGCGGTTCGCCGCGTACAGCTGGTGCCAGCCGCCGTCGACCTCCTCGGCCTCCGCGATGCGGGAGAGCGAGTCACCACTGGCCACGGTGTACGCGTGGGAGTGGGAGTCGGAAGCGGGTTCCGAGGCGGTTCCGGGCGCGGTCTTCGATGTGGACTTCGACGCGGATTTCGCGGTGGATTTCGCGGTGGATTTCGCCGTGGACTTCGGTTCGGTTCCTGACGCGGGCCCGGCTCTGCCCGGTTCGCTCTTCGGCTGCGCCTTCGTTCGCGCCTCGGGGCGCGCTTCGGGTCGTGCGCCGGGTCGTGCGTCGGTCCGTGCCTCCACGACGATCTTCGGCGCGGCGCCGCCCCGGGCGAGCCCGGCGCGCACCGAACAGACCGGCCAGGCGGTGGGCCCCTGTGCCTGGAGCACCTTCTCGGCCACGGCTATCTGCTGCTGCTTGGTCGCCAGGTCGGGGCGGGAGGCGTACGCGCCGCCGCCGTACGCCTGCCAGGTGGTGCTGCTGAACTGGAGCCCGCCGTAATAGCCGTTGCCGGTGTTGATCTGCCAGTTGCTGGTGGACTCGCAACGGGCGACCTTGTCCCAGACATCCACCGACGCCGCGCCCGCCGATCCCGCCGTGAGCAGCGGCAGGGCGATCCCGGCTCCTCCTGCGGTGACGGACAGCGAGGCACGGTTGATTCGGCTCGGCTGGTATCGGCGATGACGACCGGATGCGGCCATACTCGGCTCCCCCACTGGCACGTCGGACATGTCGCAGGGCGCAAAAGTACGGCCCCTGTGGAGGGAATGACAAGAGCGCGTGTTCACCGTAGCCTTGCAGCCGATACGGGAGAGCGCTCTCCGAACAGGGGCGCGGAGGGGGCCGTCATGACGGACGAAGAGCTGGACGCCTTGGTCGCGTCGCTGGGTCCGGCGGGCAAAGTACGTCTGCTGACCGGTGCGTCCGGGTGGCGTACGCAGGGCGAACCGGCCGTCGGGCTGCGCCCGTTGGTCACCTCGGACGGTCCCGTCGGTGTGCGCGGCGAGTCGTGGGACGAGCGGGAGACCTCGCTGGTGCTGCCCTCCCCCACCGCCCTCGCGGCGGCCTGGGACGAGCAACTGGCCCAGGAGATGGGCGGGTTGCTCGCCTTCGAGGCCCGGCGCAAGGGAGTAGACGTCCTGCTCGCACCGACACTCAACCTGCACCGCACCCCGCTCGGCGGCCGGCACTTCGAGTGCTACGCCGAGGATCCACTGCTCACCGCGCGTACCGGCGCGGCGGTGATCCGCGGGGTCCAGGAGGGCGGAGTGGCCGCCACGGCCAAGCACTTCGTGGCCAACGACGCGGAGACGGACCGGCTCACGGTGGATGTGAGGGTCGGCGAGCAGGCCCTGCGGGAGGTCTATCTCGCGCCGTTCGAGGCCGCCGTCGACGCCGGTGTGTGGGTGGTGATGTCGGCGTACAACCGCGTCAACGGCGCCACCATGTCGGCGAGTCCGCTGCTGGCCGAACCGTTGAAGGGCGCCTGGGGGTTCGACGGCGTGGTCGTCTCGGACTGGGGCGCGGTGCGCAGCACGGTGGAGACCGCGCGGGCCGCGCAGGACCTCGCCATGCCGGGGCCCGAGAGCGCCTGGGGGGACGCGCTGCTGGCAGCCGTACGGACAGGAGCGGTGGCGGAGTCCGCACTGGACGACAAGGTGCGCCGGCTGCTGCGGCTGGCCGACCGGGTGGGAGCGCTGGGCGCCCCCGCGCCCCGGTGGCGCCCGGTGGTGCCGGAGTCCCACCGGCGCGCGCTGCTACGCAAGGCCGTCGCGGCGGGCACCGTACTCGTGCGCAACACCGGGAGCGCCGGTCCGGTGCTGCCGCTGGACCCCGGGCGGCTGCGAACGGTCGCCGTGATCGGTCCCCGGGCCGCCGAGCCGCGGATCCAGGGCGGTGGGAGCGCCGAGGTGTTTCCGGCGCGCACCGTCTCCCCGCTGGCGGGGATCCGGCAGGCGCTGGGCCCTGATGTGCGGGTGCTCCACGCGCCGGGTGTGCCGCCCGAGCGGCGGCCGGTGCCGCTTTCAGGGGCGCTGGCGCACAATCCGATGTCCGGCCAACAGGGGGTACTGGTACGGCTGTTGGATGCCGAGGGCAGGGAGCTGCACGCGGAGCACCGGCTGTCGGGGCGGATCGTGGAACCGGCGGGGGTGGACGGTGCGGCCACCGTGGAGATCCGCGCCCTGTTGCGGCCCGGGGTGACGGGCGAGTGGACGCTGGCGGTCGGCGGGTTCGGGCCGATCTCCCTGGCCGTGGACGGCCTGACCGTCCTGGCGGGCGAGTTCGCCCGTGACACGGACGATCCGACCCGGGTCCATGTGTCGCCGCCGTACCGTCGTGCGACGCTCCCGCTCACCGCGGGGCAGGGGTACGAGGTCGTCGCGCGGCGCGGTCTGGCCCCGGACACCGGCGTCGCCACGGTCCTCGCCGCCGCGCCGCCGCCCGGCTGCCCGGCCGCGGCCCTCGCCGAAGCGGTCTCGGCCGCCCGCGCCGCCGATGCCGTGGTGCTGGTCGTCGGCACCACGGAGGCGACCGAGTCCGAGGGCAGCGACCGGGGCTCGCTGTCGCTGCCGGACGGGCAGGACGCGCTGGTCCGGGCCGTGTCCGGCGCCCACCCGGACACCGTGGTGCTGGTGAACTCCGGCGGTCCGGTCGCCCTGCCGTGGCGCGAGGAGGTGGCCGCGCTGCTCATCGGCTGGTTTCCCGGGCAGGAGGCGGGGCACGGGCTGGCGGACGTGCTCCTCGGGCGGGCCGAACCGGGCGGCAGGCTGCCGACCACCTGGCCGGTGCGGCAGAGCGACGTCCCGGTGCTGGACACCGTCCCGGACCGCGGCGCCCTCCGCTACGACGAGGGCCTGCACATCGGCTACCGCGCCTGGCTGCGCGGACGGTCGGCGCCCGCGTACTGGTTCGGGCACGGCCTCGGGTACACCAGCTGGCAGTACGAACGGCTCGACGTGCCCCGATCGGTGGCCGCCGACGGCTCGTTCGAGGTGCGGGTACAGGTACGCAACACGGGCGGGCGCGAGGGCCGAGAGGTCGTCCAGGTCTATCTCGCGCGTCCGGAGACCACCGTGGAGCGGCCCGCCCGCTGGCTCGCGGGCCACGCGGCGGTGCGCGCGCGGCCGGGCGAAACCGCGGAGGCGGTGGTCCGGGTGGACCGGCGGGCGCTGGAGCACTGGTCCGTGACCGGGCACGGCTGGCGCACCGAGCCGGGGGGCTTCACGGTGTACGCGGGGCGGTCGGCCGGGGATCTGCCGCTGACCGCGGAGATCCGGGTCCCCGCGCCCGCGTGGCAGGCCGCCGGGGAGCGGTCGGAAACGGTCACGCCCCGCTGACCCGCCGCTCACGACCCCGCTCGCCGGAGCTGCTCACCGGCCGACATTTTCCGGCCGGAGTGACAGACTGCGCAGAGGACGGACAGCGGGACGGTGCGGGGACGCCGCAGTGGCCGGCTGACGGCCCGGCTCGATCTCACGCGCCATGTCCGGACCCGCAACGGAGCTCTCCATGACGGCAGGCAACCCTCAGCACCCGATCGACACCAGCAAGCCGCACCCGGCCCGCGTCTACGACTATCTGCTGGGTGGCAAGGACCACTATCTCGCCGACCGGGAACTCGGCGAGAAAATGGGCGACTTCATCCGGGTCGGTGCCAAGCAGAACCGGGCCTTCATGCACCGTGCCGTCGCCTGGACCGCGCGCAAGGGCATCGACCAGTACCTGGACATCGGCACCGGGATCCCCACCGAGCCCAATCTGCACCAGATCGTGCAGCAGATCGTTCCGGCCGCCCGGGTCGTCTACGCGGACAACGACCCCATCGTGCTGCGCCACGCCGAAGCCCTGCTCGTCAGCGCCTCCGAGGGGGCCACGCACTACATCGAGGCCGATGTCCGCGATCCGCTGGCGATCCTCGACCACGCCCGTACGTTCCTGGACTTCAGCCGCCCCGTCACCCTGTCCCTCGTCGCGATCATGCACTTCATCCTCGACGAGGAGGACCCGCACGCCCTTGTGCGCACCCTCGTCGGCCAGCTCCCTCCGGGCAGTTACCTGGTGCTCGCGCAGGCCAGCCTCGACTCGCTCCCCGAGGCCGGGGAAGTGGCCCGTACGTACTCCAGCCGGATTCCCTTCCAGCCCCGGACGCGCGCCGACATCACGCGCTTCTTCGACGGTCTCGACCTCGTCGAGCCCGGTGTGGTCACGGGACCCGAGTGGTACCAAGAACCTCCCGCCCCCGAGATGACGCCGTATCCCGGGTACGTGGGCGTGGCACGCGTGCCGTGAGCCGGGCTCACACCGATCTCCGTTCGACCACGACGGGGCGCCAGTTCCCCTGGTCCAGCAGGTCCGCGGGATCGGCTGTCGCGTCCGCGGAGTCCTGGCGGCGGCGCCCGCCGCGGGCGAAGAAGTCGGCGAGCGGCAGGGTGGCGGCGCCGAGGGTCACCGCGTCGGGGCCGAGTGTGCCGAGGTCGATGCTGACGTGCTCGGCCGGATGTCTCATCGCGTACTTCTTCGCGTAGCGCCGTACGGCGGGCAGCAGAGCCGGTCCGAGCAGCAGCCCGGCCCAGCCGCCGACGAGGATGCGTTCGGGCCGGAAGAGATTGACCAGATCGGCGATGCCCGCGCCCAGGTACTCCGCGGTCTCGTCCAGGAGCCGGGCAGCCGCGGGATCGGCCGGCGGTCCGTCCGGCGCGGGCAGGGCGGCGGCCAGCAGGGCGGCGAGCGCCGTCTCCTCGTCGGCCGACGATGCCGGGGAGCCGCCGCTCTCCAGCCAGCGCTCACGGATGGCCTGGGCTCCGACGTACGCCTCCAGACAGCCGGGGGAACCGCAGCGGCAGTGCCGTCCTCCCACGCGCACGGTGGTGTGGCCCCATTCGACGGCCCGGCTGCCCGCGCCCCCGTAGTGCGCGCCGTCGACCACGACGCAGGCACTGACCCCGGAGCCGAAGAGCACGACGACGGCGTCGCTCGCGCCGCGTCCGCCCCCGAACCACATCTCGGCCTGGCCCAGGGTCTTGGCTCCGTTGTCGATGAAGAACGGTACGTGGGAGGGGAGTTCGGCCGACTCGCGGAGCAGCTTCTCCAGCGGTACGGCGTCCCAGCCGACGGTCTGGCCGTGCACGACGACCCCGTCGGCCGAGCTCCGGTCGATGATGCCCGGGACGCCGACACCGACGCCGACGAGCCGGTCCGCGGTCACGTCCGCGTCCCGCAGGACATCCGTGACAGCGGCCCGGATGTGGCCCACGATCCGGTCGACGTCGTAGCCGTGCTGGACCAACGGCCTTTCGGAGCGTGCCAGTTCACCGAGTGACAGGTCGAAGAGCTCGACCCGCACCCGGGTCTCGCCCACGTCGATGCCGATGAGATGGCCGCTGGCGGGGGCGACGCGCAGCAGCGTGCGGGGGCGTCCCCCTTCGGAGTCGACCACCCCGGCCTCTTCGAGCAGTCCGTCCGCGGCCAGTTCGGCGACGACATTACTGATGGAACCCGAACTCAGGCCGGTGGCGGCGCCGAGCTCCTGACGGCTGAGCGGGCCGTCGAAATACAAACGTTGCAATACCTCTGCGCGGTTGACCCGCCGCAGGTCACGCACGGTTCGCTTGCTCTGTGCAGCCATGTGTCTCCTTCCCGGGAGGCAACATACCCCTGCGCAAGCTCTTGACGCGACCTTCTCTCACTACTTAACTCACGATCTGAATTAAGCCTGAAGGCCGTTCGAACACTGAACGCAGCCCTCCCCGGGAAGGGGCCACTGAACATGCGCAGAATCCGAGCCGCAGCAGCAGTCGTCATCGCCGTCTCCACCCTCGCCGGAGCCACGGCGTGCGGCGGTGGGAGCGACACCAGCGGCGGAGGCAGCAATGACTCCCCCAAGACGCTCACCTACTGGGCGTCCAACCAGGGGCCGAACATCGCGGCCGACAAGAAGATCCTCACGCCCGAGCTGAAGAAGTTCGAGAAGCAGACGGGCATCAAGGTCAAGCTCGAAGTGGTCCCCTGGGCGGACCTGCTCAACCGGATCCTTGCCGCCACCTCCTCCGGCCAGGGCCCCGATGTGCTCAACATCGGCAACACCTGGTCCGCCTCGCTCCAGGCCACCGGGGCTCTGCTGCCCTGGGACAAGGCCAATTTCGACGCGATCGGCGGCCGTGACCGGTTCGTCGACGCGGCAGTGGGCTCCGCGGGTGCGGCGGGCAAGGATCCCTCGGCGGTTCCGCTGTACTCGCTCTCGTACGCGCTCTACTACAACAAGAAGATGTTCGCCGACGCGGGCATCGCCAAGCCCCCCGCCACCTGGGACGAGTTGGTCGCCGACGGGCAGAAGATCTCCAAGAACGGCACCAGCGGCAAGTGGGGCCTCGGCGCGGAGGGCGGCAACCTCTCCGAGAACATCCACCATGCGTTCGTACTCGGCAAGCAGCACGGCGCCGACTTCTTCGACGGGTCGGGCAAGCCGACCTTCACCTCGCCCGGTGCGGTGGCCGCCGTGAAGCAGTACGTCGACTTCATGGCCAAGGACAAGATCATCGCCCCCGGCAACGCCGAGTACGCCCAGAACCAGTCGCTCAGCGACTTCTCCAAGGGCAAGACCGCGATGGTCCTCTGGCAGGCGGCGGCGACCACCTTCGCCTCCCAGGGCATGAAGCCGGAGGACTGGGGAGCAGCGCCCGTCCCGGTCGAGTCCGGCACTCCTGGCCAGGGCAAGGGCACCAACTCCATGGTCGCCGGCATCAACATGGCCGTCTTCAAGAACACCAGGAACACCAAGGGCGCCCTGAATTTCGTGAAGTTCATGACCAGCGACGACGAGCAGAAGATCCTCAACAAGTCGTACGGCGCGATCCCGCCGGTGAAGGCCGCCCAGCAGGATCCCGCCTTCTCCGCCCCCGATCTGAAGGTCCTCAAGGACACGCTGTCCACCAGCGCGGCGCCGCTGCCCCAGGTCGCCTCGGAGTCGCAGTTCGAGACCACCGTCGGCACCGCCATCAAGGAGCTGTGGGCGGACGCCGCCGCAGGCCGCGCCGTCACGACGGAATCCGTCAAGGCCAAGCTCACCAAGGCCCAGCAGCAGATGACGCAGTGAGGCACTGACCGATGACTGCCACCGAGACCCCTTCCCAGGTCCCGCAGGCGGCCGGCGGCGATGTTCTGACGTCAGGGGGTGCGCGGGGACGTCTCCCGCGCATCCCCGACCGGATCCGCCGGGGCGGCCTGCCGTATCTGCTGCTTCTCCCCGCGCTCGTACTGGAACTGCTCATCCACATCGTGCCGATGATCATCGGCATCGTGATGAGCTTCCGCGGACTGACGCAGTTCTTCATCCGCAACTGGAGCGACGCCCCGTGGACCGGCCTGCACAACTTCAAGGTCGCGGTGGACTTCAACGCCCCGATCGGCGAAGCACTGCTGCACTCCTTCTACGTCACCCTCGCCTTCACCGCGCTGGCCGTCAGCATCTCCTGGCTGATCGGTACGGTCGCCGCGGTGCTGATGCAGGAGAACTTCCGTGGCCGCGGCGTGCTGCGTACCGTCTTCCTGATCCCCTACGCCCTGCCCGCCTACGCCGCGATCATCACCTGGGCCTTCATGTTCCAGCGGGACAACGGCCTGGTGAACCACGTCCTGCACGACCAGTTGGGCATCACCGACAAGCCGTCGTTCTGGCTGATCGGCGACAACAGCTTCTACGCCCTGGTCATCGTCGCCATCTGGAAGTCCTGGCCGTTCGCCTTCCTCATGGTGATGGCCGCGCTCCAGAACATCCCGCGTGAGCTCTACGAGGCCGCGTCGATCGACGGCGCGGGAATGTGGCAGCAGATCCGCAAGATCACGCTGCCGTCGCTGCGCTCCGTCAACCAGGTACTGGTCCTCGTTCTCTTCCTGTGGACCTTCAACGACTTCAACACGCCGTACGTGCTGTTCGGCAAGTCGGCGCCGGAAGCGGCGGACCTGATGTCCATCCACATCTACCAGTCCTCGTTCGTCACCTGGAACTTCGGCAGTGGTGCGGCGATGTCCGTTCTCCTGCTGCTCTTCCTGCTGCTGGTGACGGCCGTGTACCTGTTCTTCACCTCGCGCGGGAGGAAGACTTCCGATGTCTAGTACCACCGCTCATCGGTCGCCCACCGCGCCCCCGCGGTCCTTCGTCTGGACCCGGCGCATCGTGCTCACCCTGATCTCGGGATTCACGCTCGTTCCCGTCTATGTGATGCTGAGCAGCTCGCTGAAGCCGCTGTCCGACGTGTCGGGCAAGTTCTCCTGGATACCGTCCGGGTTCACCCTCCGCCCGTACATCGACATCTGGTCGACCATCCCGCTCGCCAAGTACTTCATGAACTCCCTGATCGTGGCGGGCACGGCGAGCATCTGCTCGGTGGTGGTCGCGATCTTCTCGGCGTACGCGGTGAGCCGCTACCGCTTCCGCGGCAAGCGGTTCTTCACCGTGACCGTGCTGTCCACCCAGATGTTCCCCGGCATCCTGTTCCTGCTCCCGCTGTTCCTGATCTTCGTGAACATCGGGAACTCGACGGGGATCCAGCTCTACGGTTCCCGCGGTGGTCTGATCCTCACCTATCTGACCTTCTCGCTGCCGTTCTCGATCTGGATGCTGATCGGGTACTTCGACTCCATCCCGAAGGACCTGGACGAAGCGGCGATGGTGGACGGCTGCGGTCCGCTCGGGGCGCTCTTCAGGGTCGTCGTCCCCGCCGCGATCCCCGGCATCGTGGCGGTCGCCCTCTACGCGTTCATGACCGCCTGGGGCGAGGTGCTCTTCGCCTCGGTCATGACGAACGACACCACGCGGACGCTCGCCGTGGGCCTCCAGGGCTACTCGACGCAGAACGACGTGTACTGGAACCAGATCATGGCCGCCTCACTCGTCGTCAGCATGCCGGTCGTCGCCGGGTTCCTGTTCCTCCAGCGGTATCTCGTCGCGGGTCTCACCGCGGGCGCCGTCAAGTGAGACCACGCTCCGCCGCTCCACCCCACAGCACAGCAGAGAGGCAGTCCGTGAACGCGTACAACTCCCTTCCCGCCGACTTCACCTGGGGGGTGGCCACGGCCGCTTACCAGATCGAGGGTGCCGTGGCCGAGGACGGCCGTTCGCCCTCCATCTGGGACACGTTCTCGCACCTCCCCGGGAAGATCGACAACAACGACAACGGCGATGTGGCCTGCGACCACTACCACCGGTGGCGCGAGGACATCGGGCTGATGAAGCAGCTCGGCGTGGACGCGTACCGCTTCTCCGTCGCCTGGCCACGCGTGGTACCCGGTGGTGACGGACCGGTCAACGAGAAGGGGCTCGCCTTCTACGACCGGCTGGTGGACGGTCTCCTCGAAGCAGGCATCACCCCCTTCCCGACCCTGTACCACTGGGATCTGCCGCAGAGCCTGCAGGACCGCGGCGGCTGGCCGGCCCGGGAGACCGCCGAGCACTTCGCCGAGTACGCCGCCGTGGTCGCCCAGCGGCTCGGCGACCGGGTGAAGGACTGGGCGACGCTCAACGAGCCGCTGTGCTCCTCGTGGATCGGCCACCTCGAAGGGACCATGGCGCCCGGCCTCACGGACATCACCGCCGCCGTCCGCACCTCGTACCACCTGCATCTCGGCCACGGCCTGGCGACGCAGGCGATCCGGGCCGCCGTGCCCGGTGCGCGCGTCGGCATCGTCAACAATCTCAGCCCGTGCGAGGCCGCCACCGAGCGCGAGGAGGACCGGGCGGCGGCGGTCCGCGCCGACGGCCACACCAACCGCTGGTGGCTGGACCCGATCCACGGCCGCGGCTACCCGCAGGACATGGTCGACCTGTACGGCGTCGACCTGCCCGTCAGGACCGGCGACCTCGACACGATCGCAGCCCCGCTCGACTGGCTGGGGGTGAACTACTACTTCCGCAACGTCGTCACCGACGACCCGACCGGCCCGCTGCCCAGGGCCAAGCAGGTCTATCTGCCCGGCTCCCGTCACACCGCGATGGACTGGGAGGTCGACGCCGACAGCCTGGAGAACATCCTGGTGCGGGTGGCCGACGAGTACGGCGCGCGGAAGATCTACGTCACCGAGAACGGCTCCGCCTATCCGGACGTGGTCCGCGCCGACGGCTCGGTCGACGATCCGGAGCGCGTCAGGTACCTCGACGAGCACCTGGCCGCCTGCGCCCGCGCCGCCCGCAAGGGGGCTCCGCTGGCCGGGTACTTCGCCTGGTCGCTGCTGGACAACTTCGAGTGGGCGTACGGCTACGACAAGCGGTTCGGCCTGGTGCACGTGGACTACGCGACGCAGCGCCGCACCGTCAAGAGCAGCGGTCGCCGGTACGCGGACATCGTGCGCTCGGCCCGCGGCCGTGGCCGCCGGGCGGCGTGAGCGGCCGAGGGTGAACGAGCTGTCCCCGGCCCGGGAACTCCGGGCCGGGGACAGCCGGTTGGCCAGGCGGCGCCGAGACGCTTCCGGACGACCGGGAGCACCATGCGCACCACACGGTCGTACCGGACGTGACGTCTCAGTGGGTGCGAGCCGCCGGCTCCAGGACGAAGACCGGGATCTCGCGGTCCGTCTTGCGCTGGTAGTCGGCGTAGTCGGGGAAGGCCGCGACCGCACGCTCCCACCACACGGCCTTCTCGGCACCCGTGACCTCACGGGCTGTCATGTCCTGGCGGACAGGGCCGTCCTGGAGCTCCACCCGCGGATCGGCGACGACGTTGTGGTACCAGACCGGGTGCTTGGGCGCACCACCCTGCGAGGCGACCACCGCGTAGGCGCCGTCGTGCTCCACCCGCATCAGCGGCGTCTTGCGGATCTTGCCGCTCTTCGTGCCCAGGGTGGTGAGGACCACGACCGGCATGTCGCGCATCGTGGTCCCCTCCTTGCCGCCCGAGCTCTCGTACAGCTCGACCTGGTCCCGGACCCACTGCGCCGGGCTCGGCTCGTACTCTCCGTCAAGAGGCATGGCGTTCCTGTCCCATCATCGAAGTCAGGTGGCACGGCGGTCGTGCCACCGCGGTCGCTGCACAGCGGTCGCCGGTACGGACAACACCCACGACCGCCACGACCTTCCCCCCGACGACCCGTGCCGCGCAAATGCCGACACACGTACCGGCGCGTCAGAGCGCGGCGCCGCCGTGACACGCCTCCGGCCCTCCGTCCGTACACCCGGGCCCGGACCGCCCTCCGTGCGACGATGACCACCCGGCGCCCGGCCTCCCTGGAGAGCCTCGCGGCTCCGTGGCACAGCACACCTCGCGCACGTCTTCGATGCAGGCGACAGGAGTGGGATTCCGCAATGCCCCGCACAACCGAAAACCAGGCGACCGCCCAGATCGGCGTCACGGGACTCGCGGTCATGGGCCGCAATCTCGCCCGTAACTTCGCGCGCAACGGCTTCACCGTCGCACTGCACAACCGCACCACGGCCAGGACGCACGCCCTGGTGGAGGAGTTCGGCGAGGAGGGTGTGTTCGTACCGGCCGACAGCCCGGAGGAGTTCGTCGCCGCCCTGGAGCGCCCGCGCCGCCTGGTGATCATGGTGAAGGCGGGTGAGCCCACGGATGCCGTGATCCAGGAGTTCGTGCCGCTCCTCGAAGAGGGCGATGTCGTCATCGACGGCGGGAACGCGCACTTCGAGGACACCCGGCGCCGCGAGAAGGAACTCCGCGAGCGGGGCATCCACTTCGTCGGCACCGGGATCTCCGGCGGCGAGGAGGGCGCGCTGCACGGGCCGAGCATCATGCCGGGCGGCAGCAAAGAGTCTTACGACACGCTCGGGCCGATGCTGGAAAAGATCTCTGCGAAAGCCAAGGACGGCGCCCCGTGCGTCACGCATATCGGCCCTGACGGCTCCGGGCACTTCGTGAAAATGACGCATAACGGCATCGAGTACGCCGACATGCAACTCATCGGCGAGGCGTACCAGCTGCTCCGCGACGTGGCCGGATACTCCCCGGCGCAGATCGCGGACATCTTCCGCTCCTGGAACACCGGGCGCCTGGACTCCTACCTCATCGAGATCACCGCGGAAGTGCTCTCGCATGTCGATGCGGCGACCGGTAAGCCCTTCGTGGATGTCGTACTCGACCAGGCGGAGCAGAAAGGCACTGGTCGCTGGACCGTGCAGATCGCCCTCGACCTGGGGGTTCCTGTCTCCGGCATCGCCGAGGCCGTCTTCGCCCGCTCCGTCTCCGGCCACGCCGCCCTACGAAATGCCTCACGCCACCTCGCCGGACCGGCCGCCCGCAAACTCGGCGAGGACGAGGCGGCGGCATTCGCCGACCAGGTCGAGCAGGCACTGTACGCCTCGAAGATCGTCGCCTATACCCAGGGCTTCCACGAGATCGCGGCCGGCAGCGAGCGGTACGACTGGAACATCGACCTCGGTGCGGTCGCCTCGATCTGGCGCGGCGGATGCATCATCCGGGCCGCGTTCCTCGACAGAATCACCAGCGCCTACGAAGCCCAGCCTCAGCTGCCGAGCCTCCTCTCCGACAAGAGCTTCGCCGAGGAGATCGCCGCCGCACAGAACGACTGGCGCACCGTGATCGCCACTGCCGTCACCCGCGGCGTCCCCACCCCCGCCTTCGCTGCCACCCTCGCCTACTACGACTCCCTGCGCGCCGAACGCCTCCCGGCCGCCCTCACCCAGGGCCAGCGCGACTACTTCGGCGCACACACCTACCACCGCACCGACCGTGACGGCACCTTCCATACCCTCTGGGGCGGCGACAGGACCGAAGTCAGAAGCTGACCGGCACTCGCAGCCGTCGTCGGCCCTGTTCTCGGCTTGGAGCCTGCGTCCTGGCACCGGCAGGAGCTCATCGCGGCACGGGCCGGTTCACCGGTTCGCCGGTTCGCCGCGAACAGGAGTGGGTTCCGGCTCCGGCTCCGGGGCAGTCGCCGACCCGCCCCAACACAGCGCGGCCAGGACCAGGGCGCCACGCCGGCCGAGGAACTTCACCGTGCGACCACGGCTTCGGACTCGGAGGAGGAAGGGGAGGAAGGGGAGGAGTTCCCAGCCGTCACCCCCGCTTCCGCGCCTTCCGTCGCCTTCGGCAGGCCCCTGGCCCACAGGTCGGAATCGGCCCAGGCCCCGACGATCGCGACGTCGGGGTCCTGGTGGCGCAGACCCGCGAAACGTTCACCGAGGAGCTGGAGCCTTACGGTCAGGGGAATTTGGGCCAGGACCGGAGGGAGAGCGGGGGCGCCGGGGTGGCAGGTGAGCGTGGTGACCGGGATGGCTTCCCGGGCCGCCGCCTCGCCGAGAGCGGCCGTCAGGCCGTCCACGTCGGCGGAGGGTTCGAGGACCAGAAGGCCGTCGGCTGCCGTGAGGCCGTGGCGACACGGACGATGCCCGGCGCGTGAACGCTGAAGGAAGCGCACGCGTAGTCGCCGTACACCGCCTCGCAGGTGGAACCGGCCGTACGGAGCAGTCCCCGCGAGCTCGTGGGCGCTGAAGACAGGTAGTCGGCAGTGGACGTGCAAGCCCGGAAACCGGGGGCTGCCGGTTCGGTCACCGTCCAGCTGATCCGGCTGGTGAGAGGGTCGAAGTGCTGCTCACCGCGTCAACTGGCAGCCAATTCTGCAAAGTTACGGATTCCGCTGTCAATAGCTTTTGGATGTACGGATTTCGTCGCAGTGGTGGGCGCTTGAAGGCGAATCCACCAGGGCGAGGATGTTGGGCGTACGGCGGGTCGGGGCGTCCACACACTCTGGTACCGACCGGCGCGGTTGCCGAATTCCTCCCGAACAACCATCCCCCCGGACCACCCCGGCTGCGGAGAGCAGCGGCAACGCCCGGCCGGACCTGGCAAGTCCGCTCTCCGACGGCAGATTCGCCGCGGAGATCCGTGGAGCACTGGACGACTGGCGCGCGGTGGTCGCCACCGCCGCGCGCCAGGTGTCCCGACCCGGGGCTTCTCCGCGGCTCCCGCCTCCGGGGCCGACCGCGAGGGTTCGTTCCACACGCTCTGGGGCGGCGACCGCTCCGAGGTGAGTACCGGCTGAGACGCCGTGCACCGGCTCGCCGCGTCGGCCTCTGTCCGCGCCGTCCGCGCGTGCGCGTCAGTGGCGGAAGGCGGGACCGGGCTGCGGATCGGGTACGGGTTCGGGGCCGGGCGGCTGCGGAACGGGATCGGGCAGCGGGCCCGGCACCGGGCCGGGGCCACCCGGTCCGGGCTTCGGGGTGGGCGTGGGAGTGGGAAGGGGTGGCAAGGGGTCCGGCGTGCCCGGATCCGGGATCGGGGGCACGGGGTCGGGGTTCGGGTGCGTCACGTGGACTCCTCCGGTACGGGGGTGGCTGTCCCGACCAATGTCTCCCGCAGCGCCTGCCCACGCCCGCCGGGTCACACCAGTCGGGCCGCCGCGAGAAGCCCGGGGCGCGGGCTGGAGAGGACCGGCACCGACGTGTGCGTACGCCCGGCCGCGTCGGCCATCGATGCCTGCGCCAGCACGATCACATCGGCGTCCGTGACCCCGTCGACCGCGCGGGCCACGGCGTCCAGATACCCGGTGCGGTCCCCCTCCTCGAACAGAGTCCAGGCACCTTCCGCCAGCACGGACCGGATCCGGACGTCCGGCCCCTCCTCGCGCAGCAGGGCGACCGTCGGCTCCAGGGTGCTCTCCAGGGCGGCGACCACGGTGATCCGCGGGCCGGTGGCCACTGCCGCGGCGGCCATCGGCCGGTCCACCCGCAACACGGGAACCCCGAGCGCCGCCGAGGCCGCCTCGGCGACGCCCCCGAGGGTCGAGCAGGTGCACAGGACGGCTGTCGCGCCGTCGGCAACGGCACGGGCGAGTACCCGCCGCACGTCGTCGGCGACCGCGGCGGGCCCTGCGGCACGGGCCCCGGCCAGCAGCTCCTCGTGCACCGAGTGACGCAACCGCAGACCGGGGAGGTCCCGGTCCCGCAGCGTGTCGAAGACCGGGACATGGACGGGTGAGGTGTGCAGCAGGGCGAGCATGACCGCGATGCTAGGCCTCCGCGAGGCCGCCGGGGACGGTCGCAGCGCCCGTCACCGGGGCCGACGGGCCGGCCGCCAGCGGACTGCGCTCCTGATCCGTACCCGGGACGGGCGCTGCCGCGTCGGTGCCGAGGGCGACGATCCGGTTGTCGGCATCGACATGCACGACGCTCGGCCGGAGCGCACGCGCCTCGGCGTCCTCGACCTGGGCATAGCTGATGAGGATGACCAGGTCACCGGGGTGGACGAGGTGGGCGGCGGCGCCGTTGATGCCGATGACGCCCGAGCCGCGCTCCCCCTCGATGACGTACGTCTCCAGGCGGGCGCCGTTGTCGATGTCGACGATGTGGACCAGCTCGCCCGGCAGCAGATCGGCGGCTTCCATGAGTTCGGCATCGACGGTGACCGAACCGACGTAGTGCAGGTCGGCCTGCGTCACGGTGGCACGGTGAATCTTGGACTTGAACATGGTGCGCAGCATCGAGGTACTCCCGGGACTAGGCTCCCTGCCTGCGTTTTTGCAGGTCAAGTGCCATTTTCCCATCTTACAGGATCCGTCCCGCCCGAGGGATGCCTACGCCAGAGGCCGCACAGGCGAGAACAGACGTCGGGCGGCGGGGGAACACCGCAGCAAATGACCGTCATACAAGCCGGACCCGCGGTGCGCGAATTTCACTGTTTGATCAGGACAACAAGGAATCATCTTGCACGAATCGACCCCCACACGTGCACTGGTTCGCGTACGCAGGGGGCACCCCGGGCGAAGCCGCTGGGGAGTGTGCGGACGTTCCGACAACGCGGCGGGGCGCCACAGCTTTCGTCGCGTGCCTGCCGGGAATTGCGGGACGGCCCTTGGCGGGCTTCTTGCCCGTCGGCGCGATCCGCGTCGCCCGGCAGACTTTGCGTCGCTGCACCGTGCTTCCTCCGGAGGCCGCCCCGTGATCGCGTCAGCCGATGTAGCACCTCATCGCCGCCACATACGCACAACAGAACACGTTCTGCCTTCTGTGGGTGCGTGGTGAGCGGTAGCAGGCCACAGCAGCGGGAGCAGATCACGGCGCAGCGCCTCGAAATTCTCCAGCTTCGGTGCCGGCCCGGACTACCAGCGGCGGCGCTGCGGCACCGGGTGGAGCCTGGCGGTGAGCGCCGAGAGGAAGGTCGGGAGCTTGTCGACCATGGCTTTGGGGACCGGGGTGGACTGGACGGTACCCCTCCTCACGTCCTGGACGACGAGGGCGTAGGTGCCGTTCTCCTCGACGAGTTCGGCGGCAAAGAGCAGTGTCTGCGTGGAGGTTTCCATCAGAGCTCCTGAGCTTGGGTTTCGTTGAGCCAGGCGGTCCACTCCTTGGTGGCCTGCTGCTCGTCGGCGTGCCCGGCGAACAGGTGGTGGCCGAGCCAGATCGGCACGTTCCAGGTGCTGCCGTTGAAGAACCGGTACAGGGCGTCCGGGCCTCGCAGACCGACGAAGTCGGTGCTGAGCCAGTCGACGACCACCTCCACGGGGTCACGGTCCGGGCCGGGGGCGAGGAGCGTGAACCGGTCGCCGACGGCCGCGTCGTCGGCGAGACCGAGGCGTCGGCGCAGGGCGGCGAAGTCGGCCGGATCGGCGGTGGATTCGGGGTGCTGGGACCTGACGTACGTGGCGGGGCGGCCGGCGAAGTGCCGGAGGTACTCGGCGAGGGCGTGCTGGTGGAAGTCGACGTACTTCTCGGCCACGTCCGTCTTGGCGTCCCAGTTCCAGGCGCCGTCGACGATGCCTGTGTGCACCCAGTGGATTCCCATCCGCAGGTGGCTCGTGACGCCGTCGGCCGACTCGATGCGGTAGCTGAGCGTGTTGGAGAACCCGCCCTCCTGAGTCGCCCGGACGGCGAAGTGGTGCGGCGGCTCCCACGCCACGACGGTGGCGTCTCCCCGGGTGACCTTTCCGCCGACACGCGGCTCGATCTCCATCGGATAGAGCCAGCCGAGGTTGCCGGGGCCGGTGGCGACCGCGTCCCAGACCTGGGCGGGTGGGACGGGCAGGTCCTGCTCCCGGCAGACCTCGAACTCTCGGGCCATGGTCGGTTCTCCTTCGTCGTCGTTCAGGTATCAGTAGGCAAGCGGGAGGGCGGTCAGCCGCCGCTGCAGCGGGTTGTCCCGCCAGTCCAGCGCCGCCCCGTCGGCCAGCCGCAGCTCGGGGAGCCTGCGCACCAGCGTGCCGACGGCCACCTCCGCCTGGAGCTTGGCCAGCGGGCCTCCGAGGCAGAAGTGCGGACCGTGACCGAAGCTCAGGTGCCGGTTGCCGGGGCGGGACAGGACGAGCCGGTCAGGGTCCTCGAAGCGCTCGGGATCGCGGTTGGTCGCGCCGAGGAACAGGTACACCAGCTCGCCCTCCCGCAGCGTCCGTCCGCCGATCTCCAGGTCCTCCGCGACGACCCGGACAATCGCCTGGGTCACCGTGTCGTAGCGGGCCAGTTCCTCGACGGCGCCGCGGATCAGGCCCGGATCCGTGCGCAGCCGGGCCAGTTGGTCCGGGTGGCGCAGCAGGGCCAGCACGCCGTTGCCGATCAGGTGGGTGGTGGTCTCGTCGCCGGCGGTGATCAGGACGAAGCAGGTGGACAGCAGTTCGGAGTCGGTGAGCCGGTCGTCCTGTGTCTGGGTGGCGACCAGGGCGCTGATCAGGTCGTCGCCCGGTTCGCGCCTGCGCTGCCGGATGAGCCCGGACAGGTACTCCTCGTACTGGTCGATCGCCGCCTCGGACTTGTCGATGTCCTCGCTGAGCCGGCCGAAGCGGCGGAACCAGCTCTTGACCTGCGGGCGGTCCTCTTCCGGAATGCCGAAGAGTTCGCAGACCACGGACATCGGCAGCGGGGAGGCGACCGCCTCGATCAGGTCCATGGCCGGCCCGGCCGCGACCGCCTCGTCGATGAGGCGGTCGACGATCCGCTGGACGCCGTCGCGCAGGGCCTCGACCCGCCGGGCGGTGAAGGCCCTGTTGGCCAGTTTGCGCAGCCGGGCGTGGTCCGGTGGGTCGGTGTTGGTCATCACCCGGCCGAGTCGGTCGGTGAGCCGGCTGAGGGCTTTGAGGTCGCCGCCGAGCGCGCTGTAGGCGCGGGTCATCCTGTCCCGGTCGTTGGACAGCCGCAGGTCGCTCAGCGCCGCCTCGACGTCGGCGTACCGGGTGAGGTACCAGATGCCCTGGGGACTGCGGTGGACCGGGTCCTCGCGCCGCATGCGGGCGTAGAACGGGTACGGGTCCCGCCGGGCCCCGGGGGTGAGCAGGGCTGCGGCGAGGTCGTCGGGCCGGGCGGGGCCCGCGGTTTCGCGGGCCCCGCCCAGTGTGTCGGTGGAGGTCACGTCGGCCGTGCTACCGCTGGGCGTTCATGGCGTCGGCGAGGCTCTTGGGCCGCATGTCGGTCCAGGACTGCTCGACGTGTTCCAGGCAGGCGGCGTGGGAGTCGGGGCCGTGGACGACGGTCCAGCCGGCCGGGACGTCCGCGAACTGCGGCCAGAGCGAGTGCTGGTTCTCGTCGTTGACGAGGACGAGGAAGGTGCCGTCCTGGTCGTCGAAGGGGTTGGTCATGGGTCAGTCCTCCTGAAGGGAAAGGGTGGTACCACCGGAGTCACCGGTGGCCTCGGCGATCCTGGCGGCCAGGATCGGCCCGATCTGGGCCAGCGATCCCGCCTGGGTCATCTGGTCGTGCCGGGTGGTGATCTCGTGGGATTCGATCCGGCCCGTGATGTACGGGCGCCAGACCTCTGGACCGGCGTCGTCATGGCCCCGGTCGATCGTGGAGTTGAACAGCAGTAGATCCCCGTCGTACCTGCCGGGGACGAAGTCGACCGCCAGCTTCGCGTTGTTGATCATGATTTGGACGATCACCTCGACCTGCCGCTCGTTCAGGCCGGCCAGCGCGCTGCCCCGCCGGTTCAGCACCTCGGCGACCTCGGCGTAGGTGATCTCCTGGTCGTCCAGCTCGTCCGGGTCGACGTCGAGCACCCCGACGAGCACGTCCCGCACGGTGGGTACCGGCTCCTCCTCGAACCGCACGTCCTTCACCGGGTAGGCGTCGAGGATCGCCAGCAGTGCGGTCCGCTCGCCGCGGGCCTGCAGCTCGCAGGCCAGTGCGTGGGCGATCAGGCCACCCGCGGACCAGCCGAGCAGCAGGTACGGGCCCTCCGGCTGGATCTTCTGGACGTGGTCGGCGTAGTCGGCCGCCATCTCTTCGTAGGACGTCGGCAGCGGCTCGGGCCGGCCGAGGCCGCGTGCCTGGATCGCATAGACCGGGTGCTGCGGGCCGAGGTGGTTCAGCAGCCCGCTGTACGACCAGCTGATGCCGCCGCCGGGGTGGACGCAGAACAGCGGTGTGTCCATCCCGGTCGAACGCAGTGGCAGCAGCACATCCAACGCGTCGTCCGGATCGTTCATGGCCAGGTGTTCGGTGAGTCCGGCGACGGTCGGCGCCTCGAACAGCAGGCGCAGTCCCAGCTCCAGGCCGAGGGTCTCGCGGACCCGGGAGGCCAGCCGGGCGGCCAGCAGCGAGTGCCCGCCCAGATCGAAGAAGCCGTCGTCGATGCTCACCTGCTCCCGGCCCAGGACCTCGGCGAACAGGCCGCACAGCAGTTGCTCCTGCGGCGTCCGGGGGCCGCGCCCGGCATCCGACGCCCCGTAGTCGGGGGCGGGCAGGGCGACTCGGTCCAGCTTGCCGTTGGCGGTCAGCGGCAGCGCGTCCACGGTGACGAACGCCGCCGGCACCATGTAGTCGGGCAGTTCGCGGCGCAGTCGGCCGGACAGCTCGGTCATCTCGGGTGCACCCTCGGGAGCGGGCACCAGGTAGGCGACCAGCCGCTTGTCTCCCGGCCGGTCCTCACGGGCGACCACGGCGGCCTGGGCGACACCCGGGCAGCCCGCCAGGACGGCCTCGACCTCTCCGGGCTCGATCCGCAGACCGCGCAGCTTGACCTGGTGGTCGACGCGTCCGGCGAACTCCAGCGTGCCGTCGGGGAGCCACCAGGCAAGGTCGCCGGTGCGGTACATACGGCTCCCGGCCGGCCCGTACGGGTCGGCGGTGAAGCGCTCCGCTGTCAGGCCGGGTCGGCCGAAGTAGCCTCGGGCCACACCCGTCCCCGCGAGGTACAGCTCACCGACCATGCCGGTCGGCATCGGCCGCAGCCGGTCGTCGAGCACGTAGGCACGCATGTTCGCCATCGGCCCGCCGATCGGCACGGTCGCGGCGTTCTCGGGGAGGCTGCGCACCGGGTGACAGGTGGCCAGGGTGGTGGCCTCGGTAGGCCCGTACCCGTTGACCACCTCGATACCCGGGCAGGCCGTGAGCACCCGGGCGGCAGCGGCCGGGGAGACCACGTCGCCGCCGGTCCACACCTCGCGCACCCCGGTGAGCAGGCCCGGACGCTCCTCGGCGACCAGCCGGAACAGTCCGGCTGTCAGCCACAGACCGGTCACCCCGTGCGTGGCGATCGTGTGCTGAAGCAGGTCGAGGTCGAGCTGCTCGGGCGGTGCGACCACGACACGGCCACCGTTGAGCAGCGGAACCCACAACTCGTAGGTCGAGAGGTCGAAGGCCGTCGGGGAGTGCATCAGCACCCGCTCATGTCCGCCGCCGCGCCATTCGGGGGTCAGCGCCAGGCCCACCACGTCCCGGTGGGTGACGGCCACGCCCTTCGGCCGTCCGGTCGAGCCGGAGGTGTACATGATGTACGCCACCTGCCCCGGTTCACAGGGGACGCCGACGTCGGACGGGTCGGAGGCCGCGGACTGCATGAGTGCGGCGAACACCTCCGGGGTGAGCACCAGGGCGGCTCCGCTCTCCCGCAGGATCAGGTCGATCCGGGAGGAGGGGAAGCGGGAGTCCAGCGGTACGTAGGCGCCGCCCGCTTTGATGATCGCCAGGATCGCCACGACCAGCTCCGCCGAGCGGTCCATCAGGACCGCGACCGGGGTCTCCGGCCGTACGCCCTGGCGGATCAGCGCCCTCGCCAGGCGGTCGGCCCGCAGGTCGAGCTCCGCGTAGGTCAGCTCGGTGCCGCCCGCCACGACCGCGACCGCGTCCGGGGCGACCCGCACCTGGCGGGCGAACAGCTCCGGCACCGAGGCCGACGGCAGCTCCACGGCCGTGTCGTTGAACCCGTGCAGCAGCCGGTGGCGTTCGGCGTCGGACATGAGGTCGATCCGGCTGATCGGCCGGTCCGGGTCGGCTACCGCCGCGCGCAGCAGGCGGGCCCAGCGCTCGAACAGCAGCTCCACCGTGGACCCGTCGAACAGGTCGGTGGCGTACTCCACCGCGCCGACCAGGCCGTCGGCGCCGCCGTCCGGGCGGAACTGCTCGGCCAGACTGAACGTCAGGTCGACCCGTGAGGTCCCGGTCGGCGCCTCCAGGTGGCCCGTCTCCAGCCCCGGCAACGCGAACTCGCCGAGCGGCGCGTTCTGCAGGGCCAGCATGATCTGGAACAGCGGGTGGTGGGCCAGCGACCGCACCGGGTTGGCCACCTCGACCAGGTACTCGAACGGCACGTCCTGGTGGTCGTACGCGGTGAGCGCCTTCTGCCGCACCCGGCCGAGCAGTTCGGTGAAGCCGGGGTCGCCGCTGGTGTCGGTGCGCAACACCAGGGTGTTGACGAAGAAACCGACGAGCTCGTCCAGCGCCTGGTCGGTACGGCCGGCGATCGGGCTGCCGATCGGGATGTCCGTACCGGCACCGAGCCGGGTGAGGAGAGCGGCGAGACCGGCCTGGAGCACCATGAACATGCTGGTGCCACGCGCGGTGGCCAGGTCGCGCAGCGCCTGGTGCAGCTCGGGGTCCAGCCGGACCACGACCCGGTCGCCCCGCTGGGAGGCCACCGGCGGCCGGGGCCGGTCGGCGGGCAGCTGCACCTGCTGCGGGATTCCCGTCAGCTCGTCCTTCCAGTAGGCCAGTTGCCGGGCGAACAGGCTGTCGGGATCGGCGGCGTCGCCGAGCAGGTCGCGTTGCCAGCCGGTGTAGTCGGCGTACTGCACCGGCAACGGGGACCACTGCGGCTCCTCGCCCCGGCAGCGCGCCGCGTAGGCCGTCGCGAGGCCGCCGGAGAGCGGCCCCATCGACCAGCCGTCGGCGGCGATGTGGTGCACCACGACCAGCAGCACGTGCCGGTCGGGGGCGAGAGCGTACAGCTCGGCCCGGATCGGCGGCTCCGCGGCCAGGTCGAAGCCGCGCCGGGCCGCTTCCGCCAGCCGCTCGGCCAGCCGGCTCTCGTCGAGTTCGACCACCGGCAGCGCCGGGTGTGCCTGCGCGGTGCTCAGCACGACCTGGTACGGGACGCCGTCGGTCTCGCGGAAGACCGTCCGCAGGCTCTCGTGCCGGGCGATCACGTCCGCGAGCGCGGCGTGCAGGGCCGGCCGGTCGAGGCCGCCGGTCAGGCTCAGCGCGAGCGGCATGTTGTAGGTGGCGCTCGGCCCGTCCATCCGGTGCAGGAACCACAGACGCCGCTGGGCGAAGGACAGTTCCACGCGCTTCGGTCGGGGCCGGGCGGTCAGCGCGGGCCGCGCTGCTCCGGAACCGTCCAGGTGGGCTGCCAGTCCGGCCACGGTCGGGGTCTCGAACAGGGTCCGGACCTCCAGCTCTGCGCCGAGCGTCACCCGGACCCTGGAGGCCAGGCGGGTCGCCAGCAGCGAGTGTCCGCCGAGGTCGAAGAAGCTGTCGTCGACCCCGACCTGTGCCAGCCCGAGCACCTCGGCGAACAGCTCCGCGAGGAGCTGCTCCTGTGGGGTACGCGGTGCCCGTCCGGCAGCGGCCGGGCCGAGATCGGGGGCGGGCAGTGCGCGCCGGTCGAGCTTGCCGCTGGCCGTCAGCGGCAGCGTGTCCAGCGAGACGAACGCCGACGGAACCAGGTAGTCGGGCAGCCGCCCTTGCAACCAGACGCGGAGTTCGCCGAGAAGGGCGCCGGTGCCACGGCTGCCGGTCGGGCGGTTGGTCAGCGAGGAAAGTGCCCTGCCGGTGGCCCCGGCCGGCCGGTACGGCTCGACCCGCGAGCCGTGGAGAGCCTGTGGATCGGCGAGGACGACGTCCACGGCGTCAGCCGCGGTGTCCGACCAGGTGACGGCCACCACGCGGCCGAACTCCCGCCCGAGGGCGTGGAAGTCCTCCGGGTCGGGGAGGTCGCTCTCCGCCGGGGCGTGCAACCGCTCCTGCAGTTCCGCGAGCGGCCCGTCCTCGTCCTGTACCGCCCGGGCCAGGGCGGCTTCCGCCACCACACGGCGATTCGGCACCCCGGTGATCCGCAGCACCTCGGCGGGTGGCTGGTCGAGCAGCTCGCGCAGCCCGGCCAGACCGGTGATCTGCTGCCCCCATGCCAGCTCGACGGACCGGCTCGGGGTCTGCCGGGCGACCGGGGGCTTGTGCAGCGTCACGTCGTAGCGGTAGCGGGTCAGTTCGTTGTGGTGACGGCCGCGCTTGACCTCAACGGCCATCGCGCCGATGTCCGTGCCGTGCTCGTGCAGGACGGTGAAGAAGTCCGGGTCGACCAGGAGTTCCTTCTCCACCCTGAGAGCCTGCTCCACCGCACGGCGCACGGCCGCGCGGTCGGCGCTGTCGTCGGCCCGGTGCAGCTCGACAGCGGTGGCCAGCGGGCGCAGCAGTCGCAGGTTGCGGACGTCGCCGACGAAGAGCGCGCCGCCGGGGGCGAGCAGCCGCATCAGTTTCCCGATCACGTCCGCGAGGTAGTCGGCGGACGGGAAGTACTGCACCACCGAGTTGATCACGATGGTGTCGAACTCCCCGGCCGGCAGCCCGTCGGTGTCGTGCGCCGGACGGGTCTGCAGCACCAGACGCCCGGTCAGCCGCTCCTCCCGCGCGACCTGGGCGGTCAGGGCGTCGATCGCGGTGGCGGAGAAGTCGGTCGCCCAGTAGGTCTCGCAGTGGGGTGCGATCTGTGAGAGCAGCAGACCGGTGCCGACGCCGACCTCCAGCACCCGGCGCGGGCGCAGGGCCAGGATGCGGGCCACGGTGGCGTCCCGCCACTCCCGCATCTGCTCGACGGGAATCCGGTCGGCATCGTAACTACTGTTCCAACCCACGAAGTTGTGGCCGAAAGCCGCTTCGTCGGGGGCAATGGGCAGGTCGTCGTAGATGTCCTGCCACTCGCCCACGTGGTCCGCCTCCAGCCCGCTGTCCCGGGCCGCGTCCTGGTGCGGGACGACGTAGCCGACGAGCCGGTCGTCCTGGGCCGCGACGGCGGCCCGGGCGACGGCGGGGTGTTCGGCCAGGGCGGCCTCGACCTCGCCGGGTTCGACGCGGAAGCCGCGGACCTTCACCTGCTGGTCGGCGCGGCCGACGTACTCCAGCTCGCCGTCGGGCCGACGCCGCACCAGGTCGCCGGTGCGGTACATGCGCTCACCGGGTCCGAACGGGCAGGCGACGAATCTCCCCGCCGTCAGGCCAGGCCGGTCGAGGTAACCGCGCGCCAGGCCCGCGCCCGCGACGTACAGCTCCCCCGTCACGCCCGGCGGCACCGGCTGCAGTCGGTCGTCCAACACGTACACCCGGGCGTTGGCGATCGGCCGACCGATCGGCGGCACACCGGACCCCGGGGACAGCGGGTCGCTCATGGTCGCGCACACCGTGGTCTCGGTCGGGCCGTACGCGTTGATCATCCGACGCCCCGGCGCCCAGCGCTGCACCAGCTCCGGCGAGCACGCCTCACCCGCCACCACCAGCGTCGACACGGTCACCGTGCCGTCCGGCACTGCGGCGAGGACGGACGGAGGCACCGTCACGTGGGTGACGCCGAGGCCCGGGTCGGTCAGCGCGGCAAGCGGATCGGCGGCGACGGGGAGCACCAGGGTGGCGCCGCCCAGCAGGGCGGTGAAGATCTCCGACACCGAGGCGTCGAAGCTGGGCGAGGCGAACTGGAGCACCCGGCTGCCGGGTTCGATCGCGAAGCGCTCGATCTGTCCGGCGACCAGGCTCGCCACACCGCCGTGGCCGACCACGACACCCTTGGGGCGGCCGGTCGAGCCCGAGGTGTAGATCACGTACGCCGGATGCCGGACGTCGAGCGCGACCCCCGGGTCCGTGTCCGGCCAGTCACCCCCGACCACCATGGCCGGGTCGTCGACCACCACGGCCGGACGGGCATCGTCCAGCATGAACGCGATCCGGGACCGCGGATACGCCGGATCCACCGGCAGGTACGCCGCCCCGGCCTTCAGCACGCCCAGGACCGCCACCACCGACTCCACCGACCGCGGCAGGGAAACCGCCACCACCTGCTCCGGACCCACACCCCGCGCGATCAACGCATGCGCGAACCGGTTCGCCCGCACATCGAGTTCCCCGTACGACAACTCGACCCCGCCACAGACCAGCGCCACCGCCCCCGGCACCGCCGCCACCTGCGCCGCGAAGGCCTGCGGCACCGGGACGGCGCCCACGTCCCGGGCGGTCTCGTTGTCCCGTTCCAGCAGCCGGTGCCGCTCGTCGGCGTCCAGGAGGTCGATCCCTCCGATCGGCAGCTCCGGGTCGGCGGTGACGGCCTCCAGCAGGAGCGTCCAGCGCCGGACCAGAGCGGCGACCGTCGAGCGGTCGAACAGGTCGGTGGCGTACTCGACCGCGCCGGCGATTCCGGCCGGGCTCCCGTCCGGACCGAACTGTTCGACCATGCTCACTCCAAGGTCGAACTTGGCGGTTCCGGTCGCGACCGCGTACGTGGTGACGTCCAGGCCGGGCAGCGAGAACCGGCCCATCGGCGCGTTCTGCACGGCCAGGATGTTCTGGAACAGCGGGTGGTGGGACAGCGAGCGGGACGGGTTCAGCGCCTCCACCAGGTGCTCGAACGGCACGTCCTGGTGCGCGTACGCCGACAGCGCCGTCTCCCGCACCCGCCCCAGCAACTCCGCGAAACTCGGATCACCACTCGTATCAGTACGCAACACCAGCGTGTTGACGAAGAACCCGACCAGATCGTCCAGCGCCTCATCCGTACGCCCCGCGATCGGACTCCCGATCGGAATATCCGTACCCGCACCCAACCGCGTGTACAGCGCCGCCAACGCCGCCTGCAGCACCATGAACAGACTCGTCCCGGTACTCCGTGCCAACTCCACCAGATTGCTGTGCAGTTCGGCGTCGAGCTCCAGGCCGATGTGGTCTCCCTGCCAGCCGGCGACGGCCGGGCGGGGCCGGTCGGCGGGCAGCTGGAGCAGCTCCGGCAGGTCGGACAACTGCCGCTTCCAGTAGTCGAGCTGCTCGGCGAACCGGCTCCGCGGGTCGGCAGCGTCGCCGAGCAGCTCGCGCTGCCACAGCGTGTAGTCGGCGTACTGCACGGGCAGGGTCGGCCGGTCGGCCGTCCGGCCCTCGCAACGGGCCGCGTACGCCTCGGCCAGGTCGCGGGCCAGCGGCCCGGTGGACCAGCCGTCAGCGGCGATGTGGTGCATGACCAGCAGCAGCACGTGCTCGTCCGGCGCGAGAGCGAACAGCTCCGCCCGCAGCGGCGGCTCCGTCGCCAGATCGAAGGGCTGCCGGGCGGACTCGGCGAGCCCCTGCGGCAGTCCGCCCTGTGTCGCTACGGTCGGCCGGACCCGGAGGCGGACCGCAGCCGGGTCCAGTACGCGCTGGCAGGGTACGCCGCCGACCTCCGAGAACACCGTCCGCAGGCTCTCGTGCCGGGCCACCACGTCGGCCAGGGCCTGGTCCAGTGCGGGGCGGTCGAGCGTTCCGGTCAGCCGCAGCGCCAGCGGGATGTGGTACGTCGCGGCGGCGGCGTCCATGCGGTGCAGGAACCAGAGCCGGCGCTGGGCGAAGGACAGCGGAACCGCCTCGGGCCGTTCGTACGGGCTCAACGCCGGGCGGGCACGGCCGGCCTTGGCCAGCGCCTCGGCCAGGCCCGCCACGGTGGGCGCCTGGAAGAGTGCGCGCAGCCCGAGTTCCACGCCGAGCACCGAGCGCACCCTGGCGGCCAGCCGGGTGGCGAGCAGGGAATGCCCGCCCAGCCTGAAGAAGTCGTCGTCGACCGAGACCTGCGGCACGCCGAGCACCTCGGCGAACAGCCCGGCGAGGATCTGCTCCTGCGGAGTGCGCGGCACTCGCCCGCTCCCTGCGGGAGCGGCTTCGGGCGCGGGCAGCGCCGCCCGGTCCAGCTTGCCGTTCGGCGTCAGCGGCAACACGTCCAGCACCATGAAAACGGTCGGCACCAGGTAGTCCGGCAGCCTCTCGCGCAGGTGCGCCGCCAGCTCCGCGGGGCGGGCGGCCAGGTCGGAGCGGGCCACCACGTAGCCGACGAGCCGGTCGTCCTGGGCCGCGACGGCGGCCTGGGCGACGGCGGGGTGTTCGGCCAGGGCGGCCTCGACCTCGCCGGGTTCGACGCGGAAGCCGCGGACCTTCACCTGCTGGTCGGCGCGGCCGACGTACTCCAGCTCGCCGTCGGGCCGACGCCGCACCAGGTCGCCGGTGCGGTACATCCGCGCGCCCGCCGGACCGAACGGGCAGGCCGTGAACCGTCCCGCCGTCAGGCCCGGCCGGTCCAGGTAGCCGCGTGCCAGACCCGGGCCGGCAACGTACAACTCCCCTGCCACGCCCGGCGGTACGACGCTCAGCCGCTCGTCCAGTACGTACGTCCGGAAGCCCGCGACCGGTCGCCCGATCGGCGGCACACCGGACCCCGGGGACAGCGGGTCGCTCATGGTCGCGCACACCGTGGTCTCGGTCGGGCCGTACGCGTTGATCATCCGACGCCCCGGCGCCCAGCGCTGCACCAGCTCCGGCGAGCACGCCTCACCCGCCACCACCAGGGTGGTCGCCGTGAGTTCGGTGCCGTCCAGCGCGGCCAGGGCCGAGGGCGGCAGCGTCACGTGAGTGACGGAGAACCGGAGGTCCGTCAGGGCCTCCAGCGGAGTCTCGGCGGGGGCCAGGACGAGGGCGGCACCGGTGAGCAGCGCGCTGCACAGGTCCCAGAAGGACGCGTCGAAGCTGGGCGAGGCGAACTGGAGCACCCGGCTGCCCGGTGCCACGCCGAGCCGGTCGACCTGGGCCGCCACCAGGCCCGACACTCCGGTGTGGCTCACGACGACGCCCTTGGGGCGGCCGGTCGAGCCCGAGGTGTAGATCACGTACGCCGGATGCCGGACGTCGAGCGCGACCCCCGGGTCGGTGTCCGGCCAGTCACCCCCGACCACCATGGCCGGGTCGTCGACCACCACGGCCGGACGGGCATCGTCCAGCATGAACGCGATCCGGGACCGCGGATACGCCGGATCCACCGGCAGGTACGCCGCCCCGGCCTTCAGCACGCCCAGGACCGCCACCACCGACTCCACCGACCGCGGCAGGGAAACCGCCACCACCTGCTCCGGACCCACACCCCGCGCGATCAACGCATGCGCAAAACGGTTCGCCCGCACATCGAGTTCCCCGTACGACAACTCGACCCCGCCACAGACCAGCGCCACCGCCCCCGGCACCGCCGCCACCTGCGCCGCGAACAGCTCAGGCAGGCTCGCCCCGGCCGCCGCCCCGTCCTCGACAGCGGGCAGCAGATCGTCGCGTTCCTCGGCGGACAGCAGGTCGATGCCGCCGATCGGCCGGTCGGGCGCGGCGGCGACCTCGGCCAGCAGCCTGGTCCACCTGGCGGCCATGACCTCGACCGTCGAACGGTCGAACAGGTCGGTGCTGTACTCGACCGCACCGCTGAGCCCCGCCGGCGCTCCGTCGGGCCCGTACTCCTCCACGAATCCGAAGGTCAGGTCGAGCCGTGCGGTCCCGGTGAGCACGTCCATCCCGGAGACCTGGAGGCCCGGCAGTTCGAAGTCGCCCCCCGGCGCGTTCTGCACGGCCAGCCCGGTCTGGAACAGCGGGTGGTGGGACAGCGAGCGGGACGGGTTCAGCGCCTCCACCAGGTGCTCGAACGGCACGTCCTGGTGCGCGTACGCCGACAGCGCCGTCTCCCGCACCCGCCCCAGCAACTCCGCGAAACTCGGATCACCACTCGTATCAGTACGCAACACCAGCGTGTTGACGAAGAACCCGACCAGATCGTCCAGCGCCTCATCCGTACGCCCCGCGATCGGACTCCCGATCGGAATATCCGTACCCGCACCCAACCGCGTGTACAGCGCCGCCAACGCCGCCTGCAGCACCATGAACAGAGTTGCCCCCGATCGTCGTGCCAACTCCACGAGCGCTGTGTGCAGTTCGGCGTCGATCCGGAGTTCCAGCAGGTCACCGCTGTACGAGATGGCGGCCGGGCGCGGCCGGTCGGTGGGCAGTTGCAGCTGCTCGGGCAGACCGGCCAGCGTCTGCGTCCAGTAGGCGACCTGGCGGGCGAACACGCTGTCGGCGTCGTCCTCGTCGCCGAGGATCTCGTGCTGCCACAGGGTGTAGTCGCCGTACGTCACCGGCAGCGACGGCCATGCCGGTGCCCCGCCATCCTGCCGGGTGGCGTAGGCGGCGGCCAGGTCACGGGCCAGCGGGCCCATGGACCAGCCGTCCCCGACGATGTGGTGCATGACCAGCAGCAGCACGTGCTCGTCCGGCGCGAGAGCGAACAGCTCCGCCCGCAGGGGTACTTCCGAGGTCAGGTCGAAGCCGCGCACAGCCGCCTCGCGCAACAGGGCGGGCACCTCCGTCTCACCGGCCGTGCGCACGGCCAGCGGGAGAGCGACTTCGGTGGTGTCGAGCACCCGCTGGTACGGAATTCCGCCGGCGTGCGGGAAGACCGTGCGCAGGGTCTCGTGCCGGGTCACCACGTCCACGAGCGCGGCGCTCAGCGCGGCCCGGTCGAGGTCTCCGGACAGCCGCAGGGCCAGCGGCATGTGATAGGTGGCGCTCGGCGCTCCGAACTGCTGGAGGAACCAGAGCCGGCGCTGTGCGAACGACAGCGGCATCAGTTCGCGGCGGGGCCGGGGCACCAGAGCCTGCCGCGCGGTCCCGGCGTCGTGCAGCCCGGCCGCCAGTCCGGCGGGGGTCGGGGTCCGGAACAGGGCGCGCAGCTCCAGTTCGACCCCGAGGGTCGCCCGGACCCGCGAGACCAGCCGGGTGGCGAGCAAGGAGTGCCCGCCCAGTGCGAAGAAGTCCTCGTCGACCCAGACCCGCGCGAGGCCCAGCACCTCGGCGAACAGTTCGCACAGGATCTGCTCCTGGGGCGTGCGCGGGGCCCGGCCGCCGGCGGTCGTGCCCGGCTCCGGCGCGGGCAGCGCCGCCCGGTCCAGCTTGCCGTTCGGCGTCAGCGGCAGCGCGTCGAGCAGCACGAACGCGGACGGAACCAGGTATTCCGGCACCCGGTCGCGCAGGTACGCCGCCAGCGCAGCCGCGGACACCCCGGTCGAGTCCGAGGGGACGACGTACGCGACGATCCGGTCCTCCCGGGCGAGTACCGCGACCTGGGAGACGTCCGGGTGTGCGGTCAACTCGGCCTCGATCTCGCCCGGCTCGATCCGGAACCCGCGCACCTTGACCTGGTGGTCGACCCGGCCGGCGAATTCCAGCTCGCCGTCGGCACGCCAGCGCACCAGGTCGCCGGTGCGGTACATCCGCGCGCCCG
Source organism: Streptomyces sp. NBC_01267 (assembly GCF_036241575.1). Taxonomy (NCBI): domain Bacteria; kingdom Bacillati; phylum Actinomycetota; class Actinomycetes; order Kitasatosporales; family Streptomycetaceae; genus Streptomyces; species Streptomyces sp. NBC_01267. The sequence continues at coordinate 7,322,794 of NZ_CP108455.1, read as the reverse complement.
CCGGACCGAACGGGTCGGCGACGAAACGTCCGGCGCTCAGCCCGGGCCGGTCCAGGTAGCCGCGGGCGAGCCCCGCTCCGGCCAGGTACAGCTCGCCCAGCACACCGGGGGCCACCGGTCGCAGCATCGAATCCAGCACGTAGACCCGGCAGTTGGCGATCGGACGGCCGATCGGCACCGGGAGCGGGCAGTCGGCGGGACCGGCCGGAAGTGCGTAGGCGGTGATCACGTGGGTTTCGGCGGGCCCGTAGTGGTTGTGGAGCACCCGGCCCGGCCGACGGGTCTGGAAGCGGCGCACGGCACCGCCCAGCCGCATCGCCTCTCCGGCCTGCGCGACCAGCCGCAGGTGCGGCAGTTCCAGCCCTGCCTCCTCGGCGGCCTCGGCCAGCGCCTCGACCACCAGGTTCGGCGCGAACAGCTCCTCGACCCGGTGCCGGTCCAGCCAGTGGGCGAACAGCTCTGCGCTGCGGCGCTGCTCCTCCGTCGGCACCACCAGGGTCTTGCCGTACAGCAGCGCGGACAGCACCTCCTGCACCGAGACGTCGAAGCTGATCGCAGTGAACTGCGCAGTGCGCGTGCCGGGTTCGCCACCGACGGCCCGGTGGTGCCACGCCAGCAGGTTCAGCAGTCCGGCGGCGGGCATCATCACGGCCTTGGGCCGGCCGGTGGAACCGGAGGTGTAGATGACGTAGGCGAGGTGCCGGGTGTCCACAGGGACGGCCGGATCGTGCTCCGGCTGCCGGTCGGACGGGGTGACGGCCGCGAGGTCGTCGAGCACCACGGCCGGGCGGGCGTCCTCCAGCATGTACGCGATGCGGGCGTCCGGGTAGTCCGGGTCGATCGGCAGGTACGCCGCGCCCGTCTTGAGCACCGCGAGGACGGCGACCACCAGCTCGGCAGAACGCGGCAGTCGCAGGGCGACGACCCGCTCAGGGCCCACGCCGCGCGTGATCAGTGCGTGCGCCAGGCGGTTGGCCCGGCGGTTCAGCTCGCGGTAGGTCAGCACGGTGTCCTCGAACACCACGGCCGGGGCCTCCGGAGTCGCCCGGACCTGCGCCTCGAACAGCGCGGGCAGGGTGACATCGGGGGCCGGGCAGGCGGTGTCGTTACGGGTGACCAGCAGCTCGCGCCGTTCCTCCGCGGTGAGGACGTCGATTCGGCTCAGCGGACGCTCCGGGTCGGCGACCACCGCCGCCAGCAGCCGCAGCCACCGGGCGACCAGCGCCTTCACCGTGTCGGGGGCGAACAGGTCGGTGCTGTACTCGACCCGCCCGATGATGCCCTCGGCCGGTCCGCCGGTGCCGCCGCGCTCCAGCAGGTGGAAGCCGAGGTCGAACATCGCCGTCGGCGTCCGCACCAGGACGATCTCAGCGGCCAGACCGCTCAGCTCGAACTCGGTGCGGGGCACGTTCTGCAGCGCGAGCAGTACCTGGAACAGCGGCTGCCGGGTGAGTGACCGGGACGGGTTGAGGGCCTCGACCACGTGCTCGAACGGCAGGTCCTGGTGCGCGTATGCGCCGAGCGCGCCCTCCCGGACTCGGACCAGCAGCTCGGCGAAGGACGGGTCGCCGCTGGTGTCCGTGCGGAGCACCAGGGTGTTGACGAAGAACCCGATGAGCTCGTCCAGCGCCTGGTCGGTACGGCCGGCGATCAGGCTGCCGACCGGGATGTCCGTGCCCGCACCGAGCTTGTCCAGCAGCGATGCCAGGCCGGCCTGCAGCACCATGTACACGCTGGCGCCGTGCTCCCGGCCCAGCCGGACCAGCCCGGCGTGGAGCTCCGCGTCCAGTTCGATCGCCAGGTGGCCGCCGGAGCAGGAAGGGGTCGCGGGACGGTGGCGGTCGGCGGGGAGCCGGATCTGCTCCGGCAGGTCCGCGAGCGTCCGCGTCCAGTAGTCGGTCTGACGGGCTAACAGGCTGTCCTGGTCGGCCGCGTCGCCGAGCAGCCGGTTCTGCCACAGGGTGTAGTCGGCGTACTGCACGGGCAGTGACGCCCACTGCGGCGCCCCGCCCCTGCGGCGCGCCGCGTACGCGGTGGTCAGGTCGGCGGCCAGCGGGCCCAGCGACCAGCCGTCACCGGCGATGTGGTGCATCACCAGGAGCAGTACGTGCTCGTTCGCCGAGACCTCGAACACCTCGGCGCGCAGCGGCGGTTCGGCAGCGAGGTCGAATCCGCGTGCAGCAGCCCCCGTCAGCAGTTCCGGCAGGGCCGACTCGTCGGCCGGGGTGATCGACAGCTTCGGGCGCGCCTCCCCTGCGGCCAGTACCCGCTGGTGGGGCACGCCGTCCGTAGCCGGGAAGACCGTGCGCAGGGTTTCGTGCCGGTCGACGAGGTCGCCCAGCGCCGCCTCCAGGGCCGCCAGGTCCAGCGGTCCCGAGAGCCGCCACGCGAGCGGCATGTTGTAGACCGACTCGGCGCCCTCCAACTGGCGCAGGAACCACAGCCTCCGCTGAGCGGACGACAGCGGCACCAGCTCGGGCCTCTCCGCCCGCTCCAGGGCGAGCCGGGCCCGGTCCGCGCCGCCCAGCCCGGCGGCCAGCCCGGCCACGGTCGGGGTACGGAACAGGGCGGACAGGGCCAGCTCCACGCCCAGCGTCGCACGGACCCGGGCCACCAGCCGGGTAGCGAGCAGGGAGTGCCCGCCGAGATCGAAGAAGTCGTCGTCGACACCGACCTGGGACCGGCCCAGTACCTCGGCGAACAGCCCGGCCAGCACATGTTCGTGGGGAGAGTGCGGTGCCCGGCCGGCCGGCGTCGCGCTGGACTCGGGCTCGGGCAGGGCGCGCCGGTCCAGTTTTCCGTTCGGGGTCAGCGGCAGAGCGTCGAGGGAGACGAACGCGGCCGGCACCATGTACTCCGGCAGCCGCTCGCGCAGGTGCTCCCGCAGGTCCTCCGGCCGAAGCTCCGCCCCGGTGACGGTCTGCAGGTAGGCGACCAGACGGGGGCCCTGCGCCCGGTCCTGCCGGACGATCACGGCGGTCCGCGCGATCCCCGGGTGCTCGGCGAGGACCGCCTCGATCTCGCCGAGTTCGATCCGGAAGCCACGGACCTTGACCTGGTCGTCGGTGCGGCCGAGGAACTCCAGATTCCCGTCCGGGTTCCATCGCACCAGGTCACCCGTGCGGTACATCCGCGACCCACCCGCACCGAACGGATCCGCCACGAACCGTCCCGCAGTCAGGCCCGGCCGGTTCAGATACCCCCGCGCCAACCCCGCACCAGCGATGTACAACTCACCCGGCACACCCGCGGGCACGGGCTGCAACGCAGCATCGAGCACATGCAGCCGGACACCACCGAGCGGCCGACCGATCACTTGGCACGGACTCGACTTCAGGTGCGCGACGACCGAGTCCACCGTGCACTCGGAGGGCCCGTAGTAGTTCAGGGCGAGCACCCCGTCGGCCGCCCGCAGCCGCTCCCACAGCTGCTCCGGAACGGTCTCCCCGCCCAGCGCGACCACCGAAGGACGCCACCGCGGGTCGTCCAGCAGACCGTGTTCGACCAGGACCTGGAGGTAGGACGCGGTGCCGCCGACAGTGTCCAGCCCGGCCCGCACGGCGTACTCGAGGTAGGCCTCCGGGTCGGACCAGGTCGCCTCGTCCAGGACGTGCAGCTCGTGGCCCGCGAACACGGCGAACAGCTGGTCGCAGGAGCCGTCGAAGGACACGGAGGTGGTCAGCCCGATCCGCATCCGCTCCCCCGGCCGGGAGATCAGCGGACGCTGGTTGGCGAACAGGTTGACCAGGCCGCCGTGCGTCGCCACCACGCCCTTGGGCCTGCCGGTGGAACCCGAGGTGTAGATCACGTACGCCGGGTGACCCGGATCGACGGCCACCCCCGGATCGACCGCCGGGCAGCCTGCCACCAGAGCGGCCGTCTCCGGCTCGTCGAGCACCAGCCGGGCAGTGACGCCGTCGGGCAGCCGCCCCAGGGTGCGGGTGTCGGTCACCGTCAGGACCGGGCGGGCGTCGTCGAGCAGATACGCGACCCGGGCCGCCGGATAATCGGGGTCGACCGGAACGTACGCCGCGCCGGTCTTCAACACCGCAAGGATCGCCACCACCAGCTCGGCCGACCTCGGCAGCGACACCGCCACCAACCGCTCCGGCCCAGCACCCCGCGCGATCAGCGCATGCGCCAACCGGTTCGCCCGCACGTCCAACTCCGCGTACGTCAGCGACACGTCACCGCACACCAGCGCGAGGCCGTCGGGAAGCATGCGCACCTGAGTCCGGAACAGCTCCGGCAGGCTCGCGGTGGGGGCCTCGGCCACCGGACCGGTAGCCAGCGCCGTCAGCTCATCGCGCTCCTCGGCGGTGAGCAGGTCGAGCCGGCTGAGCCGCCGGCGCGGGTCGGCGACCGCGACGCGGAGCAGCCGCTCCCACCGCCCGATCATCGTCTCGACGGCGGCCGGGTCGTACAGGTCGCAGGCGTACTCGACGGACCCGTCGATGCCCTCCGGGGAGCCGTCCTCCGCGTGCCGCTCGGACATGGTGAAGATCAGGTCCAGCTTGGCGGTGGTCGACGCCGACGGCATCTCGCCGACGCGCAGCTCGGGCGGCGCGAAGTCGGCCCGGGGTGCGTTCTGCAGCGCCAGCATGACCTGGAACAGAGGGTGGTGCGCCAGCGACCGGGACGGGTTCAGGACCTCGACCAGGTATTCGAACGGCAGGTCCTGGTGGGCGTATCCGGCCAGCGCGGTGTCCCGGACCCGGTCCAGCAGCTCGGCGAACGTCGGATCGCCCGAGGTGTCGGTACGGAACACCAGGGTGTTGACGAAGTAGCCCACCAGTTCGTCCTGAGCCTGGTCGGTCCGGCCGGCGACCGGGCTGCCGACCGGAATGTCGTCCCCCGCGCCGAGCTTGCTCAGCAACGCCGCCAGCCCGGCCTGGAGCACCATGAACAGACTGGTCCCGTGCGCACGGGCGAGCTCGCGAAGACCGCGGTGCAGCTCGGCGTCGAGACCGGCGAGCACAGAACCGCCCCGGTGCGAGGCGACCGCCGGGCGGGGCCGGTCGGTCGGCAGCTGGATCCGCTCCGGCAGACCGGCCAGCTGCCGGGTCCAGTAGTCCGCCTGTCCGGCGAACAGGCTGTCCCGGTCGGTGGAGTCGCCAAGCAGTTCGTGCTGCCACAGGGTGTAGTCGGCGTACTGGACGGGCAGGGGAGCCCACTGCGGCTCCTCGCCGCGGCGGCGCGCCGTGTAAGCGGCGGTCAGTCCCTGCACGAGCGGGCCCAGCGACCAGCCGTCACCCGCGATGTGGTGGAGCACCAGCTGGAAGACGTGCTCGTCCGGCGCCAGCTCGAACAGCCCGGCCCGCAGCGGCACATCGACCGCCAGGTCGAACCGGCAGTCCTTCGCCGCCGCCATCAGAGCGGACAGCTCGGCCTCGGTGGTCCGGCTCACGAGCAGCCGCGGGCGGGCTGCATCCACGTCCAGCACCTGCTGGTGCGGCACTCCGTCCACCGCCGGGAAGACGGTGCGCAGGCTCTCGTGCCGGGCCATCACGTCGGCCACAGCGGCCTCCAGGGCCCGCCGGTCCAGATCCCCGGACAGCCGCCACGCCAGGGAGATGTGGTAGTTCGCGCCTGCACCCTCCAGCTGGTGCAGGAACCACAGCCGCCGCTGCGCGAACGACAGCGGGATCACCTCGGGGCGCTCGCGCCGCGCCAGGGCGGCCTGCGCCGGTCTGGCCGCTGCCAGGGCGGCGGCCAGACCTGCCGGGGTCGGCGCCTCGAACAGGGTGCGCAGCGGCATTTCCACGCCGAGCGTCGCGCGGATCCGGGCGGCCAGGCGGGTGGCGAGCAGCGAGTGCCCGCCCAGCTCGAAGAATCCGTCCTCGACGCCGGCCGACGCCACACCCAGGACCTCTGCGAACAGCCGGCAGAGGATCTGCTCCTGCGGGGTGCGCGGCGCACGGCAGGTGGCCGCCGGGGTGAGGTCGGGGGCGGGCAGGGCCCGGTGGTCCAGCTTTCCGTTGACGGTCAGCGGCAGTGCGTCCAGCATGACGAACGCCGACGGCACCATGTACGCCGGCAACCGCTCGCGCAGGTGCCCCCGCAGGTCGTCGGAGCGTGGTGCGGCGCCCGCGGCCGGCACCAGGTACGCGGCCAGTCGGGTGTCGTCGGACCGGTCCTGCCGAGCCAGGACGGCGACCTGGGCGATCCCGGGGTACGCGGCCAGCGCCGCCTCGATCTCGCCGAGCTCGATCCGGAAGCCGCGCACCTTCACCTGCTGGTCGGCCCGGCCGACGTAGCGCAGGCTGCCGTCCGCCGCGCGGCGCACCACGTCGCCGCTGCGGTACATCCGCGATCCCGGTGGTCCGAACGGGTCCGCCACGAACCGCCCGGCGGTCAGGCCGGGCCGGTTCAAATAGCCGCGCGCCAGGCCCGCGCCCGCCACATACAGCTCGCCGGGCACGCCCGGGGCCACCGGTCGCAGGCCGCCGTCCAGCACATACGCCCGCAGGTCCGGGAGGGCCGCGCCGACCTGGCCGACGGCGGTCCCGGACCGGTCGAGGGCCGCGTACGTGACATGCACCGTGGTCTCGGTGATGCCGTACATGTTGACCAGCCGCGGCGCGTCCTCCGCGTGCCTCTGATACCAGCTCGCCAGCCGGGCGTGCTCCAGCGCCTCGCCGCCGAACACCACCGTGCGCAGGGCGAGTCGGCGGCCGGTCTCCGGAGCCTCCGCATCCGCCTGCATCAGCTGGTAGAAGGCGGAGGGCGTCTGGTTGAGCACCGTCACCCGCTCGTGGGCGAGCAGTTCCAGGAACCGGCCGGGCGAGCGGCTGGTCTCGTGGTCCACGACCACCAGGCGGCCGCCGTGCAGCAGCGGGCCCCACAGCTCCCACACCGAGAAGTCGAAGGCGTAGGAATGGAAGAGGGTCCACACGTCATCGGCGCAGAACCCGAACAGATCCCTGGTGGTGCCGAACAGGCGCACCACGTTGCGGTGCGGGACCACCACACCCTTGGGGTTGCCGGTGGAACCGGAGGTGTGGATGACATAGGCGGCCTGGCCCGGGTCGACGGCGACCCCCGGGTCCGTGTCCGGCAGCCCGTCCAGGTCGACGGTGTCCAGCAGCAGCCGGTCCACGTGCTCCGCCCCCAGCCGCTCGTCGGCCCGGCTCGTCGTCACGAGCAGCGCGGGCCGGGAGTCCTGGAGCAGATAGGCGATCCGGGCGGCCGGGTACTCCGGGTCCACCGGTACGTACGCGGCGCCGGCCTTGAGCACCGCGAGCACCGCCACGACCAGCTCCGCCGAGCGCGGCAGGGCCAGCGCCACCAACTGCTCCGGCCCCACCCCCCGGTCGATCAGGGCGTGCGCCAGCCGGTTGGCACGCGCGTTCAGCCGGCCGTACGTCAGAGTGGTCTCGCCGTCCGTGAGGGCGGTCGCGGCCGGGTTCGCCCGCACCTGCCGCTCGAACAGCGCGGGCAGGCCGCACTCCGGCAGCTCCCCGCCCTGGTCGGAACCGGCCGGCAACAACGCACGGAGCTCGTCGGCGGACAGCACGTCCACCTGGCCGATCCGTCGGCCGGGGTGGGCGACGACGGAGCGCAGCAGCCGCAGCCACCGTTCGACGATCTCGGTGACGGTGGCCGCGTCGAACAGGTCGGTGCTGTACTCCACCACGCCCGACAACCCGTCCTCGCCGGGCTGTTCGGCCAGGACGAAGGTCAGGTCGCACTTGGCCGTTCCGGTGGGTACCAGGTCGGTCGCCACTCGCAGCCGCGGCAGGTCGAAGGTGCCGAACGGGGCGTTCTGCAGGGTGAGCATGGTCTGGAAGAGCGGGTGGTGTGCGAGCGTCCGGGTCGGGTTCAGCGCCTCCACGAGGTGCTCGAACGGCACCTCCTGGTGCGCGTACGCGGCCAGCGCGTCGGAGCGCACCCGGCCCAGCAGTTCGGTGAACGACGGGTCGCCGGACAGGTCGGTGCGCAGCACCAGGGTGTTGACGAAGAAGCCGACCAGGTCGTCCAAGGCCTCGTCGGTGCGTCCCGCGATCGGGGTGCCGATCGGAACGTCGGTACCGGCGCCGAGCTTGCCAAGCAGGGCGGCCAGACCGGCCTGGAGCACCATGAAGAGGCTGGCTCCGCCGTCGCGGGCGAGTTCGCGCAGGCCCTGGTGCAGCTCGGCGTCGATGCGCACCGGAAGGTGGGCGCCCCGGTAGGACATCACCGTCGGCCGGGGACGGTCGAAGGGCAGCTCGACCTGGTCGGGCAGGTCCGCCAGCCGCTCCCGCCAGTACGCGAGTTGGCCGTTGAGCAGACTGTCCGGGTCGGCTCCGTCACCCAGCAGCTCCTGCTGCCAGAGGGCGTAGTCGGCGTACTGGACCGGAAGCGGCGACCACTCCGGCTTCGCCCCCTCGCTGCGGGCCGCGTAGGCGGTCGCCAGATCCCGCGAGAGCGGGCCCGTCGACCAGCCGTCACCGGCGATGTGGTGCACCACCAGCAGCAGTACGTGCTCCTCGGCGCCGAGCCGGAACAGTTCGGCGCGCAACGGTGATTCCTCGGAGAGCTCGAAGCCGTACCGCGCCGCCTCCGCCAGCCGGTCCGGCAGGTCGCGCTCACCGACCTCGGTCACCCGTAGCCGCGGCCGTGCCACGTCGAGGTCGAGCACCCGCTGGCACGGCACTCCGTCGACCACCGGAAAGACGGTGCGCAGGCTCTCGTGCCGCTCGACCACGTCCGACAGGGCGGCTTGCAGGGCGCGCTGGTCCAGGCTTCCGGACAGCCGCAGAGCGAGCGGGATGTTGTAGGTGGCACTCGGACCCTCCATGCGGTGCAGGAACCACAGTCGGCGCTGCGCGAAGGACAGCGGGACCGTCGCGGGCCGTTCGCACCGCCCCAGCGCCGGCCGCGCCCGGCCCGCGACGTCCACCGCACTCGCCAGCTCAGCCACCGTCGGCGCGTCGAACAGTTCGCGCAGCCTCAGCTCCACGCCCAGCACGGACCGCGCCCTGGCGATCAGCCGGGTGGCCAGCAGGGAGTGTCCGCCGAGGTCGAAGAAGTCGTCGTCGACACCGACCTGCGGCAGGCCCAGCACCTCGGCGAACAGCCCGGAGAGCAGGTGCTCGACCGCGGTGCGCGGAGCTCGGCCCGGTGCGGTGGGCTGCCGCTCGGGTGCCGGGAGGGCGCGCCGGTCGAGCTTGCCGTTCGGGGTCAGCGGCAGTGCGTCCAGCACCACGAGCGCCGACGGCACCATGTATTCGGGCAACCGTTTCCGCAGCCGGGCCCGCAGTGTGTCCGTGTGGACGACCTGCCCCGTGGCAGGGACGACGTAGGCGACCAGCAGGGGTTCCTCGTCGGTGCGCACCGTGACGGCCGCCTGCGCGATCCCCGGGTGCTCGGCGAGGACCGCCTCGATCTCGCCGAGTTCGATCCGGAAGCCACGGACCTTGACCTGGTCGTCGGTGCGGCCGAGGAACTCCAGGTTCCCGTCCGGGTTCCATCGCACCAGGTCACCCGTGCGGTACATCCGCGACCCGCCCGCACCGAACGGATCTGCCACGAACCGCCCCGCGGTCAGACCCGGCCGGTTCAGATACCCCCGCGCCAACCCCGCACCAGCGATGTACAACTCACCCGGCACACCCGCGGGCACGGGCTGCAACGCGGCATCGAGCACATGCAGCCGGGCGTTGGTGACGGGGCGGCCGATGACCGGGCGCGGGCTCGATGCCGTGGGCGCGGCCACCGAGTTGACGGTGCACTCCGAGGGTCCGTAGAGGTTGAGGCAGGAGGCCCCGTCGGCGGCCCGCAGCCGCTCCCACAGCTGCTCGGGGACGGCCTCGCCGCCCGCCGCGACCAGCGCGGGACGGCGCTGCGGATCGTCCAGCAGTCCATGGGCGACGAGGACGTGGAGGTAGGAAGGGGTGGCCTCGACGTAGTCCAGCCCGTGGCACGCCGCGTAGTCGACGAAGGCCTCCGGGTCGGTCCAGGTCGCATGGTTCAGAACGTGCAGCTCGTGGCCCGCGAAGAGGGCCATCAGCTGGTTCCAGGAGGCGTCGAACGACACCGATGTGGTCAGCGCCACCCGCAGCCGCCGCCGGTCCACCAGCAGCGGTGCGAACTGCACCAGCCGGTGGTCGGTGAGCAGGTCGAGCAGGCCGCCGTGCCTTGCCACCACACCCTTGGGCCTGCCGGTGGAACCCGAGGTGTAGATCACGTACGCCGGGTGCCCCGGATCGACGGCCACCCCCGGATCGACCGCCGGGCAGCCTGCCACCAGAGCGGCCGTCTCCGGCTCGTCGAGCACCAGCCGGGCAGTGACGCCGTCGGGCAGCCGCCCCAGGGTGCGGGTGTCGGTCACCGTCAGGACCGGGCGGGCGTCGTCGAGCAGATACGCGACCCGGGCCGCCGGATAATCGGGGTCGACCGGAACGTACGCCGCGCCGGTCTTCAACACCGCAAGGATCGCCACCACCAGCTCGGCCGACCTCGGCAGCGACACCGCCACCAACCGCTCCGGCCCAGCACCCCGCGCGATCAGCGCATGCGCCAACCGGTTCGCCCGCACGTCCAACTCCGCATACGTCAGCGACACGTCACCGCACACCAGCGCGACGAGGTCCGGAGTCGCCCGGACGTGCTCCCGGAACAGCTCCGGCAGGCTCGCGGTGGGGGCCTCGGCCACCGGCCCGGTGCCGAGGGCCGCCACCTCGCGGTGCTCCTCGGCGGTGAGCAGGTCGATCCGGCCAACCGCTTCGTCCGGGTCGCAGTCCGCGACGGCGTCGAGAAGGGCGAGCAGCCGCTGCTGGTGCGCGGCGAGGTCGTCGTCGCCGTACGCCTCCGGCGCGCCGTGCAGCCGGAGAAGCGGGGGGTTGCCGTCCCGGTAGTCGAAGAGCCAGACGGCCAGGTCGGTGGTCGACCCCGACACGAAGTGGTGAACCGAGGCAGGGTGCCCGGCGAAACTAGGCCTGGCGTTGAAGGCCATAATGTTGATGATCAGCGGGAACGCCGTTCCGATGCTGCCGGGCGCGCCGAGGTCGCGCAGCAGGTCCTCGCTGCGGTAGCGCTCGTGCGCGACGGCCGACTCGACCTCCCGCGCCACCTGGGCGACGAGATCGCCCCACGGCATGTCCGGTCGCACGGTCAGCCGCAGGGGCACGACGTTGGACATCGTGCCGGGCACCGACATCAGGTCGCGGTCGGAGCCCCGACGGGCGGTGACGGGGAGGGCGAGCACCACGTCCTGGGCGCCGCTCAGACGGTGGGCGTAGAGCGCCGTCGCCGCGACCACCACCCGGGACCACCTGACACCGGCCCGGCCCGCCGCCGCTCGCAGTGCCTCGGGGTTCCGCAGCTCCAGCTCCCCGGCCACGCGCAGGGCCTGGTGCGGGTCGGTCGCGGCGGTGTCGGTGAGCCGTGTCGGGGCGGGCAGATCGGCGAAGCGCTCGGTCCAGTAGGAGCGGTCGGCGCTGAAGTCGGCGGACGAGCGATAGGCGGCGTCGCTGTCGACCAGGTCCCGTAGCGAGCCGAACGGAGACGGCGGAACGGCACCGCTCCCGGCCAGTGCCGAGTACACCTCGCCGACCCGCTGCCGGACCATGGAGCTGCTGATCGCGTCCAGCACCACGTGGTGGTAGTTCAGGTACCAGAGGAACTCCGTCGGCGACAGCCGGATCAGCGCATGGCCGAACAGCGGATCACGGGAGAGGTCCAGCGGACGGGCCAGGTCCCGCTCCATCCAGTCCATGGCCGCCGCCCGGGGATCTGGCTCCGTGCCGAGGTCGAGGTGGACGGGCGCCCAGTCCCAGGTCTCGCGGAGGATCTGACGCGGGCCTTCACCGTCGTCGACGAAGGTCACGTGCAGGGCGTCGACCTCGTCGACCACTCGGCGCAGCGCGGCTTCGAACAGCTCCGGGTCGACCGGCCCGTGGATCTCCAGGCATTCACCGACGCGGTAGCCCGGGATCGGTGTCCGGGAGCGCTGCTCGGCGAGCCAGATCTCCCGCTGGGCCGCGGTCAGGGGAAGGACGTCTCCGTCGCGACGGGACATGGGGGTACCTCCAGAAGTATGGGCGGGCATGCGCGCAGGGCGTGCCGGGCCGCGCCGACCACGGTGGTGTCACGCGATCGGCGGGCGGGGCGGCTTTTCTGCGGTCAGGCGGCGAGTTCGCCGGCCTGGAGCTGCCAGAGAGATGCGTAGAGTCCGTGCTGGGCGAGGAGTTCGTCATGGGTGCCCTGTTCGGCGACGATGCCGCCCTTGTCCATGACGTAGATGCGGTCGGCGTGGCGGACCGTGGAGAGGCGGTGGGCGATGACGACCATCGTGCGGTCGGCCGCGAAGCCACGCAGTGTGCGCTGGATGGCGGCCTCGGTCTCGTTGTCCACGGCGGAGGTGGCCTCGTCGAGGACCACGACCGGCGAGTCCTTGAGGATCGCGCGAGCCAGGGCGATCCGCTGCCGCTGGCCGCCGGAGAGCGCGGCACCGCGTTCACCGATCAGAGTGTCGTAGCCGTCCGGAAGCGTCGCGATGAAGGTGTCCGCCTCGGCCATGGCGGCGGCTTGGAGCACTGCCTCGTCCGAGGCTTCGAAGCTGCCGTAGCGGATGTTGTCGGCAATGCTGCCGTCGAAGAGGAACGGGTCCTGGGCGACGAAGCCGATGGCGTGGCGCAAGCTGTGTCGCCGCAGGTCCCGGATGTCCTGTCCGTCGATCAGCACTCTTCCGAACTGGGCGTCCTGGAAGCGCATCAGCAGTCTGGCGATCGTCGTCTTACCGGAGCCGGTGGCGCCCACCAGGGCGGTCACCTGCCCGGCCGGGATGGTCAGCGAGAGGTCCTCCAGTGCCGTCGGTCGGCCGGGGTAGGCGAAGGTGACCCCGTCGAGGACGATCTCGCCCCGCACCTCGGCAAGGTCGAGCGTCCCGTCGCCGCCGTCGGCCTCGACGGGCAGGGCGCGCAGCCTCTGGACCCGGTCGTAGGAGGCGAGGGTGCGCTGGTACTGGTCGGCGATGCCGCCGATCCGGCTCATCCGCATCAACAGCATCTGGGGCAGCCCGATCAGCGGGCTGAACACCTCGAAGCGCAGGGTGCCGTTGAGTACCGAACGACCGCCGATCAGCAGGGTGCCTGCCATCGATGCGGTGGTGCAGGACCGGACGATCTCGGCGTGGCGGATCGTGCTCCGGTCGGTCTGTCGGCTGCTCTCCTGGACCGCTTCGCTCAGCTCGTCGATGCGTTCGGCCTCGTAGTCCTCGGTGCAGAAGCTCTTGACGGTCGCACCGGCTTCGAGCGAGTTGATCACCTGGCTGCCCAGCCCGGCCCGGCACTCGCCGGTGACGGCGTAGTCCGCCGCGGCCTTCTCCTGGTGGTGCAGCGACAGCCAGGCGATGACCGGGATCGGCAGGAACGCGATCCAGGCGATCTGCGGTGCCAGCAGGAGGAACGCCGGCACCAGGAGGGCCAGGCTGGTGCCGAGTTGCAGCACGTCGTTGGCCGGGCCGGCGAAGAAGGCGCCCAGCTGGCCGACGTCGTTGGTGAGCGTGCCGGCCACCCGGCTGGTCCGCTCACCCTCCAGGTGTCCCAGTTCGAGGTGCTGGACGTGTCGGTACGTGCGGCCCCGCCAATCGTGCTCGATGTCCTGGCCGAGTCGGCGCCACTGCAGGTTCGAGGCGTACGAGAGACCCGCCACCGCGGCACAGGCGGCGGCCACCAGCCCGGCCAGGCCCCACAGTTGAGCGGAGGCCGTGGTCAGGCCGAGGCTGACCAGCGGAGCTGCCTCGCCCTTGATGAGGACCAGGCCGGTCCATCCGAGGAAGGTGCCGAGTGCCATCTCCGCAGCCTGGCAGGCGACGGACAGGGAGGCGGCCCGGTAGAGGCGGCGTCGGTGCGGACCGACGATCTCCAGCAAGGGGTGGCGTTCGGCACCGGGCCCGGCCGCGTCCCGGGACGCGTCGACGGTTCCGCGCCATGCCTTGCGGAGGACGACCGCGGTCGCCGCGGCAACCCCGCCCGCGGCCACCAGTTGCCTGCTCAGCGTCGACCCCTTGATCAGTGCGACCCCGGCCGCTACCCCGCCGACGACGGCGAGCACCGGGCGCACGACCAGGCCGCGGTCCGCCCGCGGGGCCGGCGCGGGGGCGTGGCGGACCGGATCCGGACACCCCACTCCGGTCGGTCCCTCCGCGACCCGGGTGACGACCCTGCGGACGATCCGGCCGATGTCCGTGGCGCGCAACCGCGCATCATGCCGGACGAGCACCCCGCCGGTGACCGGGTTGGCCCGGGCCTCGGTGATCCCGGGAATGTGGCGCAGCGCGGCGGCGAGGATCTCGGCCGTCCGCGGTCGTCCCAGGACCAGCTTGACGTCCCAGCGCTGGCGGCCCGGTGCGACCGAGCGTGGGCTCGCACCCAATTCCACGGAGCGGAATCCGGCGACACCCAGTAGCGATGGCATGTGTACGTTCACCTGTTTGCGGAGGTCGCGGAAAACCGCCACGGACACGACGGATTACGGCGACGGAGCGGGAAATTCTGGACAGCAAATCTCTGCGGCCGAACGGCCTGCGAACGGCCGCCACCCGGACGCATTCCGCCGAAATCTATCGGCATACGCGCCTGGCGGCGGCCGTGAGTCCTTACGGACCGTCAGGGCGTCTTTCCGGAGGAACTACCGGTGGTCGCGCGGATCTTCGGGATCCTCGGTTCCCCCTTGCCGCCGTTTCCGGTGGTGTGCTGACCGTCACCGGAGTGACCTTCGGTTTCCGCGGCGGCGATCTGGGCGGCCACCACATCGGCAGCCACTTCGGCCGCGAGGTCGTGGATGTTCTCCCCGGCCTCCTGAGCCGCCTTCTTCACCTCCATCGCGATGCCGACGGATGCTTTGACGACTCCACCCACCAGTGGCTTGAGCAGGCGTTTGGCCAGAGGCGCGACAATGAGGCCGACCAGGAAGGGCGGTACTACAGGCGGCATGATGCTCCATCCTCTCTACGCATACGTATGACAGGGAACCCGGGCACGGCGAACACCGAGCAGCGCACAGCCGGGCGGATATGAAGCATTCCATCTCGAATATCCGGGATTCCTCATCTGACGAATCGAATTCCCGGACACCGGAACGCGCCGTCCGATCCCATGGTCACAGTAGTTGAATCACACCCACCTGGGCCAAATTACTCCCTCCGGGTTCATCCGTCCGAGTGTTTTGGTTCACTCGTCCGAGTGCTTTCATCGTTCCCGCGTAACCCGAGTTATGGCGCATTCGAACACCATTTAGCACGAGTATCTGATTATCTTCTCGAATAAGTGCCACGTCCCCATGCCCACCGCACCTCGGAGGCGCCCCGCCCCTCGCCGCCGGACAGCCGGACCCGGTCCGGACCGCCCGTCGCGAGCCACGCCCGTCCCCCTCGTACGGGTGAATCAGGATCGTCGCCCCAGTCACCCCTGACGGCTCCCGACCATGCCACCAGGCGGCTCGGGACGTTCGAACATGCCTTTCATGTACGTGAGTTGAGCCACCACGACCAAGTCCCGGTGGGACCATGAGGCCATGCTCCGACGCACCCCGCCGGTCGCTCTGGCGGCCGCTCTCACGGCTTCGGCCGTCGCGCTGGGTGGCTGCGGCGGCGTCGCCACCTCCTCGACGACCACCCCTCTGGTAGACCACGGCACCGTCCGGATCGCCGAGTCCAGCGAGACGCCGAGCTTCGATCCGTACTCAGCCTTCGGTGCCTCCCAGGCCCGCTACGCCTACGACTCCCTGGTCAACCTCGCCCCCGACGGCACCCTGGTCACCGGCTTGGCCTCCTCCTGGCAGGCCACGGCCACCACGGCCGCCTTCACCCTCCGCCCGGGTGTCACCTGCTCCGACGGCACTCCGCTCACCGCCTCGGCGGTGGCCCGGGCACTCACTTACGCGGGCGACCCGGCCAACCAGCTCGCCGGCGCCCGGACCGTCCTTCCGAACGTTCCGTTCACCGCGAGCGCCGACGACGGGACCGGCACGGTGTCGGCGACCGCCGCCGCCCCTTTCCCCTTCCTCACCCGCACCATCGGCCTGCTGCCGATCGTCTGCCCCGCCGGCCTCGACCGGCCCGGTTCGCTGGACCGCGCCACCCAGGGAACCGGCCCCTACGTGCTGACCCGCTACACCCCCGGCGGACCGTACGAGTTCACCGTCCGCGACAACTACTCCTGGGGGCCCGCCGGGGCGACGACCGCGGAACTCGGTCTCCCCGCGCGCATCGTCATGTCGGTGGTGCCCCAGACCTCCACGGCGGCGAACCTGCTGCTCACCGGGGACATCGACATCGCGCACGTGAGCGGGCCGGACCGCGCCCGGCTCACCGGCCACGGTCTGGCCACCGCCGACGTGGCGACCGTGGTCGGGCTGACCTTCTTCAACCAGCGCCCCGGCCGGGCACTCGCCGACCGGGCGCTGCGCCGTGCCCTGGTCTCCGCCCTCGATCGCCGGGGCCTCGCCGACGTCGCCGTCGGTGGCACCGGCATCCCCGCCACCGACTTCGGCGCCGAGGGCGCCGTCTGCCACGCCGACCTCGCCGACGCCAACCTGCCCGCGCAGAACGCTGTCGAGGCCCTGCGCGCCGCCGGCTGGACGCGCTCCGCCGACGGCCCGCTGACCAAGAACGGCCAGTCGCTCCGGCTCCGCCTGATCACCAGCCCCGACCTCGGCCCGACCCTGGCCTCCGTCGCCGAGCTGATGGCCCGGGAGTGGACGGCGCTCGGCGTCGAGGTCGACCTGGTCACCGAGACCCTGCCCGCCCTCGTCAACGCCATGTACCAGAGCGCCGACTTCGACGTGGTGGTCGGCAGTACCCCGGGTTTCGCCCTGCCGGTCGGCTTCATCCCCTTCTTCTCCGGCTCCACCCCCGCCCGTGGCCTCAACTTCGCGGGGGTGACCAATCCCGAGTACGACGCCCTGGTCGCCCAGGCTCTCCGGGAGACCGACACAACCGGATGCGCCACCTGGAACCGGGCCGCCGCCGCGCTCTTCCGATCGGCCGAAGCGCTGCCGATCGCCGAAGGCCGGAGCAGCGTGTACGGCTACCGCACCACCTTCGCCACCACCTTCGGCGGCCAGCTCGTTCCCACCAGCATCCGTCTCCACCAGTGATCCGGGGCCCACCATGTCCGTACCCCAGCTGCTGCGGCACCCCTGGACGGTGTTCCTCGGCCGCCGCAGCCTCCGGCTGTTTCTCTCTCTCGGGGTCGTGGTCACCGCGTCATTCGTGATGATCCGCCTCATCCCCGGCGATCCGGTCCGGGCCGCGCTCGGCGTCGACGCCGCCCCCGACCTGGTGGCCGCTCGCAGGCACGCCCTCGGGCTCGACGCGCCCTTCCTGTCCCAGTACCGGCACTACCTCGGCAATCTCCTGCACGGCGACCTCGGTACCTCGCTGGTCACCGGGGCGCCGGTCGCGGAGCTGGTCCGCACCCGGTTGCCGACCACCCTGGAGATCGCCGGCCTCGCTTTCCTGGTCACTCTCGCCGTCGCCCTGCCCGTCGGCCTGCTGGCGGCGGTCCGCACCCGCGACGGCCGCCGCCCGCGCACCGAGCTTGTGTTCATCGCGGTCACCGCCGGCCTGGCCGGAGTGCCGGACTTCGTCCTGGCCGCCGGACTCACCGCGCTGCTGGCCGTCGGCCTCCAACTGCTCCCGGTGGCCGGTGCGGCGGGCGTCGAGTCCTTTGTCCTGCCCGTCCTCGCGCTCTCCCTCGCCCCCACCGCCGTCCTGCTGCGCATCGTCCGGGTGGAGGCGCTGAAGGTGCTGAACGAGGACTACCTGCGCACCGCCCGGAGCAAACGGCTGTCTTCCGCACGCCGCTGCCTCCGGCACGCGGCACCGAACATGGCCCCCGCCGTACTCACCGTCGCCGGGAGCCTGCTGCCTGCCCTGATCGCCGGCACCGTGCTGGTCGAGAAGGTCTTCGCCTGGCCCGGCATCGGCTCCGCCATGGCCCAGTCAGTGGTCGCACAGGACTACCCGGTGGTCCAGGCCATGGTGCTGGTACTGGGCACCGCCGTGCTGCTCGCAGGCCTTCTGGTCGACGTGCTGCTAGCCGTACTCGACCCTCGTTCGGCGATCCGGGAGATGTGATCATGAGCCTTCCATCCGGCCTCCGGCGCTCGCCCATGGCCTGGGCCACCGCGGCCATGCTGGTGTCGCTCGTCGCGCTCGCGCTGGTCGGCCCGCTGCTCTGGGGCGCGGCAGCCGACCGCCCGGACCCCTCGGCCGTGCTCCAGGGCCCCTCTGCGGAACACCTGATCGGCACCGACAGCCTCGGCCGGGACCTGCTCGCCCGGGTCCTGACGGCCACCCGGCCCTCCCTGTTGCTCGCGCTGGCGGCCACCCTGCTCGGTGCGACCGCGGGAGTCCTCATCGGGGCCTGCACCGCCGTCCTCGGCCGGCGCGGTCGTCGGCTGACCGCCGGGCTGATCAACCTCCTGCTCGCCTTCCCGGCGCTCCTCGTCGCGATGTTCCTCGCGGTCGTGTTCGGCGCGGGCGCCGCCGGGGCGGTGCTGGCCCTCGCAGCGGCGGGCGTCCCCGGATTCGCCCGGCTCGCCCAGACCCTCGCCGCAGGCGTCGCGGGCACCGACCACCTGGCCGCGGCCCGGGTCCTCGGCCTGCGCCGCCACCAGTTGCTGTGGCGGCACGTCCTGCCCAACATCGCCGAGCCATTGCTCCTGAGCACCACCACAGCGGCGGGCACCGCCCTGGTCGCGCTCTCCGGGCTGAGTTTCCTCGGTCTGGGCGTCCAACCGCCCGGCTACGACTGGGGGCAGCTGCTCAGCCAGGGGCTCGACCGGATCTACGCCGAGCCGCTGCCCGCGCTCGCCCCGGGCCTGGCGGTTCTCTACGCGGCCCTGGCTTTCCAGCTGCTCGGCGAGGTCCTGGCCGGGAGCGTCGCCCGGCGCGGCCGGGCGCCGCGCACACCCGCGCCGACGCCCGCCCCGAGCGGCCCTGCCGAGGACGGGCTGGTCCTCCAGGTCGAGGACCTCTCCGTCGAACTCCCCACCCCGGGCGGCACGATCCGGCCAGTGCGTGGTGTGTGCCTCTCGCTGCGGCCGGGCGAGGTCGTCGGACTCGTCGGCGAGTCGGGGTCGGGCAAGTCGCTCACCGCGCTCGCCATCGCCGACCTGCTCCCGTACGGCGCCCGGGTGTCCCGGCGCACTCTGCGCCTGCTCGGAGCCGACCTCGCCGCCCTGACGCCGAAGGAGCGGAACCGGCACCTCGCGACGGGCCTGTCGGTGATCTTCCAGAATCCCGCCTCGGCGCTCAACCCGTCCCTGCGGATCGGCACCCAGCTCACCGAGGCCGTCCGGGCCCACCGCGGTGCCAGCCGCGCGCAGGCCGCTGCGGAGGCTGCCGACGCCCTGCGCCGGGTCGCCCTGCCCCCGGCACTGCTGCGCTCACGTCCTCACCAGCTCTCCGGCGGCCAGCGCCAGCGCGTGATGATCGCCTCCGGGCTGATGGTACGGCCGGGACTGATCATCGCCGACGAACCGACCACCGCGCTCGACGTCACCGTGCAGCGGCAGATCACCCGGCTGCTCACCGACCTGCGACGGGACACCTCCGCCGCGATCCTGTTCATCAGCCACGACGTCGCGCTCGTAGGCGAGTTCTGCGAACGGGTCCTGGTGATGTACGCGGGCACCATCGTCGAGAGCCTGCCCGCCGACCGCCTCGCCGACAGCGCCCGGCACCCCTACACCCGGGCCCTGGTCGCATCGGTACCGGACCTCACCGCCGACCGCGGCCGACCGCTGCCGACCGTCGAGGGTGCGCCGCCCGATCCGCTCGCACCCGAACCGGGATGCCCGTTCGAGCCCCGCTGCTCGCTCCGCCAAGACCGCTGCACCGAACAGGCTCCACCACTGGAGGACCTCGATGCCGACCACCGCGTCGCCTGCTGGTATCCGGTACCGGTTGCAGTGGCCCCGGAGACGGTGACCGCGTCATGACCACCCTTCAGGTGACCGACCTCACCGTCCGCCACCCCGTCCCCCGCGACTCCCCAGCCGCCGTGGACGGTGTCTCGCTGGAGATCCCGTCCGGCACCACACTCGGTCTGGTCGGGGAGTCCGGCTCCGGAAAATCCAGTCTGGCCGGCGCAATCGTCGGCCTCGTCCCCGTGCAGGGTGGCCGGGTCCTGATCGACGGCCAGGAGGTCCGCACCCGCACCGTCCGCGACCGGCGTCGACTCGGCCGCCTCGTCCAGGTCGTCCTCCAGGACCCGGACACCGCGCTCGACCCCCGGATGACGGTTCGCCAGACGCTCGTCGAAGCCGCCACGGTCTTCCGCCGGCTCGACCGGGCCGCCGGCGCCGAGCGCGCCGCCGAACTGCTCGGCCTCGTCGGCCTGGACCCCCGGCTCGCCGATCGCCTGCCGCGGCAGCTGTCCGGCGGCCAGCGCCAGCGAGTCGCCCTCGCCCGCTCCCTGTCCGTCGAGCCCGGGCTGCTGATCGCCGATGAGATCACCTCGGCGCTCGACGTATCGGTGCAGGCATCCGTCCTCAACACGATCCGCGAACTCCAGCGACGGCTCGGGCTGTCCATGCTGTTCATCGGCCACAACCTGCCGGCGGTCTGCCACGTTTCCGACGTCGTGGCGGTCATGCGGCACGGCAGGATCGTCGAGACCGCCCCCACCGAGACGATCCTGCGCACACCGAGGCACCCCTACACCCGAACCCTGCTCGCCTCCGTGCCGTCCCTGCGCACATCCCCGCCCGAGGAAAGGCCGTCATGACCGTTAAGCCGCGGCCCGTTCCCTCCGGCGTGTGCACCAGCCGTGACGACGTCGACGTCGACAGGTACCGGACCCGGCTCCGGCGGTAGAAGCGGCTGATCCGTTCTGCCCTCGGCAGCGTCCTGGGTGGCAGCCAACACCGCCTCACCGCCGATGAGATCCCGGGGTATCACCAGCACCAGCGGCAGGTCCCCGAGATCCCCGTCGTACACCACGGTCTCCCAGCCGACTCTCGCCGACCCGGACGGCGACAGCTCGGCGAAGACCGACGCTGCGGCGCAGCCCGGCCCGGCTCCCGGGGCCGCGATGGGCGCCGAACAACTACCGCACCGCCGACAACAGGAAGCCGCGACGCATCCGCGCGAGCTGCCGGCTGCGCGGCGCGAAGGCGACAACCTCGGGGGGGGCGGATCGAGCAGCACGAGACCGGCCACCAGATCCGGCCGACGCCTGGCCGCGGTCGCGACCAGCAACTCCGCCCCGGCCAGCCCTCCGCCCGCCCCCGCCACCAGCACAGCAGGGAATCCGCGACTCGTCCGTCCCGTCCATCCCGTCGCATCGGCCCTCCGCGCAGGTATTCGAAAACCGATCACCCTCAGCATTCGCCCCCCACCCACTCGAAGCACAGAAAGGACTTTCCAACAATGCGATGTCAATCAGTTAAATCTTTCCTCACTCTTAATGATTAAAGAGCGAACTTCAGATCCGTGTCCCGTGAGATGCTGCGGCGGCATTGCAATGCGACGGACCTGGCGGTGCCGGGCATTCGCAAACCGATATCGAGGACGGAAAATGGAAATTCTTCGAGGAACACCGAACGCGCCCGAGCGGAGCGCCGCGGAGTGACCGTCGCCCTGGACCAGACCCTGTTCCACCAGACCGGTACCGGCCTGTCCGTGCCGTTCGCCATCGCCGGAACCGGGATGCACCTGCCGCCGACGGTCGTCACCAATCAGGAGCTCACCCGCACCCTGGACACCAGCGACGAATGGATCACCAGCCGCACCGGTATCCGCGAACGCCGCCGTCTGGCCCCGCGTCTGGCGACCTCCGACATGTGCGTCGCCGCCGCCCAACCGGCCCTGGACGCAGCCGGCATCGAGCCCGCGCGTCTGGACGCGGTCATCGTCGCCACCTATACCTGGGACCAGCCGCTCGTGTCGACCGCGCTGATCGTGAAAGACGCCCTCGGTGCCCACCGCGCTCTGTCCTTGGACGTCACCCAAGCCGCCTGCGCCTCCGGCATCCAGGCCATGCTGATCGCCGCCCACCTCCTGCAGAACCCCTCCATCACCACCATCCTGCTCCTCGCGGCCGACTGCGCTTCCAGGATCACCGATCCCACCGACCGCACCACAGGTGTCTTCTTCGGGGACGCCGCAGCAGCCGTCGTCCTCACCCGTGCCGACACCCCTGGAGCAGGCCTGCTCTCCTACAACCTGGGCTCCCAGCTCTCCTACGACGTCCAGATCCCCGCGGGAGGCTCCCGGCTGCCCGCCAGCACCGCCACCGTCGCCGCCGGAGACCACTACCTGTCCATGGACGGCCGCGCCGTCTGGAACGCTGCAACCACACGCCTGCCCGAGAGCATCATGAGCGCCACCCACCGCGCCGGTGTGCCGGTCGACCAGGTCCGGCACTTCTTCCTGCACCAGGCCAACTTGAACATCCTCACGGAGACCATGGCCGCCCTGGGCGTTCCCCGTGAGCGTGCACCCATCACCATCGACCGACTGGGCAACACCGGATCGGCCGGCCTGTTCACCGCACTGCACACCACCATCGCCGAGGGCTCCCTGCTCCCGGGAGACACCTACGTACTGTCCGGAATCGGCGCAGGCTTCCAGTGGGGAACCCTCTGCCTCCGGCACGCCTGACCGATCCACAGAACTGATAGGCACCCAGGTGGGTTGTCGAACCCCGTCGATCCCGGACGAGGCGAGCCTCCGGAATGCGAACACCCGGGCACAGGAAACGCATCATGTTTCGCGGTCGTTGCCCGTCCCATGTCGCGTCTCTGCTCCGTCCGTTCACGGACGGGTGAACTCCCGGTGATTCCTGACGCACCCGCTGCCGCGAGCACCAGCATGGGCGGCATGACCACCACACACTCCCGGGCCGAACGGGTCGCCCAGGCCCGGGCGACCGAAGCTCAGCTCACTGCCGACGGAATCGACGGGGTAGTGTTCGGCTGGGTCGACAACGCCGGGCTCACCCGGGTGAAGTCCGTCCCGCTCACCCAACTCGAACACGCCGCCGGGTACGGTGTCGGCGCCGTACCGTGCTTCGACGTCTCCCTGGTGGACGACTCCTTCACCACCGCACCTTCGAGTACCGGCCCGATGGGCGACCTGCGGCTCGTCCCCGACCTCGACAGGCTCACCCCGCTCGCCGCACAGCCCGGTTGGGCCTGGGCTCCGGCCGACCGCTATGCCCAGGACGGCACCCCGCATCCCGGCTGCCAGCGTGGCTTCGCCCGCCGGGTCACCGAGGCGGTCGAGCGGCGCGGGCTCTCGGTGCGAGCCGGGATCGAGATCGAGTGGGTGGTGGCAGACGCCGCCGGAGACCCCGCAACAGCCGGGCCCGGGTTCGGGATGACCCGCTTCATCGAGCACTCCGACTACCTTCGGGATGTGCTGCGCGCCCTCACCAAGCAGGGGTTGGCCGTGCTGCAGCTCCACCCCGAGTACGCCGCCGGGCAGTTCGAGGTCTCGGTCGCCGCCGAGGGGCCGGTCGAGGCGGCCGACACCACGATGCTGGTACGCCACACCATCCGGGCCGTCTCCGCCCGGCACGGCCTGCGGGTCTCGTACTCGCCCGTCTTCACCGAGGGCTCGCTCGGCAACGGCGGTCACCTGCACCTCAGCCTCTGGCGACAGGGCCAGAACCTCGGACACGGCGGCCCCGGCCGTCACGGACTGCACCCCGACGCCGAGCAGTTCCTCGCGGGCGTACTGGCCGAGTTGCCCGCCCTGCTCGCTCTCGGCGCGCCCAGCGCCGCCTCCTACCTGCGTCTGGTCCCCTCCCGCTTTGCTGGAGCTTACCGATGCTGGGGCCTGGAGAACCGTGAGGCAGCGCTGCGCCTGATCGCCGGCTCCACCGCCGGGCAGGCCAACGCCGAGTTCAAGTGCTTCGACGCCGCCGCCAACCCCTACCTGGAGATCGGTGGCGTGCTGGCCGCCGGACTCGCCGGTCTCGACGCCGGCCTGCCCCTGCCTCCCGAGACCCGGAGCGACCCCGCCGCTCTCGGCAGCGCCGAGCGCCTCCCTGCGAGCCTGTCGGAGACGACCGACGCGTACGAGAAGTCCGCACTGCTGCGGCAGGCACTCGGCCCCGAACTGTACGAGGCCGTGCTGTCCGTCCGGCGGGCGGAGGCAGAGCTGTTCGCGACGCACACGGATGCGGAGGTCATCGAGGCTGTCCGTTGGAGGTACTGACGGGGCATCATTGTCGCTCTCCAGCTCGCGGGCGCTGATCACCGCGACGGTGGTCGCTCGTCGCGCGTGGTGGACAACGAGGCCCGCTCGGTGTCCGACAACTCGTGCGCTCGGCTCGCTGCCAGGGGACTCCCCCCTGGCAGTGAGCCGGCCAACCAGTCCGCAGGCATTGCGCCGGGTGTCTGCCACGCACTCAGTCCCGTGTCAGCCCGACAGATGGCCCGGCGCACCTGGCTCCCACGGTGCACCTGTGCGGGGAGTAACCGGGAGCCGAGGTGGTGTACTGGAATCCGAGCATGAAGGACAGTGCCCGATGGCCAGTTGGGAGCGGCGGAACACATCGGGGACGGGGAGCATCCGCATCAGCCTACTTCGGCTCCGGATGAGGACTCGAGAGCCGGATCGGTGACAGCGTGTTCCAGCGGCTTCGCCATGTAGACCGCCTCGGCACCGTAGCTCGCGGGCAACCCGATCTCGGGCCGGGCGCGGTAGCCCAGCGTGGTCCACAGCACCTGTGAGCCGTGCACGGCTACCAGAGAGAGCGTCCGGTACCGGGCCGCACGCCCCGTCTCCTCCAGGTGCTGTTGCATCAGGCCGGCCAAGCCCCGACCACGTGCCCGCTCGGCGATCACCAGGTCGTGGAGGTGCAGGTTGCTCCCCTGTGCCGCGCGTTCCTCGGCCAGGCTCAGGTCCGGGCAGCGGAAGAGTGGGTACGGCAGTGCGAGCAGGTAGCCGCCGAAGCCGCCCGCGTCCTCCAGCACGAAACAGGTCGAGGGCGAGGCACGGTGCCGGGAGCGCAGTGCTGCCTCTCCCTCGGACAGGCCGCTCGCCGCGTAGGCGCGTTCCTCCAGCACGACCACCTCATCCCAGTCCTCCTCCCGGAGCAACCGGAGCCGGGTGCCGGTCATGTGCCGCCTCCGTCCGGAGCCGGGCCACCGATGCAGGTGTACGGCAGCGGTGCGAAGCCGTTGAATCCCTGGGTGGTGTAGGCGGCGGCGTACGCACCGCAGGAGTGGACCCAGACCGGGTCGCCGGAGACGATCGTGCGCGGAACCCGCACCATGCCGTCCTGCGCGTACGCGTCGTCGCTGTCGCAGGTCGGGCCGGCAACCACGGCGTTGACGAACTGCCCCCCGGGGCGGGTGGGAAACTCCAGCCGGTACTGCAACTGGTCCATCTCGTAGAGCCCGTTGAACTTTCCGCAGCTGAGGTAGAGCCAGTTCTCACGGATGCCGTCGAGCCGATGGCGGGAGGTGAGCCGGGCGACGTGGGCACGGATCGCACCGTGGTCAGCGACGAGGTGGCGGCCGGGCTCCAGCAGGAAGTCCAGCGGGGCGGCGTTGACGGCGCGCAGCCGTTCCACACCTTCGCGGATCACCGTGAGCATCTTGTCCAGCGGCGGTTCCAGCGGCCGGCCACGCCGGTCGAGGACGCTGAGCGCGGGCAGACCACCACCGAGGTTGATCCGGTCCGGAACGATGCCGTGCCAGTTGAGTGTCTCCAGCAGAGCGGCCAGCGTCTCGATCGCCTCGCCCCATGCTTCGGCTGTCATCTGCTGGGAGCCGACATGTACCGACAGGCCGGAGGGCACCAGCCCGGCGGCCCGGGCGGCACCGAGCACCCGCAGGGCATCCTCGGGCGAGCAGCCGAACTTGTGGCTCAGGCCCCACAGCGCACCATCGCCGGTGGTCGCGATCCGACAGAACACCCGTGAGCCGGGCGCGTGTTCGGCGATCGCGGCGACGTCCTCCCGGCTGTCAGTGGCAAAGTCACGCACGCCCAGCCGATAGGCCTCGGCGATGTTGCGGTCGGACTTGACGGTGTTGCCGTAGTGGATCAGTTCGGGGGCTACCCCGGTGCGCAGCGCCTGGGCGATCTCCTGCGGGCTGGCCGCGTCGAAGCCGGAACCGAGCCGGGCGAGATGGTCGAGCACCTCGTCCACCGGGCATGCTTTCATCGCGAACCGAATAGCAGCACCCGGCAGTTCGGCGCACAGGGCTGCGTACTGGCGACCGATGCCGTCCAGGTCGTAGATGATGGCGTCCTCGGCGGCGGCGGCGAGCGCGTCACGCAGGGCGGAATGGTCGTGCCGGCCGAAGAATGGCGCGGTGGACGCGTGCACGGTGGCCGACGCGGTCAGGGTGCGGTGGCCGGTTCTGCCACGGTCGGCCGTCCGGCGCTGTTCGGCGATCTGACATATGTCGGTGGCCTGAGGCCTCACGTGTGAACTCCCCATCCAACTTGATGATCGATGCCAAGGACTTCCCGGCACCCGAGAGATGAACGAGGCAGTACAAAGCTTGGTTATGACATCGGACATGGATTTCCTCTTCGCCACACTCTGTGCGGTTATGGCGCCTTCGTCTGCTGTGCACCCTGTACGGCCGACGAGTGCCAGACCGTGATCCTCGAAGAGCGCACCCGTAGCGAGGCGAGGACCTGCCCCAGAAGGAGCGGGTGATCTGGCTTCGACCATCGGGGGCTTCGCTGACGGCGGCCGAAGGTCGGGCCAGGACCTCGGCTTAGACCAACTTGCCAGGGCATGGACGGCGGGGGCAGGAGGCCGCGGCCACCCAGGGCACAGACCTCGGCCGCCGCATACCCGCTCGGGTAAAGGGCATGGAAGAGCCCCAGGTCACGGCAAGTGAGTCCTGGGGCTGATCCGAGCCTCCTTCGGGATTCGAACCCGAGACCTACGCCTATTGACCCTCGACGCCGTGACACCCGGTCCAACAAGTGCCGTTCAGTCCACTCACGCATCACTCACGCAATCGCGGCCACTTCCGACAGCGTGCAGCTCGTCCTGGTCGAGCGAGCCCATCGCCCCGCCGCCCGGCGGCGAGCACGATCGGCGGCGGTCCTTGGCCGTGCACGACGGCCGGGTGCAGTTGCTGTTCGACCCGCCAGGGGGGTCGGCGGCTGTTCATGAACGGCTTGCACCCGTCCCGGCGTGACGACGACGCCGGCGCCGAGCGAAGCCGCGCGAGCGCACACAGCCGGCCGGTCACGGCACGGGGTCGAGGGCCGAGCCGGCGATCAGGCGCCGCAAGGGACTCACGTTCCGCGCAGCGTTTCCTCACGACTCCGGCCGACCGCTGTACCGTGCGGCGGCGGCCCGGTCGTGCTCCGGATGACCAGTTCAGGGTCGAAGAGGAGTTCGCCGGTGGGTACGTCGCGACCGCTGACCAGCGACAGGACGCTCCGGCCGACCTCGAGAGCGAGTCGTTCACCCGGCTGGCGAACGGTCGTCAGCGGAGGGTCGACGAATTCGGTGATCATGGAGCCGTCGTATCCGACGACGGAGACGTCGTGGGGCACCGTGTACCCCTGACGGCGAATCCCCCGGATCGCGCCCAACGCCATGTAGTCACTGGCGGCGACGATGGCGGTGGCACCGAGTTGAAGCAGCGCCTGTGCTGCCGCCTGACCGCCCTCGACCGAGTAGGACTGCCGCATCACCCAGCTTTCGGCATCCTTGCTCCCCCGCTGCTCCATCGCATCGAGGAACCCCCGCACTCTCCGGTCGGCCGGGTGGTTGCCCAGCGGACCGGAGGCCATGCCGATGGCACGGTGGCCGAGCCGGTACAGATGATCGACGGCCAGCTCGGCGGCCAGGGCGTCATCGGTGGAGTAGACGGGGGCCGGCACCTTGTCGGCGAACCCCCCGTTGATACCGAGGTAAGGGATGCGCCTGGCGCGCAGCATCCCGTACGCCTCGGTGTCGGCGCCTTCCACCGTGTTGGAGGAGGAGAGGTACACCACCGCGGCGATGCCTTTGTCGATGATCGACGCGATGAAGTCCCGTTCCTGGACGCCACCGGGAAAGGCGGGGCAGAGCACCGTCTTGAGGCCGTGGGGCGCGAGGAACGCCTCGATGCGCTCGGCGAGATCGGCGAAGAAGGGGTTGGAGACATGCTCGGTGATCACTGCGACGAGCTGTCCCTCCACCACGCGCTCGTAGCCGAGTTCCGTCATGGCCGCCTCGACCGCGTCCCTGGTTTTCTTCGCCACTCCCTGGCGACGGTTGATGACCCGGCTGACTGTCGCCTCGCTCACTCCCGCACGGGCCGCGATCTCAACGATGCCGACCTTCATTCTCTCCCTCTCCCGTGACAGGTCACGAGGTCTTCGTCAGCAGAGCCAGACCCATCGTCGGGACCGGAATGCTGTGCAGGCCGGGTACGAGCGACATCTGGGTCCGCTCGATGATACGTCCGTCCGGACCGCGGACATCGACCTCCACCTGTGCTCCCGTGTCCTGCACATCGACGACTACACGGTTCGCGGCCGTGGCGTTGACCAGGACTGTTTCCCGGTGGGTGGCGGGCAGCACGGAAACGGCACGTTCGTCGTGCACGGACAGCACGATCACGCCGTCGGACTCCGACCGGACCAGCGTGTAGAGGCCGTCGGGACGCCCGGGTTCGACTGTCCCGTCGAGCAACTGGGGGCGCAGTCGGCGCCATTGGCCCAGCCAGAAGCGGACCGCGTCAGCCTGCTCCGCGCTGAGTGCGTCGAGGCGGACGGAGACCTGCGGCACCGCGTGCAAGGCGCCGATGAGCTGCCGCGCAGCCGCCTCGACCGGGCCGGAGGTGTCCCACATCAGAGGGTCGGAGTGGACGACACCTCCTACGGCCAGCAGGGAGGTGTCGATCGTGCGGACGCGGTTGGCCGTGGAGTCGGCCGGGCAGTCGAAGGACCTGAGCATGTTGCCGAAAGCCGCCATGCCGGGGCCGACGTAGGGCTGGCGCAACTCCAGCAGCAGGTCGGTGCGTTCGGTGAGCAGCGCGTCGCGCAGTTCGGTGAGCAGGAGCAGCAGGGCCTGCCCGACGTCACCGCGCCCATCGCCGGCGTAGACCATGGCCTCGTTCAGGAAGTCGACCTTGAGGCCGTCCAGGCCGTAGTCACGCACCAGACGCAGGCATGTGCGGACGACGTGGGTACGCACTTCCGGGTGGCGGGGATCGAGGACATGGGCTCCGGGCACACCGGAGTCGGCGGGGGCGAACGGGGCCCATGTCTCGTGGCACTCCGCCTGGGGGCCCAGGAGCAGGGGTGCGACCCAGATCATGTAGCGCAGTCCACTGCGGCGTACGCGTGCGACATGGCCGGCGAAGTCGGGGAACGTGTCGGTGTCCGGGGTCCAGTCCCCCGCTCCCGCATAGCCGCGGCCGGTGCCGAAACGCTGCCAGCCGTCGTCCACGATCAGTGTGCCGAAGCCCATGTCCACGGCGAGTTCGGCCTGCCGCTCGACCTGGGCCGCGTCGATCTGCTGGTTGAAGGCGTACCAGGTGCAGTACAAGGGCAGCCGGGCCGCCTCCGGAACGGGCAGGGGCGCCGGCATCTCCGTCGTGTACCAATCGCGCAGCACGCTCATGGCCGATGCCACCGACGGGCTGCGGGGCACGAAGAGGAAGCGGTGCGGTGCGGCGGAAGGCGGAAGCTGGAGGTGCACCACGTGGGTGTCGTTCTCCTCGGACACTCCGAAGCGCAGCGCGACGTCCGGCACCGGATCGGCGGCGGCGAAGGTGAGGAGGGTGGCGCCGGTGTAGTCGTAGAGGCACCCGGCGGCCAGCCCGTCGATGAGGCTGACCTTGGACCGTCCTTCCCAGTCGGCGACCAGGGTGCGGCTCCAGTTGGCCTTGGGGTGCCAGTATCCGGCGGTGTCACCGAGAGGGACCGACAGCCGTACCTCGACCGCGGTGTCAGGGGCTTCGATCTGCAGCATGCGCAGGCCGCCGGGGACCTCGGACAGGGTCCAGGCGGGTTCCGCGCCGTCGGCGACAACCGCCATCTCCACCGTGTCGAGCAGCGGCACGAAGGGGGCCGGGGCCAGTTCGGCTGTGGTGACGGCCTCGGAGGACAGGGTGCTCACATTCACTCCTTGACGGCTCCGGCGAGCAGGCCGGAGACGAAGTGGCGTTGAAGGGCCAGGAAGACGAGTGCCATGGGGATGGCGGCGATGGCGGTTCCGGTGAGGATGGCGCCGTAGTCGGTGTCGTTCACTCCCTGCAGCGCGGAGAGTGCGACGGGGATCGTGAAGGAGGCGTTGTCGCGGAGGACGATCAGCGGCCAGATGAAGTCGTTCCACTGGAAGAGGAAGAGGAAGATGGCCAGGGCGGCCAGGGATGGCTTCATGGGCGGCAGGACGACCCGCAGGAAGAGCCGGAACTCTCCGCAGCCGTCCATTCGTCCCGAGTCGAGGAGTTCGTCGGGGAGAGCGGCCATCGACTGGCGCATCAGGAAGATCCCGAAGGGCAGTGCCAGGTTGGGCATGATCACGGCCTGGTAGGTGTTGAGCCACTCCCACTCCGCCATCATCTTGAACAGCGGGACCAGGGTGACCTGACTGGGGATGACCAGTCCCAGCATCAGCAGACCGAACATCCAGTTGCTGCCCTTGAAGCGGTACTTGGCGAAGGCGTAACCGGCCAAGGTGCACACGAGGCCCGCACAGACGGTGTAGATGACCGCGATGAGCAGAGAGTTGAGCACGACCTGCCCGAAGGATGCCGTCTCCTGGAGGCTGGAGAGGTTCTCACCCAAGTGGTCACCGGGCACCAGCGGTGGCGGCGAGCCGAAGATCTCGGCGGAGCTGTGGGTGCTGGCGATGACGAGCCAGTAGAAGGGAATGAGCACGGCGGCAAGGGCTATCGCGAGCCCCGAAGTGAGCAGGATGCTGTTGCCTGCGGAACGGCGCCGGGCACGGGCCCTCAAGGGCAGGACGGCACCACTGGAGGGTTGCTTCATGACTTGTCTCCCAGGACCCGGAACTGGATCAGGCCGAGCACTCCGATGAGCACGGCGAGCACGTAGGCGATGGCCGAGGCGTAGCCGAAGTCGAAGTAGGTGAAGGCATTCTGGTACAGGTACACGCCGATGGTGAGCGTGGCGTTGTCCGGACCGCCTCCGGTCAGGATGAACGGCTCGTCGAAGATCTGCAGGGTGCCGATGGTGGAGAGCACCGTGGTCAGCAGGATCGCCGGCCTCAGCCCCGGGAGCGTCACGTGACGGAAGGACTTCCACGCACCCGCGCCGTCGACCGAGGCGGCATCGTAGAGCTCACCCGGGATCGTCTGCAGTCTCGCGAGCAGAATGACCGCGTTGTAGCCGGTGTAGTGCCAGGTCAGTACCAGGCCGAGGGAGATCTGCGCCCACAGCGGGTCGGTGAGCCATGGAACCTCGCCTATGCCGACGTTCGACAGCAGCCAATTGACCAGCCCGTACTGCTGGTTGAGAAGTACGGAGAAGATGACCCCGTAGGCGACGAGGCCGGTGACCATCGGCAGGAAGAATCCGAGACGGAAGATCGCACGCGCCCGCAGGAAGGCGGAGTTGAGTGCGACGGCCAGGCCGGTGGAGAGGGCAAGCATCACCGGCACCTGGATCAACAGGATGGTTCCTGTGTTCTTCAGGGCGGTCCAGAAGAGCGGATCGCGGAACAGGCGCCCGTAGTTGTCGAAGCCGACATAGGTGTCGACCCCGTCGACCGACTTGAAGAGGCTGAGGACGAAGGACCAGCCGATGGGGTAGAGCTTGAACACGGCGAACAGAAGCGCGGCGGGAAACACGAAGGCGTACGGCGCGAGACGGCGCGCGGTCAGACGCGACCGTGGCCTCGGCCCCTTTCCCTGCGGTGCCGGCGCGGGACGTGTCTTGGTGACGGTCGTGGTCATCGGGCCACCTTGCGTGCGGTCTGCGCGGCGAGCTGGTCGGCGGCTCCGCGCAGTTCGGTGGCCGGGTCGGCCCCTCGGAGCAGAACCCTGGTCTGTGCGTCGGTGACCGCCTTGAGCGCCCGCGCGTAGTCGGACGTGTAGTTGAAGGCCGGGGAGTCGGCATTGAGGGCCTTGAGGAAGACCTCGCCCTTGTGCTGACCGCTGAAGAATTTCGACGGTTGATGGAAGACGGGGTCCTCGTACGCCCCCATCAGGGCCGGCGCGATGCCCTTGGCCTTGTAGATCTGGACCTGGGACTGCGGACGGGTGAGGACGAACTCGACGAACTTCCAGGCCGCGGCCTGATGGTGGCTGGTGCCCGAGATGGCGAGGTGGGTGGAGTTCACGGTGGCGGCGTTGGTGCCGCCGCGCCGAACAGCCGGCGGAAGGCGCACACGCCAGAGCCCGGCCTGGTCCGGAACGCTGTCCTCGATGACACCGCCGAACCAGGTCGGCCAGGGCAGTACCGCAGCAGTGCCACTCTTGATCGAGGTGATCAGGGCGTTCCACCCACCGGAGATGTCGTTCACCAAGCCGGCATCGTTCATCTTCTTGATGAGCGTCATGGCTCTGACGGCTTCGGGCGAGCTGACCATGATGTCGCCGTCGAGATTGAAGTACATGGTGCCCTGCAACTGGAGCAGCAGTTGGAAGAGGTTCGCCGAGTCCTGTTGAGAGGCGGGCTTGTCGATACCGAGCAGGTACTTGCCGGTCTTCTTCTTGATCTTCAAGCCCGCCTCGACGACGTCGTCCCAGGTGTCGAGCGCGTCCGCGTCCACACCGGCGTCCTCGAAGACGTCGGCACGGTAGTAGAAGCCTCCCGAATTGGCCTCCCAGGGCAGGGCGTCAACGCGCGAGCCATCCCGTGAGACCGTCCCCCACAGACCGTCGGCGAAGGCTGTCCGGTACTTCCCGGCGCCGAGTCGGCTGAGGTCCGCGAGCTGCCCGGGGAATCGGTCCGTGTACGCGGGAAGGTAGTCGACGCCGATGTGCAGGACGT
This sequence comes from Streptomyces sp. NBC_01267, assembly GCF_036241575.1. NCBI lineage: Bacteria > Bacillati > Actinomycetota > Actinomycetes > Kitasatosporales > Streptomycetaceae > Streptomyces > Streptomyces sp. NBC_01267. The sequence continues at coordinate 7,289,922 of NZ_CP108455.1, read as the reverse complement.
CCGCGAGCCCAGCGCCGTTCGCCGCCATCGAGGTAGTGATCTTGTCCCAGATGGCCGGATTGCCGATGTCCTGGACCGTGACCTCGATGCCCGGGTACAGCTTGTTGAACTTCGGCACCAGCGCCCGCATCTCAGCGGCCGGCCCTGCCCAGCTCCATACCGTGATGTCACCTTTCGCGGGGTTCCCGGCCGAGCCGGACCTCGCGCCGGACGAGCAACCGGTCAGCCCGCCCAACCCGGCACTCGCGGCGAGAGCCCCGCCAAGCCCCATCACTCTGCGACGACTCACGTTCATGCGCGACCACCTCTGTATGCGGCTCGAACACCCACTCCTCACGACAGAAGAGCGGCCGACGTAGGGAAGTTAGCCATGCGCCACATACGCTTGCAAGACATCTATGAAATTTTTCTGCTTGGTTTTCTTTCAATGTCTGTACGGCGCTTGAAAGCGGGTGGGTTGGAGGGCTAGCTTCCAGGCATCCGTCCTCCACCGCTCTGGAGTGAGTCCGCCATGAGACGCACCCGCCCCACACGCCTCGCGACCATCGCCGCGCTGGCCGTCCTCGCCCCGCTGACGCCCCTGCTCCTCGCGGAACCCGCCACGGCAGCTCCCGCACCCCTCACCATCGAGAACCCCGGCTTCGAGGAGGGAACCGACGGCTGGACCCTCACATCCGGCGCCGGAGTGGCCTCGAACAAGCCTCACGGTGGCTCGAAGCTGGCTTACCTCGACGCGGGACACGGAAAGCAGGTCTCGCAGAAGATCAAGGTGCCCGGTGACGGGACGTACGACTTCTCCGCCTGGATCGCCACCGGTGGCACCGCCGGAACGTTCTTCGCACGCGTCAACGGCAGCACAGCCGCCTCGGTGGTCCTGCCCGAGCGGCCCACCTACGCCCGCTACACCCTCAGCCGGATCTCCCTGAAGCGCGGCGACGAGCTGGAGCTCGCCTTCGGGTCGGGCAACGGATGGATCAACGCCGACGACCTCATGGTCTCGCCCTCCGCACCTGTCGACCCCGTGGTCTCGTCCTCCGATCCAGAGATCGTCGAGATGTTCAACTGGGCGAAGCGCAAGGCCAACAGCTGGGTACAGCAGCCCGGCACGAACGGGCCGCTCAACGTCGACGAGAACAACAGCGCCGGAACCGGTACGGGCACCTACGGCCCCTCCTACTGGGCGGGCTACGCCCATCGCAGCGGCTACTACTCACGCGACATGGCCCACCAGCTCAGCGGCGCCTCGGTCCTCGGCCTGCACGACGCGAACAAGGCCATGCTCAGCGCGTTCGCCGCGTCCGCGACCGAGGAACACGGCTACTACCCGGCCTGGTCCTTCAATTTCGACAACAAGACCAAGCTGTCCATCGACTATCACAGCCCCACGTCCTTCGTCCGCGAAGTGCCGGCCACCTTCGAACTGGTCGAAAAGGCGAACGAGGCGTACCGGTGGAGCGGCGACAGCGCATACGTCGACGACGACATCCTCTGGGACTTCTACCGCCACGCGACGAAGGAGTTCATCGAACTCCACGACGGCGGCAGGCCCAACGGCGTCGCGGAGGGCACGGGCAAGGGCATATTCGCCGGAGCTGCCAGCTACAACGAAGCCGGCGACGAACCGCTCGCCGAAGCGGGCGACGCCATCGGCGCCCAGTACCAGGCGTTCCGGGCGATGTCCGCGCTGGCCCGGAGCAAGGGTGACGGCAGCCTGGCCGAGGAGTTCCGGAAGAAGGCCGACAAGCTCAAGTCGTACTTCAACTCCACCTGGAGCGGCACTGGTTCCGGGGAATCCATGATCCGCGCCTACACCACGGACGGGGAGCCGGTCACGGGCTGGGGCAAGGAGAACAGCTGGTTCATGCCGATGAAGCAGATCATGGAACCGGGTGCGCGCACCGACGCCTACCTCGACTACATCGACCAACAGGCGAGCGGCGAGGGGAAGCCCGACAACATCGAGGCGATCTCCTACCTCCCCGACACCTTCTTCGCCTACGAGCACAGCGACACCGCGTGGAAGTGGATGCGGTACGTCTACGACAAGCGCAACGACCAACACCCCGTCAGCAAGCAGGGTCCCAACGGCGACTATCCCGAGGTCTCCTACACGCTGCTCGGTCAGACCGTCGAGGGGCTCATGGGCGTCGAACCCGACGCCCCGTCCAAGTCCCTCAGCACCCGCTCCCGCATGCCGTCCGGCATGAACTGGCTGCAGATCAAGGACATCAAGGTCGGCGGCAACACGTTCACCCTGCGCCACGACAGGGCGAGCAGGTCGACCCTGACGAACGACACCGGCTCGGACAGTTACACGTGGGAGGCCCAGTTCCCGGGCAAACACCCCGTGATCAAGATCGACGGCAAGAAGCGGGCTGCCCATACCAAGAGGGTGAACGGAAAGACCTACAGCTATGTCAGGGTCTCCGTGGCCCCGAACCAGAGCGTCAGCGCCGAAGTCGCGTAGTGAACCCGCCTCGTCCGTCGGCCACCACCGGGGTGGCCGACAGGTCCCCGGCCACGGAACAGGCCCGGGAAGAGACCGAGCTCGACGCACGCGGGAGTGTACGCACGCGTGGCGCGCCCGATGCAGCGGGAAACACGCGTGAATGCCATGGAGCCGGGTGACTTCTCCGGGGCAGCGAGGCCGCCGCTCATGAGCCGGCCCGCTGTCTCCCACCACATCCGCAAGCTGGAGCGGTCCACGGTCGTACTCTCCGGCAGCGCCCGGAGAAGAACCGCGCACCGCCGTGCAACAAGGGAGAAACGTGACCGACCGCCTCTCCGGAACACCCGTCGTAGTGCACTTGCGCTCAGCGGGATGCTCCTTTCTGCTTGAATGCCCAGCCGAGCAGCTGCCGATCGTCCGTCACTGGGGTGCCGATCTGGGTGCGCTCGACGCGGCCTCGGCACGTTCGACGTGCCTGGCCGGGGCGGCCCAGGGCCGCCTGCCCGGAGAGCTGGACGCCGGGCCGGCCGCCCTGATCCCCGAGCCGTGGACCGGCTGGATGGGCCGCCCCGGGCTGCTGGGCTCCCGTCAGGGACGCAACTGGTCCCCGCGCTTCGCCGTCACCACCGTCCGAGTCGACGGCGTCGAAGCGGCCGGGTACACCGAGGCCGGCGCGACAACCGTGGAGATCACCGCCTTCGACGCCGAGAGCCTCATCCGGCTCGTCCTCGTCGTCGAGATGCTGGAATCCGGTCTGGTCCGGATGCGCGGACGCGTCATCAACGAGGGTGAGGAGTACGAACTCTCGGAACTCTCCCTCTACCTGCCGGTTCCGGCACACGCGGTCGAGCTGCTCGACTTCTCCGGCCGGTGGGGCATGGAACGTCAGGTCCAGCGCCAACCGTTCGGCATCGGAACCCATGCGAGGGAGAACCGCCGGGGCCGCACCGGTCTGGACTCCGCATACGTCCTCCACGCCACCGAGCGCGGCAGCGACTTCGCACACGGTGAGACCTGGGGCGTCCATGTGGCGTGGAGCGGCAACCACCGCCATGTCGCCGAGCACGACAGCACCGGCATCCGGCTCCTCGGCGGCGGCGAGCTCTTCCTGCCGGGCGAGATGCGGCTCGCAGGCGGCGAGGAGTATCTGGGTCCGTGGATCTACGCGGCGTACGGAGACGGCCTCGACCGCGTGGCACACCGCTTCCACGACTACCTGCGCAGCCGCCCGCATCACGTCTCACCGCGCCGGCCCGTCACGCTCAACACCTGGGAAGCCGTCTACTTCGAGCACGACCAGAAGCGGCTCGTCGAACTCGTCCGGCTGGCGGGCGAGATCGGCATCGAACGGTTCGTCCTCGACGACGGCTGGTTCGGCGGGCGCCGCAACTCACGTGCGGGACTCGGCGACTGGACCGTGTCCGCGGATGTGTGGCCGCACGGACTGCACCCGCTGGTGGACGCCGTCCACCAGCACGGGATGGAGTTCGGCATCTGGATGGAACCGGAGATGGTCAATCCGGACTCCGACCTGGCCCGTGCCCACCCGGAGTGGATCATGGCGGCGCGCCGGGAACTCCCCGTCGAGCAGCGCACCCAGCACGTCCTGAACCTCTCCATCCCCGAGTGCTACGACGCGGTGCTCGAACAGATCCTGGCGATCCTGGCGGAGTATCCCGTCGCCTTCGTCAAATGGGACCACAACCGCGACCACGTCGAGGCGGGTGTACAACCCCGCGCGGGAGTCCCCGGCGAGCACGCTCAGACCTCGGCCCTCTACCGGATGCTCCACGAGATCAAGGCAGCCCATCCCGCCCTGGAGATCGAGAGCTGTGCCGCCGGCGGCGGCCGGATCGACCTCGGCATCCTCGAACTGACCGATCGGGTCTGGGTATCGGACGTGAGCGACCCGTTGGAGCGGCAGCGGCTCATGCGCTGGACCGGTCAGCTGCTGCCTCCGGAACTGCTCGGCTCCCACATCGCCTCACCGCACTCGCACACGACGAGCCGGCACCACGATCTCTCCTTCCGCGGCGCCACCGCGTTCTTCGGACACCTCGGCGTCGAGTGGGACCTCGGGGACACGACGCCCGAGGAGCGCGCGGTGCTCGCCCGGTGGATCGCACTCCACCGGAAGCACCGTGACCTGCTCCACACCGGGACCGTGTGGCGCGGCCCGGACCCGGCCCACGGCATCTGGAGTCACGGGGTGGTGGCCAAGGACCGGACACAAGCCCTGTACGAGATCGTGTCACTCACCTGGTGCACGACCGGCGCTCCGCCTCACGCACGCCTCAGCGGTCTTGATCCCCAGCGCCGCTACCGCGTGCGACCGTTGGTCGTCGGTACGCCGCCCGGCGGCTTCTCGCCCCCGGCATGGTGGTCCGAGGAGGGCATCGAGGTACCTGGTGCCGCGCTGACACACATCGGGCTTCAGGTTCCGGTCATGCACCCCGAGCACTCCGTTGTCATCCACGTCGAACAGGTCGGGTGAACGGGGCACCCCGCATGACACACGCGAAGGTCGGCGCCGCACGGCGGCGTCGACCGGGAGCGGGGAGCGACGCGGCACACGTCCATCGGGCCTGCGGTCGGGAGGAAGGCGGCCGGCGGCGGTGTCGCCGGGTCAGCCCGACCGTGGTGGCTTCTGCGCGTCGAAGGCGAAGAGGGAGTTCTTGGCCGCGGCCACGACCACCGCACGCCCCACGACAGTCACCCGCGGGCTTGCGCCCTGCTCGCCCGTCAGACCATCGGCCTGCGGATCCGTCGTCCACAGGGGTTCGCCGTCCTGCGGCGACAGGGCGACCACCCGGCCGGTGGCCGAGCTGAAGTACAGCGCTCCGCCTCCCGACACCGGACCGGACGCGCCTTCCACGTCCGTCTGCCGCGACCACTTCTTCCGGCCGGTCGCGGGGTCGAGCGCCGTGACGAGACCGGTCTGCCCGCTCAGGTAGACGATGCCGCCTGCCATGCCGGGCGTCCCCGCGTAGGTCTGTGACAGCCGGGAGTACGTGACCTTCCGCGAAGCCGGGTCGAACCGCGCCACCCCGTCGTAGCCGACCGTCGCCGTTCCCTCCATGTGTTCCTGGAGGAGTACGAGTTCGTCGTCGGCGACACCCATGGGTACGGCGGGCCCCTTGACCGCGATGGGTTCGCCCAGTGTTCCCGAGGCGCGGTCGAGCGTGTGCAGGGCGGGGTGGCGCACCGCCAGGTCATCGACCTCGGTGGCCGTCGCGCACATCGCGAAGAGCTGTGCGCCCACCGGAACCGGGGCGCACTGCGTGCCCGCGGGGAACGGCGTCGTCCAGGCCACCTTGCCGCTGTGCGCGTCCCGGGCCTCGAACCGGGAGTTGGAGGCGTCGACCGTCACGACGGTGGAGCCGATCACCACGGCGTCCTGACTCCGGCCCGTGACAGCCTGCGACTGAGCGCCGGACGGCACGGACCACAGCTCCCGGCCGTTGTCCGCGTCGATGGCCACCACCTCTTCGGCGGGGCCCTGCGGGTGGTCCTGGGAGGCGAAGCGGTAACCGAGCACCGTGTCGTCGGTCGCGCCCACGAGGTGCATGCCCTGGACGGGGACGCCCGGACTCTTCACCGTCCACACCCGCGAGCCGTCCGAGGCCCTGATACGGGCCGCCACGACGCCGCCGCCCCCGCAGAACAGCGCGTCGCCGCGCGCGACGCAGCGCAGCTCGTCGGGGATGTCCTCGCGACCGCCCAGCACGGTCTTGTGCCACGGTTCGAAACCGGCCGGAAGTACGCCGCTCGGCGCCGCGACGCTGTTGCCCTTGCCGGCGCCGCTGTTCCCCCCGAAGCCTTCGGCCGTCACCGCGGCGACCCCGCCGCCGATCGCTGCCACCGCGACCGCGGCCGCGGCCACGGGACGCCACCGGCGGCGCAGACGGCGGCCGATGGAGGTGGCGGTGTTCCCGGTACCGGGGCCGGCCGGGGCGGTGTCCGGGGCGATCGGCGACAGGGTGTCCCGCGTCGCGAGGTGATGCTGGGTGATCATGTCGCGGGTGCGGCCCGCGCCGGCTCCGACCCCGCCCGTATCGGTCCCGCCGAGGTCGACCGGCAGGTCCCGCAGCAGTACGAGGAGTTCGTCCGCCGAGGGGCGCCCCTCGGGATCCTTCAACAGGCACGGCTCGACGACCGCGCGCAGAGCCCTCGGCACGGCGTCCAGCGCCGGCTCCTCGTGCACCACCTGATACGCCGTCATGTACGGGCTGTCCGCGTCGAAGGGCCCTTGCCCCGTCGCCGCGTACACCAGCAGGGTCCCCAGCGAGAAGACATCGGAGCGCGGCCCCACACCACGCGGCGCCTGCAACTGCTCCGGTGACATGAAGGGCGGCGTACCGATGACCCGCCCTGTCATCGTCAGCGTCTGCTGGTCCACCGCGCGCGAAATGCCGAAGTCGATGACGCGCGGGCCCTCGGGCGAGAGCACGACGTTCGAGGGTTTCAGGTCACGGTGGACGACCCCCACGCGGTGGATGTCGCGCAGCGCCTCCGTCAGACCGATGGCGAGCGTCCGCAGTTCCGCGCCGGTCAACGGGCCCTCGGCGGCGATGCGCTGGGCGAGCGTGAGCCCCTCGATGTAGGCCGTCGCCATCCACGGCTGATCGGCCTCCGGGGCGGCGTCGATCACAGCGGCGGTGAACGCGCCGCTCACCCGCCTCGCCGCCGCCACCTCCTGCCGGAAACGGATGCGGAACTCGTCGTCCGCCGCGAACTGCTGGTGGATCAGTTTGATCGCGACAGGTCGCCCCGAACTCATCCGGCCCAGGAAGACCGTGCCCATGCCGCCCGAGCCGAGCCGCGCCTCAAGCAGATAGCCGCCGATCTCGGCTGGATCACCTCCGCGCAGCGACACTCTTCCCGACCTCTCGTCCCCCGTGCTCCTCTGCCGGCGCGGGTCCTGCGTACCTATCCTGCCCCACAAACTAACCTCCGGGTGATACGGGAGAGCAAGGCGGGTGGTGAACAGGGCCCGCCCCGTCCACTCCGCCCAGCGCTGCTCCCCTGTCGCCCCGCACCCGGACCGGACCTGGACTCTTTCCAGGTCCGGTCCGCCGTGAGGACGACGGCTCAGCCGCAGGACGGGGCGTCAGCGTCAGCGTCAGCCGGGGTGGACGGAAGGGAGTGCGGGGAGGTCGCCCGCCAGCAGGGATCGTTCGACGTGGTCCAGGGCGTGGCGGACCGCGCCCAGGGCGACTGCCTCGTCACCGAGTTCGGAGGTGGCGACGCGGGGCGGGAAGAGGCAGTGGTCCGACAGGTAGCCGCGGACGGGGCCGGCGAGGAGTTCACCCGTGCGGGACAGGCCGCCTCCGATGACCACGATGTCGGGGTCGATGGCGAGGACCATCGCCGCGAGACCGGCGGCGAGTTCGCGGGCGAAGGCATCGACGAGTTCCGCGGCGGCCCGGTCGCCGTCGCGTGCCGCTTCGAACACGCGCTGCGCGGCCTCGGCCGGACGCTCCTCACCCGCGGCCGGGTCGTCGTAGGGGGCGAAGCGCTCGAAGGAGTGCAGCCAGTTCAGGTACGCGAGGTGGCCGATCTCGCCCGCGGCTCCGTGGCTGCCCCTCCGGGGTCTGCCGTCCAGGAGCAGTCCGGTGCTGAGCCGTCGCCCCGCGTGCAGGAGCACCACGTCGTCCGCGTCGCGGGCGGCGCCGCGCCAGCGCTCCCCCAGCGCGCCGAGCCGCATGTCGTTCTCGACCAGGACGGGGCAGGAGAGCCAGCGTCCGACCGCGCTCCGCAGATCGAGTCCTGTCCACTCGGGCAGTACGTGCGAGAGTGCGACGCGGCCCTCGTCGTCGACCACCCCGGTGGTGCCGATGCCCGCCGCGGTCAGCCGCTGTCTGCTGCTCCCGGCCGCGCTCAGGCAGCGGACGGCGTTGCGCCGGACGGCCGCGAGGCGCCCGGTCGCGCCTTCTTCCGGGCTCAGGGACGTGCGGCGTTCGGCGAGGACGGTACCGCGGAGGTCGGTCACGACAGCGAGCGTCTTGTGGGCGCCGATGTCGATCCCGAGAACGCGCCCGGCGTCCGCCCGGAAACGGTAGCGGCGGGCCGGCCGGCCCGCCGACCGCACGTCCTCCGGTTCCGGAAGTTGCTCCTGGGCCCACGAGCCGGCCACCAGGTCGGCGACGATGCTCTCGGTGGGCGGCCGGGTGATGCCGACGCGCCGCGCGAGTTCGGCCACGGTGAGGGGCCGGTCCGCCTGCATCAGCTCGCGCAGCGCCGCCGCCGCGTTCATTCTGCGCAACAACGAGGGATCGCCGCTGGTCCGCGTCATGGGCTTGTCTCTCTCCACTTCATGATCCTTCCTCAACTGCCTGCGAGGACCGGACCATTGACCTGGTCATCACGATGCTGCTACACCTTCCTCGGGCGGAATTAAATTAGCAAGTTTCTTATCCCCTGGTGTACTTGAGGAGCCCTTATGCCCAGAACGACTTCAGCCAGGCGCACGGTCGTCCTGTGTGCCGCGCTGGCCCTCCTGACCGCCGGCTGTACGGCGGGCGGCGGTGCGGGGCAGGCGTCCGACGGCTCGAAGACCATGACGTTCCTGACCTTCGAGACACCCAACCTCGACGCCGCCTACTGGGACGCCGCCATCGCGCGGGCCTCCAAGGCCGTTCCCGGTGTGAAGATCAAGAAGCTGGTGGCCCCCAGCGCCGACCGGAACACCTACGTCAAGCAGCTCGCCGCGTCCGGACAGCTGCCGGACATCATGATCTCCGTCAGCCCGGACGGCCTCGCGCAGTCGGGCAAGCTCGCCGCATGGCCCGCCGCCACGCTCGACGACTACGTGTCGCCGCAGTCCAATCCCATCGGCGGCAAGATCTACCAACTGCCCTACAACACCCAGCCCACGCCCCTCGTCTACTACAACAAGACGCTCTTCCGCGCGGCGGGCATCACCGCGGCGCCCACCACGTACAAGGACTTCCTGGCCGACTGCGCCGCGTTGAAGAAGAAGGGCGTCAACCCGCTCGTCGTCGGGGGCGGCGGCAAGGACACCTGGGCCGACGGCTTCCCCCTGATCGCCGCGGTCGGCACCGACGTCTACGCCAAGGACCCCCACTGGCTCGCCGAACGCCGCGCGGGCAAGCGGAAGTTCACGGACGCCACCTTCACCTCCGCACTGAACAAGGTGAAGAAGCTGGCCGGGAGCGGATACATCGACCGGTCCGGCCTGTCCCGGGACTACGCGTCGACCGAGCAGGCGTTCCGCGACGGCAAGGGCGCCATGTACCCGATGGGCTCCTGGTTCGCCGCCTCCGCGGACAGCAAGAAGCCCCCCTTCGACGTGGGAGTCTTCGCCTGGCCCGGCGACAACGGCGCCGACACCGTCCCCGCGTACACCGGCGGTGGCATCAGCGTCAGTTCCTCGGCCCCCGATGTGAAGCTCGCCCAGAAATGGTCCGCCGCCTTCATGCTGGACAAGCAGAACCTGGACGCCTCGGTCAGGTCCGACGGCTCACTCATCGCGGTCAAGGGATACACCCCGCCGACCACCATGGGCCCCGTGTACAAGGCCACGGTCAAGATCTACCAGGACGCCGCGCGGCGCGGCTCCGTCGTCAATGCCTTCTCCGTCGAGACCGGGGACACCGGTCTGGTGCCGGGCCTCTCGGACAAGTTGTGGGCCGGCACCGCCGAGTTGATCGCCGGACGCACGAGCGCCGGCGCACTCGCCCGACGCCTGGACGGCGAATGGGCGAAGGACGCCGGATGAGCGCCACGGACACCGCCCTGCCCGCGAGCGCGACCGCGCGCACCCGGCCCCGCGGAACGCTGCTGCCGCGACTCGGGACCTTCTCCCTGTTCGCACTGCCGGGCATCGCCCTCTACCTGGCGTTCGTGCTCGTCCCCGTCGTCATGAGTTTCGTCTCCAGCCTCACCGACGAGAACGCGATGCACCCCGTGACCCACTTCGTCGGGCTGTCCAACTACCGGCAGCTGCTGAGCGATCCGTCGTTCCACCGCTCCTTGGGCAACACCGCCCTGCTCACCGCCGCCGTGGTCGTCGTGCCCAACGCCGTGGGCCTGGGGGTCGCCCTGCTGCTCGACCGCGGCAGCCGTCTCTACCGCATGCTGCGTACGGTCTTCTTCACCCCGGTCGTCCTCAGCTCCGTCGTCGTCAGCGTCATCTGGCAGGCGCTGCTCACCGACGACGGAATCATCAACAAGGTGCTGCGGTCCCTCGGCGCGGAGCACCCGCCCGGCTGGCTGTCCGACCCCTCGCTCGCGCTGGGCACGGTCACCTTCATCATGTGCTGGCAGATGCTCGGCTTCTGCGTCGTCGTCCACCTGGCCGGGCTGCAAGGGGTTCCGGCCGAGCTCATGGAGGCGGCGGAGCTCGACGGCGCGGGCCCCGTACGGCGGTTCCGGCACATCACCTGGCCCATGCTCGCCCCCTCGGTGACCATCAACACGGTCATGCTGCTGATCACGGCCTTCAAGACCTACGACCAGGTGCAGGTCCTCACCAACGGCGGTCCCGGCGACGGAACCACCGCGACCGTCGCCTTCACCGTGATCACCACCGCCTTCACCGACAACAGAACCGGATACTCGGCCGCCATGTCCCTCACCATGCTGGTACTCATCGCCGTCGTCTCCGTCGTCGTCCTGCGGGTGCTGCAACGCCGGGAGGTGACCCTGTGACCGCCGTACTCGACCACGTCGCGCACCGGAAGCGCGCCGCCACCGGCGGACCGTCGGTGCACACCTGGCTGCGACCGCTCGTCGCCGTCCTCGTCACCGCCCTGTTCTTCCTGCCGCTGTATCTGGTCCTGGCCAACGTCTTCAAGCCGGGCGATGCCATCAACGCCTCCCCCGCGTCGCTGCCGATCCCCGCTTCCCTGGACAACCTCACCACCGTACTGACCCGCCCGGACCGCCTCTTCTGGTACGGACTGATCAACAGCACCGAGATCACGGCGATTTCGGTGATCGTCCTCACGGTCGTCTCCGCGATGCTCGGCCACTACCTGGCCCGCACACCCGGCCCGCTGTCCAAGATCGTCATGGTGGGGCTGCTCTGCGGCCTGATGGTGCCGCCCGCCGTCATCATGACGCCGATCACCGAAGTACTGCGCACCCTGGGGCTGATGGGCACCGTGCCCGGCGTCGTCGTCATCAACGCCGGCTACTACGTCCCCTTCGGCGTCTTCGTCTTCACCGGCTTCATCAAGACCGTGCCCATCGAGCTGGAGGAAGCCGCCGCCCTGGACGGCGCGAGCCGTCTTCGCATCTTCTGGCAGGTCGTCTTCCCGCTGCTGCGACCCGCCGCCGCGAGCGTGCTCATCTTCCTCGGGACGTGGATCTGGAACGACTTCCTCTCCCCGCTGATCATTCTCGGCCCGGCCTCCGGCACCACCGTCACCGTCGGGGTCTACCGCGCGATCGGCGAGCACCAGTCCGACTACGGCGCCGTGTTCGCCTTCATGTTCCTCGCCTCCATACCGATCCTCTGCTTCTACCTGGCCTTCCAGAAGCACTTCGTCAAGGGCCTCACCGGGGGAGCCACCAAGGGATGACCACCATGCCCGAAGCTCTGCGCTTCACTTCCGCCACCACCCGCACCCAGCGCCTGGACCGGCCGCTCACCATCGCCGTGGCCGGCGCGGGCGGCCGGGGCGCCGGATACGCCGATCTCCTCGCGGCCGACCCCGGCCGGGTTCGGATCACCGCCGTGGCCGAGCCCGACCCGCACCGCCGCGCCCGCTTCGCCGAACGGCACGGGCTGGACGCCGACCACGTCCACGACACCTGGGAGGACCTCGCCGCCCGCCCGCGGCTGGCGGACGCCGTCATCATCGCCGTCCTCGACCACGAACACCTCGACGCCGCCCTCGCGTTCATCGCGCGCGGCTACGACATCCTGCTCGAAAAGCCCATGGCCGTCAGCGACGACGACTGCGTACGCATCGCGGACGAGGCCGAGCGGGCCGGGGTGCTGCTGGGCCTCTGCCACGTCATGCGCTACACCCGCTACACCCGGGCCCTCAAGGCGGAGTTGAGCGCCGGCGCCATCGGGGACCTGGTCTCCGTGCAGCATCTCGAACCCATCGGCTCCTACCACTTCGCGCACTCCTTCGTACGCGGCAACTGGCGGCGCGAGGACGAGACCGGGCCGCTGCTCCTGACCAAGTCCTGCCACGACATCGACTGGCTGGGCGACCTCGTCGGAGCCCCCGCCCGCCGGGTGTCCTCCTTCGGTTCGCTGAGCCACTTCACCGCGGCGAACCGGCCCGAGGGCGCCGCCGAGCGCTGTCTGGACTGCCCGGCGCACGTGGAGAACACCTGCCCCTTCTCCGCAGCGCGCCTGTACCGGGCCGGGCTGCGCGAAGGCGCGGGCCCCAAGCACTACTTCACCTCCACCATCACCCCGCGGATGACCGAGGAAGCCGTCACCGACGCGCTCGCCACCGGCCCGTACGGCCGCTGCGTCTACAGTTGCGACAACGACGTGAACGACCACCAGGTGGTGTCGATCGAGTACGAGGGCGGCGTCACGGTGGCCTTCACGCTCTCCGCGTTCACCCCCCAGGAGAACCGGCGCACCACGCTCTTCGGAACCCGGGGCCAGATCGTCGGCGACGGCAGGTTCATCGAGATCTACGACCACACCACCGAACGCCGCACGGTCATCGACACGTCCCTGGACGCCTCCAACAACACCGAGGGCCACGCCGGCGGTGACCGCGCACTCATCGACGCCTTCGTCGCGGCCCTCGCGGACGGAGATCCCGCCGCGCTGATGACCGGCGCCCGCACCGGGGTCGCCGGTCACCGGCTGGTCTTCGCGGCCGAGCGGGCCCGGCGTACCGGCACGGTCGTCACGCTCTGACCCACCGGCGGCCCGCCCGGCCCCGCTCACTCCTCGGTCGTCGCCGGGAGCTGCTTCCTGATGCTCTCCATCACGGTGTCGTCCGTCAGCGTCGTGACGTCGCCCAGCTCCCGTTCCTCGGCGACGTCCTTCAGCAGGCGGCGCATGATCTTCCCCGATCGTGTCTTCGGCAGTTCGGGGACCACCATGATCTGCCGGGGCCGGGCGATGGGACCGATCTCCCGGGTCACATGGGTCCGGAGCTGCTCCACGGTGCTGTGTGCCTCGCCTTCGCCCTCCGGCCTGTTGCGCAGGATCACGAACGCGACGATGCCCTGCCCGGTGGTCGGATCGGAGGCGCCGACCACCGCGGCTTCGGCCACGTCCGGGTGGGAGACCAGCGCGGATTCGACCTCGGTGGTGGAGATGCGGTGGCCGGAGACGTTCATGACGTCGTCGACCCGGCCGAGCAGCCAGATGTCGCCGTCCTCGTCCTTCTTCGCGCCGTCCCCCGCGAAGTAGACACCCGGGAACCGGGACCAGTAGGTGTCGCGGTAGCGCTGCTCGTCGCCCCAGATGGTCCGGAGCATTCCGGGCCACGGCTGGGTGAGGACCAGATAGCCGCCGGAGCCGTTGGGCACCGGCCGGCCGGTGTCGTCGACCACGTCCGCGGACACGCCCGGCAGCGGGCCCAGGGCGGAGCCGGGCTTGCAGGTGCTGACTCCGGGGAGCGGAGAGAGCATCTGCCCCCCTGTCTCGGTCTGCCACCAGGTGTCGACGACCGGACACCGGTCGCCGCCGATGGTGCGGCGGTACCACATCCACGCCTCGGGGTTGATGGGTTCGCCCACCGAGCCGAGCAGCCGCAGGCTCGACAGGTCGTGCCCGGCGGGGAACTGCTCGCCCCACTTCATGAACGTGCGGATCGCGGTGGGGGCGCAGTAGAGCACCGTCACGCCGTACCGCTCGACGATCTCCCACCAGCGGCCCCGGGTCGGGGTGTCCGGGGTCCCCTCGTACATCACCGAGGTGACGCCGTTGGCGAGCGGCCCGTAGACGATGTACGAGTGCCCGGTGACCCAGCCGATGTCCGCGGCCGTCCAGAACACGTCCTGCTCCGGCTTCATGTCGAAGACGGCCCAGTGGGTCCAGGCCACTTGGGTCAGATAGCCGCCGCTGGTGTGCAGGATGCCCTTCGGCTTGGCCGTCGTTCCCGAGGTGTACATGATGTACAGCGGATGCTCGGCGTCGAACGGCTGCGCCCGGTGCTCGGGCGACTGCCGGTCCACCAGGTCGTGCCACCACACGTCCCGTCCCTCGGTGAAGTCCACGTCCTGTCCGGTCCTGCGGACGACCAGGACGTTGCGGACGTCGGGGCAGCGGGAGACGGCGTCGTCGACAGCCGGTTTCAGGGCCGCGGCCGCGCCCTTGCGGTACCCGCCGTCGGCGGTGATCACGACGCGCGCGTCGCAGTCGAGGATGCGGTCCCGCAACGCGTCCGCGGAGAAGCCGCCGAAGACCACCGTGTGCGGAGCGCCGATGCGGGCGCAGGCGAGCATCGCGACGGCGGTCTCGGGGATCATCGGCATGTAGATCGCGACCCGGTCCCCGGCCCGGACGCCGAGTTCCTCCAGGGCGTTGGCCGCCCGGCACACGGCGTCCTTGAGGTCCGCGTAGGTGAGGGTGCGACGGTCTCCGGGCTCTCCCTCCCAGTGGAAGGCGGGCCTCGAACCGAGCCCGGCCTCGACGTGCCGGTCCACGCAGTTGTGGGCGACGTTGAGCCGGCCTCCGGTGAACCAGCGGGCGAAGGGCGGGTCGCTCCAGTCCAGCACCTGGGTCCACGGCTCGGCCCAGGTCAGCCGGTGCGCCTGGGCCTCCCAGAAGGCCAGCGGGTCGGCGCGCGCCGCGCGGACGTCGGCCGCGGTGACGTTCGCCTGCACCGCCAGGTCCTCGGGAGGCGGGAAACGCCGGTTCTCATGCATCAGGTTGGACAGCGTCTCGTCGCTCATCCGCACTCCTCGATGATCGTTCCGGGGGCCTTGTTCGCCGTGACGTTCCCGCCCTGTGCCGTACTTCCGGGGAAGTACGGCACAGGGCGGGAACGTCACGGACCGGTGGGGCGCCTCATCGGCGCAGGGAACCCACCGGGAGCAGCGTCTTCTTCCAGGTGTTGTTGGTGACGTAGGCGAACGAGGCGTACCAGGCGATCGCCGCGGTGACCAGCCCCGCCCATCCGCCTGCCTTGTCCATCGAGCTCGACTGCCCGAACGCGCCGATCGTCAGCAGGACGAAGGTGACGGTCAGGGCGACGAAGACACCGAGAACGGCCACGTTGACGCGCAGCGCGGCAAGCATCATGTACGCGGTGAAGATCGCCCAGGCCAGGAGGTACACGCCGAGCGCCTGGTAGGCGTGGGTCGGGGACAGGTGCGGCGCGATCCGTGTGATGAACCCGGCGAACGTGAGCCAGAAGGCGCCGTACGAGGCGAACGCGGTGGCCGCGAAGGTGTTGCCCCGCCGGAACTCCCACATACCGGCGAGCAGTTGCACGATCCCGCCGTAGAAGAAAGCGATGGGGAGGACGACCGCCTCGACGGAGACGTTGATCAGTCCTGCGTTGAACACGCTCAGGACGAATGTCGTCATGGCGAACGCGCCCAGGCCCAGGGCTCCCGGGTCGGCGATGTGCGGCGAGTCGGCCACGCGCGTGCCGGCCGCCGGTGTCGCACCGGGCGGAGACTGCGAACCGAGCTCTTCCTTGGTGGCTACCACGACTGCTCCCTCCAGCCGGTGCCGGCCGGTGAGGTCCCGCGGTGAACATGTGAGGCGCACGGGGGCGATCACGAGCGACGGCGGTCCGGCATCCTGCTGTGCGCATATGCGCATCAAGCACTTATACGGCATTTATCAGGCTACGCCTGAGGACCATGAGTGGCGCCTCGAACCGCCACCCGCCGTAAAGCGCATCGGAACAGCCGGGTCAGGCGGTTTCCGCGGCGTTCCCGGGGGCCGTCCCGGCCTCGGTTTCGGCTCGGAGCGTGGCGTCGGCCTGGTCCCTTCGCCGCTTGCCGACCACCGCGGCGCTCGCGAGCGCGCTGCCCGCGAAGGCCAGCGCCAGCATCCAGGGCCGGTCGAACCGGCGGCCGGTGGCGTGGTCGACGGAGTAGCGGCCCGCTCCCGCGAGTCCGATCGCGGCTGCGGTGAAGCCGAGGAACGCGGGGTACTCGTAGCCGCCCGACTGGGCGAAGAACCCGGCGGGCGCGTGCACGGCCACGGCCCCCGCCATCGTGCCCGCGACCGCGGCGCCCGCGGTGGGGGTGGCGAGCCCCAGGGCCAGCATGGCTCCGCCGCCCGCCTCACCCAGACCGGCGGCGACGGCGTTGCGGTGCCCCGGCAGGAATCCCATGTGCTCCATGCCCGCCGCGGTCCCCGACAGGCCGCCGCCGCCGAACCAGCCGAACAGCTTCTGCGACCCGTGCGCCACGAGCACGGCGCCGGTGCCGACCCGCAGGGCGAGCAGTCCCACGTCACGTCGGTTGATACAGGTCATCGCGGTCTCCAGGTGAACGGTTGGCGGTCGGGGCGCGGAGGCGTGCGATTCCACTCTTCGCCCCCGGCCCGCTCCGTCCGCACCGGGAGTGGTCCATCCGGGCGAAGGCGGTGACACGCGTCGCGTCACGGACCCGAGCGCGTCGGCGCACGCGGCCGTCGGTCGGACGGCCCGATGCTGCCGCACCAGAGGTCGGGGAGCAAGGGCGCGAACACGGTCCGTCGCGGCCCTCGTAGGCTGACGCCCATGGAGACACCCGCCGATGAGACGGCCGCCCGCGCGGTCCAGGACGAGCTGCGCACCCGCGTCGTACGGGACGAGCCCGGCCCCCCACCGGGGACCGGGCTCGTCACCGGTGTCGATGTGGCGTACGACGACGAACGGAACGTGGTCGCCGCCGCGGCCGTCGTTCTCGACGCCGCCACGCTGGCGGTCGTCGAGGAGGCCACCGCGGTCGGGGCGGTCGCGTTCCCCTATGTACCGGGGCTGCTCGCGTTCCGGGAGATCCCCACCGTGCTCGCCGCCCTCGATTCGCTGACCTCGGACCCCGGGCTGGTCGTCTGCGACGGCTACGGGCTGGCGCATCCACGGCGCTTCGGCCTGGCCAGCCATCTCGGTGTGCTGACGGGTCTGCCGGTGATCGGCGTCGCGAAGAACCCGTTCACCTTCTCGTACGAGCAACCGGGCGCCCGGCGCGGGGAGTTCACGCCGCTCCTGGCCGACGACGGCGAGGAGGTGGGCCGGGCGCTGCGTACCAGGGAGGGCGTCAAACCGGTCTTCGTCTCGGTCGGACACCGGGTCGGCATCGAGAACGCCTGCGCCCACACCCTGCGGCTCTCCCCCGACTTCCGGCTCCCCGAGTCCACCCGCCGCGCCGACGCGCTCTGCCGCCGGGCGCTGCGGGAGGCGACGGCCGTCTGACCGGCGCCTCCCGTCGGCGGGCTCAGGCCGCCTGCGCGCGCACCAGCGGGAAGTGGCAGGCCACTTGGTGGCCCTCGCCGTCCGGGGTGCTCGCCAGGGGCTCGGTCTCGGCGCAGATGTCCTGGGCGATCGGGCAGCGCGTACGGAACCGGCAGCCAGAGGGCGGGTTCGCCGCAGACGGGGTCTCACCGCCGAGCGGGGACCGGCCGGAGCCGGCCGTCTCGGGGTCCGGGACGTTGACCGTGTCGAGGAGACCGCGGGTGTAGGGGTGCAGCGGGTTCGCGTACACCTCCTCGGCCGGGCCCGACTCGACCAGCTTGCCGAGGTACATCACACCGACCGTGTCGGCGAGGTAGCGGACCACCGCCAGGTCGTGCGAGATGAAGAAGTACGTCAGCTCGCGGTCGCGCTGGAGCTCCCGCATCAGGTTGAGGATCTGTGCCTGGACGGAGACGTCGAGCGCGGAGACCGGTTCGTCGGCGACGATCAGGTCCGGGGAGAGCGTCAGCGCACGGGCGAGGCCGAGCCGCTGGCGCTGGCCGCCGGAGAACTCGTGCGGGTAGCGGTCGACCGCGCCGCGCGGCAGCCCGACGGCGTCCAGGAGTTCACCGACGATCCGGTCCTGTTCGGCGCGGTCGCCGACGCCCTGGATGACGAGCGGTTCGCGCAGGATGGTGCCGATGCGCATACGCGGGTCCATGGCCGCCGCGGAGTCCTGGAACATCAGCTGGATACGGCGGCGGTGCGCGCGGCGCTGGCCCCGGTCCATGGTGGCCAGGTCCTGGCCCTCGAAGACGATCGATCCCGCGGTGGGGTCCTCAAGACCGGCGATCATGCGGCCGATGGTGGTCTTGCCGCAGCCGGACTCGCCGACCATGCCGAAGGTCTCCCCCTTGCGCACGGTCAGGGAGACACCGCCGACGGCGCTGACCGTCCCGTGCTTGCGGGAGAACGGGCCGCCGGTGAGCGGGAAGTCCTTGCGCAGGTCGGTGACTTCCAGCAGCGTGGCGCCCGCGGGCACGACGGCAGTGGTCTCCCGCTTCCCGGCCGCCGCGGCCCCGGCGTTCCGCTCGCCGTCCTCCGGCACCGGGTGGAAGCAGGCGAACCGGTGGTCGCCCTCGGTCAGTTGCGGCTCTTCGGTGCGGCACACCTCGGTCGCGAACGCACAGCGTGCCGCGAACCGGCAGCCGTGCTGCTCGGTGGCGAGGTTGGGCGGCAGACCGGGGATGGTGCGCAGTTCGGTGGCGCCCTCGACGGCCTTCTCGGGCAGGGCCGCGAAGAGGGCCTGGGTGTAGCGGTGCCGGGGGCGGGCGAACAGGTCCCGTACGCCGGACGTCTCGGCGACCTTGCCCGCGTACATCACGGCGACCCGGTCGACGCGGTTGGCGATGACGCCGAGGTCGTGGGTAACCAGGATCATCGCCATGCCCAGGCGGGAGCGCAGCCCGTCGATGAGTTCCAGGATCTGGTGCTGGGTGGTCACGTCGAGTGCGGTGGTGGGCTCGTCGGCGATGAGGAGCTTGGGTTCGCAGACGAGCGCCATGGCGATGGCGACCCGCTGGCGCATACCGCCGGACAGCTGGTGCGGATAGGCCTTCATCCGCTCGGAGGGCTGCGGCATACCGACCAGGCCGAGCATCTCCTCGGCCCGCTCCCATGCCTCGCGCTTGCTGATGGGGCGGTGCAGCAGGAGGGGTTCGGCGACCTGGGCGCCGATGGTCATGGTGGGGTTGAGCGAGGTCAGCGGGTCCTGGAAGACCATGCCGATGGTGTTTCCCCGTACGTCGCGCAGCACGGGTTCACCGGCCGACGCGAGGTCGTGGCCGTCGAAGAGGACCCGCCCGGAGGACACGGCGCCGCCGGGCGGGAGCAGCCCGAGAACGCTGAGCGCGGTCATGGTCTTGCCGCAGCCGGACTCGCCGACCACGCCGAGCGCCTCGCCGGGGGCCAGGTCCAGGCTGACGCCGTCGAGCGCGTGGACGGTGCGGTTACGGGACGCTATGTCGACATGGAGATCGTCGATCCGCAGCAGCGGCTCGGTCATGGGAGTGTCCTCCGGGCAGTGAAGGCAGGAAGCGAAAGCAGGGGGGTGTGGCTACTTCTTCTGGAGCCGTACTTCGAAGGCGTCCCGGAGGCCGTCACCCACGAAGTTGAAAGCGCCTACGACGAGCACGATGGCGATGCCCGGCGGGAAGATCAGCCACCAGTAGCCGTTCTGGGTGTACGTGATGCCCGAGGACAGCATCGAGCCCCAGTCGGCGGCGGGCGGCGGGATGCTGAGGCCGAGGAAGGCCAGGTAGCTGACGTACAGGATGGCGTCGGCGATCTGGAACGTGCAGTTCACGATCACCGTGCCGATGGCGTTCGGCACGATGTGCCGGAACACGGCGCGGGCTCCGCCGCCGCCCATCATCCGCATGGCCTGGACGTACTCGCGGTCGCGCAGCGAGAGTGCCTCGCCGCGGACCAGGCGGGCCGGGGAGAGCCAGGCCACCGCCGCGATGATCACGATGAGGACGCCCTTGCTGGGCGTGATGATCGCGGCGACGACGACCAGCAGGAACATCGCGGGGATGGCGAGCGCGGCGTCCGTGACCCGCATCATCACGGCGTCGACCCAGCCGCCGAAGTACCCGGAGACGGCGCCCCAGAGGGTACCGAAGAGGGTGGCGAGCAGACCGGCGGCGAGGCCGACCTCCAGGGAGGACTGCCCGGCGAGCATCAGCCGGCCGAGCATGTCGTAGCCGAGGTCGGTGGTGCCCAGGAGGTGACCGGAACTGCCGGGTGCCAGGTTGGCCTGCGCCAGGTCGGTGTGGACCTGGTCGGTGGAGTGGATCAGCGGGCCCAGGTAGCAGAACGCGAGGAGCAGGACCAGCACGATCACGCCGGTGAGGGCGAGCTTGTTGCCGGTGAAGACCTGCAGGGTACGGCGGGCCAGTGAGGGCGTGGCGAGGTCGGCGTCCTCGTGGCCGGGGGCTATGACGGCAGTGCTCATGAGACGCTCCGGATCCGGGGGTCGAGGACGGCGTAGACGATGTCGGTGAGGAGCGATCCGACCACGGTGGCGACCCCGATGACGAGCGTCACGCCGAGCAGTACGGGGAAGTCGGAGCCCTGGGCGGCGTTCCAGAAGAGCAGGCCCATACCCGGGTAGTTGAACATCGACTCGACGACGAGGGCGCCGCCGAACAGCGTCGGCAGATACAGGCCGAGAAGGGTCGCGAGCGGGATCAGCGCATTGCGCATCACGTGCTTGGCGAGGATCCGCCGGCTGGACTGCCCCTTGGCCATGGCCGTACGGACGTACTCCTCGGTGAGGTTGTCCAGGGTGGCGGAGCGCATGTAGCGGCTGAACATCGCGATCACGCCGAGCGCCATCGTCACGATGGGCAGCACCATGCCGGAGAACCCGCTGAAGATGCTCGACAGGGACTCGCCCTGCGGTGCCTCGGCCGGGAAGACCGGGACCATCTGGCAGAAGACGATGATGAGGATCAGACCGAGGAAGAAGACCGGCGTCGCGTAGGCGAGGAAGGTCGCACCCGTCAGCAGGTAGTCGGTGATCTTGCCGCGGCGCACCGCCTGGAGCAGGCCGAGCGGGATCGCGATGATCACCGCGAGCGCCGTGGAGAGCGCCGTCAGCAGCAGCGTCTTGGGGAGTCGCTGCATCAGCAGGTCGGAGACGGGCTGGTTGAGCTTGTACGACACACCCAGGTCACCGGAGAGCAGGCGCTTCAGGTACTCCCAGTACTGCATGGGCAGCGCCCGGTCGTAACCCTGGACGTGGTTGAAGTGCTCGATCTGCTGCGGTGTGCCCTTGGGCCCGAGGATGGCGCGCGCCGGTCCGCCGGGGAGCAGGTGCAGCAGGACGAAGACGATGACCGACACCAGGAAGAGTACGACCACCGCCTGGAGAAGGCGCTTGAGGAGAAAGCCGGTCACTGGTCGGCCCCCTTCTTGACGTAGTACCAGTCCTGCGGGGCGAGGGTCACGGTGGGGTTCTGGTCGACGCCGCGCAGATCGTTGCGGATCACCGACACCTGGTAGGCGGGGTTCGGCATCCACATCACCGGGAGCTGCTTGGCGAGGTACTCGCCGTACGCGTGCATGGCGTTCGGGTCGGCGGAGTACTGGACGGCGCGGATGAGCTTGTCGGCCACGGGGTCCGAGTAGTTGCCGAAGTTGGCGGAGGCGCCGGTCGAGAAGAGCTGCTCACCACTGGGGTTGAGCGGGTAGTACCAGCTTCCCGCGGTGCCGAAGAAGGACATGTCCCAGTCGCAGCCGGGCTGACCCGCCTTGCAGGGAACGGAGTTGCCGAGGACCGAGTTCAGCGGCTGCTGGCGCACCTTGAGGTCGATGCCGGCCTTGCTGAGCGAGGACTTCAGCTCCTGCATCATGTTCGTCGACTCGGTGGAGCCGGACTGCGAGAGCAGTGTGAGGTTCAGCGGGGCGTTCTTCGCGATGCCCGCGCCGCACTGGTTGTCGCCGGTGCCGGGGCGGGTGCAGCGGGCCTGGCCGTCGCGGATCGTCCAGCCGTGGTCGACGAGGAGCGTACGGGCGGCCTGCACCGAGTACGGGTACTGGTTCTTCTCCATCGCCGGTGACAGGTACTGCGTCTTCGGCGTGATGGGCACGGGCCCGAGCGTCGGTGTGGCGCTGCCCTGCCAGATGACCTTGCTCATCGCCGTCTGGTCGACGAGGTGCTGCATGGCCTGGCGGATGTAGAGCTGCCGCAGGGCGGGGCCGCCGTGCGAGGAGTTGAAGTTGTAGACGATGTAGGTGGCCGCCCAGCCCTCCCACGGGTCGACGCGGTATCCGCGGTCCTGGAACGTCTTCTTCTGGGCGAGGACGGACGGGGCTATGTAGCCGTAGTCGACGCCACCGGAGCGCAGCACGTTGAACTCGGAGTCAGCGGTGGTGAAGGGCTTGAAGACGACCTTGTCCAGATGGGCCTTGTCGGAACCGGTGTACTTCGGGTTCCGTACGAGGGTGACCTGGCCGGTGTTCTGCCACTCGTCTATCTTCCAGGGCCCGTTGACGGTCTTCCAGAGCGGGTCCTTGGAGTAGGCGCCGAGGCTCTTGGAGTGCTGGGTCAGCCGGGCGAAGATCGCCTTGGCACCCGCGGTCGTGCGGTCCCGGTCGCCGATGGGCCCGCCGTCCTTCTCGGCGTCCCAGGCGGCCTGCGGGAGCGCGCGCATCAGGGTGAGCTGGTTGGCGGTGAACCAGTCGGGGTTGTAGGACCGGTTGAGGTGCAGCCGCACGGTGTGGGCGTCGACGGTCTCGAAGCTCTTGACGTTGTCGGGCATGGCGCCGACGGAGTAGCTGCCCCAGTCGGCCTTGTTGGCCTTGACGAGGTTGAACCAGAACTCGATGTCGCGTGCGGTCACCGGCTTGCCGTCGGACCAGGTGATGTCCTTGCGCAGCGGCACGGTGACCGTCCGGTTGCCGTCGCTGTAGACCGGCTTCTGGCCCAGCGTGTTCGGCCCGGTGGTGGTCAGCGCGCCGTCCTTCTTCACCGCGTCGTAGACGGGCATGAAGAGCAGCGACTGGATCGCGAAGTTGTACGTGGCGCCGTAGCCGGGAGCCCCGATGGGGAAGATCCAGTTCGGGGTGGCGGCCGGGGGCAGGGCCATCGTGGCGGTGCCGCCCTCGACCGGGGTACCACCGGTGGGTCCCATGGCTATCCGGCCGCCGTCCTGCGTACAGCCCGAGAGGGCCATCACGATCGCCGTCCCGGTGACCGCTGCGGCTAGTGCGCGGCGCCGCGCGGGTGAGCGCCTTGGGCGCATGGGTGGGCCTCCATCGAGTTCCGGCTGCGAGCCGACGTGAACATCGGCTGGAGAATGTCTGAAAGTTAGGACGGCAGATGAAACTAAGTCAAGAGCGAAAACGTGACCAAGTGCGCCCCAAGTGCAGCTTTTGATCCTCTTTGTCCGATATTGGGATAGCGAATTGATGAAAAGTTTTCCGTTACCCCTGGCGGAAGTCGCCATCAGATCGCTAACTTTCATCGAGACAGCGCCGACTTACTTTGAAATCTCGAAGCAACTTTCGAAGTAACCGGAGACAGCGATGACGGGGAGAGCAATGACGGACAGCGTGACGAACCAGCACATCCTGCGCATGGTCACGTCCGGTGCCGCCGCCTCACGGGCCGACCTCGTAAGAGAGTTGGGACTGGCGGCCTCGACCGTCTCGCTGCGCGTCCAGGAACTGGTCGCGGCCGGGCTGCTCACCGAATCCGGTGAGGGCGCCTCGCGCGGCGGACGCCGCCCCCGGCTTCTGCGGATCCCGCAGCAGGGCGGTGTGGCCCTCACCGCCGATCTCGGCTCCCACCACGGGAGGCTGGCCGCCGTCGGTGTCGACGGCACCGTGTCGGACGCCGCCGATCACAGCCACGACCTCACGGCCGGACCGGACCAGGCCGTCGACTGGCTGGTGGAACAGCTGGCCGCGCTCGCCGGCCAACAGCGGGCGGCCGGACGCACGGTACGCAGCGTCGGCATCGCCTTCCCCGGCCCGGTCGACGTCGCCACCGGCCGCGTCCTCACCCCTTCCCGGATGCCCGGCTGGCACAACTTCCCGCTCCGCGACGTCCTCGCCGACCGGCTCGGACTGCCCGTCGTCGTCGACAACGACGCGACGCTGATGGCCGTCGGCGAGCACCAGTCGGCACGGCCGGAACTCGATCACCTGGTGGTCGTCAAGGCCGGCCGCGGCATCGGCTGCGGAGTGATCTCGGCGGGCCGCCCGCACCGCGGCGCCAACGGCTGCGCGGGCGACATCAGCCATGTCCGGGTGGACGCCGCGGAGGAACGCCCGTGCAGCTGCGGGAACATCGGCTGCCTGGAGACGGTGGCCAGCGGCGCGGCCGTACTGCGTGAACTCGCCCGCCGCGGCACCCCGGTCGACGGCACCGCCGAACTGCTGCGCCTGGTCACCGACGGAGACCCGCAGGCGACGACCCTGGTACGGGCGGCCGGCCGGCACATCGGCACCGTGCTCGGCGTCGTCGTCAACTTCTTCAACCCGCAGGCGGTCGTCCTCGGCGGCGCCCTGGCCGCGGCCGAGCCCCTGGTGGCCGCGGTCCGCGGTGTCCTCTACGAACGCTGCCTGCCGATGGCCACGGCCGGTCTGGAGATCACCACCACGGTCTCGGGCCGGGACGCGGGCCTGCTGGGCGCGGGACTGACCGCCCTGCGCGACAGCCGGCCGCACGCCGAAAGAACCTGAACCCGGCCCCGCAGACCCTGAACCCGGTCCGCCGCGCCCGAGCCCCATCGGCGCGGCGCCTCGCACCACCGTCCACACCCCGCAACCGGAGAGCAGCACCTCATGACCACCTCCACCCCCACCCGCCGTCTGCGCATCGCCATCGGCGGCATCGGTATCGAGTCCTCCACCTTCTGCCCGCACCGCTCCACCACGGACGACTTCCGCCAGACCCGCGGTCAGGAACTGCTGAACCGCTACAGCTGGACACAGCCGTCCTCGGATCTCGACGCGCTCGTCGAATGGGTCCCCCTCCTGCACGCCACGGCTCTGCCCGGCGGTCCGGTCGAGGCGGAGTCCTAC
This sequence comes from Streptomyces sp. NBC_01267, assembly GCF_036241575.1. NCBI lineage: Bacteria > Bacillati > Actinomycetota > Actinomycetes > Kitasatosporales > Streptomycetaceae > Streptomyces > Streptomyces sp. NBC_01267. The sequence goes on along the minus strand of NZ_CP108455.1, from coordinate 7,264,587 downwards.
CTCCTGCTCAAGGACGAGCTGATCTCCCGGATCCGCGCGGCGGGCCCCCTCGACGGCATGGTCTACGACCTGCACGGGGCGATGAGCGTCATCGGTCTCACGGACGCCGAAGGTGATCTGACCGAAGCCGTACGGGCCGCGCTGGACGCGGTCGGCACCCCCGAGGACCCGGCGTCGGGCCGCCCGATGATGTCGGCGGCGATGGACCTGCACGGCAACGTCTCGCGCCGTTTCGCTGAGCCGATCGAACTGCTCACCGCGCACCGGCTCGCCCCGCACGAGGACGCCTGGGACACCCGCGAGCGCGCGGCCCGCAAGCTCGTCGAGCGGCTCCAGCTGCCCGCCGGGACCCGCCGCCCGCACCGTGCCTGGGTACAGGTGCCGGTCCTGCTCCCCGGTGAGAAGACCAGCACCCGACTCGAACCCGCCAAGGGCCTCTACGGCCGGCTCGCGGGCATCGAGGCGAAGCCGGGCATCGTCGACGCCGCGATCTGGGTCGGCTACGCCTGGGCCGACGAGCCGCGCTGCAAGGCCGCCATCGTCGTCACCGGCGACGACGCCGCACTCGCCGCCGCGGAGGCCGAGTCGCTGGCCCAGCAGTACTGGGAGGTGCGCCGCGACTTCGAGTTCGTCGGCCCGACGGGTACCGCGGAGGAGTGCATCGCCACGGCCGTCGCCTCCGACCGCCGTCCGTTCCTGATCAGCGACTCGGGCGACAACCCGACGGCGGGCGGCGCGGGCGACCTCGCGTACATGCTCGGCAAGCTGCTGGAGAACGAGCAGATCGCCTCCGGCAAGGTCACTGCCGTACACCCCGGCATCACCGACCCGGCCGCGGTGCGCGCCTGCTTCGAGGCCGGGATCGGCGCCACCGTCACGGTCGGTGTCGGCGGCAAGGTCGACACCAGCCAGGGCGGGCCGCTCGAAATCACCGGCACCGTCACGGGACTTCAGCGGGCGGCCGACAAGGCGGACCGCGCCGAGGGCGGCGCCTACGACCGCGGCTGCGACCTCGCGGCCATCACCGTCGGCGGCCTCACCGTCGTCGTGACCGGACAGCGCAAGCCGTTCCACACGCTCGCCGACTTCACCGGCCCCGCGCAGGGCGGCCTCGGTATCGACCCGCGCACCTTCGATCTGGTCGTCGTCAAGATCGGCTACCTGGAGCCCGAACTGCACGACATGGCGGCGGACTGGCTGCTGGCCCTCACCCCCGGCGGCGTCGACCAGGATCTGCTGCGCCTGGGCCACCACCGGGTGGAGCGCCCGCTGTACCCGTTCGACGAGGACGCGTACGAGAACGAGGGTGGCCCGGACCTGACTCCGGTACTGCTCTGACACAGCGGACGGACGGGCGGCCGGGGGCGGCGGACGAGGACATCGTCCGCCGCCCCCGGCCGCTCTGCATGCCCGGTCGGCCCCCGTCGGTGGGTCGGTCCGCGGGCCGACCCACCGATCACGGTGTGATCGCTATGCTGCGACCGCAAGCGCTCAGCCAAGCGTTCAAACGAACAGCTGGGCGGCGGCTGACCAGACACCCCAGGGGGTCCAGGCATGCGGGAGCCGGTCGAACTCAGGCGTCAGAGAATCCTCTCGGTGGTGCGGTCCCGGGGCGCGGTCAAGGTCAGCACACTCGCCGCGGAGCTGGCCGTCTCGGTCGTGACGGTCCGGCGCGACGTGGAGGAACTGGCCCGCGCGGGGAAGCTGCGGCGCGGGCACGGAGTGGCCCGGCCCGCCGAAGAGGTCGGTGGGCCGGGTCCTTCCGGCGGGCTGCCCGCACCGCGCTCCGGGGACCCGGCCGTGGACGGCGGCGCGGTCGCCCTGGTGGTTCCGGAGCGGCACTCGTACCTCTACGAGACCTTGCACGGCGCACGGAGCGTGCTGGAGGAGTCCGGCATTCGCACCGCGCTGCACATCGCGCCCCGGACACCGGGCGGCGAACGGCCGCTGGTGGAGCGGGCGCTGGCCGCCGGAGCACGCGGGCTGCTGATCGCTCCGCACTGGCGCAGCGCCGCGTCCCAGGAGGCGGACTACGGCTGGCTCGCGGACATGCCGGTGCCGACCGTGCTGATGGAGCGGCGCCCCCGGGCGGGCAGCGCCCTGCACGCGCTGGACTCGGTCTGCTCCGACCACTGGTACGGGGTGTTCCTGGCCGTCGGTCATCTGGTGTCGCTGGGCCACCGCCGGCTGGTGCTCGCGGCCCGCGACGACAGTCCCACCGCGCGCACCATCCGGGCGGCGTTCGCCGAGATCGCCGCGGCCAGTCCCGAGGTGGACGACTGGTCGGTGGTGCTCAGTACGCCGGACGCGGGGCCGGGACCCGGCCCCGCGGAGCAGAGCGATCCGGACGGGGTCGTGTACAGCGCCGTGCCCGCGCCGCACCGGGGCGCCCCGCTCGATCTCGCGGCGCTGCTGCGCGCGCGGGGCGCGACGGGCGCGGTGCTGCACGGCGATGTGGACGCGCTGATGCTGGTGGAGAAGCTGGCGGAGAGCGGGGTGCGGGTGCCGCAGGACTGTTCGGTGGTGGCGTACGACGATGTGGTCGCCGCGCTGGGCAGCACCCCGCTGAGCGCCGTGGCCCCGCCGAAGGCCGAGATCGGCAGAGCGGCGGCGGAGTTGCTGCTGCACCGGCTGTCCGAGCCCGCCGGAAGCCCCGGCCCGGTGCGCAGGACGGAGCTGCTGCCCAGGCTCGTCGTGCGCGGATCGGCGCAGGTGCGGGGCCGGACCGAAGAATAGATCGTTTGACCGCTTTATCTTCCTTCTGATCGCTCTATTGACCCGGGGCGATCAGCCGATCAGGATTCCCCGTGTCTCGAATCAGGAGCCGCGGGAGGCGCCCATGCCTGGTCGACCGAGCCGTCGATCCGTACTCGCCACGATGGCCGCACTGCCGCTGACCGGCGCACTCGGCGCCTGTAGCAGCGGTGGCGGATCCTCGCAGTCAGGTGGCACCAGGAGTACCAGCAAGCGCGCCACCCACCTCACCTTCTGGTCCGCCCTGCGCGGCAGCCAGCAGGTGGTGGACGAGTTCAACCGTACCCACGACCGCATTCAGGTCGACTTCCAGCAGATCCCCTCCGGTAACCAGGGCGGGTACGCCAAGCTCAGCAACGCCGCACGGGCGGGCAACGCGCCGGACGTCGCCACCATCGAGTACCCGCAGGTGCCCGGCTTCGCCATCGACGGCGTGGCCCGCGACATCACCGGACTCATCAGCGACGGGCTGCGGGCCGAACTGCTCCCCCAGGCACTCGGTCTGACGACCTTCGAGAAGCGTGTCTACAGCGTTCCGCTGGACTTCGAGCCCATGGTGATGCACTACCGCAGCGACATCTTCCGGCAGTACGGATTCGATGTGCCGCGCACCTGGGCCGAGTTCGAGGATGCGGCGAGGGCGGTGCGCCGCAGGAACGCCGACCGTAGGCTGACCACCTTCGCCACCGACGGCGCACTGCAGTTCGCCGCGTTCGCCTGTCAGGCCGGTGCCCAGTGGTTCGACACCGCGGGCGGTGCCTGGAACGTCTCGCTGGCCGACCGGCCGAGCCGCCGGGTCGCGGCGTACTGGCAGCGGCTCATCGACCAGGATCTGGTCCACGTGAACACCGTGGACGGCCAGCAGAACGACGCCCGGGTCGACAGCGGTCAGGTCCTCGTCCGGCTCAGCGGCGCCTGGGATGCCGGGGCCCAGATGTCGGCCCACCCCGACCAGAGAGGCAAGTGGGCCATCGCGCCGCTGCCCCAGTGGTCCGACGGCGACCACACGCTCGGGACCCATGGCGGCTCCACCCTCGCCGTCACCCACAGCAGCAGACATCCGGAGGCGGCCCTGGAGTTCATCGAGTGGCAGGTGACCCACCCGGACGCCCTGCGCGCCCGGCTCTCCAGCGGCGCGAGCAGCCAGTATCCGGCCGCCCCCGGGCTGGTCGGCGTCGACCGCAAGGCCTTCGACCGCTCGTACTACAGCGGCCAGGACATCTACACCCTCTTCGACGAGGAGGCCCACAAGGTCCGCGACGGCTGGACCTGGGGGCCGCGGATGACCGCGACCGCCAAGGTCATGCAGGACGGATTCGCCCGGGTCGGCGGCGGTCAGGGCTCCCTGCTCGACGCCGTGCGCGCCGCCCAGCGGGGCACCATGCCGGACCTCAGGGCCCTGGGACTGGCCACCACCGAGCACAGCAGCTGACCCCGGGCCCCTTGCCGCGCAGTCCCCCCTTGCCGCGCAGTCCCCTCGCAGCAACGTCCCCTCGCAGCACCAGAGAGCAGCAGAGAGGCAGGTGACACTCATGACCAGCCCCGCCACCACCCCGGTACCGGCCACCCCGGGCACCGCCGGGCACACGTCGCAGGCGCCGTCGGGCCCCGCACGCGAGCGCCCGGCCCGCAGGTCCTCGCGCCGCCGTGAACTCGGCGCGTGCGGCGTGCTGATGACACCCTTCTTCATTCTCCTCGTGACGATATTCCTGATTCCGGTCGGGACGGCCGTGTGGCTGAGCTTCTTCGGCGACGACGAGCCCGGACTCGGCTTCGGCCCCGAGCGCAAGGTCTTCGTCGGACTGCGCAGCTACACCGCCGTACTCACCGACCCGACCTTCCTCAGCAGCCTGGGCACGATCGTCCTGTACAGCGTGCTCTACATCCCGCTGCTGGTGATCGGCTCGCTGGCGCTGGCGCTGCTGCTGGACTCCGGAGTCGTACGGCTGCGGTCCTGGGCCCAGCTCGGGCTGTTCCTGCCGCACGCGGTGCCCGGCATCATCGCCGCCGTGATCTGGCTGTACCTCTACACGCCCGGCCTGAGCCCGGTGATCGATCTGTTCGGCAAGGCGGACATCACCATCGACTTCCTCGGCCTGCACACCGTGATCCCTTCGATCGTGAACATCGCGTTGTGGAGCAACCTCGGCTACGACGTGGTCGTCTTCTACGCCGCGCTGCAGGCCGTACCCCGCGAGGTCGTCGAGGCGGCCCGCGTGGACGGGGCGGGCCCGGTCCGTACCGCACTCCAGGTCAAGACGCCCCTGGTGCGTTCGTCGGTGGTGATGGTCACGATGTTCACCCTGATCTTCGCGCTCCAGCTGTTCACCGAACCGATGCTGATCAGCCAGGCGACGCCGATGATCAACTCCCGTTTCTCGCCCAGCATGTACATCTACGACGCCGCGTTCACCCGGAACAACTACGGGCTGGCCGCCGCCGCCTCGGTGATCCTGCTGGTCGTCACGATCGCGCTCTCCTACGGAGTCACCCGCTGGACCAACCGCGCCAACACCCCCGAGGAGGACACCCGATGAGCGCGAACGGCGTCATCCGCACCCCGGCGGCCCTGCGGCCACGGCTGCTCGGCCGCTCCGTCGTCAATCTCGTGGTCGGCGTCTCGGTGCTGTACACGGTGCTGCCGGTGCTGTGGCTGGTCCTCGCGTCGGCCAAGGACCGGAGCGCGCTGTCCGGCAGCGGCCTGCTGTCGCCGCACCACTTCTCGTTCCTGCGGAACCTCAGGAACGTGTTCTCGATGGACGGCGGGGAGTACGCGCGGTGGTACGGCAACAGCCTGCTGTACGCGGTCATCGGCGCCGCGCTCGGGGCCCTGGTGAGCATCGCCTGCGGCTACGCCTTCGACAAGTACCGCTTCGCCCACAAGGAGAAGCTGTTCGGTCTCGTCCTCGCCGCCGTCATGGTGCCGCAGACCGTGCTCGCCCTGCCGCTCTATCTGATGGCCTCGGCCACCGGTGTGGTCAATACGTTCTGGTCGGTCTTCGTCCCGGTGCTCTTCAATCCGTTCGGTGTGTACCTCGGCCGGATCTTCAGCCAGGGCTACGTGCCGGACGAGGTGCTCGAAGCGGCGCGGGTCGACGGCGCCGGTGAGCTGACCACGTACTTCCGGGTCGCGCTGCGGATGCTCGGGCCGGGCCTCGTCACCGTCTTCCTCTTCCAGCTCACCGCGATCTGGAACAACTTCTTCCTGCCCATGGTGATGCTCTCCGACCAGGACCTGTACCCGGTCAGTCTCGGCCTCTACACCTGGAACAGCTCGGCCACCGTCTCCCCCGAGTACTACCCGGTGGTGATCATGGGCTCACTGCTCGCGGTGCTGCCGCTGATTCTCGCCTTCGCGCTGCTGCAACGCTTCTGGCGCTCCGGCCTCACTGCGGGCGCCGTCAAGTAGCCGTCAAGTAGCCTTGTTCCGGGGCTGCTTGGACCTGCCGGCGAACCTCACTCTCTCCGATTCCCGTTTGCCCGCACCAGGAGAATGATGCCCAGCACCCCTCCCCCCGCCCGCTCCCTTCCCCGTGCCGCGCTCGCCATGAGCGCCGACGCCGCGGCCTCCGTACTCGGCGCCGAGTCCCTGGCCGCCCTCGCCGGGCTGTGCGATCTCGCCCCGCTGCCCGTCCTGGACGACTTCACCACCCGCCGGGCCCGCACCACCCTCGCGGACGTGGAGCTGCTGATCACCGGGTGGGGCTGCCCGCCCGTCGACGCGGCCGTGTTGAAGGCGGCGCCCCGGCTGCGCGCCGTGGTCCACACGGCGGGGACCGTCCGCGGTCACCTCACCGAGGCGTGCTGGGAGCGCGGCATCCGGGTGTCGTCGGCAGCGGCGGCGAACGCCCTGCCGGTGGCCGAGTACACCGTCGCGATGGTCCTGCTGTCCGGCAAGCACGTACTGGAGCGGTCCCGTGCGTTCCGGGCCGACAAGGTCCGCGGCAACTGGCTCGGTACGTCCACGGAGGTGGGCAACTACGGCCGCACCGTGGGCATTCTGTCCGCCTCGATGATCGGCCGACGCGTCATCGAACTGCTGCTCCCCTACGACCTGCCGCTGCTGCTGCACGATCCGTACGTGTCCGACGCCGAGGCCGACGCGCTGGGTGTCCGGCCGGTCGGCCTCGCCGAACTGTTCGCCCGGAGCGATGTGGTGAGTGTGCACACCCCCCTGCTGCCCGCCACCCGCGGACTCGTCAGCGGTGAACTCCTCGCCGCCATGCGACCGGACAGCGTCCTCATCAACACCTCGCGCGGTGCTGTCGTGGACCAGGACGCGCTCACCGCGCTGCTCCAGCAGAACCGGATCCGGGCGATCCTCGATGTCACGGACCCCGAGGTGCTGCCGTCCGGGCATCCCCTGTGGGAGTGCGACAACGCCCTGATCACGCCGCATCTCGCGGGTTCGCAGGGCAACGAGTGGCGGCGGCTGGCCGATCTCGCGGTCGGCGAGGTCGCCCGGTGGGCGGCCGGTGACGACTTCGCCCACCCCGTGGAACACGAGAGGTTGGCCTTCCTCGCATGACATCTCCGCGCATCACATCTCCGCGCATGGCATCTCCGCGCATGACGCCGCCCCTTGAACTCCCCGCCGACGACCGGGTGCTGAGCCCGCACACCGGCTACACCCGGGCGCACTGGGAAGCAGCGGCGGACGGTCTGCTGCACGCCGCATGGCAGTGGGCCACGCCCGGCCGCGCCCTCCTCAACCTGCCGGGGCGGCCGTCCGTCTCCGGGGTGCGGTCGGACGGCCTCGAAGGGTACGCGCGTACGTTCCTCGCCGCCGCGTTCCGCGTCGCCGGCGCGGCGGGCAAGGACCCGCACGACTGGCTCGGCCGGTACGCGGACGGGCTCGCGGCGGGCACCAGGACACCGGGCCGGGACGACACCGAGTCCTGGCCGCTGATCCAGGACCACACGGTCTTCGGGCAGCCCATGGTCGAGTCCGCTTCCGTCGCCATCGGGCTGCGGCTGACCCGGCCCTGGCTGTGGGACCAGCTGGACTCCGGGGTGCGGGACCGTACGGAGGAGTGGCTGCGCGGCGCACTGCGCCACACCCCCGCCCCGAACAACTGGTACCTGTTTCCCTATTCGGTGGCCGCCTTCCTGGAGTCCGTGGGCCGCGGCGACGCGGAGACGGCCCGCGCGAAGCAGCGGGCGAGGGAGCTGTTGGAGGGCTGGTACCAGGGGCAGGGCTGGTACACGGACGGCGACGGCCGCGCCTTCGACCACTACAACGGCTGGGCCCTGCACCTCTATCCGGTGCTGGACGGCCACCTGTCGGGCGACTCCGAACTGTCCGCGCACTACGGCGCCCGGCTGCGCGAACACCTGGAAAGCTTCTCGCTGCTGTTCGGCGGGGACGGCGCGCCGATCTATTTCGGCCGCTCGCTGACGTACCGCTTCGCCGCGGGCTCGGCGGTCGCGCTGGGGGCGGTCACCGGGCACACCCCGCTGGCGCCCGGTACCTCACGACGGCTGGTCAGCGGGGCGCTGCGCTACTTCCTGGACCGGGGCGCGACCGGCTCCGACGGGCTGTTGAGCCTGGGCTGGCACGGCCCGCACCGCGCGACGCTCCAGCGCTACTCCGGCCCCGCGTCCCCTTACTGGGCATCCAAGGCGTTCGTGTCACTGCTGGCGCCCGACGGTCACCCGCTCTGGACGGCGACCGAGGAGAACGCGCCCAGCGAGGGGCCCGACCGGGTGCGGGCGCTGCCCGCGCCCGGACTGCTGGTGCAGTCGACACGGGCGGACGGAATCGTCCGGCTGCACAACCACGGCAGCGACCATATCCGGCCGCACGAGGGCGAGTCGGGCGTACGGGACGACCCGCTCTACAGCCGCCACGCCTACTCCACGGTGACCGGCCCCACGTCCGAGGAGAACACCGCGGACAACCACCTGGCCGTGGTCGTGTCCGGGGTCCGCAGCGACCGCCGCGCCATCCGTCCGCTGGGTGCCGGTGAGGGCGACGGCTGGGGCTGGGCGGCGTCCTGGCACCGGCCGGTCTTCCCCTCCGGTGCGCCGATGGTGCCGGGGATGCGGGTGGAGAGCCTCACGGTGGCCCGTGGCCGGTACGAACTGCGGGTACACCGGGTGCTCGGCGCCCCGGCCGCGACCGGGCTGGAACAGACGGGCTGGGCGACCGGACCTGACGACACCGGCACCGGCGGCCAGGTGCAGTCCGAGCTCCACGGGCTGTACGGCTGGCAGGCGCGGGACGAGGTGCGGGCCCCGCAGGGCACCGCGTTCACCCGCTGGGCGCTCGTGCCCCGGCTGACCGCGGTCGCGGAGGGCACTGCACTCCTGGTCTGCCTCGCCACGCTGACCGCGGAACCGGGCGCCGCGCCGCTCGCCGACGCGGTGAGCGGAGTGCGGGTGGACGAGGAGAGCGGCACCGTCGAGGTGTCCTGGGCCGGGGACGGGTCCTCGACCCGTATCGCGTTCGAGCCGCTGACCGTCGACCATGGTTAGGGGCCGCGGATCGAAGCCGGACAGCCCTCGGGGTTGTCCGGCCGGCCCCGGTCAGACCTGGCGTGCCACCCTCTCCAACAGGGGCAGAGCCGCGGCCAGTTGCTTCCGCTCGGCAGGGGTGAGTTCCTCGGAGAGGGCCCGGGTCAGCCGGCGCGCCTGATCGCGGCGAGCCCCGTGCAGGGCCTCCGCACCGGCTTCGGTCAGCGAGACGACGACCCGGCGGCCGTCGTCCGGGTCCGGGTCGCGGACGACCAGTCCGCGCTCCTGGAGTGCGGAGACGATCGTGCAGACGGACTGGGCACGGATGCCCTCGCCCGCCGCGAGGGTGCCGGGTGTCGCCGGGCCCTCGCGGTCGAGCCGTACGAGTACGGAGGTCTGGGACAGGGTGAGTTCGTCCCCCGGCCCCGTCTGTCTGAGGCGTCGGACCAGCGGGCCGAGGCAGGCACGCAGATCCGCCGCCATGCGCGACACGTCGCCGGGGACGGCGTCGCCGGAGGCCACGTCGCCGGAGGCCACGTCGCCGGAGGCCACGTCGCCGGAGGCCGCTGAACGGGGAATCACCATACCCATCAGCATAAACTGTTCAGTTCAGCCTTATGGTATAGCTGTCTCATGAACGACTCACTTACCGCGGAAACCATTCGGTTCCCCGGTCACGACGGCGACGAGATCGAGGCCTACCTGGCCCGCCCGCAGGGCGAAACGCGGCGCGGTGGCGTCGTCGTCATCCATCACATGCCCGGCTACGACCGGGGCAGCAAGGAAATGGTGCGCCGGTTCGCCGAGCTGGGTTACGACGCGATCTGCCCGAATCTCTTCTACCGCGAGGCGCCCGGCGCCGCACCGGACGACGCGGCAGCGGCAGGCCGCGCGGCGGGCGGTGTGCCGGATGCCCGTCTCATCGGCGACGTCGCAGCCGCAGCGGCGCAGTTGCGGGCGCTGCCCACGTCCAACGGGAAGACCGGCGTGATCGGCCACTGCTCGGGAGGCCGGCAGAGTGTGCTCGCGGCCTGCCACCTCGATCTCGACGCCGCGGTGGACTGCTACGGCGCGTTCGTCACCGGCACTCCGCCGGAGGGCTTCCCCCTCAAGGTCAGCAATATCGTCGACCAACTCCCCGGCCTGAGGGCGCCGTTGCTCGGGCTGTTCGGGGCGGACGACAGTTTCCCCGGCCCCGAGCAGGTGGCCGAACTGGAGCAGATCCTGACCGCCCACGGCAAGGACTTCGAGTTCCACAGCTACGCGGGGGCCGGTCACGCGTTCTTCTCGACGGACCGCCCCTCGTACAACGTGGCCGCGGCCAACGACGGCTGGGAGCGGATCGCCGCCTTCTTCGACAAGCACCTGGGGGCCTGAGCATGTGCACCTACACGACGGTCAAGGGTGAGGTCGACGGCAGCGCCAAGGGGCCGAACGGCTCCTGGTTCCATGTCTCGGACGTGACGGTGTACTTCGACCACCCGGTGCACGCGATGGCCGAGCACACGCTCAACATCGATCTCACCGATCCGGCGAAGGGGCCGTCCGCCCGGGTCGCGCTGGAGCTGTCCGCGGAGTCCGCGCGAACGCTGGTCGCCGCCGTCCAGGAGGCCCTGGCAGCGGTACCTCCGGCGCTCACCGCCTGAACGTGACGGCGCCGGGGCAACGGGCCGGACCCGATGCCCCGACGCCGATGCCCCGATGCCGATGCCCCGATGCCGATGCCCCGACGCCACTGTGCCGGGCCGGAATCCGGCTGCCCGCCGCCGGGCCCGTTGCCCACCGCGCTCACGGCGTGCGCAGCGAGAGCTCCCCCGCGCCGAGCGGTGCGAAGAACCGGGCCACCCGGTCCTCGGTGATCTCCGCGAGGCTCGCGGGGGACCACTGCGGGTCGCGGTCCTTGTCGATCACCTGGGCCCGGACCCCCTCGGCCAGGTCCGGTTCGGCGAACGCCGCGCACGAGACGCGGTACTCCTGCTCCAGGACCTCCTCCAGCGTGCCGAGTTCACGGGCGCGGCGCACGGCGGCGAGCGTGACCTTCAGCGCGGTGGGCGACCTCTTGTACAGCGTCGCGGCGGCGTCCTTGGCGGCGGGGAGGCCGACGTCGAGCAGCCGGTCCAGGATCTCCTCGACCGTGTCCGCCGCGTAGCAGTGGTCGATCCACTCCCGGCAGGCGTCCAGCTCACCGGCCGGTGCCCGCTCGGCGCGGCGGGACAGAACATCCGCGACCGGTTCCTCCGCGAGGTCCGCGAGGAGTCCGGGCAACTGCTCCGACCGCACGAAATGGTCCGCCAGCCCGCAGAGTTGCGCGTCCGCCGCGCCCACCGGGAGACCGGTCAGGGCGAGGTGGGTGCCGAGCTCTCCGGGTGCCCGCCCGAGCAGATACGTGCCTCCCACGTCGGGCACGAACCCGATGCCCGTCTCGGGCATGGCGACCCTGGAGCGTTCGGTGACGACCCGGACGCTCCCGTGGGCGGACACCCCGACGCCGCCGCCCATCACGATGCCGTCCATGAGGGCGACGTACGGCTTGGGGTAGCGGGCGATACGGGCGTTGAGCCGGTACTCGTCGCGCCAGAAGGCGGTCGAGGCCGAGCCGCCCGCGCGCGCGTCCTCGTAGATCTTCCGGATGTCGCCGCCCGCGCAGAGGCCGCGTTCACCGGCTCCGGTGAGGACGACGCTCTCCACGCCGGGGTCCTGTTCCCAGGCGGTGAGCGCCTCGTCGATGCGCCGCACCATCGGGTGGGTCAGCGCGTTCAGCGCCTGCGGGCGGTTGAGGGTGAGGTGACCGATCCGGCCCTCGGTGCGTACCCGTACGGAGTCGTCGCTCATCGGAGGGCTCCCGTGAGTCCTCGGGCCTGTCCGCGCTCCGCAGTGCTACGCATCATCTCGTCGGTTCCTTCCGGGACCCGGTGGACCCGGAAGGGCCCCTGCCGGTCATCACGATGCCGTACGCCTCCCGGGGCCGGGACACCGGGAGGCCGGGGTGCGCGCTCAGCCGAGCTTCGCCAGCTGGGTGTCGATGACGTCCTTCGGCTGCTCCGCCTTGCCCCCGAGGCTCTGAGCGTAGAAGGAGGCGAGCGTGCTGCCCTTGCGTACCGCCACCAGGTGGGAGGTGCCGGATTCGCCGTCCAGGTCGGCGGTCAGGACGAAGGCGACCGCCTCGTCACCGCCGGAGTAGGTGGCGGGCGCCACCTTGGTGAACTTCGTCTTGTCCGAGCCGACGACCAGGGTGAAGCCACCGGCGCACGCCTTGCCCGCGGCACTCAACGACGCGAAGGCGTCCGGGGCTCCCTTGCCGTCGTACGAACCCAGCGTGTCGGCCGTGACCGTCGCGCTGAGCGCCTTCATCCCGGCCGCGGCCTTCTCGTCGGCCGAGGCGTCCCTGGCCGGCGCCTTGGGCACAGCGACGATCTTGCGCGTGGACGTCGCGGCGGGTGTGCCCACGGCGCTCAGCGACATGGCCTGGACGAGCGGCTTGCACTCGGCCTTGTCGGTGGTCATCGTCTTCACGGCGGCGAGGTCGGCCTTGGTCGCCCCGGCCACCTTGTGGTTCTTCAAGTCGCTCTGGGCCAGGACGAGTTTGTCCAGCTCGGCCTGGGACAGCGCCTTCGCGGCCGGCTCGGCGGCAGCGCTCCCCTTGTCCTTGGGGGCGGCGGAATCAGCGGCGGGCTTGTCGGACCCGCAGGCACTGACAAGCAGGGCCAGCGAGAGCCCGGAGGCGACGACGGCGGTACGGCGGACGATGGTGCGACGCATGAAACAGCTTTCCTCTGGCTCGGTGAACAACGACCCCGGGCGGCGGAGTTCACTCCTCCGACGCCCCTCGGGATCTGTTGCGACCCGTGAAATCTACGACCCGCGGGCACCGAACGATCATGAAAAGGCACTGCTCGGGCGATTGTGACGGCCATGCAATCCGAGAGGCTCCCAATCGATACGCATTCCGGTACAACCCTCAGGGGTCGAGCTGTGGCGCCGGGAGCGGGGTGGACGGCGGACGGGACCGGACGAACCCGATCGCCTCCACCGGGCAGAGGACCGCCGCGTCCCTCGCGGATCCGTCGGCGGCGGGTGCGTCGGACCGGGCGCGTGAGCCGGTGTTCCCGGCAGGTTCGAAGTGGAGCGGGGCGGTGGCGAGGCAGACGCCGGAGCCGATGCACGCGTCGGGGTCGACGCGCGCCCACGACGCCCCGAGGGGTTCTCCGGGGGGCGGGTCCTGTTCGACGTTCCGGGACACGGCCGCCTCACCAGGTCACGGGCAGGGTGCGGGGTGCCCGGGTGCTGAGACCGGTCTTCCACTCCGGGGGCGCCGCGGCGCGCAGTTCCGGGAACCGGCGCACCAGGCCGGCCAGTGCCTCCTGGAGCTGGACGCGGGCCACTTGCGCCCCGACGCAGTGGTGCGGTCCGTGCCCGAAACCGATGTGGGGGTTGTGGTCGCGGTCGAGGTCGAGCAGGCCCGGATCGTCGAAGACGGTCTCGTCATGGTTGGCCGAGGAGTTGACCGCCATCACCGCTTCGCCCTCGGCGATCGTGACGCCGCCCAGTTCGATCTGCTCGGTGGCGATCCGGAGATTCGCCTGGACGTTGGTCTGGGCATAACGCAGCAGCTCCTCGACGGCCCTGGGGATCGTGTCCGGTTCCTGTCGCAGCCGCCGGTACCGTCCGGGTTCGTCGAGCAGCAGGTGCACCATGCCGCCGAGCCGGTCGGCCGTGGTGCCGTACCCCCCGGCGAGCAGCACCAGGCTGAACGAGATCAGTTCGTCCTGGCTGAGCCGGTCGCTCTCGTCGCGTGCGGCGATCAGGGTGCTCAGGACGTCGTCCCCGGGGTGGCGGCGTTTGGCCGCGACCAGCGCGGTGAGGTAGCCGGTCATCTCACCGACAACGGCGGTGACCTCGGTGTCGGCGAGGGCGGTGAGGTTGCGCAGCGCGTCGCACCAGGCGTCGAGTTGCTCGCCGTCCTGGCGCGGTACGCCGAGCAGGGCGCAGATGACCGCCAGCGGCAGCGGGCGGGCGAACAGCTGCACCAGGTCGGCCGGGCGGTCGTGCGCGGCGAGTTGGTCGAGGAGCTCCTCGACCAACCGGGCCACGTCGCGCCGCATGGCTTCGGCGCGGCGGCCGGTGAAGGCCGGGGCGACCAGCTTGCGCAGCCGGGTGTGTTCCGGCGGGTCCGCGGCCAGGATCGAGTCCGGCAGCGTGGGGACGCGCGCGATGCGCGGTCCTGCTCCCCGGGTGGCACGGGTACGGCTGAAGCGCGGATCCGCGAGCACGGTGCGCACGTCCGCGTACCGGGTGACCAGCCAGGCCGAGTCGCCACTGGGCAGCCGGATCCGGGCGCACGGCGCGGCGCTGCGCAGTGCGGCGAACTCGTCGAGGGGGCCGAGGCCGTCGTGGTGCGGGAAGGGGAAGTCTGCGGTGTGGACGAGCGGGCCGGGGTCGGTGTCTGTCACTTCTGCTCCGGGAGGGTGTTCGGCGAGGCGACCGCGAGAGGGACGGGGGTTGCTGCGAGCGGGGGTGTTGCTGCGGGTGGCGTCAGCGGAGCTCGTAGACGGATACGTGGTAGGCGCTGTCGCGGGCGAACGGCGCGCCCGCCCAGGAGCCCAGCCGCTGCCGCAGCCGGAGCCCGGCCCGCTCGGCCATGGTGTCCAGTTCGCCCGGCGACGCGTAATGGAAGTGGACCCGCAGGTGACGGGTGCGGTCCGCCTCGTGGACGAGGTAGTGGGACTGGTAGGTCCGGGTGGACGGGTCGATCCTGCGGTGGCAGAGGATGAGGTGTTCGTCCGTCTCCGAGACGACCTCGGGCACCCCGGAAGCCGCCGCGACGGCGAGGGCCTCGGGCAGATGCGCGTCGAGGACCAGCACACCGGCCGGTTCGAGGTGGGCGGCCACCGCGCTGAGACAGCGCTGCTGGGCCTCGTGGTCCGCGAGTTCGAAGAACGTGCCGCCGACGGCGTAGACGAGCGAGAACGTGCCGGTGACCGGGACCTCGCTGAAATCGCCCGGCGTGACCTGGATCGTGTCGCCGCCGGGTTTGGAGCGCAGCCGCGCGGCCATCGCGTCCGACGCCTCGACGCCGTGGACATCGAAGCCGCGGACCGCCAGCGGCAGAGCAACTCGCCCGGTACCTATGCCGAGTTCGAGCAGCGGCCCGTCACCGGCGAGCGCCGCGAGGGTGTCCACGGTGGCGCCGGTGACACCCGGCTTGCCGAACCACCGGTCGTAGTCGGCGGCGAAGGTGTCGGCGTATCCGGGTCCGTGCGCGGCGGAGGCGTGGCGATCGCCCCCGCTCTCCGGGACATCGGCGGGCGCTGCAGCCGTGGGGCCGCGGTGGTCGTGCGTCGTGGACATGTCGGGTCTCCTCGGCCTGCGGCCGGTCCGGTCGCCGCGGTGCGGGACGGTCCGGGTGGACGTGGGCGGTGGGGGCGTGCGTTGCGGGCGTCGGGTCAGCCGAAGGGGTGCGGGCCCGGGGCGCGGGGCAGGCCGCGTTCGCCGTCCGGGCCGGTGGGCAGGGCGCGGGCGCCGGGGGCCACGACCCGGACCACCGTCGAGCCCAGGGCGCGTGCCGGTCCGCAGGTGGTGTCCACGAGGACGAGGTCCCGGCCGGTGTGCTCGGACAACGTGGCGGCGCCGGAGCGATGCGGTTCGGAGGACGGGCCGCTCCCCGACCGCTCGGGCCCGCCCGGTGCCGGTGGTGGTGCGGGGCGCGCGGCACCGACCGGGGTGTTCGCGGTCCACAGCCGGAGGCTGTCCTGGCGGTGGTAGGCCCAGAGCGCGTGCTTGACCGCGGAGTCCGGGGCGTCGCCGCCCTGCCAGCGCGCCCAGGTGTCGGCGGCCACCGGGGTGTGCATGCTCCACCGCACCATCAGCGCTTCGTAGGCGGCCTTCTCGACCAGCGGGGCGATCTCCCCGTCGTCCGGACCGCAGCGGGCCCCGAAGGTCTGCCGGGTCCCGTCCGGTGCGTGGAGGCAGACCGCCACGCACCGGGAACCGGCGGGTGCCGGGAGGTCGAGTGCGGTCGCCGTCGCCCCGGTTCCGTCGAGGAGTTCCGCCAGCGGATCGGGCAGTCCGGTCTCCGGGATCACCCGGGGAGCGCGGGAGAGTCCGTACCAGCTCCTGCGGATGAGGTCACGTTCGAGGACCTCCCATGCGGCGTGCTGCGCGGCGGCGTCGGGGTCGGGATGTGCGGCGACCCCGGTGGATCCGACCCCGGGCCCGGGGTCGCAGCCGGGCGGCGGCCGGTGGTGCAGGAAGACGGCACCGGCGGGTACGTGCGTGTCGGCGCCGGTGTGCAGGGACCGCCCGAGCACCCAGAGCCGCCGGGTGCCGCGTGACTCGTCCGGGGTACGGTCCGCGCCTTCCGGTACGAACTCGGCGGGGTCCACCGCGGGTATCCCCTTGCGGCGCAGTTCGCTGTGGGTCGCCACGACCGCGGCGTCCGACTCGGCGGCGCGGCCCGCGAGGATGTTGCCCACGCGTTCGAGGAGTTCGCCGCGCGCGCTCGCGACGACGCGTTCCGTGCGGTGCCCGGCCGCGCTGCCCACCACGACGGGCCGGTCACCGGCCGCGCAGACGGGATCGAACTGCGGTGAGCGGGCCGCGACGCGCGCGAAGACGACCTCCGGCCACTGGGCGTAGGGGGCGAAGACCTGGGGTTCCCACGGGGTCCCGGCCATCAGGCGTGCACCTCGGCCACCTCGGCCGCGTCCTCCAGGACGGCTCTGCCGTGGTCGGTGAGCGCGTCACGGTGTCCGGTCATCGTGCGCACGGCATCGGCCGCGGAACGGGCGAGGCGATCGTGGCGCGCGCGTACGGCCGCGGCGGCGCCGGAGTCCGCCGTGGGCCCCGCGAGCAGGCGCCGGTACAGCAGCACGCTCCGGGCCAGGACCACCGTCTGCTGGAAGAGCCCGGTGAGCGGCCGGGGGTCGAGCCGCAGCGGCGTCGCGACCAGCGGGCCACCGTCCTCCACGGGCCGCAGGAAGGGATGTGCCGCCACGGACGCCGCGTTGCAGCGGGTGTGGGTGCCCTCGTGGACGAGCGCCTCCGCGAGCCGGACAGTTCCGGGAAGTCCGCCGGGGCCCGGTCGCAGCCGGTCGCGCCGGATGAACACGGCGCCGTGGACGGTGAAGTCGGTGAAGCCGTCGATCGACGGCCCGTCCAGCAGGACCATCTGCCGGAGGATCTCGCTCAACTCGGCATAGGCGCCCGGCCAGGTGACGGCGAGCAGGGCGGTCGTCCCGCGGATCGTCGCCGTCTCCGCCTCCCGCCACGCGACGACGGTGGAGCCGTGCGGCCGGTCGCTGTTCCCGGCCTGGTCCGGGACGGACTTGAGCGCGCGGGCGACACTGCGTTCGAGATGAGGCTGGGGAGCGGCGAGTTCGACCGGCCAGGGAAGCCCGGACGGTGGCGTGGCCGCGATGCCCGACCGTGCACGGCTGAGCATCGAGGTGAGACGGTCGAGGCGGTCCGGATCGAGTGGCCCGGCCCGCAGGGCGTGCTGGGCGACGTGCGCGGTCTCGATGACCGCGGGGTGCGCGGCTTCCCCGGTGGAGACGGTCAGCCCGGCGGATCCCAGGACGGACCGGGTGGTGCGCGCCAGAGTGGAGCGCTCCTCGGCGCTCTGGCGTGCGTCGGGCTGTACTCGCACCGTGCGTACCTCCGTGTCGCCGGGTGGGGACGGACGGCGGGCCGCTGCGGCCCGCCGCCCGAGGTGACGTGCCGTCAGCTGGGGATGTCGACCATCAGTGCCAGCTCGGGCAGTTCCTCTTCGCGTACCTGCTCGATCTCCTCGTTCATGGCAGTCTCCCTTCGGCGACCGGCTCCACCGTTGGCGACGGGGAGTCACGGCGGCGCCACGGTACGCACGGGCCCGACGTGATCACAAGATGCGGTCGGACGATCACACTGCGGGGTCATGAAGGGCGGAACCAGCGGGGGTTCACGTCGCCCGGACAGCGTCGGTCCTTCGCATCCGGACCGGCCCGGATGTCCGGACGGACGCTCCGACCTGGTGTTTCCGACCGGCCGCCCGCACCCCGCGCTCCTGCGCAACTGCGCTGCCCGCCGCAGTCGGGCGGGGGCGGGAAGACCCTCTGCCGCACATGGCAACCAGTACTGTCCAGCCACGACTTGTCCGGAAGGCGCGGCTTCGGCCCGTCCCACGACTGCGGACCCGCCCCCGTCCGTACGGCCCACGCGACCGCGGCCGAGCACCCGACCGGGACCCACGACCCCGTCGGCCGCGAGGGGTACCGCTCTGGGACCGGACTTCTGTTTTCGGCCGCACCTCCGCGGCTCCGGCACCTGCCCCGGCGCCCTGCGTTTCCTGGCCGGATCAGCTCCGACCGCTTCCATCACACGCGGCCACGGGTGGACAACGGACCGTGAAGCAGGCCGAAATGTCGCTCTTGGAAAGCTCACGACCACCCGCGATGATGAGCCGTCACCCTGCCGGGGAG
This sequence comes from Streptomyces sp. NBC_01267, assembly GCF_036241575.1. Classification (NCBI taxonomy): domain Bacteria; kingdom Bacillati; phylum Actinomycetota; class Actinomycetes; order Kitasatosporales; family Streptomycetaceae; genus Streptomyces; species Streptomyces sp. NBC_01267. The sequence goes on along the minus strand of NZ_CP108455.1, from coordinate 7,245,922 downwards.
GACAGGCAACCGCGTACTCGTCAGGGGGCAGAACTCCCTTTGCCCGCGCCCGGATCACCCCCTCCCGGATCACCCCCGCGCGGAGCCGACCCGGTCCACCCGCGCAACTCGCCCCGGCAACGCTCCGGGCGACCGGCCCGCTTCCGTACCGCCCGCGTGCCACTGCCGACTCACAGCGGCCCACCCCAAGGAGACGCCCGTGGACCCGACGGACCGCACGCCCCGCCGGGCGTCCGCCACCGGTCGCCCGCGCTGACAGCGACACAGGAGTAGGCCGTATGCGCATCGCGTACCTGCACGGCGGCAGCATCCCGTCCTTCTTCGCCAACGGCGTCCACGTCATGCGCATGTGCGACGCCTTCGCCGCCGCCGGGCACGACGTCACCCTCTACTCCATGCCCTCCGCCTACTCCACCGAGGATCCGTACACCTACTACGGCGTCCGTCACCACTTCCCGATCCGTCTCGTCCCCGCCCCGGACTTCACACCGGACGGGTACCGGCACCGTGCGGCGGACATCCGCGCCCTGGTGACCGACGGCCCTCCCCCGGACCTCGTCTACGGACGCGACCCGTACGCGCTCACCGCCCTGGCCGATCTGGCGCCCTTCGTCTACGAGGTCCACCAGCTGCGCCAGGATCTGTCCCCGGCCGGGACCGAGGAAGAGCTCCTCGGGATGCCCCGGCTGGCCCGCGTCGTCGTGATCACCCACGCGCTCGCACACGATCTGGCGGAGAAGTACGAGCGGCTGGGTACCCTGCCGATGCTGGTCGCACCCGACTGCGCGGATCCGCCCGACCCCGCCGACCCGACGAACGCACCGCAGCTGCCGGGCCGCCCGGACGTCCCGCGGGTGGGCTACGTCGGTCATCTCTACGACGGGCGCGGCATCGGCCTCGTCCTCGATCTCGCGGAGCGCTTCCCCGGGGTCGACTTCCATCTCGTCGGCGGCACCGACGAGGACCGTGCCCGCTGGGAGAAGGCCTGCCGGTCCCCTCAGGTGTACTTCCACGGGCACCTGCCACCGTCCGAACTCCCTTCCCACTACCCCCTCTTCGACGTCGTCCTCGCCCCGTACGAGAGCAAGGTCTACACCTGGGGCAGACTCGACGAGACCGGACGCTGGGCCTCCCCCATGAAGGTGTTCGAGTACATGTCCCACGGCCTTCCGATGATCGCCTCCGACCTTCCGGTCCTGCGTGAGGTCCTCCAGGACCGGGTCAACTGCCTGTTGCGCCCACCCGGGGATCCGGCCGCCTGGGCCGAGGCCCTGGGCGAACTGCTCGCCGACGAGGCGTTGCGGCGCAGGCTCGGTGACGAGGCCCGGCGGCAGGTCCTCGACCGGTACACCTGGCGCCGCCGGGCCGAGATCGTCCTCGCCGGTCTCGACCGTACGGGCACGGTCGGCCGTACAAGCGCTTTCGGCCGTACGGGCACCGAGGGAAGCGAGCGCCCGGCGTGACGGCGGCGTTCCCCGCCGGGCCGGTCGTGGACGGATATCCCGCCCGGCCGAGTGTGCGTGCGGGGCAGGTCCTGCGGTTCCACGTCTCGACCCGCGCGGACCGGTTCCGGGCCGACTTCTACCGCTGCGGAGCCCGCCCACGCCTCATGGGCAGCACCGGGGGCCCCGGCAGGTACGCGCCCCCGGGCCGCCACGACGAGGACTGGCGCTGGCCCGGCCACGACTTCACGGTTCCCGGCGAGTGGCCCTCGGGCGTGTACATCGCCGTGCTCGGCCCCGGTACCGCCGCGCCGCCGGACCCGCCACCGGCCGGCGCCGAGGACCTCGACGCGCGGCACTCCCGGATGCTCTTCGTGGTGACGGCCCGCGAACCCGCCCGGACCTCACGCGTCCTGTACAAGGTGCCCGTCTTCACGTACCACGCGTACAACAGGAGCGGTGGAGCGAGTCTGTACGGCGCGCTTCCGTACGACGAGGCGTACCGCACCGTCACCCTGCGGCGCCCCGGCGGCGGAATCGGCGGCCCGGTGAAGGGCCGGCCGGACGCCCACGATCCGCGAACACCCCGCCAGACCTTCGCCCATTGGGACGCTCCCTTCCTCTCCTGGCTGGAGACATCGGGGTTCACCGCCGACTACTGCACCGACCTCGACCTCGATGAGGACCCTCATCTCACCCACCCGTACCGGCTGTTGCTCTCCGCCGGACACGACGAGTACTGGAGTACCCGCACCCGACGGCACGTCACCGCCTTCCGCGACCGGGGCGGCAACATGGCCGTCTTCGGGGCCAACACCTGCTGGTGGCGGGTCACCCCGGCCGCTGACGGCACGGCCATCAGATGTGCCAAGTACCCGCCGGGAGTTCCGCAGGGCGCCGACACCGACCTGATGCGGGGTGTTCCCGATCACTGGTGGGAGACCGAACCGGAGAACTCCCTCATCGGCGTCAGCTACCGCAACGGCGGCGGCCACTGGGACGGCCCGCGCGAGCCGCTGGGCTTCACCGTCCAGCACACCGGACATCCGGTCTTCGCGGGCACCGGGCTGCGTGACGGCGACATCCTCGGCGAGGAACACGCCCTCGTGGGCTACGAGTGCGACGGAGCCGCCCACCGGCGCGACGCCCACGGGCAGGCCGTCGCGACGGGCACCGACGGCACGCCCGCCGACTTCACGATTCTGGGCGTGGCCGATCTCCCCACGGCCCCGGGCTCCGGCTGGAACGCCGCCGTCCGGGAGAACGACGACCCGGGCCGGGCCGCCACCTTCGGCCTCTGCACCAGGGGCGGCACCGTCTTCAACGCGGCCACCACCGACTGGGCGCGGCTGCTGACCCTGGACGCCCGGATACGTGCCATGACCCGCAATGTGATCGCTCTGCTCTCCTGAACAGCCAGGCTCGCCCGATCAGTTCTGCTCTCCTGAGGGGAATGCATATGCCTGTACTGCCCGGCACGGGCGTCCGGAGCGGCCCCGGGGAATTCGCCCCGCAGGAATCGCCGACCCCACCGGCCCCTCCGGCACACCTCGGCCGGGCGGTCGTCGTCGGCCAGGGCTATGTGGGGCTGTCCCTGGCCGTCCGCGCGGCCGAGTCCGGGTACGCGGTCGTCGGGTACGACGTGGACAAGGAACGGGTCACCCGGCTCGTGGCCGGGGACTCGTACATCGAGGACTTCACCTCCGGGCGGCTCCGCCCGCTGCTGACCTCCGGGGCCTACCGCGCGAGCCGGGACCCGGCCGACTGCGAGAGCTTCGACATCGCGGTCATCACCGTGCCCACACCACTGCGCGACGGGTTGCCCGACCTGTCGTACATCACCGAGTCGACCCGGATGGTGGGCGGCTTCCTCCGGCGGGGAGCCACCGTCGTACTGGAGTCGACCACCTATCCCGGGACGACCGAGGAACTCGTCACCCCGCTGCTGGAGGCGGCGTCCGGGCTCGTCGCGGGCCGGGACTTCCACCTCGGGTACAGCCCGGAGCGCATCGACCCCGGTAACACCCGCTGGCACCTGGAGAACACCCCCAAAGTGGTCTCCGGGGTGGACGGGGCCTCGCTGCGACACGTCGAGGCCTTCTACCGGGCGATCGTGGAAACGACGGTTCCGGTCAGCAACTGCCGTACCGCCGAGCTGTCCAAGCTCCTGGAGAACACCTTCCGCCATGTGAACATCGCCCTGGTCAATGAACTCGCCGTGTTCGCCCACGAACTGGGCATCGACGTGTGGGAGGCGATCGACGCCGCCGCGACCAAGCCCCACGGTTTCCTGCGGTTCGTCCCCGGTCCGGGCGTCGGCGGGCACTGTCTGCCGGTCGACCCGTCGTATCTGTCCTGGTGGGCCGAGCGCGCAGCCGGCCGGACCTTCCGCTTCGTCGAACTCGCCAATGACGTCAACAGCCACATGCCCGACTACGTGGTGCGGCGGCTCACCGACGCCCTCGCCCGGCGCGGAACAGCCGTCGACGGGGCCCGGATCCTGCTGCTGGGGCTGTCCTACAAGGCCGATACCAGCGACGCCCGGAAGACCCCCGCCGCCCGCATCGCCGAACTCCTCCTCGCGAGAGGGGCGGACGTGAGCGCGGCGGACCCGCATGTCGCCCACTCGGTTCCCCCGGCCTCCGGCGTGCTGGACCGGGTCCGCCGGGTGACGGCCGGTGCCGGGGAACTGTCGGCCGCCGACGCCGTGGTCCTGCTCGCGGACCACAAGGCGTTCGACTACGACCTGATCGCCGCGCGCTCGTCCTACGTACTGGACTGCCGCCACCGGCTCGGCGGCGCGAACGTCGACGTTCTCTGAAACCTCCGCCGCACCGTCCGCTTCATCCGACCCGTCCGAATCCTCTGATTCCGATTCCGAATCGTCCGATCAGGAGTGGTGAGCTTGAAGATCGTGATCACCGGGGGCGCCGGCTTCATCGGCAGCAACCTCGCACATGCCCTGACCCTGCGGCCGGAGGTGTCCGAAGTCCGGGTCGTGGACGACCTGTCCACCGGATTCAAGGACAACCTGGCCGGACTCGATGTGCAGTTCGCCGAGGGCAGCATCCTCGACAGCTCCCTCCTGGACCGGGCCTTCGCGGGCATGGACACGATCGTTCACCTGGCCGCCCTGCCGTCCGTGTCCCGGTCGGTGGACGATCCGCTCGCCAGCCACCACGCCAACGCCACGGGCACGCTCTGTGTCCTGGAGGCCGCCCGGCGGGCCGGCGGGGTGCAGGTGATCGCGGCCTCCTCGTCCTCCGTCTACGGGGCGAATCCGCACCTCCCCAAGCACGAGGAGCTGCGCACGGCCCCGCTCAGCCCGTACGCCGTGAGCAAGCTGGCGACCGAGGCCTATCTGGGTGCCTTCCACCACTGTTACGGCCTGCCGGTCCTGCCGTTCCGCTTCTTCAACGTGTACGGGCCCCGGCAGCCCGCCGGGCATTCCTACGCCGCCGTGGTGCCCGCCTGGATCAGTGCGATGACCACCGGGCAACCGGTGCTGGTGCACGGCGACGGCCACCAGACCCGCGATTTCACCTACGTCGGAACCGTCTGCCGGGTGCTCACCCAGGCGGCTCTGCGCGGCGTCGTCTCCTTCGATCCGGTGAACCTCGCCTTCGGCACCCGCACCTCTCTCCTGGAACTGATCACGGAACTGGAGTCGGTCCTGGGATCGCCCCTCGCCCCCCGGCACCTCCCGCCCCGCCCCGGCGACGTACGGCATTCCCACGCGGACAACACCCGCCTGCGCTCCCTCTTCCCCGAGGTCGAGCCGGTCCCGCTGCGCGAAGGCCTGGAGCGGACCGCCGCATGGTTCCGCGGCCAGGCGCGGTGACACCACCGGCGCCCCGACCGCCCCACCACCCGCCGCCCTCGACCAGGGGACATCTGTGGACCCGATTCAGCCCGCACCACGCCGGTCGCTGCCCGACGGACGCGCCCAGCCCCAGCAGCGCACTCCTCGCGTGCCGGTCCGGGAGGCGGCCCTGCGCATCGCCTACCTGCACCCCGGGAGCGTTCCCTCGGTCTACGCCAACAGCGTCCACGCCATGCGCATGTGCGACGCATTCGCCGAAGCCGGTCACGAGGTCTCGCTCTACACCGCGCCCGGCACGTACACGGTCGACGACGCCTACGCCTACTACGGGGTCCGCCACCGCTTCCCCGTCCACACCGTCCCGAGCCCTGATTACACCCCGGCCGGATACCGGGTACGCGCCGAACGGGTGCGCGCCCTGCTGACCCATGACGCCGCCCCCGACCTGATCTACGGCCACGACCTGCACGGCCTCACCGCCGCCGCCGACGTCGCACCCCTCGTGTACGAGAGCCACCGCCTGCGGGACGATCCGAACACCCTGCGCATCGAACACCGCCTGCTCCAGCGGGATTCGCTCGCGCGGATCGTCGTCATCACCCACGCACTCGCGCGCGACTACGAGCGCGCCTACGGCCACCTGGACACCGCACCGATCCTCGTCGCACCGGAAGGCTCCGACCCACCGGACGCATCCGCCCGCCCAACGGCCCCGCCGGAGTTGCCGGGGCGCCCGGACGCACCCCGCATCGGCTACATCGGGCACCTCTACGAAGGGCGCGGCATCGGCCTCGTCCTGGACCTTGCGGACCGGCTCCCCGACCTCGACTTCCATCTGATCGGCGGTACCGACGAGGACCGCGCTCGCTGGAGCAGCTCCCGCCGCCCCGCCAACGCCCACTTCCACGGACACCGCCCACCGGGCGCCGTCAGCGCGTACTACCCGCTCTTCGACGTCGTTCTGGCCCCCTATCAGTCGAAGATCTACACCGCCGACGGCCATTGCGAGACCGGCCGCTGGGCCTCCCCGATGAAGCTCTTCGAGTACATGGCCTACGGCCGTGCCCTCGTCGCTTCCGATCTGCCCGTCCTGCGCGAGATCCTCCAGGACCGTGTCAACTGCCTTCTGCGTCCACCCGCCGAGCCGGACGCCTGGGCCGACGCCGTCACCGAACTCCTCGCCGACGAAGCCCTGCGACGGACGCTCGGTGAGGAAGCCCGGCGTCAAGTCCTCCACCAGCACACCTGGCGCCACCGGGCCGACCGGGTCCTCGCCGGACTCGGCCTCCCCGGCACAATCCATCGTTCCACCGTCAGCAGGACCTCAGAGTTTCAGCCAACTCCCCCGCGCTGATGAGCTCTTGCGAGACAAGGGGCCGTCCCCGGTGCACCCGTCACGATCCGCTGAGTGCCGGGCTCTCGAAGCGACCGAAAAACATGCGTTCGAAACCCTGGTTGTGTCGTTGAGCCCGACGACACAGCCACGACCGTCGGAGGGGGACGACGTGGGACGGACGACCTGCCTGCGGGCGATCCGCTCCCCGCGCTGCGGGGGCGACGTCGCCCGGCGACAAGGAGATCCCGTGTCTCTGCGGCACACCGGCCGGGCTGTTGCCCGATCCCCCGCGCACCCCCGAAGACGCACACGCGCCACGCCCGCCGCCCGGCCCGTCCTCGCCCCCCCCCAGCACCTCGGACACGTCCTCAGGAAGGTCAGAGAACCTTGACCACACATCCGATCCACGAGCAGCCCCTCTCTCCTGCGGGTGGCGAAGAACCACCCGCAGGTTTCGAGGAGCACGGCGTGAGCCCGGCGTGGATGCCACCTGAGGAATACGCCGAAACGGTCCTGAAGGCGACGGCGTTCGCATGCCTGCTCTTCACCGACGAGCACGACCACCCGTTGCAACTGAGGGCGGTGTACTCCCGTACGCATCCGTGGCAACTGCCCGGTGGAACGATGGATCCGGGTGAGCGCCCGTGGGAGACGGCCCTGCGGGAGTGCCGGGAGGAGACCGGGATCCGCTTCGAGGGTCCCGTGAAGCTCCTCGCGTCGGTGTTCGGCCAGCCAGGAGCGGAGTGGCCCTATGCCACGATCGGCTTCGTCTTCGACGGTGGCCGGCTCACCACCGGCCAGATCCAGACCCTCACCCTGGACCCGGCCGAACACGACGAGGTACGTGTGCTGCCACTGGCGGAATGGCAGGCGCTCATGCCACGACGGGACTTCGCCCGGCTGGAGGCGGTGTTGGAGGCCCGTCGCACCGGGGCCGCTGCATACTTCGGCTCATGGGACTGGGGAAACTAGGGGTGATCGCGGCACTGGTGGTGTATTCGGCAGCAAGGGCGACGGTCGTCGGGGGTTTCGATCACGGCCCAGTCGTAGGCGAGGAAGCCCCTGGCGCCGATTCCGCAGGCCCGGCGGGTGAAGGCCGCGTTCCGGCAGGCGTGCCGTCAACTTCGCTGTCTTCCTGGGTGTTTGGTGGAATCGATCAGTTCGGTGTTCTTCGGGATCGCCATCAGACACGAGGTCCCGCACTCCTCCAGGAAGGAGTGCGGGCCGGAATTCCGACCGAACTCCTCGCCGGCGGCGGACAGACGCAGCACCCATGGCGACGAATCACCCGTAAGCCGGCCCCGCACGCCCCGCGGAGAGGCAGACTTGGCTCATGTCGCAAAGAGATGAGCAGGTGGGCGAGATTCGTGCGCTCTCCGATGTGGAGGCCGTACGGGCGTTGACGGTGCTGGTGGAAGACAAGGGATTGCTGCCTTCCGCCATGGACATTGCCTTGCCCGACGAGGAGTTGAGTGACGCGCTCAAGGCCGCAGGGATCGAGCCGGGCAGCAGTGAAGGAGAAGGAGACGTCGCGCGGGCGGCATTGGAGTATGTCGCCCTGAGCGGAGACGGCGTCGTCGGTGAGGCCGTGGAGTACGTGCGGTCGCCGATGGAGCGGTTCGACCCGGTGTCCGTGTCCGTAGGGATGCTGGCTGTCACGTTGTTGCAGACCGAGGTCGTGATCAAGCGGGACGCCCGGGGGCGGTGGAGTGTGACCGTGCACAAGCGGGCCCTCAAGGATGCAGCTCTCACGAGGGTGCTGACGGCTTTGCTCTCCCATCTCACCGACGGCAAGTAGGTCCGGCGGTGACGGTCTCCACGAGAGCGCCGCACGACTGGTGTTGTGAGCAGTGCGGTCGACAGTGTCAGGCGCCGGTATGGCGCATCGTCGACAGCCGTGAGCGTGCCGATGTCCTCGAAAGTCGCGATGGGCCGGACGGGTTCGGGCCCGGTCTGCACTGGGCGGGCTGCCCCGACTGCGGAACCCGGGCACATGTCGAGGCGCCGATGCTGGTGCTGCGGGCCGGGGCGCTCGCACCGTCGTTGTTCGCCACCTCCGTCGCGGAGCTCCAGCACGATGCCACCGCGAGCGCGGCCTCGCTGGTGGAGGAGGCGCGGCTCGCCGGGGCCTTCGCCAGTGGCCGGTTCGGCGGGAACGTGGTCGTGTTGCCGCGCAGGCTGCTGCCGTTCGTGCTGAGTCGGGACACGGAACGGGATCTGGCGGACCCCGATGCGGCGTGCGCGGAGTTGGCACCGTACGGGGCGCCGACGGTGGACAACTACCGGATCTTCCTGGTCAACGCGGCGGCGGAGTTGGCCGGATCCGGTGTCCGGGAGCTGCTGTACGCCGTCACCGTGACCATGCCGGACCAGCTCGCCGATCTGGTCCGGACGCATCCACGGCTCACCGCGGACACCCTGGTGCGCGACGCCGGGGCGGGGGAGCTGCGCGAGGCCGTCGGCACTCCGCTGGAGACTCCGCTGCGGCTGCGGCAGGGGTTGCTGGAGGATCTGTGCGGGGGCCGTACGCCCGTGGGCGCGGCGATCGAGCGCTACGCAGCGGCGATGGCAGCCTTCGGGCAGGGGCTGCGGGCCCGGCTGTACGAGATTTGCGACCAGGTTCGGGGCACGGATAGCCCGGAGATCATTCCTCTCGCGCGCGAAGCACTCGAACTCGCCGGGCAGACGGGCGAGATGGAAGTCGAGGGCGAACTCGCAGCACGGCTGGGTGGGTTGTTGGTGTCTTCCCTGCATACGGCCCATCCTGCCGACCCAGCCGAAGTGGTGCGCGTGCTTCAGCTCTCCCTCGCCCGGCTTCCGGAGGGCACCCTCCAATGGGCCGAGGTGGTCGCCAATCTCGCCGCCGCCCAGTACTTCCGTGACGACGGCGACCGCATCGAACATTGGGAGTCCGCCCGCGATCTGCTCGCCCGCGCCACCGCCGCGGTGGACCGCCGCGCCCACGGCGAGTTCTGGGCCCGGGTGCAGACCAACTACGGGCTGGTGCTCGGCCAGCGTCCGGGCGGCGGTCCCGCCGATCTGACCGTTGGTATCGAACATATCCAGGCCGGCCTGGGCGAACGCTCCCCCGAACGCAACCGCGTCGACTGGGCCTACTCCCTGATCAACCTCGGGCTGCTCCTGTTCCGGCGCGGCGAACCGGGCGACCTGGAACAGGCCGAGCGGTGTTACCGGGACGCCCTCGGCCAACTGCGCCCGGAGGACGACCCCGTGCTGTGGTCGCAGCTCCAGTGCAACCTGGCCGACCTGCTGCTCGCACTCGCGCGCGATGCCGCCGACCCACGCGGCGCCCAAGCCGCGGCGACCGCCGTCGTCGCCTTCGACACCGCGCACCCAGGGCTCCTCGACATCAGCCGCGCCACCTGGCTCCTGGCCCGGACGGCCGATCTGCTCGACGGTCCGGGGAGCGCCGAGGGCCTACGGCTGCGGCGCACGGCGCTGGCCTCCGTACCGCCGCGTGTCTTTCCATTCCTGCATCTGTCCATCGCCCGGGAGGCCGTCGACGCGCTCGCCGCGGCCGAAGACTGGGGCGACGCGGCCGATGTGGCGTCGGGCATGCTGACCGCCGTCCACGCGCTCTACGACGCCCAGATCACCGCCGTCGGCCGCCGGGGGGTGCTCCTGCTGACGCGCGGAACCGCCCGCCAGGCCGCGTTCCTGCTGGCCCGCGCGGGGCGCCCGGAGCGTGCGGTGGAGGCGATCGAGCGGGGGCTCGCCCGCGAGTTGTCGGCGGTGGCCGGGCGGGACACGGTGGATCTGGCTGCGCTGGAGGGTGTCGATCCGCTGCTGGCCCGCCGGTACCGGGAGGCACGGGAGCGGTACCGGGTGGTGGTCGCCGGGGTCGAGGGGGCGGACGCTGAGCCGACCAGGGGGTTCGTCACCTCGGACGGTGGATTCGTCCCCTCGGCCGGAGGCTTCGTCGCCTCTATGGGCGCGCAGGCTGCAGCCGAGCGCGGTGTGCGCACCGTGGTCGAGGAGATCCAGGCGATCCCCGGCTTCGAGGGGTTTCTGCGGACGACCGAGGTAGCGGATGTCGTCCGGGCGGCGGCCGGGATGCCGCTCGCCTATCTGGTGAACTCGGTCTGGGGCAGCTGTGTCCTCGTGGTACCGCGGGACGCACGGACCGGGGTGCGCGCCGTGTTCGTCCCCGAGGTGACCAGCTCCTCGATCGTCCGGCTCCTGGCGCTGGACCTGGAAGCCCCGGAGGCGGGGCTGTTCCTGGTCCAGCAGGCCGGTGCGCTCAAGCGGCGACGTGAACTTCCGGGTGCGGTGGACCGGTTACGGGGACTCGCCCCGTTGCTGCGGCCCCTCGCCGGGCTGCTGGCGGAGGATCCGCGGCACGAGGTGGTGGTCGTACCGACCGGATTGCTGGGGCAGGTGCCGTTGCACGCCGTGCCGGTGGGCGAGGGTGGTGAATTGCTCGATGATCTGGGGACGTCAGCTCTCGCTCCGTCGGCCGGGGCGTACGCCGCCTCCCGGGTCGCCGCCGGTCGGCCGCCGTCGCCCGTGCCGCGGCTGGTCGCCGTCTCGGATCCCGACGGCTCACTGCCGGGCGCGCGCAGTGAACTGGCGGAGATCCGGGGGCTGTTCGAGGCAGGCGGGGAGGCCGTGTCCGCCGTGGGGGACGATGCCACGGTCGAGTGGTTGCTCGGGCACCTGGCGGAGGCATCATATCTGCATCTGTGCTGCCACGGGAGCGCGGAACTCATCGGGCAGGGCGGCACGTTGGCGCTCGCGGACGGCACTCTGGATCTGGGCGTACTCGCACGGCACCAACTCCCGTACTGCCGACTGGTGGTGGCGGGGGCCTGTCAGTCCGGGCGGTACGAGGTCATCGACGCGCCCGACGAGTTCGTCGGGCTGCCGGGCGGCTTCCTCCAGGCCGGTGCCGCCTGTGTGATCACCAGTCTGTGGCAGGTGAACGACCTGGCGACGGCGCTGCTGATGACCCGCCTGTACGAGCTGCTCGCCCCCGTCGGCGGTGCGCACGGTGAGCCTCCAGTGTCCGCGCTGCGCGCGGCGCGGACCTGGCTGCGGCGGCTGACCTGGTCCGGCCTCGCACGGTACACCGACGCCCACCCCCACCTCGCGGCCCTGGCCGGACGGTACGCCCGGCCCGAGCATCACGCCGACGAACGCCCCTTCGCCTCCCCCGTGCACTGGGCGGCGTTCACCGCGTGGGGGGTGTGAGCGGGATCAGCCCCGGTAGGTCGGGCCGAGCCGGTCGAGCGTGTAGTTGGCGTCGGGGTCGGTGGGCGACTGCGGGGCCCTGATCTCCATGACGGTGTAGCGGCCGTCGGCAAGGCCGGAGACGGCGACCGTCGCGGCCGAGGTGACCTCCCGGCCGGCGGCACAGCTCGGCTGGCAGACCACCTCCGAGACGATGCCCTGCGCGGTGGCCGTGGCGCTGCCCCAGTCGGTCCAGATCAGGTCGTGCAGCATGGCCGTGCCGTCCCCGCAGAGCAGCAGGAGCGAGACGGGCGCGGTCAGGGGCTTGCCCGAGCAGTCGTCGATCGTCCCGGTCTGCCGGGTCCGCTGGGGGGTCGGGGCGGGTGGTGACTTGCTGGCGGGCGCGGCAGGCTGGGTGGCGGGATCCGCGGAGGGGGTTTGCTCCTCGCTCGGCTCCTGCTGCGGGGTCGTCCGCTGTCCCGGTGTGTCGTCCTCGGTCGGCTGCAGCCGGGTCGGCCGGCTCGTCACCGGGGCGTCGGCGGTGGGGGTGCCACCGTCGCGGCCCGGCATCAGGAGCAGCAGCGCCGTGACGACCACGCCGACGAGGACTGCGGCCACAACCACAAGGGCGAGCCGGGCCCCGGACAGGCCGTGCGGCTCCGGGCGCGGCGGCGCCTCGACCGGGGTGTCCGAGGGCGGGGTGGTGTCTACGGGGCCGCCGGTGGGGGTGATCAGGTCGTCGACCTCGACCGTCCAGACGGGCGCCTCTGGCTCCAACTCCATGACCACGGCCAACAGTTGGGCGGGAGTCGCCCGCTCCTCCGGATCCTCGGCCAAGCATACGGCGACGACCTGCCGCAGCCGCACCGGCAGATTGTCGAGGTCGGGCCGTCGGTTGCTGACGCCCGTGTACGCGGCGACCAGCAGCATCCCCAGCGCGACCATGTCAGCCGCGGGCACGGAGGCCCTGCCGCCCCGCCCCGGCGCGTCACCGGTCAGCCGAGGTCCGCCCCGCGTCAGCAGTACGTTCCCGGCCCGCACGTCGCCGTGCGCCCGCCCGGCCCGGTGCAGCACGGCCAGCGCCCCGGCCAGCCCCGCCGCGATCCACAGCACCGCATCCTCCGGCAGCCCGCCGGCAGCCCCGACGACCTCGGCGAGCGAGGGCGCGGGCCCGGGACCGCCGGCATCCTTCCGCGCAAGCTCTCCTCCGGACCACGCCCCAACCTGCCCCGACCCGCCTCCTACCGGATCACTGTCTGCCGAATACCTCATCCCGTCCCCCTGGCTAGAAGAAGTTCCAGGACGATTCTGACCAAATCCGGTCTGGCCTACAAGGACTTGGGAACCGTGGCCCAGCCCTTCACCACGCCAACACACTCCCTGTAGAACCAGCGACCGCACACACCCAGACCGAGAACACGCCTTACGTGCCTGGAGACAACCATGTCGTCCAACTCGGACCAGCACTTGACGGCTATGGGCAACGCTCGACGCCAAGGCCAAGCACCGCATCTCCACCGGGCTGCGAGAGCTGACCGGCGACCGGGCTGTCGTCCTGGTCAACCACAGCCTCACCGATACCTCCGTCGCCGACCGAGTCCAGCCTCTGTGGCCGAGGGGCCACTACTACCGTCAACTCGCCCCCGCCGAGACTGCCCTGCCCTCACCGTCGCCTGGTCCGTCGTTCGGATCGCACCCCTCGGCATGCTGCGCGCCCCGCCGTGCCCGCACGCTCTCGCCCGCAGGCACCGGTCAAGGAACGCCTGTCCCCCAACGGATCTCCAGAAATAGTCAAGGGCCGGTTTCGGATTTCTCCGAAACCGGCCCTGACCTCGACTCTCTCAAGTCGGGACGACAGGATTTGAACCTGCGACCCCTTGACCCCCAGTCAAGTGCGCTACCAAGCTGCGCCACGTCCCGATGCCCGTCTGACCTGGGGTTTCCCCTGGCCTGACCTGCATGAGAACCATACCTCACTCCGAGCGAAGGTCCGACTCCGCCTGGTCGGACGGTAGCCGGGCGACAATCAGCGGATGAACGACATGAGAGATCGCGACGCAGAGGGACGCGCGCGCAGTGCGCGGCCCCGGGACGGACTCGGGCGGCCTCTTCCCTATGGGGCCGCGGGTGTGGAGCGTCAGCCGGAAGGCGTGGTGCGCAGTCCGGCGGAGACCGTGCGGGAGGCCCAGCGGCTGCTCGACGCCGGGATGCCCTTCCACGCCCACGAGGTCTTCGAGGACGCCTGGAAGGCAGGGCCCGAGACGGAACGAGCACTGTGGCGGGGGCTCGCGCAGCTCGCCGTGGGGCTGACGCACGCCGCCCGCGGGAACACCGCAGGCGGGGCACGCCTGTTGCGCAGAGGTGCGGACGGACTCACTGCCTACCGGGAGAGCGGGCCGTACGGAATCGACATCACCGGGCTGACCGCCTGGGCGGAACAGCTCGCGGGACGGCTGCGCGGGCCGGTCGACGCCAAGGCCTGCGCGCCCCGGCTGACCCGCGCCTGACCGACCGCCGCCGTAGTGCCGTACTCCTCGCCCCGGACAGGCGCCGTCGACGGCCCCGTAAGAGACCCGAGGTACATGAGGCAGACTCGACGGGGTGAGAAAGATCTATGTGATCGGCATCGGGGCGGGTGACCCCGACCATCTGACGATTCAAGCGGTCAAGGCGCTCAACAGGACGGACGTCTTCTTCCTCCTCGACAAGGGAGCGGAGAAGTCGGATCTGATCCGGCTGCGCCACGACATCCTGCACGAACACATCCGGCACGACCGTGGCTACCGGCTCGTCGAGGCGCGCGATCCGGAACGGGACCGCAGGGCCGGGGGCGCGAACTACTCGCCGGCCGTCGACGACTGGCGGCGGGCGCGCGCCGACATCTACGAGCGGATGCTCACCGAAGACCTGGGCGACGACGAGTGCGGCGCTTTCCTGGTGTGGGGGGACCCCGCGCTGTACGACTCCACGCTCGGCATCCTGGAGGAGATCCTGGAGCGGGGCTCGGTCACCTTCACGTACGAGGTGATTCCTGGGATCAGCAGCGTGTCGGCGCTGGTGGCCCGGCACCGTACCGGGCTCAACCGGGTTGCCGGACCCGTGCAGATCACCACCGGGCGCCGCCTGGCCGAGGGATGGCCGGAGGGGGTGGACGATGTCGTGGTGATGCTCGACGCGCACCAGTCGTTCCGTCACCACATGGACAAGGATCCGGTGATCCACTGGGGCGCCTACGTGGGTACCGAGGACGAGATCCTGGTGTCCGGACGGCTGTCCGAAGTCGCGGGGCAGATCGAGGAGTTGCGATCCGAGGCCCGGAACCGCAAGGGCTGGATCATGGACACCTATCTGCTGCGCCGGGACCGGGACCAGTCGGACTGAGTACGTGCAGGACTCCCGCGACGTCCTCGGCGACGGTCACGTCCCGGGGCGCCGGTGGCCGCCGCACCACGACCACCGGCAGGCCCAGTGCACGGGCAGCGGTGAGCTTGGCGGCGGTCGCCCGTCCCCCACTGTCCTTGGTGACGAGGACGTCGATGGCGTGCGCGCGCAGCAGGGCCGTCTCGCCGTCGACGGTGTACGGGCCCCGGTCGAGGAGCACCTCGGCGTCGGCCGGCAGCGGCGGACCGGGGGGCTCCACCGACCGTACGAGGAAGTGGAGTTGGCCGAGGTCCGCGAAGGCGGCGAGGCCGAGCCGGCCGGTGGTGAGGAAGACCCGCCGGCCGAGGGAGGGCAGCAGGGCCGCGGCCTCGGCGAGGGTGGCGACGCTGTGCCAGCGGTCGCCCGGTACGGCCTGCCAGCCCGGTCGGCGCAGCACGGTGAGCGGGACCCCAGCGGCCCGCGCCGCCCGCACCGCGTTCGCGCTGATGGCGGCGGCGAAGGGGTGGGTGGCATCGACCACCGCGTCGACACGCTGTCCGGACAGCCAGTCGGTCATGGCCTCGACGCCACCGAAGCCGCCGATCCTGACCTCCCCCGCGGGGAGCCTGGGCCGCGCGACACGTCCGGCCAGGGATGTCGTCACCCGTAGCCCCGGACGGGCGGTCAGTTCGGCGGCCAGCTGTCCGGCCTCCGTAGTGCCGCCGAGGATGAGCACATGCATGGTCCGAGATTACGTCCGCCGAACCGGGCCAGGCTCTCGGGGCCCCGGGCCCGGAGCTCCGAAGTGACACAGCGACCGCAGTGACGCAGTGACGCAGTGACGCAGTGACGCAGTGACGCAGTGACGCAGTGACGCAGCCCATTCTGCAACTTGTTGCATAAAGAGTTCCGGGTGGTCTAGAAATGGCTGACCACCCCTGCGCACGGAGGCACCGGATGAGCCCGTACCCCCACCTGCTGAGCCCCCTCGATCTCGGATTCACGACGCTCCCCAACCGTGTCCTGATGGGCTCGATGCACCTCGGCCTCGAAGAGACCCCGGGCGGCTTCGAGCGGATGGCCGAGTTCTACGCGGCCCGCGCCCGCGCCGGTGCGGGGCTGATCGTGACCGGCGGGATCTCCCCCAACGAGCAGGGCAGGCCGCTGGACGGCGGCGCCAAACTCACCACCGAGGAGGAGGCCGCCCAGCACGCGGTCGTCACCGCGGCCGTACACCGGGCGGGCGGCCGGATCGCGATGCAGATCCTGCACTTCGGGCGGTACGCGTACCACCCCGGCCTGGTGGCCCCGAGCGCGATCCAGGCACCCATCAGCCCCTTCACGCCGCACGCCCTGACCGACGCCGAGGTCGAGCAGACCGTCGAGGACTTCGTACGGGCAGCGGAACTGGCCCGCGGCGCGGGGTACGACGGCGTCGAGATCATGGGGTCCGAGGGCTATCTGATCAACGAGTTCCTCGCGCCGGGGACCAACCACCGCGAGGACCGCTGGGGCGGGTCGTTCGAGAACCGCACCCGCTTCCCGCTGGAGATCGTCCGCCGGGTGCGGGAGCGGGTCGGGCCGGATTTCATCATCGTCTACCGGCTCTCGATGCTCGACCTCGTCCCCGGCGGCTCCTCGCAGGCGGAGGTGATCGCGCTCGCCCAGCGGATCGAGACGGCGGGCGCCACCCTCATCAACACCGGGGTGGGCTGGCACGAGGCCCGGATCCCGACCATCGTGACGTCGGTGCCGCGTGGCGCGTACACCTGGGTGACGAAGCAGGTCATGGGGGCGGTGACCATTCCCGTGGTGACCAGCAACCGGATCAACACCCCTGAGCTGGCCGAGGAGTTGCTCGCCGACGGCTGTGCGGACATGGTCTCGCTCGCCCGCCCCTTCCTGGCCGACCCGGAGTTCGTGGCCAAGGCCGGGCAGGGACGTTCCGACACCATCAACACCTGCATCGGCTGCAACCAGGCGTGTCTCGACCACACCTTCAGTGGGCTGATCACCTCCTGCCTGGTCAACCCGCGCGCCTGCCGCGAGACCGAACTCGTGCTGTCGCCGACCCGTCGGCGCAAGCGCATCGGCGTGGTCGGCGCCGGTCCCGCCGGACTCGCCTTCGCCGTGTCGGCGGCCGAGCGCGGCCACACGGTGACGCTCTACGACGCCGCCGCGGAGATCGGCGGCCAGCTCGACGTGGCACGGCGGATCCCGGGCAAAGAGGAGTTCGCCGAGACCCTGCGCTACTTCCGGGTCCAGCTCGAACTGCACGGCGTGGACGTCCGGCTGAATACCCTGGTCACCGCAGGGACGCTCACCTCGGAGGGCTTCGACGAGATCGTCCTCGCCACCGGCGTCACCCCGCGCACCCCTGACATCCCCGGCCTCGACCACCCGAGCGTCCTCAGCTATCTCGACGTCCTGCGGGACGGCGCACAGGCCGGCCCGCGCGTGGCGGTCATCGGGGCGGGCGGCATCGGCTTCGACGTCGCGGAGTTCCTCACCGACAGCGGCGAGTCGGCGAGCCGGAACCCGGAGGTCTTCTTCCGGCAGTGGGGCGTCGACACCGCACACCGGACACGCGGCGGTCTGCGCGAGCCGGTGCGGACCCCGTCGCCCCGTACCGTGTATCTGCTCCAGCGCAAGCCCACCAAGGTCGGGGCGGGGCTGGGGAGGACGACGGGCTGGATCCACCGCGCCGAGCTCAAGCACCGAGGGGTGACGACGGTCGCGGGCGCGGCCTACGACCGGATCGACGACGAGGGACTGCATGTGACGGTCGACGGCGTCAGCAAGGTCATCGCTGTCGACACGGTCGTGCTGTGCGCGGGCCAGGAGCCCCGGCGGGAGCTGTACGAGGCGCTGCGGGCCGGGGGGCATCCCGTGCACGTGATCGGCGGCGCGGACGTCGCCGCCGAACTCGACGCGAAGCGCGCCGTACGCCAGGGCACCGAACTGGCCGCGCGGCTCTGAGCCGTGGTCAGGGCCTGTCCGGGACAACTCCTTAGGATGCCCGCATGTCACTCCCGCACGCGATCCTCACCGCCCTGCTCGAAAAGCCGTCGTCGGGGCTGGAGCTGACCCGCAGGTTCGACAAGTCGATCGGATACTTCTGGTCGGCCACGCACCAGCAGATCTACCGGGAGCTGGCGAAGCTGGAGGAGTCCGGCTTCATCCGGGCCCTGCCGCAGCAGCCGTCCCGGGGACGGAAACGGGAGTACGAGGTCCTGCCCGCGGGCCGCGCCGAACTCGTCGCCTGGGTGGGCAGGAGCGAGGACCCCCGGCCGGTGCGCGATCCCCTGTTGCTGCGGCTGCGCGCGTCAGCCGTGGTGGGGCAGCAGGGCCTGGGCGCCGAGATGGAGCGTCATCTCCGGCTGCACGAACGGCAGTTGGCGGAGTACCTGGCGATCGAGGAGCGGGACTTCGCGCAACCTGCGTTGTCGGCCGAGGCCCGGCTTCAGTATCTGGTGCTGCGGGGCGGCATCGACCTGGAACGGTACTGGATCGGCTGGCTGACCGCGGCGCTGCCGGAATTCCCGGACCGCTGACACCGCCGACGGGCGTCGGCGGGCACCGTCGGCGGGGGCTCGGCCACGACCTGGTTTCATGCGATTTTCACTCAGCCCAACTACGGTGACCCCTGTGACCCAGACAAGCCCGCCCGGCTGGCACAGAGACCCCGGGTATACAGGAATAGGCCCTGCCCAGGAACGCTGGTGGGACGGCAGCCAGTGGACCGACCTGCTCCGCGTGCCGCCCACGGCGGTCCGGCGCCGGAGGGTCCGGATCGGCGCCGCCGTCACGGCGGGCGTGGTGGTGCTTGCCGCGGTCGGCGGCGGCATCTACCTGCTGACGGACGGCTCGGGCCACGGATCGGGGAACGTGGCGACGGCGCCGTCCACCGCCCCGTCCAAGGCACCTGGCCGCCCCGGTGTACCGGGCGGGACCGGAGGCGGCGACGGAAGCGGCGGCGGGAGCAGTGACGGGGGCGGCAACCAGGACCCCCAGCAGCAGACGCCGCCGACCGAGGACGGTTACGCCACGGACGCGGCGAGCGGGATCAGCATCCCGGTACCCGACGGCTGGACCGGCCAATCGGGGACCGTCGGGGCCGGGGTGACCATCGGCAAGTACACCTGCGCCAGCGGCACCGACTCCAAGGGGGCCCCTGCCGAGTGCGTGCGCGGCGGGGTGTTCTCCGCGCCTGCGGTCGCCCTGAAGCTCTCGGCCACCACGGCCAAGGGCGCGGCGGAGAAGGACATCTCCACCAACGCCAAGGAGTCGTACGGCGACTCCTCGTCGGGCATCACCTCGCACCAGCAGCTCGAATCCCAGGCGGTCACGGTCGCCGGACAGCAGGGCTATCTGGTGCGCTGGAAGGTCGTGACGAAGAAGGGCGACGACGGCTACGTCCAGTCGCTGGCCTTCCCCTCGCCCCAGGCCAAGAACATGCTCATCGTCGTCCGCTCCGGGTTCGACATCAACGCCAAAGCGCCCGAGCTCTCCGTGATGGACGAGATCACGAAGGGCATCAAGGCGGCCTCGACGTCGGGAAGCGGCTCGGGCGAGGGCGCGTAGCACCCGGGCAGCGGGATCGGGGGCACGGAGCCGGAGTCAGGGCAGTACGAGCCAGTCCGCGGCCACCGCGGCCACCAGCCCCACACCCAGGACCCAGCTCGCGATCCTGGTGCGCCCGCTGCGGCTGAGTTCGATCACCACCCCGCAGAGGATCAGGGCCGTCCCGTAGTCCGCGACGACCAGCAGGGACGAACGGCTCGTGATCCGCTCCACGAGCACCACGGCGACGGCGGCCATCATCACGGATGCCACCACTATCCGTATCCGCCGGGCCTGACGCGGTGTCAGGCCCGGCGTCTCCGGTTCGGTCAGGTCCGTGTCCACGGCTTCGCTCTGGTCAGGAGTGCTCATGAGCGCGAATCGTAACGTGGGAATCGCGGCCGGGGGCCTCCGTTCGACCGCCCGGGGGATACTGAACCCGTTGTGTTCCTGGAGCCGCTGGTCTCCACCCTCCCGCACCGAGGTGGCCCGACGTCATGACCCTGAACTACTTCCGCGAAGACGGTCTGCTGGTCCTGGACGCCGGACGGCTGAGGCTGCGTGAGCAGTCGCCCGCCGCAGCCGCCGTGCTCGCCGAGGGCGGCACGGCGGGCCTGGACTGGCTCGACGGCTCCCCCGGCAGCGGTACCCAGATCGCCGCGAAGATGGTCGCCATGGCCACCGAGGCGGGGGCCTTCCTGCCCGGCTGGGGCCTGTACGTGATCGAGCGGACCACGGACGGTGCGGCGCTCGGCGGCATCGGCTTCCACGGGCCGCCCTCCGACGGTTCGGTGGAGATCGGTTACGACCTGACGGAGTCGGCCCGGGGCGCCGGCTGGGCCACGGACGCGGTGGTCGCCCTCGCGCACTGGTCGCTCGAACTGCCCGGTGTGCACACGGTGCTGGCCACCACCGACCCCGGCAACCTGCCTTCGCAGCGCGTCCTGACCCGGGCCGGCTTCACCCGGCGCGCCGACCTGGACGGGCTGTGGGCGTACGAGTTGACCGGGCACTGAGCTGACGCAACCGGTCGTCGCGGCCCGTGAATACCGCTTGCGGGAGCGCTCCCACATCCCTCATGGTTGCCTGTGTGACTACTCAGCCCTTCGTGCGCCGCTACCGCGCCCAGGACCGTCCCGCCCTGTACGAGATCTGCGTCCGCACCGGCGAAGAGGGCGGCGACGCACGGCACTTGTACCCCGACCACGCGTTGCTGGGCAGCGTCTTCGCCGCCCCGTACGCGGAGTTGGAGCCCGGTCTCACGTTCGTCGTCGATGACGCGGGCTCCGCCGTGGGGTACGTCCTCGGCACCGCGGACACGGCCGGGTTCGTCGAGCGGTTCCGCAAGGAGTGGCTGCCCACCGTCGCGGACCGGTATCCGGACCCGTCCGGGCCGCTGCGGACACCGGCCGATCAGATGACCGCGCTCCTGCACCGCCCCGAGCGCATGCTGCTGCCCGAGTTGTCGGCGTACCCGGCGCATCTGCACATCGATCTGCTGCCCGGTCACCAGCGTTCGGGGTTCGGGCGGGCGCTGATGACGCGTTTCCTCGCCGCGCTGGCGGAGCAGGGGGTGCCCGCCGTGCACCTGGGGATGGTCACGGCCAACACCCCGGCCAGGGCGTTCTACGACCGGTTGGGCTTCCACGAGATACCGGTGGCGGATCCGGGGCCGCTCACCTATCTCGGCCGCGCCACCGGCGGCTGAGCGCCGGGGGCCCTCCGCGCCCGGGTACCTCCCGCGTCCCGTGCTGACCCGATCACATACGCTGCCCGGATGACAGCCGAACCGACCGGCCGTGTGCCGGTCCGATGAGTATCGAGATACGCCCCTACCAGCCGTTCGACCTGCCGGGGATGTACCGGGTCTGCCTGCAGACCGGCGACTCGGGCCGGGACGCGACCGCGCTGTACAGCGACCCCGATCTGCTGGGGCACGTCTTCGCCGGCCCCTACCCCGTCGCCGATCCGGGCCTGACCTTCATCGCGGCGGACGAGCACGGCGTCCTGGGCTATGTCGTCGCGACGGCCGACTCCGCCGCGCACGAGAAGTGGCTGGAGAAGGAGTGGTATCCGCCGCTGCGGCTGCGTTACCCGCAATCCATGGCGCACGACCCGGGCGACGGCACCCGTGACTGGCAGCGGGTGGCCCAGGTCCACCAGCCGGGCCCGTCGGCGGGCGACGCCCTGTACGACAGGTTCCCCGCCCATCTGCACATCGACATCCTGCCGCGCGGTCAGGGCGCGGGCCTCGGCCGGCGGCTGATCACCGTTCTGCTGGAAGCCTTGCGGGAGCGCGGGGTCCGCGGGCTGCAGCTGAGCGTCGGCGGCGGCAACCCGGGGGCGCGGGCCTTCTATCTCGCCATCGGCTTCACCGAGGCCGAACGGCAGGAGCGGTTCTCGGTGATGGTGAGGGACCTCCGGACGGCCGAGCCGGACCGGGGCTGAGCGAGGACAGGCCGCAGCGGTCCGGACCAGGCGACGGCCGGAGCGGTTGTCCGGCGTCGGTCAGCTCGCGTACACGCTCCGTACGTTGTCCTTCGGCGCGGGCCGGGCCTTCGCCGCCGGACCGGTGGCGAAGGCCCGGAGCAGGTTCTCGGTGGTGCGGGTGACGAAGGCCCTCGTCCGGGCGTCCATACCGTGATCACGCCCGCCGTCCCGGGTCCCGGCCATCAGACCCTCGACCCACCGCATCGTCCCGGAGGCGAAGACCCCGGCGCCGCTCGGGACGGTGTAGTAGGCCGAGTCCGAGTGGCTGCTCCGGCCGTTGCAGACGAGCGGGGAGTGGGCCAGGATCTCCAGCGGCGCCGGTGTGGGCGCGCCCGGCGTGACCCGGTCGTACTCCACGCCCACCAGGTGCTTGAACGAGTCACCCCGCTTCACCCCGGTCCCCTCGAAGAGCCAGTGGTCCGCACTGTGGACGACATAGGGCGCGTCGGTGGGAAATCCCTCGTAGAAGACGCCGGTCAGGGTGGACTCCGGGTCCGCGGCGGGCGGTTGGCGGAAGTCGTGGGTCGGCAGGCCGTGGTGGTCCGCGAAGTGCGGGTCGTCCTGGTAGGCGGTCTTGTAGCAGACCACGGTGCGGTCGGTGCCGGACGGCCCGTGCTCCAGCCTGATCCGGCGGAAACAGGTGTTGGCACCCAGGAAGACCAGATTGGTGCCGGTGTCGCGCGCCCGGGTGACGTGTCGGCGCTGTTCCGGGGTCCAGTACTCGTCGTGGCCGAGCGAGACGGCCGTCGTGGCTCCCTGGAGCACCGACGGGGCGAGGTGGACGTCGAGTCCCGTGGTGTAGGCGAGCGGGATGCCGAGCCGCTCCGCGAGGACCACCGCCGCACGCTCGTACACCATGAACTTCTCGGCGCCGTTCGCGTCGTACGGCCGGTCGAAGCCGACGGCCAGCGACCGTGAGGTGTACGCGCCGTTCTCACCCTGGTAAAGGCTGTACCCGCCCCAGGTGTTGTACGCCTGCCAGGTCGCCGGGGCGTGCATCAGCAGGGTCGTGCCCGCGGCGCTCGCCGAGCGGACGATCAGCGGGACGTACCGCTGGTGCCCGTTCTCCGCGTCGAGCCGGAGCAGGTACGCACCCGCCGACCAGCCTTCGGTGTGCACGCCGACGGTGCGCTCCCAGTCCGCCCGTACGCTGCGGGTGGAGGAGATCGTCCGCGGTTGCCGCTGGTGCGCTCCGGCCACCCGGTCCGACCGCCAGACCAGCCGGGCCTGCGCCCCGCCGTACCAGCCGACCCGGTAGGCCGAGACCCGGAAGCCGGGTGCGGTGGTGGAGACGTGCAGCCCGAACTCCTCGCCGGGCAGCACGCTCACCTTGTCCGTGTAGCCCTGGACCGCCTCGGGCGGTCCCAGCGAGCGGATCCGCCAGTCGGGGCTGCCGGGCCGCGCCCGCTCCGCGTCGGCGGCGGACCTGACTCCACCGGCGGAGCTGGACGCGGTGGGGCGGGGCGAGGCACCGGCGCTGCCGCCCGGCGACGCGTCACATCCGGCGACCAGCCCTGCTGTGAGGCCGGTGGCACCCACCGCGGCTGCGCCGAGGAAGTGCCTGCGGCCCAGGCCGGTGCCGGTGCCGTCCGCTCCGTCGTCCCGGTGGCGGCCGTCGTGTTCCGTGCCCTCGCCCATCCGAACCTCTCCCCCGTCCGCCCTGCCCGGTGCAGGTGCGCGTGCGTCGGGACCATCATGAACCGTCAGGGGGAGCCCGACGAACGCAGAGCGTCCGTTCGCGGGCAGCGGTGCGGCCCGGTCTCGCGGTCCTCAGCCAGCACGGCTGCCGCCGCGAGGGCGGCCGGGTCCCAGGTGGCGATCGTGTCCATGGCGAATCCTGATGCCGTGCCCGGGGGACCGCCCGGACGCACGGGCGCCGGTCAGCGGCCGTGGGTGAACGGCCCCTGACCGGCGCCTGCCGGTGGTCCGGAACTACCTCATCGACGGCGCAGCGTCAGCGAGAAGGCATGGCCGGTGGAGACCGACGGTGTCTTGATCTCGGTGACGCCCGTCTTCGAATCGGTGTACCAGCCGGATCCGGCCGCCTCGAACGCCTCGGCGGAGTCCAGCTCGTGCAGCCGGCTGCCGTCCAGTGCGATCTGCGCCGGCGCGTCCGTGCCGTGCACCGAGAAGTGGTACGAGCGGGTGGCCGGCTTGCCGGTGTAACTGCCCACGCTCGCGCCCACCTTGATGGTGGTGGCCGCCTTACCGTGGGTGGGCGCCTTCACCTGGACGTGCTGGGTGGCCGACGCGCCCTTCGCGAACTTGCGGGTCACCCCGTCGTCCTCGTAGAGCGTGTAGTCGGTGGTGCCCTTCGGGTAGACGGCGTAGTCGAGCTCGCCCTTGTCCCGGGTCTCCCAGGACGTCGTGCCCTTGGGCCACATCGGCACGATCGAGCCGCCCTTGACGAACAGCGGGAGGGTGTCGAGCGGTGCCTTGTAGCCGTTGACCGTGGTCGGGCCCTGGTAGGTCTTGCCCGTCCAGTAGTCGGTCCAGGTGCCCTTCGGCAGATAGATGCCGTTGCGGACGTCGGTGTCGCTGTAGACGGGCGCGACCAGGAAGTCCGAGCCGGACATGAACTCGTACTTGGCGTCGGGGCCCAGCGCGGCCGGGTCGTCGGGGTACTCCAGCGACAGCGGGCGCACCGCCCCGACACCGGTCTTCGTCGCGTCCTTCGACAGGGTGTACATGTACGGCAGCAGCCGCTCCTTCAACTGGAGGTACTTCCGGTTGATGGAGGTGTACGGCTCACCGTCCAGCCAGGGCTGCTGGTCGTGCGGCTTCTTGGAGGTGATGTCGCTGGCCCAGCCGTCCATCGTCATGATGGCCGGGAGGAAGGCCTTCCACTGGAGGTCGCGCGCGTACATCTTCGGGTCGTGGCTGTAGATGGAGCCGACGTCCCCGGTGTTGTACGCCATACCGGACAGCGTCGCACCGGCGTAGGTGGGAATCTGCCAGCGGATGTAGTCCCAGGACAGGCTCTGGTCACCGCTCCACTGCACGCCGCAGCGCTGGGCTCCGGCCCAGGAGACCGGCATCCAGACGAAGCCGCGGGCGTCGCTGTTGTCCTCGATACCGGCCTTGGCCTGGTCGCAGGCGTCCAGGGCCATGCCGTAGCCGTTGCCGACCCAGGCGACGTCCAGCTTGCGGACGCGCACCCCGGCCTTGGCCTCGGCGGCCTGGTCGGGCAGACCGTTCTGCGTCCAGAGTCCGAGCTGGGCATGGGTCTTGTTGAGACCCGCCCCGGTCTGCGACAGGTCCTCGTAGCCGCAGCCGTAGCCGTCGTTGACCAGCATCCAGCCGAGCGGCATCTGATTGTCGGCGTAGCTGTCGGCGACCTTCACCGCGTCCTGGGTGTGACGCTCGCCCCGGTTCGCGTTGTGGAGGTAGCAGTCGGCGTCGCCCGGCTCCAGGCCGTAGACCGGCGGCATGAACGGCTTGCCCACCATGGAGGTGTACTTGCCGATGACCGACTTGGTGTCACCGGTGAAGTAGTAGGCGTCCAGGCGGCGTTCCTGCTGGCCGGTGCGGACCGGCGAGCCGAAGTCGTAGGTGCCGGGCGTCATGGTGTTGCGGAAGACGCCGTATCCGGCCGAAGAGATGTAGAACGGCTGGGAGTTGTTGTAACCGCCCTCGTTCCAGTTGGTGTTGTTGCCGACGTTCATCACCTGGTCGCGGTGGGAGAAGCTGCCGTTCTGCTCGCCGCCGCCGAAGAACTGCTCCTCGGCACCGCGCTTCAGGCTCTGCCGCATCCCGCCCGTCGTCCAGCGCAGCGGGTCGGCCTCCGCCCAGACGACCGTACGGTCGTCCGCCTTGTACAGGGCGAACTTCAGCGGCTTCTTGTAGACGCGCAGCACCACGCCCTTCGAGCGGATCCCGTAGTAGGAACCGGCGTCGAAGGCCGAGGTGTTCCGCTGGGCCTCGGGCTGGTTCTGGATCATGTGGCTGCCCGGCGGGTCGGCGAGGTCGCCGTCCGGGGAGGCCTGGAGCCGCATCGTCTCGTCGGTGAAGAAGGAGGCGCGGGTCTTGAGGTCGCCCGCCGCGATGTCGTACGTGCCGTGCGAACCGGTGAAGCCGGTGAGGTTCCCCGCGTCGGTGGACTCGGGGAGGTAGGCCTTGCCGGTGAAGGAGTTGTCGTGGACGTCGTAGGGAACGACGACGACGTGGTAGGTGCCCGAGGCCTTCGGGATGACCGTGGCCTCGGGGTCGGCCGTGCCCGCGCTCGACGCGACCTGCTTGTTGTCCGCGTCGTAGATGTACATGTCGAAGTCGTCGGTGGGCGTCTCCCACTGGATGGAGACGGGGACACCGCCTTCGGGATTGTCGTCCCACTCACCGGCCGGCGGGTTGACGGTCAGGTCGAAGCGGGCGCACTTGGCGTTGTCCGGGTCCTCGGCCGGGGTACCGCACTTGGTGGGCCCGTCGACCGTGCCCTTGGCGTAGACCGGGCTCTGCCAGGTGACGCTCTTCGTACCGCTGTCGAGGACACCCGACGGCGTCGCCGCCGCGTGCGCCTGCGTCGCCGGGACGGTCAGGGTGGTGAGGCCGAGCACCAGCGCGGACACCGCGGCGGCCGCGCCCTGTCTGGGGCGGCTTCGAAGGATTCGCAAGGAGTGTTCTCCGTTCGTACCGAACAGTTAAATGTGCGATTTCTGCGCAAACATGCTTGGAACACTGGTATTTCGAGCATCACAATTCACCGTCCGGTTGGTACATGTCAACGATTCGGCGTGGTTCCGTCACAGGTCGGACCTGTAAATGCCGTACTCGGCAACAGAGTTGATGAATCACGGGTCGCCCGGACCATTTTGTTCACAACTCTTGACGTGAAGGCTGGCCAGGAGAACGATCCATGCCGTCAGAGAGCGCTCCCAAGCCCCCTCCGCTCTTCAGTTCTTGAAGGCTCGTCAATGAGTCGCCAACTACAGGAGATTGCCCATGCTTGCTCCCCCCACAAGACGAAGGACAAGGCTGTCGATGGTGGCGGCGGCCACCCTGGCAGCGGCGCTGCTCGTGGTCGCCCCCTCGAAATCACAGGCCGCCGATCTGCCGGGCGGCGGTGATCTCGGCCCGAACGTGCATGTCTTCGATCCGTCCACCCCGGACATCCAGGGCCAGTTGGACTCCGTGTTCAAGCAGCAGGAGTCGGCCCAGTTCGGCACCGGGCGCGATGCCTTCTTCTTCAAACCGGGCACGTACAACAACATCAACGCCCAGCTCGGCTTCTACACCTCCATCGCCGGGCTCGGACTGTCACCCGACGACACCGGCATCAACGGTGACGTGACCGTCGACGCGGGGTGGTTCAACGGGAACGCGACCCAGAACTTCTGGCGCTCGGCGGAGAACCTCGCGCTCACGCCGGTCAACGGCACGGACCGCTGGGCCGTCGCGCAGGCAGCGCCGTTCCGGCGGATGCACGTCAGGGGCGGACTGAATCTGGCGCCCGCCGGATACGGCTGGGCCAGTGGCGGCTACATCGCCGACAGCAAGATCGACGGCACGGTGGGGCCGTACTCCCAGCAGCAGTGGTACACCCGGGACAGCTCGGTCGGCGGCTGGGCCAACGGGGTCTGGAACATGGTGTTCTCCGGGGTCAAGGGGGCGCCCGCGCAGGGCTTCCCGAACCCGACGTACACCACCCTGGACACCACACCGGTCTCCCGGGAGAAACCGTTCCTGTACCTGGACGGGAACGAGTACAAGGTCTTCGCGCCCGAGAAGCGCACCGACGCCAGCGGCACGACCTGGGAGAACGGCACACCGAAGGGTGACTCCATCCCGCTGAGCCAGTTCTACGTGGTGAAGCCGGGAGCCACCGCCGAGACCATCAACCAGGCGCTCGATCAGGGTCTCGACCTGCTGTTCACGCCGGGCATCTACCACGTCGACCGGTCGATCGACGTGAACCGCGCCGACACGGTGGTGCTGGGCCTCGGGTACGCGACGATCGTCCCGGACAACGGGGTGACGGCGATGAAGGTCGCCGACGTGGACGGCGTGAAGCTGGCCGGTCTGCTCATCGACGCGGGGACCACGAACTCCGACGTCCTCCTCCAGGTCGGTCCGGACGGCTCGTCGGCCGACCACTCGGCCAACCCGACCACGGTCCAGGACGTCTTCGTCCGGATCGGCGGAGCGGGCGCGGGCAAGGCCACCACCAGCATGGAGATCAACAGCAACAACACCATCATCGACCACACCTGGCTCTGGCGCGCCGACCACGGTGACGGCGTCGGCTGGGACACGAACCGAGCCGATTACGGGCTCACCGTCAACGGCGACAGTGTGCTGGCCACCGGGCTCTTCGTCGAGCACTTCAACAAGTACGACGTCCAGTGGAACGGCGAGAACGGCAGAACGATCTTCTTCCAGAACGAGAAGGCGTACGACGCCCCGAACCAGGCCGCGGTGCAGGACGGCAACACCAAGGGCTACGCCGCCTACAAGGTCGCCGACTCGGTCAACACCCACGAGGGCTGGGGACTCGGCAGCTACTGCAACTTCACCGCGGACCCGGGTATCCAGCAGGACCACGGCTTCGCCGCTCCCGACAAGGCCGGGGTGAAGTTCCACGACCTGCTGGTCGTCTCGCTCGGCGGGATGGGCCAGTACAACCACGTCATCAACAACACGGGTTCACCCACCTCGGGGACCTCGACGGTACCGTCCACCGTCGTCTCGTACCCGTGACCCGCGACCGCCCCTGAGGAACCGCGCGGCCGGCGGCCCGCTCCCCGGAGAACGCCACCGGGGAGCGGGCCGCCGGTCACGGTGCGGCCGGGCGTCCGCTCGTCGCCGCGTAGTACTGGAGGTCCTGGACCGCGAACCGCCGCTCCACCGGATGGCGAGCGGCCACCGCGGCCACCGGGTGGCCACCGCGGCGCACGGTCGCGGAGCTCCGGCCCGGGTGCAGCGGCAGCAACGTGGGCCGGACCCCGGCGGGCACCCGGCGACGGTCCCTGCTGGTCCCGACCACCGTGTCCAGCGTCGCGGGCGCGGTCAGGAAGGTGAGCACCTCCACCCTGTCGCGTGGCGCCGCCGAGCCTTCGCGCGGGCTCATCAGCAGCCGCTGGCGGCCGGAAGTGGGCGTCGCGGCGGCGAACTGGACACGCGACGTCAGATACACGGTGTCGCGGACGATCCGGGGCCAGCCGCCCGTCTTGAATCGGGTGAGGTAGTACGAGGAGAGGTCGAGGTAGGCGTAGCCGTTGTGCAGCGACGGCGCGAACTGACTGCTCTCCGAGTAGTCGTTCCAGGTGGTGAGCTGGACCCAGTCCGCCCCGTCGTCGATCGCGTGACCCCAACTGGCCCGCAGCGTCGCGGTGTTGCCCGCCTCGTCGTACACCCCCTGGTTGGGCCTGGCGTCCTGTACCGAGACCGGCTGCATCCACTTCTTCCCCAGACGGTGGGCCAGCGCGGTGTCCGCCGTCGCCCCGGCCTGGGCCGTGTAACTGCGGTTGCCCCACTCGGAGAAGCCGTAGCTGATCGGCGCGAAGCGCTGGGCGTTCGCCGTGAAGTTCAGGAACAGCGGGACGAGCGCCGTCCTGATGCCGCACCGCCGGTCGAGCCGAGTGGTCAGCTGCGACCACCAACCGGGGCTGTGGGCCTCGGCCTTGAAGGGCGAGACCACGAGACGGCCGTCGCCCAGCCGGTACGCGGCCGGGGACGCGGCGAGCCCGGCGAGGGCGTCCGCCAGGGTCCTGGGGTCGGTGTGCAGGGACGTCATGTCCGGCATCAGCACGATCCGGAATCCGGGGTCGGCGGAAGCAGCCGCCTTCAGCAGGAGGTTGACGCGGTCCCAGTTGGGCCCGGACAGCGCGAGGATGTCGACGCTGAAACCGTCGATTCCCGCGTTCCTGGCCGTGCGGACCTCCCGTTCGAGGTTGGCGAGCTGCCAGTCGCCGCTCTGCTGCGGCACGGGCAGCGGACGGTCGCGCAGCAGTCCCCCGTACGCGGCGTGCTTGCCGCCCTCCCCCTGCGCCGTCAGGTAGTTGCGGCTGTAGTAGTCCTTCCCGGCCGGCTGGTTGTCCAGCGAGAGCGGGTAGGGCGTGAAGTAGTGCGCGAACACCAGGTGTTGGCTCCGGCGCAGAGTACCGGCCGACGGCAGGTCGAACGGGAGGGCCGTGGCGGCCCCGGCCCGCGTCGACCCCCGAGCGCCGGACGGAGTCGTGGCGCCCGCCCCTGCCGACAAAGGTCTGCCGCCCTCGGTGAACGGGGTCCAGGCCATGCCGCTGCCCGCCAACAGGCCGATGAGCAGCAGGCCCAGCCCGATGCCCGGTAACAGGAGCCGCCGCCCGCCGGCCCAGGGGCGGCGGTGCGTCAATGGTCGTACCGGCGCTTGCGCCATGGTCGTTCCTTCCAAGAGCCGCCCGCTCTACGGTACGGCCGTTCGCCCGGTCCGGAAGAGTGGCCAATCATAGAACTGGAGGCCACAAGATCGACACGTCTTCCACATGGTCTCCACAGATACCCGGGGGGCCAATCGGTCGCAACGTTTACGTAAACGGCATTGTGCGGCCCGGAGTTTGTCGTACTGTCCCTGTTGCGACGCCTGTTCGTCGATCGGGGAATCGACGTGGGGAACGAAGTCAGTCAACACGTGCCTGGGGGGTACATGTGGCATGTCCGAACGCCTGAATCACGTGCGTCCGACATCAGCACTTCATCAGGCGCAGTCCCGCACGGGATGCGCCTGAAAGCACGGTGGTACCTGCCGACCGCGCTGTTCGCCGACCTGATCGGCGCCGCGCTGCCGGTGGCACTGTTCTTCCGTTCCCAGGATCAGCCGTACGCGTTCGGGCCGGCCGCCGCCGTGGCCGTCGCCTGGCTGGGGGTCCAGACCTTCCGGCACCGCTACGGCAAGCGGGTCCTGGGCGAGTCGCGGGGCGCCCTGCCCGTGCTGCACGACTGGCTGATCCTGCTCGGCGTGCTGGGCGTGCTGTCCGTCGCGTCGGGCGCTCCGGAGCTGCACCACGGGCCGCTGCTGTGTCTGGCGGCGCTCCTTCCGGCTCTGCTGTTCACTCTCGTGTGCCACAAGGCGACCTACCGCCACCTCGCGGCGGCCCGGCGCAAGGCGCAGGTCGTGACCCGGGTCCTGGTGGTCGGCGAACCGGCCGCCGCCGACGACGTGGCCGACCATCTCGCCGGGCGGACCGACCATCCGTACGTCGTGGTCGGCATCGTGGCGGTCGGCGAGGGGGCGATCAACAGCGGCTCCCGGCCGGCGGGCCGGCTGGCGTCCCGCGCACCCGCCGTCCCCCGGGACGACACCGCCCCCCTGCTGGGCGCCGCCCTGGAACTGGCGGCCGATGTCGTCCTGGTCGCGCCGGGGGCGAGCATGACCGGCGACCGATTACGCCGACTGTCCTGGGCGTTGCACGACGCGGGGGTCGAACTGGCCCTGGCTCCGGGCCTGGTGGAGATTTCCGTGAAGCGTCTGGAGCCCACCTCGGCAGCCGGAATGGCCCTGCTGCGCGTCGTGCCGCCGGTCCGCCGCGGGGTTCAGCCCGTGCTGAAATCAGTCACGGACCGGGTGGGCGCCGCGCTGGGGCTCATCGCGCTCTCTCCGCTGTTCCTGGTGATCGCGCTCGCGGTCCGGCTGAGCTCGGCCGGGCCGGTCTTCTACCGGCAGGAGCGGATCGGGCAGGCCGGTTCACCGTTCGTGATGTGGAAGTTCCGCACCATGCACCTGGGAGCGGAGACCCGCAAGGCGGAGCTCACCGCCTCCAACGAGGTCGACGGCCCGCTGTTCAAGATCCGCCGGGATCCGCGGGTGACCCGGGCCGGCCGGCTGCTGCGCCGGGCGTCGCTCGACGAACTCCCGCAGCTGGTCAACGTGGCGTTGGGTGACATGTCCCTGGTCGGCCCGCGCCCGCCGCTGCCCGAGGAGGCCGCGCTCTACACCGAGACGGAGGCCAGGCGGCTGGCCGTGCGGCCCGGCATGACCGGGCTGTGGCAGATCAGCGGGCGCTCGGACCTCTCCTGGGACGAAGCCGTCCAGCTCGATCTCCAGTACGTCGACAACTGGTCGTTCACCAGCGATGTCGACGTCATGGCCCGTACGCTCCGCGCCGTCGTCGACGGTCGCGGTGCGTACTGACCGGCACCCGCGGATGAGGCCGGAGGGACCCCGCCCCCGTCGCGCGAAGTCAACCCGGACGGATTCACCTCGTACGAATTCGACTCGCACGAATTCAACCCGTACGACGTCGACTCGAACGGAGTCGGCTCGAACGGAGTCAGCCGCGCTGCCACGCCGCGTACGTGGCAGCGATGCCGTCCCGCAGCGCGATGCCCGGCCGCCAGCCGAGCGAACTGAGCCGTGCGATGTCGAGCAGCTTGCGCGGGGTGCCGTCGGGCCTGGACGTGTCCCAGCCGATCCGCCCCTCGAATCCGGTCACCTCCGCCACGGTCTCGGCGAGTTGACGGATGGTCAGGTCAGATCCGCAGCCGACGTTCACCGGCTCGTCACCGTCGTACGAGCGCAGCAGCAGCGCACAGGCGGCGGCGAGGTCGTCGACGTGGAGGAACTCCCGGCGCGGGTTGCCGGAGCCCCAGAGCACCACTTCTTCCCGGCCCTCCGCGCGGGCCTCGTGGAAGCGGCGGATCATCGCGGGCAGGACGTGCGAGGTCTCCAGGTCGAAGTTGTCACCGGGGCCGTAGAGGTTCGTCGGCATGGCGGAGATGTACGAGGCCCCGTACTGCTGCCGGTAGGACCGGATCTGCACGATCCCGGCGATCTTCGCGAGGGCGTAGGCCTGGTTGGTGGGCTCCAGCGGGCCGGTCAGCAGGGCGTCCTCGGTGATCGGCTGCGGTGCCAGTTTCGGGTAGATGCAGGAGGAGCCGAGGAAGAGCAGCCGGCCCACGCCCGCGGCGTGCGCACCGGCGATCACGCTCAGCTGGATCTGCAGGTTCTCCTCGATGAACTGGACCGGGTAGGTGCTGTTCGCCATGATGCCGCCGACCTTGGCGGCGGCGAGCACGACCGCGTCGGGCCGGATGTTCCTCAGGTGGTCCGCGGTGCGCGCGGCATCGCGCAGATCCAATTCGGTACGGCCGCGGGTGAGGACCTCGTAGCCGTCCGCGGTGAGCCGGCGGGCCACGGCGGACCCGACGAGGCCGCGGTGCCCGGCGACGAATATGCGGGCACCTTCTGGCAGGAGCAGCGAATCAGTCATGAGCCGGATCATGCCAGGACGAAGCACATCAGCGGCACAGACATTCTGACTTCTCTCTCAATTCAGCACATAAACAAGGGGGTTGGTCCGGTCATGGGCCGGTCCGCCGGGAAGGGGCATCTCCTATGAGCAAGTCCGCACTGATCACCGGGGTCACCGGTCAGGACGGTTCCTATCTGGCGGAGCTGCTGCTCTCCAAGGGGTACACCGTCCATGGCCTGGTCCGACGGTCCTCCAGTTTCAACACCGAGCGCATCGACCACATCTACCAGGACCCGCAACAGGCCAACCGGTCGTTCGTGCTCCATCACGCGGACCTGTCCGACGGTGTGGCCCTGGTGAACCTGCTGCGCGACCTCAGACCGGACGAGGTCTACAACCTCGGCGCGCAGTCCCATGTCCGGGTCTCCTTCGACGCGCCGCTGTACACCGGAGACGTGACCGGGCTGGGCGCCCTGCGGCTGCTGGAGGCCATCCGTGCCAGCGGCATCGAGACCCGCTACTACCAGGCCTCCTCCTCCGAGATGTTCGGCGCGACCCCGCCGCCGCAGAACGAGCGGACGCCGTTCCACCCGCGCAGCCCGTACGGTGCGGCCAAGGTCTTCGGCTACTGGACGACCGTCAACTACCGCGAGGCGTACGGCATGTACGCCGTCAACGGCATCCTCTTCAACCACGAGTCGCCGCGCCGTGGCGAGACCTTCGTGACGCGCAAGGTGACCCGGGCCGTGGCGCGCATCAAGGCCGGGCTCCAGGACCGGCTCTACATGGGCAATCTGGACGCCGTACGCGACTGGGGGTACGCCCCGGAGTACGTGGACGCCATGTGGCGGATGCTCCAGTCCGACGAGCCGTCCGACTTCGTGGTGGCGACCGGAATCGCCGCCACCGTACGGGAGTTCGTCGAGACGGCCTTCTCGCACGCGGGCCTCGACTGGAACACGTACGTCAGGTACGACCCGAAGTACGAGCGTCCCAGTGAGGTCGACTCGCTGATCGGAGACCCGGGCAAGGCGCGGGAACTGCTCGGCTGGAAACCCGCCGTGCTCGTGGCGGAACTCGCCGCGATCATGGTGGACGCCGATATGCGCCAGGTCGAGGACCAGCTGGCCGGCGCCACCGTACGTATCGACCGCTGACCGGCGCGCCCCGGCCGCGGGGCGCGCGAACACACCGCGAACCGGCCCGCACCGGGCCACAGACCTGGGCTTCCGTGCCTGAGGGGTAGGAACATGCGTAGATCCTGGGGGCTGTCGGCTGCCCTCGTACTCACCGCCACCGCCGGCTGGGGGGTGACCGCCGCACCACCGGCCATGGCGGTGACCCCTCCGGTGGCGTTCACCGCGGACGACCTGCCGACCTGGCAGACGAACGGAATCGTCTGGGCACTCGCCGAGGCGCACGGGACCGTCTTTGTCGGCGGTACGTTCTCACAGGTCAGGCCGCCGGACGGGGTGGACGGAACGGCACAGGACGCCGTCAACTTCGTGGCGATGAACGCCGCGACCGGCGAACCCACGTCCTGCAAGCTGTCGTTCACCATCAGCAGCGGCACGGCGACGGTCCGCGCGCTCGCCGTGTCGCCCGACGGGAAGACCCTCTACGCGGGCGGCTACTTCGGCGCTGTCAACGGCGTCCAGGCGAGCAGCCTCGCGGCGATCGACATCGCCGCCTGCGCGCCGGAACCGGACTTCCGCCCGAGCTTCCCGGCGACCGTACGCACCCTGGCCGTCACGGGCGACACGGTGTACGCGGGCGGCGACTTCGGGACCGTCGCGGGCGAGACCCGCAAGCGGTTCGCGGCGGTCGACAGCACGACCGGTGCGCTGCGGCCGTTCCGGGCCGACGCGGATCTGCCGGGCCGGGCCCTCGCGGTCACGCCCGACGGACACGACGTCGTCCTGGGCGGTGACTTCTTCACCGTGAACGGGGCCGATTCGCACGCCCTCGCCGTGGTCGACGCGACGACCGGCGCCACTGTGAAGACGTATCCGGACTTCATCGAGACCAACTCGGTCGTCAAGAGCATCGGCACCGACGCGACCGGCTTCTACACCGGCAACGAGGGAACGGGCGGCGGCGTCTTCGACGGCCGCATCGCGCTGAACCTCAGCGATTTCGGCCAGCGCTGGCGTGACACCTGCCTGGGCGCCACCCAGGCCGTGCTGTCGTACCAGAACGTCCTCTACAGCGCGTCGCACGCCCACGACTGCTCCAGCGTGGGCGAGTTCCCCGACGGTCCGCGCCATCATCTGCTGGCCCAGCCGACCACGTCGGTGGGCAAGCTCGGCTGGTTCCCGAACACCAATGACGGTCTGGGCGAGGGCATCGGCCCGCGCGCACTGGCCGTTTCGGAGACCGACTCGAACAAGTACCTGTGGGTCGGGGGCGAGTTCACCACGGTCAACGCCGCTCCGGCGCAGGGACTGACCCGGTTCGCGGCGAGCCCCGACACCGGTGTTCCCGGGGTGCCGCAGGCCAGTGCCTCCAGCATCAGACCCGGTGAGGTCCAGGTGCGCTGGCGCTCCAGCACCGACACGGACGACAGCAGGCTGACGTACAAGATCTACCGCAACGGCTCCTCCACCCCGGTGCACACCATGGACGGCGACTCGCTGCCCTGGTCCCGGCCCCAGATGTCGTTCACGGACACCACGGTCAGCCCCGGCCAGACGTACTCCTACCGGGTCACCGCGACGGACGCGGCGGGCAATGCCAGTGGGCTCTCCCCCACCGCGACGGTCACGGTGCCCACGTCGGCCGAGGCCTACCCGGCCGCCGTCCTGGACGACGGGGCCACGCAGTACTGGCGCTACGACGAGTCGAGCGGCCCGTTCACGGGCGACTCGTCCCCTTCGGACAACAGCGGTGTCCAGCTCGACGCGCCGTCCCTGCGGCAGACGCCTGCCGCGGTCAACGGGCCGGGCACGGCGATCGGCTTCGACGGCACCGACCAGCTGGTGTACAGCGACCGCCCCACCACGGTGGAGGGCGCCTTCTCCATAGAGACGTGGTTCCGGACGACGACCGACCGGGGCGGCAAGCTCGTCGGTTTCGGCAACAACACCACGAAGACCAGCAGCAATTACGACAAGAACGTCTACCTGACCAACGCGGGCAAGCTCGTCTTCGGTGTGTACACGGGCGGCGCGAAGACCGTCTCCACCCCGGGCAGCTACAACAACGGCGCCTGGCACCAGGTGGTCGCCACCCAGGGCCCGTCCGGGCTCGCCCTCTACGTCGACGGGTCGCTCAAGGCCTCGTCCGGCGTGACCGGCAACCAGCAGTACGCCGGGTACTGGCGGGTCGGCGGCGACCAGCTCAGCGGCTGGCCGGACCAGCCGACGAGCAATTTCTTCGCCGGGCAGATCGACGAGACGGCCATCTACCCGTCGGCGCTCACCGCGCAGCAGGTGACGCACCACCACCAGCTGGCGAGCGCCCCGGCCGACACCGTCGCCACTCTCCCGGCGACGGACGACACCTACGCCAACGCGGGCGCCCCGAGCACGAATTACGGCACGTCCAGCTCGCTCGCCGTCCGCGGCACCTCGGCGTACCTCTCCTACCTGCGCTTCGCGCTGCCCCCGGCCCCGGCCGGTACGGTGCTGAAGAGCGCCAGGCTGTCGGTGAAGACATCGACCCAGGCAGGCGCGGGTTCCACGGACAGCCAGTCCGTCGTCCCGGTCACCGGCGCCTGGACCGAGACGGGACTCACGTACAACAACCGGCCCGCGCTGGGTGCCGGTACCCTCGGCACCCTGACCGGAGCCACCGAGGGTTCGGCTCTCTACTCGGCCGCGCTCGACACGGCCGCGCTCTCCCCCGCGCTGGGCGGTCCGTACAGTCTGGCGCTGACCAGCACGGGTACGGATCCCCTGTGGCTGTGGTCCCACGAGGCAGCCGCGAACGAGGGCACCCCGCAGCTCGTACTGACCTTCGGCGCACCGGATGCGCGCCGATGACGGCAACGCACTGACCGCGTGCGGGGTCCGGCCTGCCGGCCCCCGCACCGCCCGTACCACAGGAGCCACTTCATGCGTCCACTCCTCCGGCGTCCGGCGGCTGCCGCGGCCGTGCTGGCCGCCCTCCTCGCCGTCTCCGCGTGCGGTTCGTCCCACTCGTCGGGAAACGGGAAGAACGCGGCCGGCGCCTCGTCCGGCCCGGTCCCGGCGCAGAGCGTCCCCGATGCGCAGACCGAGCCGGACACACCGTCGCCGCCCGCGTCGCTGTCGGCGCCGCTGCCCAGGGCCTCGGCGCTGCCGGATGCTCAACTGACCCCCGCCACGGGCACGTTCAGCAAGCGGGACAAGGCCTATCTGAGCGGCCGGGTACCGAAGAACATGGACCCGGCCGCCGTGCTCCAGACCGGACAGGAGACCTGCCAGCGGGTGTCCAGGACCGCCGCGCACGACCGGAACGCGGCGGTGGGCGCGGTGATCGCGGGGGACATCCCCGACGCGCAGGCCGCCATCACCCATCTCTGCCCGGATCAGCTGCCGGTGCTCGAGGCGGCTGAGGCGGGGTTCCCCGACGGCACCCGGAAGAAGCCTGACGCCGGACGCTACCGCGCCCTGACCACCGACCCGAACTGCACCTGGCGGGCGACCGGCAAGGGCGGGAAGCTGCTCGCCTCCGGCCCCTCGACCGGAGCCGAGGGGCCGGTCGAGGCCCGGATCCCGGCGGGGGCAGAGGAGTTCACGTCCTCCGGCTGTTACGCCTGGTTGCCCGCGTAGGACGTGCCGTACACCGCGAGCAGGGTGTCGAGCACCGCCTCCATCGAGAAGGCCTCCGCGGCGAGCTTCCTGGCCGCCGCGGAGGCCTTCTCGTTGACGGCCGGGTCCAGCAGCTCGCGTACGGCGGGTGCCAGCCCGGCCGCTCCGTCGACCACGCGTCCGGCCGAGGCGTCCGCGATGTCGCGCGCGAGCCCGTTGGAGGCCGTGACCACGGCGGGGGTGCCGACCGACAGCGCCTCCAGGACCGACATCGGGAACGGCTCGTCCACCGAGGGCAGCACATAGACGTGGGCGCGCCTCAGCTCGGCGAGCATGCCGGCGCCCGACAGGGCCCCGGGGCAGTGGACCCGTTCCCCGACGCCGAGTTCGGCGATGAGGGCGCGTACGGAGGCGAGTTCCCCCTCGTCCGGACCGGCCAGGACGAACTCGGCGTCCGGGTGGTGGCGCAGGATCTCCGGGACCGCGGCCACGAAGTCCCGGGGTCGTTTGCGGGCCTGGAGGCGGGCCGCGTACAGAATGCGCGGTGGGCCTGTCGGCGTGGGGCGGGGCTGCTGGGCGGGCACGCCGTTGACCAGCCGGACCGTGCCGCCCAGGGCGGGCGGTCCGGCCACCGCTTCGAGGTCCTTGCGTTCGTGGCCGGTCAGATACAGCACGGCCGAGGCCCGGCGGAGTACACGGCGGACGGCGAGCGCGTCCAGTACCTTCGCCAGCCGCCGGTCGCTGGGGTCGATCATGCCGTGCGTCTGGAGTACGAGCGGCCGGCCCGCGCGCAGGGCCGCCAGGGCGACCGGCAGGGTCACCAGGTCCCGGGCGAGATGCACATGGACGAGGTCGGCGTCACGGACGATCCTGCCCGCCGCGGCGAGCAGCGTGGGCGAGGTGATTCCGCTGAAGCCGAGCGGCAGCAGTCTGCGCGCCCGGAACAGCCGGGCCGGGACGCCCTCCACCTCGCCGGGCAGCGGGCCGTCGAACCCGTCGCCGAGAGCCAGCAGCCGCGCGTCGTGTCCGCGGGCCCGCAGCCCCGCCGAGAGGTTGAGCGCCACCCGGACCGGACCGCCGAAGGCGTGGGTCGGGCTGTGCAGGGTGACCGCGTGCAGGACTCTCATACGGGCTCCTCCACCGGGCGTCGGCCCTCGGCGGTCTGCAGGGTGAGGTCCGGGAGGTCGCGGTGGACGACCGTGCCCGCTCCGGCGACCGCGTGCGCGCCGATCGTGACGCCCGCGAGCACGGTGGCCCGGGTGGCGATCCAGGCGCCGTCCTCGACCACGATCGGGGCGTTGCGGTACCGGAAGTCGGCGGCGCGGTGGTCGTGGCTGCCCGTGCACAGCAGGGCCTCCTGCGACACGCAGACGTGCGCGCCCAGTGTGACGGGCTCCAGGTTGAGCAGCCAGGCGCCCTCCCCGATCCAGGTGTGGTCACCGACCGTCAGCTTCCACGGCCACAGGACCCGTACCCGGTGCCGGATCAGCACCCCCTCGCCGATGGTGGCTCCGAACGCCCGCAGCAGGGCCACCCGCAGCCGGGCCGGGCAGAACCACGCCATGAAGACGGTGTTCATCACGGCGAACCACAGGGCCTGCACCAGTCTGCCGCGGCCCTTGTCGTATCCGGCCAGCGTGAACGCCGGGAGATTACGCACCACTTCACCCCCACCGGCGCCTCCCCAGGCGCCTGACCGCTCAGCCTACTGGTTACCCCTGGACGGCGACCCGGCGTCGGTAGACTGCCGCGGGGGGAAACTTCATCAGGGGGCGGGGGCCGACGATGGCGACGGACACGAACGAGGACGTCCGGCCGGGTCCTGTCCGGGCCCTGCCGGTTCCGGTCCCGCGCTTCGCGTCCGCGGTGTCGCCGCGGACCCTACTCTCCCGCGCCCTGTCGGTGCCGCTCGCGCTGGGGCTCTCCCTGGTCCTGCCGGGGATCGTCGCCGTCCAGC
Source organism: Streptomyces sp. NBC_01267 (assembly GCF_036241575.1). Taxonomy (NCBI): domain Bacteria; kingdom Bacillati; phylum Actinomycetota; class Actinomycetes; order Kitasatosporales; family Streptomycetaceae; genus Streptomyces; species Streptomyces sp. NBC_01267. The sequence goes on along the minus strand of NZ_CP108455.1, from coordinate 7,205,866 downwards.
CGGGCGACGGGGTCCATGACACCGCGTACCGGCTCCAGCTCGTCCTGACCGTGTACGCGGGTGCCCGGCTGTCCGCGATGGTGCTGACCAGTCACCGCAAGCTGCTCCAGGGGTCGTTCTGGCTCTTCGTCTACATGGCGATGGGGGTGGCGCCGCTCGCCCAGGCCGTGCTCGGCAAGGTCCCCACGCCGGTGGTCGGACCCCGCTCGGACGTGTCCCAGGCGGTAGCGCTCGTCCTCATCGGCTGCGCGGCCTTCGACGTGGGGGCGCTGCTGGCCAGGCACCGGCCGGGCGGCAAGGGACGCGGCGCGACCCGGCCCGCGCTGGTGCACCGCCGCAGGCTGTACCTGCTGGTGGTGGTGGCCTTCGTGTGCAGCGCCGTGTTCATCCTCAAGCTGGGTGGCCCCGCGGTGTTCTTCAGCAGCCGCCAGGAGATCATCGCCGGTATCGAGGAAGCGGGCATCTCGCAGGCCGATTCGCAGGCGGGCCAGGCGTTTCTGCGCGGGTTCGGGACCGTGCCCGCACTGTTCGCCCTGCTGGCGTACACCCGCTGGCTGGTCACCTCGCGGCGGGCCCGCAGATCCCCGGCGGTGATCGCCGTCTGGATCGCGCTCGCCGCGCTGAACACGGTGGTCAACAACCCCATATCCAACCCGCGTTACTGGTTCCTCACCGTCCTGCTCTCGCTGCTGTTCACCGTCTTCCCGGTCAGCGCGGCGATGTACCGCTCGGCGCTGAGCCTGGGGGTGGTGGTGGCCCTGGTGATCTTCCCGTTCGCCGACCGCTTCCGCTACGACGACCAGAACTACCGTCCGGTGGAGACGACTTCGGTGCTGGAGCCGCTCGCGCTGAAGGACTACGACCAGATCGGGATGTTCGCGAACACCATCACGTTCGAGAAGTCCGGGGGCGGCCACCTCTACGGCCGCCAGCTGGCCGGGTCCGTCCTGTTCGCCGTCCCCCGCTCGGTGTGGCCCGGCAAGCCGCACGACACGGGGGTGCTGGTGGGGCAGTGGATGGGCGCGGTCAACACCAATCTCTCCTCCCCGGTCTGGGCGGAGCTCTGGATCGACTTCGGGCCGGTGGGGATGTCCCTCGGTCTCCTCGCGATGGGGTACGCCGCCGCGCGGGTGGACCGCAGATACGCCCGCAGAGCGGTCCGGCGCACACCGCCCGGCAGTCTGATCTCGCTCGTGGTGCCGCTCGTCGCGGGCTATTCGTTCATCCTGCTGCGCGGCCCGCTGCTCCAGGCCTCGGGCCGGGTGGCCATCGCGATGCTCTGTATCGCGATGGTCCTCACCCACCGTCAGGACAGGGGCGCGGTGCTGCGCTGACCGTCCGTGGCCGGTTCGGCCGCCGGGCCGGGCACAGCGACCCGCGCCCAGGCGGCGACCGCCTTCAGCGCGGAGCCCGCGGCCAGGCCCCAGGCCGCGCCGATGGCTCCCCCGACCGCGTATCCGCCGAGCATCAGCACCACCGAGACCAGGGAGAACACCACCTGGAGCGAGAGGGTGGCACGTGGGCTGAGGACCCGCAGGGTGACCAGGGCGCAGGTGCCCAGGGCCATCACGGCGTACTGGCTGCCGGTGGCGGGGAGCAGTCCGGCGGCCGACTGCCAGGTGGCGCCGAGGAGTTGGTGGCCCATCCGGTCGGGCAGGGCGTACAGCACGGCGGCCCAGCCGAACGCCGTCGCGGCCAGGACGCAGCCGAGGACGGCGGCGGCGCGCGCGGTCGCCCGCCGGCCGCCGAGGCGGCCGAGGACGGGCGGGCCGAAGGCGTTGACCGAGTTGAACAGCACGTTGAGCGGGCCGAAGAGGGTCGTGGCCCCGCGCAGCGCACCGACCGCCAGTGGGCTCGCGAAGAGCCCGAGGCCCAGGACGGCCAGCTGGCTGGAGGCGTTGCCGACGGCGAATTCGACGACGAACCGCATGCCGAGGTGGCCGCGCCGCAGATAGCGGCGCACCTGCGTGGCGGCGCCGGTCACCAGCGGTCTGAGCAGCAGCAGGCCGGTCAGCAGGGCCGGCCCGGCGGAGAGGCCCCAGACCGCCACCAGCCGGGCGGGGCTCGCGTGCGGGGGCTGTACGAGCAGGGCGGGCACCACGCAGAGCAGCCGCAGCGCATCGGCGGCGAGCGCGCGGTGCGGCTGCTGCAGCGCGGAGAAGGAGTACCGCAGGCCGTCCTGGAGGAGCACGAAGGGCAGCACGAGGCCCAGCGCCAGGAAGGTGTGGCCGAGGCGCCCGCCGACGACGGCTCCGCCCGCCGCCAGCAGCGCGCCCGCGACGAGCGAGGCGAGGGCGGTGAAGGCCGCGGCGGAGCGGCAGGCCGAGGCGAGCGCGGCGCTGTCGCCCCGTTCCAGGACGACGGCCTGCCCCACGTAGGACATGTTGAGGCCGAGCAGCACGGTGAACGTCAGGTAGACCATCGAGAACGCGGCGAAGCCGCCGGTCGTGGAGACCCGGGCCGCCATCACCAGCACCAGGATGTTGGTCAGGCTGGAAGCTGCCTGGTCCAGTACCGATGCGGCGACGACGGCCGAGCGTCTCACCGGTCTCTCGCCGGGATGGTGCGCAGGGCCATCGTGTCGCTGCCGTCCCCCGGCGGGTACTGCCGAAGCGGCGGGTACGGGACGGAGTTCGCCGGGTCCATGCGCTGCGGCGTGGATCTGTTCGACGAGCGGCCCCCACCGCCGCGATGGCCGGACTTGGCGGCGCCGCGTCCCGGGTGGCGCAGCGCGGAGTGCGTGACCGCGCCGAGCACCGTCCCGCCGGCGCCCGCGATCAGCTCTCTGATCCGGACGAGTTCCGCGCGGTGCACGGCGCGCGGGTCGCAGACGATGAGCACGCCGTCGACCCGGTCGACCAGGGCCAGCGCGTCGGCGTAGGCGAGGACGGGCGGGGCGAGGACGACGACCGTCGCGTTCGGCAGGTCGGCCTCCTCGATCAGCCGGGTCACCCGGGCCGAGGTCAGCGCGCGCGCCACGTTGCGCACCCGCTCACCGGGTACCAGGTCGAAGGCGCCCGACTCCCCGGCGTCGACCTGGAGTTGGCGCGGTCCTGGCCAGCCGGACTCGCCCGGCTGCGGTGGCAGGCTCCAGCCGGGGCGGCTCTCCGCGTTCGCCCGCAGTCTGCCCGTGAGGGAGGGCGTCCGCAGATCGGCCTCGATGAGCAGGACGTCCTTGCCGGTCTCCGCGAAGGAGGCCGCCAGGTTGGAGGCGACGGCCGCAGCCGCTTCGCTGTTGCTGCCGCGGGGCGCCACCACGAGCAGTCGGCGGCGGTCGGCGAACCGCTGGTCGTAGGCGAGCCGGAAGGCGACCGAGCGGTACTCCTCGGCGAGGCGCGAGTCCGCCTGGTCGACGGCGAGCAGCGGGCCTCCGGCGGTGACCCGTGGAAGGGTGCCGAGGACCGGGGCGCGTACCGCGCGGGCGACGTCGCCGGACGAGCGCGGTGCGGGGTCGAAGACCAGCCGGACCCAGGCCGCGAGCAGTCCGAGCGCCACACCGACGGCGCCGCCGACGCCGAGCGAGACGGACAGCCCCAGGCCGTTGGACGAGGTCGGCGGGACCGCCTTGACGATGACGGTGCCCGCGGTCATGTCGAGCGCGTTCAGGCTGGCGATCTGGCTGGTCAGCGTGGACACCTTGTTGGCCAGGTCGTCCCTGCGGGCGATCGAGGACTCCGAGGCCGAACTGCCCTGGTTCGCCAGGGTCCTGGCGAGGTCCTGCTGCTCCTTCGCCATCGGGTCCAGCTGGTCGCGGGTCTTCTTGATCATGCTGTCCCGGAGATCGCCCCACTGCTTCTTCCGCAGATCGAGGTAGGCCTTCGTGACGGCGTTGGCACGGCGGGCGGCCTCTTCGGGCGTGGTCGCCGTGTAGCTGAAGTGCAGCACCATGGTCTGGGGCGGGTTGGTGACCTGAAGACCGTGCTGGAGGGAAGCCAGTTGGCTGTCGGGCAGCCCCAGCGCCCGCGCGGCCACCTCGGCGACGCTGCTGCTGCTCGCGGTCTGCCGCTCGGTGCCCATGTTGATGGTCTTGTCCACCGAGACCGCGGGGTTGAACGGGTCGTTGGTGGGCGCGCGCAGCCGGATGTCGCTGGCGGCGGCGTAACTGTCCGCCGAGGTCACACCGAGCCACGCGCCGCCGAGCAGGCCGATGCCGATGCCCGCGCCGATGAGGCGGCGGTAGCGCAGCAGTTGCCTGAACTGGTCTCTGAGCAGATCCGGTTCGTCGTCCCGCGCCGCGGAAGCATGCATGTCCGTCACCTGACTGGACCCCCCAAGGCCTCGTCGATCAGTGCGTCGATCCGCGCCAGTCCCTCGTCCCTCGACAGGTGGGACGCGACGTGGCGCGGCCCCTCGGCCCCCAGCGCATCGGCGGTCACCGGATCTCCGGCGAGTCTACGCACCGCTGTCAGCAGGGCGTCCGGATCTTCGGGAGAAACCAGCACCCCGGCGCCGGAGCGCAGTACTTCCTGCGCGGTGCCGCCCGCGGCGGCCACCGACGCCACCACGGGCCGGCCGGACGCGAAGTACGAGGTCAGCTTGGACGGGACGCTCATGTCGAGCACCGACGCCCGCTGCGTGACGGCCAGTATGTCGGCCGCCGCCAGAATGTCCGGGAACTCACCTTCCCCGGCGGGTGGCAGGAAGACCAGATTGGGTACGTCGGCCGCGAGCCTGCCCAGCGTCTCGCGCTGGTTTCCTTCCCCCATCAGCACGACCCGCAGCGCCGGATCACGTCTGGCCGCCTCGACGAGGACCTCAAGTCCCTGTTTGAGACCCATGTTCCCGGAGTGCAGGACGACGGTGTCGGTGGCCCGCCAGCCGAGCCTGACCCGGCTCTCCTCACGGGGGCGCGAAGGGCCGGGGACGTGGTTCCAGTTGGGTACCAGCCTGATCCGGCCGGGGTCGACGCCCATCGCCCGTACCTTGTCGACGAAGGTCTCGTGGATGACACCCACGAGGGCCGCCCGCCGCAGGGCGTACGACTCGGCCCGCTCGGCGAGGGCGGCGGCGCGGTCACCGCCGCGTATCCCGCTCTGCGCGGCGGCGGCCCCCATCAGGTCCTGCACGACCGGGACGTACGGCACCTTCCAGCGGGCCGCCATCCGCGCCCCGAGCACCCCTCCGGCGAGGCTGGGCATCTGCGCGAGTACGGCGTCCGGTCTGCCGATGCCGGGTGGCGCCGCGAGACCGTGCAGCAGGATCGTGCCCTCGAACAGCGCGCGCCGCACAGCGGTCTGCCGCGGCGGCACGCTGTGCCGCCTGCGGTGCACCCGGACGCCGCCGCGCTCCTCGGTGCGGCGCCAGGCACCGGCGTACGCCGGGTCCGTCGACCACGCGGGGTAGTGCGGCATCCCGGTCAGTACATGGGTCTCGTGACCGAGTCCCGCCCAGTGTTCGGCAATCTGCGTCGCGTACGGGCCGATACCGGCATGCTCGGGCGCGTAGTTCGTGGAAACCAGCAGCAGGCGGCGCTGCCGTCCGGCCGACTCGTCGATACGTCGCGTCTTTACCACGCGGCGGTCCCTTCCCCCAGAGGTGAACCCATTGTCACCCCCATCGTTCACTCAACCTGAACGGAATGTGCACGCTATCGTCGATACCTTCCACACCGGGGGGTGTGGCTCGCAGGGGGGTTCAGTCATGACAACAGGCAAACCGTACCGGGTCGGATACGCGCCCGGCGCCTACGATCTCTTCCACATCGGACACCTCAACATCCTTCGTCACGCGCGTAGTCGGTGCGACTACCTGGTCGCCGGAGTCGTGTCCGACGAGATGGCGGAGCGGGCCAAGGGGCGCCGTCCGATGATCCCCCTCGTGGAGCGGCTGGAGATAGTACGCAGCGTCAAGTACGTGGACGCCGCCTTCGTGGAGACCGTTCCCGACAAGGTCGAGACCTGGAAGCAGGTCCGCTTCGACGTGCTGTTCAAAGGGGACGACTGGCGGGGCACATCGAAGGGCGAGAAGCTGGAGCAGGACTTCGCCGCCGTCGGCGTCGAGATCGTCTACTTCCCGTACACGGTGCACACGTCGAGCACCCAACTGCGCCGCGCGCTCGACGTACTGGCGCAGCCCGAGGCGCCGTTCAGCGGGGAACTGCGTTCAGTTCCCGGAACCACTTCATGAGGAAGGCGGCCAGGAAGAGCACGCTGAAGCAGGCGAGCACCGTATAGGCCCAGCGGAATCCGGTCCCCGCCCCGAGCAGCAGGAACACCAGGCAGAAGATGCCGTGGTCGACGGGCAGCAGCGCCACCGCCCGCAGGGTGGACGGCGCGGCGGCGGGGCTGCCGGGTACGGGGCGCGGTTTGAGCTTCTCGGTGAGCAGGCCGCCGAAGAAGGTCACCACCGCGGCCCACTGGAATCCGAGCGGGACCAGCAGCCAGCTCTCGTCCGTCGCGCCGAAGTGTTCCGGGTGGCGGTAGAAGGCGATCAGGACGGCGGCGTGCAGGGCGGTGATCTTCGCGCAGTCCACCACATGGTCCAGCCACTCCCCCGCCGGGCTGCCACCGCCGCGCAGCCGGGCGAGCTGCCCGTCCGCCGAGTCGAAGGCGAACCCCAGGAACAGGCCCAGCCACACGGCGAACCCCAGCCCCCAGGACGGCTCCCCGACCATGACCGCGGCTATCGCGGCGAAGCTGAACGCGGCGCTCACCAGGGTGACCTGATTGGGAGTCAGCCCCAGGCCGTGCGACACCGCAGCCAGACAGCGGCCCACCGGACGGTTCACGAAGCGGGAGTAGAGCGACACTCCCTTGGCCGACTTCTGCGCCGATCGCAGTTCGAGCAGCGCGGTGCCCACGGTTCCCATGGCCCCCCCAGGTCATCTGTGCACAAAGTGTGAACATCATGGCAGGTGTACGGCCGCCCGCAAGACCGCGCCCGCCGATGATCCGGGGATGCCTCCGGCCGATGGGCGTGTCCGGCCTCTCTCTGCCGGACACGCCTCAGGGGAGGGCGAGTTGACCGTCGAGTGCCCGCGCGAGTCCGGACGCGGTACGCACCGAGGCGCCCCGCTGGAAGGCCTCGGCGTAGGCGTCGTCCCCGATGACGGCGCGGGCGCTGCGTTCGCACTCCTCGCGCACCGGGCCGAGCTCCGGGGTGCCGCGCTGCGGGTGGCCGACCGTCCGCCAGTACGCCTGACTCGTCCCGAAGACCAGGGCGGCCCGTTCGCCCTTGCCCTGTGCGGCGAGGGCGGCTGCGAGCAGGTCCAGCCCGAGGGCGATCCCGAACGCGTCACCGATCCGGCGTTTGCCCGTGAGCATCGCCCGCGCGTGGTCGGCCGCGTCGTCGGGCCGGTCCTGGAAGAGCGAGATCAGCGAGAGCTGGTAGTCCGTGTAGGAGCGGGTCCACCAGTCCCCGGTCCGCAGGCACGCCGTGCGCAGGGCCTCCGCCTCCTGCCGGGCCTCGGTCAGCAGACCCAGGCCGGTGAGGGCGAACACCTCGACCAGTCGGCACTTGCGCCGGGACGCGGACGTCTCGTCGGTGTCCCGGCCGGGGCCGGGAAGCCGTACGGCCACGGTGTGCGCGGCCAGCGGGCGCCCTGACATCAGATGGCTGAGGCCGAGAAGATAGCCCGCCGCGAACGACATCTCCCTGTCGTTCTGCTGCTGTGCGGCCTCGTCGCACTGCACGCCGAGTTCGTGGGCGAGGTCGTGCTCACCCTGGAGCAGGGTGGCGACGCCCAGCGCCCACAACGCCCTGCCGCGGTACGGACCGGGCCGTGGATGCAGCGCGAGGGCCCGCTCCAGGTAGCTGCGCACCTCGTGCAGATGGCCGCAGCAACTCCAGAAGAAGCCGACGAGTCCGATCAGTTCGAGGGCCCGCTCGGTGTCGGTGACCAGCAGCCGGTCCATCGCGGTGCACAGATCGGTGTGGACATCGGCGATCCGCTGGTACCAGGAGCTCTGTTCGGAACTCAGCCAGCCGGCGTCGGCCTCACGCGCGACGGCGAGGCAGTGCGCCGCGTGGAGGTCGGAGAGCGCCGCGCTCTCGCCCAGTTCCTCCAGCCACAACCGGCCGTACTCCCTGATGGTGTCCAGCATCCGGTACCGGGCGCCGTCCCAGGTCAGTACGGACTTCTCGACGAGCCCCTCCAGGGCCCGGTCCACGGTCTTCCCGGACAGGGGGCCGCCGGTGCAGACGGCGCGCGCGGAGTGTTCGTCGAACCAGCCGCGGAAGACGGACAGCCGCGCCCACATCAACCGCTCCAGCGGCTCGCACAGTTCGTGGCTCCACCCGATGGCGGTCCTGAGCGTCCGATGGCGGGGTGCCTGCTCCTGTCCGCCCTCGACGAGCGCGTCGAAACGGGAGTTCAGCCGCTCGGCCACCTGCTCTGCCGAGCGGGCCCGGAGCTGGGCCGCAGCCAGTTCCACGGCGAGCGGGATGCCCTCCAGCCGACGGCAGATGTCGGCGGCGGCCTTCGCCGTGCCCGGATCGGCGAGGGAGAGGCCGGGTGCGGCGGTGGCGGCGCGGTCGGTGAACAGGGCGAGCGCCCCCTGGTCGCCCTCGACGGGAAGGGGTTCGACGGCCACCGTGTGTTCGCCGCCGACACCCAGCGCCTGACGGCTGGTGACCAGCACAGTGAGCCCGGGGGCCGAGGTGAGGACGTCCCCCACCAGGCTTCGGCAGGCGTCGACGAGATGTTCGCAGGAGTCCAGCACCAACAGCCCCTGCTTGTCCGTGAGCCACTCGCAGAGTGCGTCCACCTGGCTGCGCGCCGTGTGGTCGGAGAGCCCCACCGCGTCGGAGACGGTGGCCAGCAGCAGCCGTTCGCCGGAGAGCGGGGAGAGATCCGCCCACCACACCCCGTCGGGGCAGTCGGGCGCCGCGCGGCTCGCCGCGCGCAGCGCGATGCGGGTCTTGCCCACCCCGCCGATCCCGGTGAGTGTGATCAGCCGGTACCTCGCGAAAGCGCTCCGCAGATGGTCCAGCTCGTTCTTTCGCCCCACGAGACTCGTGGTCTCGGTGGGAAGGTATGCCGCCACGCGACCAGTTTCGCGCACCTGCCCGGCGGTGGGGTACCGCCCCCGGGTTCCCGGCGGGAGGAACCCCGGTTCACCGGCGCCCGGTTGACGGCCCGGCCGGTGTGCCGGGGGCCGTTCGGGGGCGGGCCGTGAAAGGTCCGGCGGCTCGGGTGGCGCGACCGGTAGCGTGCTCGGGCGGGGCTCCGGAGTCCACGGCCGGCGGGCAGCCGCCGCCACGGACCACCCCGGCAGTCACCACCGCACCGACAGCAGCCGGGAGAAGCAGTGAACTCTTCGTACTGTCAGGGGACTTCACCCGGTGTGCGCCGGTGGTTCGGGGCGGCGCTCGCGCTGGTCGCGCTGGTGGGGTCGGTCGCGGTGGCCGATACCGGGTCCGCGAGCGCGGACGCCCCGGCCCGGCAGGTCTATGTGGCGCTCGGCGACTCGATGGCCTCGGGTCCGCTCGTACCGCCCGCGACGGGACCGCTCGCCTGTGGCCGGTCGGCCCGTAACTACGCGCATCTGCTTGCCGCTCGGCTGAAGGTCGACGCATTCCGCGACGTGACGTGCGGCGGCGCCCGGACCGGTGACCTGACCGCCCCGCAGCAGCTCTCCGTACTCGGGGCGGAAGCGGGCACGGTCCCGCCGCAGTTCGACGCGCTGAGCACCGGCACCACGCTGGTGACGCTCACCGTCGGCGGCAACGACGCCGGGCTGGTCGGCGTCGCCGGGAACTGCGTCCGGCTCACCCCCTTCGGGACCCGCTGCGAGGACGCGTACGTCCAGGACGGCGTGGACCAGGAGGCCGTCCGTATCGATGCGCTGGGGCCCGAGCTCGCCGCCGTGCTCGACACCATCCGTGAGCGCTCCCCACGGGCCAGGGTGCTGGTCACCGGCTACGGCGCGTACCTCCGGCCGGGAGGCTGCTGGCCGGTCGTCCCGGTGCTCGGCGGTGACGCCGACTGGCTGCAGGGAAGCATCGACCGGATGAACCGGGTGATCGCCGCGCAGTCGGCGGCGCACGGCGCCGAGTACGTCGACGTGCGGACACCCGGCAAGGGGCACGACGCCTGCGGGGCACCCGGCGTGAAATGGATCGAGGGCTTCGTCCCGACCGCGCCCGCCGCACCGCTGCACCCCAATGCCCGCGGTGAGCGGGCCTACGCCCGCCTCATCGGCGACCGCATCGGCACCTGACCGACGCGCGCCCCGGTGCTCGGCCCCCGGTACGGGGACGGATCCGCTGGCCGTCGCACAGGTCCATCGTCCATACTGCGCACCGTGGAACAGCAGACAGGTCCGAACAGCCCACCCGTGCACGGCGCCGCGACCGATCCGGCGTACGTCCCCGGCCTCATGCCCGCACCCCGGGACTCGCCGTCGGCCGTAGCGGCGCCGCCGGTCGACGACGAGGCGGCGCCGGAGGACTCCGTGCCGCGGGACACACCGCCCGAAGAGGCGTCACCGGAACAGGAGGCCGCCGGGTCCGAAGGCTCCGAACCCGAGGCCGATGGACCGGACGCCGATGGACGCGACGCCGACGGGCCGGGCGGCGACGGGGCCGCCGTGGTCGACGGACCCTCGTTCGAGGTCTCCGACCGCCGTTCGGCGATCATCGCGAACCACACCGGCGTGCTGCTCCGGCTGGACGACCAGGAGGCCGAGTTCGAGTGGAGCGAGATCGGCGCCGTCGAGTTCGAGACGTCCAAGTACGGGCGGCGGCTCACCGTCTACGTCCACATGCCCAACCGTCACACCTACCAGGCCGATGTCGCGGCGGACAGCCGGGACGGTCTCAAGACGTGGGCGGCGCAGCTCGACGCGGTCCTGGACGCCTACTTCGAGGAGTGAGGGACCCGTCCCGGTGGCATCCGGTGTCCGCCGCCGGGGTCCGCGGGAAGGCTGTCCAGCCGGCGCAGACACGTGCCGTGCCAGGTGAGTTCGCCCGCGGTGTCCGCGAGCCCCAGTCCGGGCAGCCTGCCGAACAGCCCGGTCAGTGCGGAGTGGACGAGCTGACGTCCGAGCGCCGCGCCCAGGCAGTAGTGCGGTCCGTGCCCGAAGGAGAGATGGCTGCCCGGCGCGGCACGGTGCGGATCGGCGCGCAGCGGGTCCGGCCAGAGTCCTGGGTCGAGATTCGCCGCGAGCAGCGAGGTGACCACCACGGCGCCGTGCGGTAGCGGGACGTCCGCGATACGGCACGGCTCACGGGTGAATCTCCATCCGGTGTGCTGGAACGGCGGGTTGAGCCGCAGGATCTCCTCGGTCAGTGCCGTCGTGGGACCGGTGTCGTGGCTGAGGCCGTGGCGGACGTCCGGGCGCCGCACGGCCATCAGGGTGCCGGCCGGGACGACGGTGGTGAGCGAGTCGACCGTGCCGATCAGCAGCATCCCGATCATCCCGGCCAACTCGGCGCTGGAGATCTCTCCGGCCCGCTGGGCCCGGAGCAGGGCGGTGGCCGGGGTGGCGGCCGTGGAACGCCGGGCGACACCGATGACGTTCAGGACGGTACGGGAGAAGGCGCGGTGCGCCGCCCCCGCGTCCTCGGCCGCCGGGTCCACCGCGCTGGCGGCGAGAGCGGCGGTCACCGCCGGAAGCCGCCGGTCGGCCGGGATGTCGAGGATCTCGCCGACCGCGGCGCCGGCCAGCGGCAGGGCGAAGTCGGTGACGATGTCGATCCGGTCGCGGTCGGCGAGGTCCTCGATGATCCGGGCCGTGCCGCACCGCAGCCGCGCGGCCATCGACGCCACCGCGGCGGCGCTGAAGTAGGGCGCGACGATCCTGCGGAGTCTGCGGTGGCGCTCCCCGGAGGCGGACAGCAACTGTGGCGCGTGGGCGAAGAAGTCCTCCGGGTACCGGCGGTCGGGGAAGCCCTGCACGGGCGTGCCCACCTCGGCGATGTCGTTGGTCAGCCGGGGGTCGGTGAGGATGCCGCGCGCCAGCGCGGGCTCCGTGGCGGCCCAGGCGCGCAGCCCCCCGTTGAGCGTGACCGGGCGCAGCGCCGGACCGCCCGGTGCCGCCAGTCGTCCGGCCGCCGCGTCGAATCCCCGCTCGTACAGGGCCGGGCAGCCCAGCGGTACCGGCTCGGGCACCGCACCGGCGGCACGCGACGAAGCGTTCATGCGGAGGTGAAGACCAGGGCGGTGTTCTGGCCGCCAAAACCGATGGACGTACTCGCCACGGCGTCCATCCGGTGGCTGCGCGGCACTTTGGTGACCACGTCGAGGTCCACCGCGGGGTCGAGCCGGTCGAGGTTGGCGGTGGGGTGGATGGTCTGCCGGGTGAGGCTCAGGACGCTCACCACGGCTTCGATCGCTCCGGCGCCCGCGATGGCGTGCCCGATGACGCTCTTGGTGGCGGTCACGGGCGGGGGCGTGCCGAAGAACGTACGCAGGGCTTCCGCCTCGCTGATGTCGTTGGCCGGGGTGGAGGTGGCATGTGCGTTGACGTGGCCGATGTCGCAGGGTTCGAGTCCGGCTCCGGCGAGGGCCGTGCCCAGCGCCTGCACCGTGCCGCGCCCCTGCGGGTGCGGGGTGGTCCAGTGGTGGGCGTCGCAGGTGGTGCCGTATCCGGCGAGCTGGGCGTGGACGGTCGCCCGGCGGGCCCTGGCGTGCCGGGTCTCCTCCAGGACGAGGATGCCCGCGCCCTCGCCCAGGACGAAGCCGTCGCGGTCGGCGTCGAAGGGCCGGGAGGCACCGGCGGGGTCGTCGGACCTGGTGGACAGGGCGCCCATCCGCCAGAAGGCGCCGGCGGCCAGCCGGGAGGATCCCGCCGACTCCGCGCCCCCGGCGATGACGATGTCGCAGGTCCCCGAGACGATCAGGTCGTGGGCGAGTCCGATGGCGGTGGCACCTGACGCGCAGGCCGTGCTGACCGCGAAGTTGGGCCCGGTGGCCCGGCAGTCGATGGCGATCTCCGCGGGGGCCATGTTGGGCATGCTGCGGGGCACATCGGTCGGTGAGAGCGCCCGGTAGGCGCCGCGGGCCAGATGTTCGTACTCGCGGGTGGCCGTGTCCTGGCTGCTGGAGCCGACCCCGATGACGACACCGACCCGGCTGCCGTCCCAGGTCCCGGTGTCGATGCCGGAGTCCGCGAGGGCTTCCCGCGCGGTGACCAGCGCGAGGTGCACGAACCGGTCGGTGCGCCAGACGATGCGGCGGCCGATCGCTTCGGTCGCGTCGAATCCGGGGATCCGGCAGGAGAAGCTGACCGGCATGCCGGTCAGCCTCGGGTCGGGTGCGGCGGTGGAGAGGCCCTGGCACAGGCCGGACCACCCGGCGGACACGCCCACACCCGCGGGGGTCGTCATCCCGATGCCGGTGACCGAGACGGAGCGCCGGGTCATGACCCGGCGGGCGCGGTCGGTACCAGCAGGGCCAGTGCCTCGGCGGCCTGGGCCAGGGTGGCCTTCGGCGAGAAGGCCCCTTCGATGTCCGGGAATTCGAAGCCCAGTTCCTCCTCCAGGACGACGACGGTCTCCGCGAGGGCGAGGGAGTCCATGTCGAGGTCCTCGAAGGTGGTGGCCGGAGTGATCTCTGCCGGATCCAGTCCGAAGTGCCGGGAGATGACGGCGGTGATCCGGGTTTCCATCGAAACGCTGATGATTCCTCCTCTGATTGGTGGCCGCGTCAGCGAGCCATGACGGGTGGGGCGAGAGCGGCATCCAGATAGGAACTGTCGACCGGGGCCGGTGGCACGGCCAGTTGACGCCGTTCCAGGTCCTGGAGACTGGTGCGTTCATAGCTGCGGCGCAGCCCGAGGTAGGCGGTGGCCTCGGCGCCGTACCGGTCCAGGGCCCGCTCCAGACCGGTGGGCTCCGGCCGGTCGGGGACCAGCGTGAGGCGCAGGCGCGGTACGGACCGCTGCAGCGCGTCGTTCACCCGGGCGACCGGGGTCTCGGTGGGATGCACGATGTGATGGACGTGCACGCCCGGCCCGGACGGCTGTTCGGCCAGCCGCAGCATGCCCCGGGCCGCGTCGTCGACCTGCAGCAGATTGATACGGGCGTCGGATTCCCCCAGCAGCCGGACCGTCAGGCGACCGGTGGCGTCCCCCGCGGCGGTGGACAGCTCGGCCGCCGCCCGGGAGCCGGTCCGGAGGAACAGGGCGAGTTTGGCGGCCAGGACCGCGTAGGTGTGCTGCGGCGCCAGCGGCAGGGCGGTGCGGTCGCTCAGCAGGACGCTGGGACGGAAGATCCGGACGCCGCGGCCGGTGCCGCGCGCCCAGGCGTGCACCAGGGTCTCGGCGCGGTGCTTGGACTCCTCGTACGGCGTCAGGAATCCGCTGTGCGCCGTCAGTTCACTTTCGGGCACATGGCCTTCGAGGCGGGCTCCGGCCACGAAGGCGGTGCTGACGTGGAAGAGATACGGGCGGCGCGTACCCGCGGTGGCCAGCGCGAGGATCTGGCGGGTGCCCTCCACATTGGTCCGGTGGAGGTCGTCGGCAGCCCCGCGCAGTTTGGTCAGGGCGGCACAGTGCCAGACGGCGTCCACGCTGTCGGCGACCGTACGGAACTCGGCCCGGGACAGGCCGAGTCGGGGCTGGTCCAGGGTGACCTGGACGGCCCGTACCTGGCGGGGTACCCGTCGCACGGTCTCGTCCGGGGCACCGGCCGAGCGCAGTGCCAGCGCGAGGGAGGCCAGTGCCCGTTCCGGTGGTCTGCGGACCAGCGCCACCACCTGGATGCCCCGCGGCAGCATGTGCAGCAGAAGATGCGAGGCGAGGAATCCGGTGGCGCCGGTCATGGCGACCGTGGATCCTCCGGAGCTCCCGTACGGAAACGCCGTTGCCTGTTCGGCCGGGCCTACCACATCGGACATGAAGCACATTCACTTTTCTTCGCTGACTTCAAAGCTGACTTCAAAGCTGACTTCAACTCGCCCGGCAAACGGCTCAGTTCACGGGAGAACAGAAACGTATCCCGGCCCGCGGCCCCCGACCCGCCGGAACAGGGAACATCCACACCAACGAGGGACTTCTCCGTTTTACGGATTTCCTTCACGCGAGGGGAGGTTCAGCCACTGCACCTGGCTCTGATGCCTCATGTCGGCCCACCCGTGAGAGGTTCCGCCGAAATCGGCCGTGCCGGAATCCGGTGCCCCCTCGTTCCCTCTGTGCATCCCCTCCCGTGAAATTCCTTCCCCTCCGGTGTCTTCCCTGTTCGGGGTCTTCGCGGAATTCACAGCGGATCCGGGGGAAATTTCCGTAGACGAACGAGAGGGACATCGGCGTGCGCGACACATCGGCCCCGCATCCACCCGCTCCGGCCCCCGGCGGTCTGAACGGCCTGCTCGCCCTGGCGGGGCGCCTCGCCGTACGGCGGCGGAGCGTGGTGCTGCTGCTCGCGGCGGCCCTGACACTGCTGTGCGCACTGGCGGGCCACGACGTCAGCGGGCGCCTGGTCAACGGCGGGTTCGTACCCGATTCCGCACCTTCCGCCCGCGCACAGAGAACCATGGAGTCCTTCGGCGGCGGCGCCCCCGGCTTCGTCCTGCTGGCGCGCACCAGGGGCACGGTCGACGCGCCGGAGGCCCGGCGTGACGGCGTACACCTCGTCTCCCGGCTCCTCACCGACCCGCAGGTCGTCGGGGTGGACTCCTACTGGACCGGCTCGGTGCGTCCCCGCCGGGCGGCGCCGGCCGGGACGGATCGGGCCGCGGACGCCCTGGTGCGGGCGCTGCGCACGGCGGACGGGCACACCGCGGTCGTGCTGGTGCGGCTACGCGGCAGCGCGGGCGGGACACGCGCCGCGGTGGACCGGCTGCTGCCGGAGGTCACCGGGGTCCGGGGTCCGCTCCGGGTCGACGCGACCGGGCAGGCCGCAGCCCTCAAGGACCTGGAGGACCAGAGCGAGAAGGATCTGCGTACGGCCGAACTCATCGCCGCACCGGCCGTGTTGCTCCTGCTGCTCTGGGCCTTCGGCAGTCTGTGGGCGGCGCTGCTGCCCCTGGCCGTCGGCGCGGTGGCGGTGGCCGGGGCGCTGGCTGTGCTGCGCGCGCTGACCACGGTCACCGAGGTATCGGTGTTCGCGTTGAATCTCACGACCGCCGTGGGCCTGGCGATGGCCGTCGACTACAGCCTCTTCCTGGTGGCCCGCTACCGGGAGGAACGCGCCGCCGGGGCGTCCCATGACGCCGCGCTGCGGCAGATGATGACGACCGGTGGCCGCACCGTCGTGGTGTCCGCCGCTGTCGTCGGGGCCGCCCTGGCGGGGCTGTTGGTCTTCCCGCTGTACTTTCTGCGGTCTCTCGCCTGGGCCGGGCTGGCTGTCGTGGCGCTGGCGGCCGTCACGGCGCTGCTGCTGGTTCCCGCCGCGCTGTCCTGTCTCGGTGAGGACCGGGCCGGCACCGACTGGTTCGCCCGGCGGCGGTTCCGGGGGGCGACCGAGCAGGGGCGCTGGTACCGGCTGGCCGTGCTGTCGATGCGCCGCCCGGTCGCCGTCGGTGTCGGGGGGCTTCTGGTGCTGGCCGCGCTCGCGTTGCCGTTCCACCGCGCGGTCTTCGGGCTCAGCGACGAACGCGTGCTCCCTCCCACCGCCTCCGTGGCCGGTACGGCGCGGGTCCTGCACGCGCAGCTGCCCTCGGTCACGGGCTCCTCCACCGATGTCGTACTACCGCGCTGGCAGCCCGAATCGCCCCGGCGGCTGAGCGAACTCGACGCCTACGCACGCCAGTTGTCCGCGCTGCCCGGCGCCACCGGGGTGCGCACCGTCACCGGGGTCTACGCGGCCGGGCGCCCGGTCCTGAGCTGTCCGGCCCACGCCACCGACCCGGCGGCGGTACGGGTCACCTGCACCGACCTCGCCGCCCGGCACCGCGCGGCGGCCGGGACCTGGGTCGCGGTGAGCGGTCCCGCGTCGGCGTACGGCCCGGCGAGCACCCGGCTGACCCGGGACATCCGCTCCACCGGCGCCCCCACGGCGGTACGTCTCGCCGGGCCCGCCGCGGAACTGGCCGACATCAAGTCCGCCATCGCCGGCCGGCTGCCGTACGCGGCGGGGCTGGTCGCCCTCTGCACACTGGTCCTGCTGGCCCTGTTCACCCGCAGCCTCTTCCTCCCCGTGAAGGCGCTGGTGATGAATCTGCTCAGTCTCACGGCGACCGCGGGAGGCATGGTCTGGATCTTCCAGGACGGTCATCTCAGGTTCCTGGTGGGCGACTTCACGGTCACCGGCACCATCGACCTGCTCACTCCGATGGTGGCGATCTGTCTGGCTTTCGGGCTGTCCATGGACTACGAGGTGCTGCTGCTCTCCCGCATCGGCGAGGCACACACCCGGACCCGTGACACCGCTCGGGCCACCGCTGCCGGACTTCAGGCCGCCGCACCGCTGTTCACCGCCTCCGCCGCCGTCGTCATCGCGGTGCTGCTGGCCCTGGCCTCGGCCCAGATCACGGTGATCAAGCTGATCGGTGTCACCGTCGCGCTGTCGCTGCTGATCGACACGCTGCTCATCCGCCCGCTGCTGGTGCCCGCGGTGATGGCCCTGGCGGGCCCGGTCAACTGGTGGCTGCCGTCCCGGTTCCGGCGGGAGCGGCCCGCCGTCCCGCCGCCGGTTGTTCCCGCACCGGCGTCCGCCGTCGGCACCGCACCCGGCGCGCCGCTCGACGACCGGACCCCGCAGGCCCGGTGAGGTACCCGCCGGGGTTCGGCGCGGCGTCCACGGACGCGTCGTACACGTTCAGCTCCGGGCGGTGTCCGCGGCGGTGATGCTCTCGCGCGCCGCCGCGGACACCGCCTGCGGGGTGATGCCGAACTCCTCGTACAGCCGCTGGTAGTCCGCCGAGGCGCCGAAGTGCTCCAGGCCGACGATGCGTCCGGCGTCGCCGACGAAGTCCCGCCAGCCCATGCCGACCGCTGCCTCGACGCTGACCCGGGCCCGCACGTCCGGCGGCAGGACCTCGTTCCGGTACGCCTCGGGCTCGGCGGCGAACCACTCCTGGCAGGGCATCGACACCACCCGGGCGCCGATGCCCTGACCGGCGAGCAGCGCCTGCGCGTCGAGCGCGATCTGCACCTCGGAGCCGGTGGCGATCAGGATGACGTCGAGGCTGTGCGGCGCGCGCGGCTCGCGCAGTACGTAGCCGCCACGGGCCGCGCCTTCGGCACCGGCGTGGGCGTCCGGCCCGCGGTCGAGGACCGGCAGGCCCTGGCGGGTCAGTACCAGTCCGGTGGGCCGGTCGCCGTGCTCCAGGATCGTGCGCCAGCACACGACGGTCTCGTTCGCGTCTCCCGGCCGGACCACGTCCAGACCGGGGACGGCCCGCAGCGCCGCGAGGTGTTCGACGGGCTGGTGGGTGGGTCCGTCCTCGCCCAGGCCGATGGAGTCATGGGTCCAGACGTAGACGACCGGCAGCTTCATCAGCGCGGCCAGCCGCACGGCCGGGCGCATGTAGTCGCTGAAGGTCAGGAACGTGGCGCCGTACGGGCGGGTCACTCCCTGCAGCGCGATGCCGTTGAGGACGGCGCCCATGGCGTGCTCACGGATACCGAAGTGCAGGGTGCGGCCGTAGGGGCCGCCCTTCCACAGTGCGGTCTGGCGCTCCGTCGGCAGGAACGACGGTTCGCCCTCCATCGTGCTGTTGTTGCTCCCGGCCAGGTCGGCGGAGCCGCCCCACAGTTCGGGGAGGACCGGCGCGAGCGCGGTGAGGACCTCACCGGATGCCTTGCGGGTGGCCATGCCCTTGGCGTCGGCCGGGAATCGCGGCAGGGCCGCGGTCCAGTTCGCGGGGAGTTCCCGGCGCTGCAGCCGGTCGAACAGCGCGGCCCGCTCCGGTTGTTCGGCGCGCCACGCGGCATAGACCTGCTGCCATTGCTCGTGGGCTTTCCGGCCGCGTTCCCGGGCCCGTCGGGTATGGGCGACGACCTCGTCCTCGACGCTGAAACTGTCGGCGGGGTCGAAGCCCAGCAGCCTTTTGACGGCGGCGACTTCCTCGTCGCCCAGTGCGGCGCCGTGTGCCTTTCCGGTGTTCTGCTTCTTGGGCGCGGGCCAGCCGATGATGGTGCGCAGGACGATCAGGGACGGCCGTGAGGTCTCCGCCCGAGCGGCCTCGGTGGCGGTCAGCAGTGCGTCGACGTCCTCGACGTAACGGCCGGTCGCGGTGAAGTCGACGTGCTGGACGTGCCAGCCGTAGGCGGCGTAGCGGGTGCCGACGTCCTCGCTGAAGGAGACGTCGGTGTCGTCCTCGATGGAGATGTGGTTCTGGTCGTAGAACATGACCAGGTTGCCGAGTTCCTGATGACCGGCGAGCGAACTGGCCTCGGAGGAGACGCCTTCCATCAGGTCGCCGTCGGAGGCGAGAACGTAGATGTGGTGGTCGAACGGGCTGGTGCCGGGCTCGGCGTGGGGGTCGAACAGGCCCCGCTCGCGGCGGGCGTCCATGGCCATGCCGACCGCGTTGCCCACTCCCTGGCCCAGCGGTCCGGTGGTGACCTCCACCCCGCGGGTGTGCCCGAACTCCGGGTGGCCGGGGGTGAGCGATCCCCACGTACGCAGCTTCTCCAGGTCACCGAGTTCCAGCCCGTACCCGGCGAGGTAGAGCTGGATGTACAGCGTGAGGCTGGTGTGCCCGCAGGACAGCACGAAGCGGTCGCGGCCCGGCCAGCGGTCGTCGGAGGGGTCGTGGCGCATCACGTTCTGGAAGAGCAGATAGGCGAGCGGCGCCAGGCTCATCGCGGTGCCGGGGTGGCCGTTCCCGGTCTTCTGCACCGCGTCCGCGGCGAGCACCCGTACGGTGTCGACGGCCCGCACGTCGAGCGCCGACCATCCGGCGCGGACGGCCCGGGGTGGCGCCAGCGACGGGTCACGGCCTGCCGGTGCGAGGGCCTGCGAAGGGGCTCTGCCTTGCGGGTGCTCGGTCATCAGGGGAGATCGCCTTTCCGCCGCGTCGCATGTGGTGAGGTGAGGCTCGCTCGTACCGGAAGCGCGGTTCCCATGGTGGTTCACATCCGACGCGACCGCTCGTCGGACATCAGGACCGGCGATCGCCTGCCGGCGGCAGTGCTGAGCGTGCCGAAGTCGTGGGTGTCCGAGGTCAACGCGAGCGGATCGAAACCTCACGCAGGAGTGACCACGGCGCAGCAGGCGGGGCGTACGGGAGGTCGTCGCGGGGCGGCGGATGCTCCCGCCTGCCGGTCTGCGGCCATTCCGCTGTGGCCCCGACCGGTGTTGGGTTGATCACGGAAATCGGTTCGGCCGGTAGCCCGTCCGTGGCTGCCCGGAACGTGGGAGAAGACATGAAGGCCATGAGCAAGCGCTACGCCATCGGCGCGGCGGCAGCCGCAGCCGTACTCGCCGGTTCGCTGGCATCGGGAGCCGCGTCCCCGGCGTCGGCCGGTACGCCGACGCAGTCGCGCGTGGCCTCGGTCGTCGTCCAGCAGGTCACCCTGCGCCTCGCCAGTGAGCCGGGTCAGGTCGCCAATGTCAGAGGTGCGTCCAAGGAGAATCTCGCGCCGGTGATCCAGTGGCCGTGGTCGGGAGCGGCCAACGAGCGGTGGGAACCCGAAGCCGCGGGCGGCGGCTACTACCGGTTCAAGTCCGTGAGCAGCGGCAAGTGCCTCAACGTGGAGGGCGGCGGCAGCGCGGACGGTGCCAGGGTCATCCAGTACACCTGCGGCAGCGCGGCCAACGAGCTGTGGAAGCTGGTACCCAAGGGCATCGGCTACCAGATCGTGGTCAAGGTCAGCGGCAAGTGCCTCAACGTCCGGGGCGGCACCGGACAGGGCAACAGCCTGATCCAGTACACCTGTGTGGTCGGCGGCGCGCCGAACGACGTCTGGCTGCCGGTCTGGGAGGAGCCCCTCCGCTGACCCGCGCTTCCCCGGTCGGCAGACGTATCGGACCCCCGCGTCGAGCGGGGGTCTGATCACCCGGAGCACGGTCACATCGAAGGGCGCCGGTGGGGACTACTTGTTGCCGTGTACCGGGCCGACCTGCAGGTTCTGGATGGTGGGGCCGACGCACTCCTGCCTGTTCCAGGGGATGTTCGTCGACTCCGTCTGGTTCGGCGGGTAGACGCGCAGGGTCGGCACCGTGGTGAGGTCGCACTCCTCGGTGGTGTAACCGCTCTGGCCGTTGGCCGTCCGGACGTCGGCATAGGCGTGAGCGTTCGGAATCAGCGTGACGATCGGGGTCGCGCCGCCCGTGCGGCTGGCCGCCTTGCCCAGCTGGGTGTTGTGGATCTTGACGAAGGAGACTCCGGGGTATCCGCTCAGGGTGCAGGGGGTCGTGCCGGTGTTCCGGAAGTCCAGCTGGAAGCCGGTCTGTCCGGCGCCGCTGCTGGTGTTCACCACGGTGGTCCTCAGCCGGCTGGTCGCGCAGGCCCCGGGCGACTTCCCCGACGCGGCGGCGGACGTGCTCCTGGTGCCGGACGCCTTGGTCGAGGACGAGGGCGAAGTGCCCTGGCTGTCCGTGGTGTTCGCATTGTTCGTGGGGTCCGTGGTGTGCGTCGAGTCGCTCCCGCTCACCGCGGAGGGCGAGCTCGCGGGCGAGGACGATGACGACGCGTCCGTGGCGCCGCACGCCGTCAGTGCGAGTCCGGCGGTAACGAGCGCGACGGCCGGGAGGCTGCGACGGGCTGTCCTGCTGAGCATGGCTTCCCACTTTCGTACGGAGTGCGCGGCACGGTGCCTACAGCCATCGTGCATCCTGCGGGGGCCGGGGTCAGTAGGCGTTACACGCCAGGGACAAGGCCCGTGCGGCGCCGGAACAATCGTCGCCGGAGAACCACGTCGTCGCAGTCCGGACACCCGCCCACCCGCCGGGTCAGTCGCTGCCGGACCCGCCGGTTGCCGCTTCCTCCGTCCCGGCCTCGCCGGCCGCGGATTCGCCGACCAGGTCGATCCGCTCCAGCATCTCGTCCGCCAGCCGCGACGCACCGGGCTCGTACCGCCGTGCCAGCTCGCGGAAGAGTTCCTCGGCGCGCGCGGCCGGCCAGCCCTCGGGCAGATGTTCCGCGGGCAGATACGGGGCGTCGCGCACCAGTTCCAGCCAGTCGGTGTGCAGCAGGAGCTGACGCGCCATGTCGTCCGCCGCGCCGCCCGGCGGAACGGGGCCGTCCCAGCGTTCGACGAAGGACCGGTAGCCGGCGGCGATGGCGTCCACGTCGAAGGCGGCGTGCAGCAGCGACCCGGCCTCGGTAGGCGGCGCGGCCTCGCCGTGGAAGGCCCTGATGTGCCCCGCCAGCCCGAGTTCCGCCGCCAGCGGGGCGACGTCGACCCGGCGCGGAGCGACCCACAGGCCGCTCTGCACCGGCCCGAATCCGGCCCACACCAGGCGTGAGCGCAGGTCGTGCCGTTCACGGCGCCTGGACTCCGGCAACGAGAAACCGACCAGGGTCCACGTGCCGTCCCACTCCCGGTTGACGGCTCCGTCACGCCAGATGCGCTCCTGCCCGTCGGACAGGACGGTGGCCGCGCGCTCCGTGAGCGAGAAGTACATGCGGCGTCCTCGCCGGTGCCGCTCCAGCAGGCCGCGGCCGACCATGCGCGTCAGTGTCGAGCGGACGGCGTCCTCGCCCACCCGTACCCGGGCGAACGCGTCGATGACGCACGCCGAGGAGAGCGCGATGTCGCGGCCGAGCACATGGATGCCGAAGAAGCTCATCATCAGCGACTGCGGCCTGGCGGGTGCGACGCCCTCGGCCGCGTCCGTCGATTCCTGGGGCGAGTGGGGTCGGGTCACGGGGACAGCGTAGGCGCCGCACCGTTCGCCCGTGCCAGATATTCGGCACTCTGTTGACCACAGTCGAAATTCTGCCTAGCTTTGTGACCGCCGGTCGCCGCTGTGGTCGCCTCTTCCCGCACCCACGCACCGGCCTTCACGAAAGGAAGCAGCATGGATCTCTCCGGCAAGGTCGCCGTAGTCACCGGCAGCGGCCGTGGTCTGGGCCTGGCGTACGCCCGCTCGCTCGCCGCCTCGGGCGCAGCCGTCGTCGTCAACGACGTGGACGAGGAGGCCGCCACAGCGGCCGTGGAACAGATCACCGCCGATGGCGGGCGCGCGGTGGCGGAGGTGGTCCCCGTCGGTTCCACCGAGGCTGCCGAAGCCCTGGTGTCCCGGGCCGTCGACACCTGGGGCCGCCTGGACACGATCGTCACCAACGCGGGCGTCCTGCGCGACAAGGTGTTGTGGAAGATGTCGGACGACGACTTCGACACGGTCGTCCAGGTACATCTGCGGGGCACCTTCACCTGCGTCCGTGCCGCTGTCGAACGGATGCGGGAGCAGGGCGAGGGCGGGCGGGTGATCGTCGCAGGCTCCCCCGCGGGCCAGCGCGGCAACTTCGGGCAGACCAACTACGCGGCAGCCAAAGCGGGAATCGCCGCCATGGTGCGTACCTGGGCACTGGAGCTGGCGCGCGCCGGGATCACCGCCAACGCGGTCATACCGGTCGCCGCCACCGCGATGACGAAGACCATCCCGGCCTTCGCCCCGTACATCGACGCGCTGGAGCTGGAGGGCACCGCGTTCCCCGACAGCCTGCGCAAGGGCGAGGGGTTCGGCACCCCGGAGGACGTGGCCGGTCTCGTCGCCTTTCTCGCCTCGGACGCCTCGGCCGGCATCACCGGACAGTGCATCGGCGTCGGCGGGGACAGACTCGCCCTCTGGTCGCACCCGCAGGAGGTCACCGTGGCCTACGCGGACGGTGGTTGGAGCGCGGACGCGGTCGCGGCGGCCTGGCCGAGCGTGTTCGCCCGGTCCGAGCAGACCTACGGCATCCCGGCGCCGCAGCTGTGACCGGCACCGCGGCCACGAGCACCGCCGGCGGGCCGGACCCGGCCGGGCTCGTCGCCATCGACATGCATGTCCACGCCGAGGTGTCCACGCGGGGCACCACCTCGCTCTCCGCCGAACTGGACAGCGCCGCCGGTGCGTACTTCAAGGCCGAGCACCGTCATCCCACCCTGCCGGAGATCGCCGCGTACTACCGCGAACGGAAGATGGCCTGTGTGGTCTTCACGGTCGACGCCGAGTCGGCCACCGGCACCGCACCGGTACCGAACGAGGAGATCGCCGAAGCGGCCCTGGAACACCCGGACGTGATCATCCCGTTCGCCGGGGTCGATCCGTACAAGGGCAGGGCCGCCGTGCGCCAGATCCGGCGGCTGGTCGCCGATCACGGGGTACGGGGATTCAAGTTCCACCCCAGCATCCAGGCGTTCCACCCCAACGACCGCATGGCGTACCCGCTGTACGAGGCGATAGAGGAGGCCGGTGCGATCGCCGTCTTCCACACCGGGCAGACCGGCATCGGCGCGGGGGCGCCCGGAGGCGGCGGCATCCGGCTGAAATACTCGAACCCGCTGGCCGTCGACGACGTCGCCGCCGACTTCCCCGGAATGCGGATCATCCTGGCCCATCCGTCGTTCCCCTGGCAGGACGAGGCTCTCGCCGTGGCCACGCACAAGCCGGAGGTGTACATCGATCTGTCGGGCTGGTCACCCAAGTACTTCCCGCCGCAGCTCGTGCAGTACGCCAACAGCCTACTGCGGGACAAGGTGCTGTTCGGGTCGGACTACCCGCTGCTCTCCCCCGACCGCTGGCTCGCCGACTTCGCGAAGCTGCCGGTCAAGGACGAGGTACGTCCGAAGATCCTCAAGGAGAACGCAGTCCGGCTGCTCGGCCTGACGGAGGAGTGAGCCATGCGCAACCAGGGGATCGGCTCCTGGACCGCCCGGCGCAGCCGCAAGACCCCGCGCCGCACAGCCGTCGTCCACGAGGGCCGCGCCCTCACGTACGGGGAACTGCACGACCGCTGCACACGGCTGGCCCACGTCCTGCGTGGCGCCGGAGTCGGGCGCGGGGACCGGGTGGCCTTCCTCGGCCCGAACCATCCGGCCTTCCTGGAAACCCTGTTCGCGGTGGGGCAACTCGGGGCGGTCTTCGTACCACTGAACTCCCGTCTCGCCGTGCCCGAACTGGCGCACCAGACAGCCGACTCCGGCAGCCGCGTCCTGGTCCACGCCCACCGGTCGGCCGCCGACGTGGTGGAGCTCGCGGACCGGACCGGTGTCACCACGCTGATCGCGGTGACGGCCGGACCGGGACTCGTGTACGAGGAGACGATCACCGCCGCCCCCGCGGAGGAGATCGATGAGGAGGTGGGACACGAGGAACCCTGCCTGATCATGTACACCTCGGGCACCACGGGCAGGGCGAAGGGCGCCGTCCTGACCCATGGGAACATCACCTGGAACAGCGTCAACGTCCTCGTCGACACCGATCTGTCCGGTGTGGAGGTCGCGCTCGTCAGCGCGCCCCTCTTCCACACGGCGGCCCTCAACATGACGGCCCTGCCCACCCTGCTCAAGGGCGGCACGGTCCTGCTGGAATCCTCCTTCGACCCGGGCCGCACCCTGGAGCTGGTGGAACAGCACCGCGTCAGCTGCCTGTTCGGGGTTCCGACCATGTACGACGCGATGGCCGCGGCACCGGGCTGGGACACCGCCGACCTGTCGAGCCTGCGGACCCTGCTCTGCGGAGGGGCGCCCGTCCCCGCCCGCACCGCGCGCGCCTACCTGGAGCGCGGACTGGCGTTCGTCCAGGGGTACGGAATGACGGAGGCCTCACCCGGGGTACTCGTCCTGGACCGCGCCGATTCCGTCGACCATGCAGGCTCGGCCGGAGTTCCGCACTTCTTCACCGATGTCCGCGTCCGGAACGCGGCGGGCGAGGACACGGCGCCGGGCGAGAAGGGCGAGGTCGTCGTGTCGGGTCCGAACGTCACGCCCGGCTACTGGAATCTTCCGGCGGAGAGCAGCGCGGTCCTCACCGAGGACGGCTGGTTCCGGTCCGGCGACGTGGCACTGGTCGACGCTCACGGCTATGTGCATCTGGTCGACCGTCTCAAGGACATGATCATCTCGGGTGGGGAGAACATCTACCCCGCCGAGACCGAGGACGCGCTTCTCGAACATCCGGACATCGTCGAATGCGCGGTCTTCGGTGTGCCCGACCCCAAGTGGGGCGAGGTGGGCCGGGCCGTCGTCGTCCTCGCGCCGGGCTCCACCGCGACGGAGGCCGAACTCCTCGCCCATCTGAACGGCCGGCTGGCCCGCTACAAGATCCCCCGGACCTTTCACCTCCTGCACGGCACGCCGTTGCCGCGCAACGCCACCGGAAAGCTGCTCAAGGGCGTCATCCGGTCCGAATTCGGCGGCTGACCGCCCCACGCGCCGCCTGCCTGCCTCGCGCAGCCCGCCCAGCCCAGCCTGCCTGCCTGCCCCGCCCCGCCCCGCCCCGCCCCGCCCTCATCGACAGAATCCCACCGCCCCGCCATCGGCAGAATCCCCCTCAGCACCAGGAGTACCGCATGTCCCTCACCGTCAACGGAACAGACGAGATCAAGGCCCAGGCCGGAGCCGATCTCGGCCACAGCGGATGGCTGGAGATCCTCCAGCCGCGCGTGGACACCTTCGCGGACGCCACCGGCGACCACCAGTGGATCCACACCGACGTCGAGCGCGCCAAGGACGGCCCGTTCGGCGGGACCATCGCCCACGGCTACCTCACGCTCTCGCTCCTGATCCCTCTGTGGAGCGAACTGCTGCAAGTCGAGGGCGTCTCGATGGCCGTCAACTACGGCCTGAACAAGGTCCGTTTCCCCTCTCCCGTGCGGGTCGGCTCGAAGGTCCGCGCACACGGCAGGATCGTGTCCGTGGACGAGGTCAAGGGCGGGGTCGAGGTCGTCGTCGACCTGACCGTGGAGATCGAGGGCTCGGCGAAGCCCGCCTGCGTCGCCCAGGCGGTGTACAGGTTCTACGCCTGAGCCGAAGGGCGGGTCCGGGAGGGGGACCCACCACGGCCCCCTCCCGAGCACGTTCCCCCGCCGTCGCGCTCCGGCGGCCGTGCCACCGACGACGTACAGGTCCCGCACGTTCCACGCCGGACCCCTTACGACAACGCCATTGACATGTAAGCGGGCAACTCGGTTGCATGACCGTTCGAAACATCCCTCCCTCTCGCCCCGGAGCGCTTCATGGCCGAGCCCGATCTGATCTTCACGCATGGCCCCGTCCACACCGGCGATGCCGCGCGCACCCGGGCCAGCAGCCTGGCCGTCACCGGCGAGCGCATCACCGCCGTCGGCCATGACGAGGTGCGCGATCTGATCGGACCGGGCACCGAAGTCGTCGACCTCCAGGGCAAGTTGCTGCTTCCGGGGTTCCAGGACTCGCACATCCACGCCGTGTCCGGCGGGATGGAAATGGCCGAGTGCGACCTGACCGGCACCGTGGGCGTCGAGGACTACCTCACCCGCATACGCGCCTACGGCGACGCACACCCCGACCGCCCGTGGATCACGGGTGGCGGCTGGTCCATGGAGAGCTTCGACGGCGGACTGCCCACCCGGCAGCTCCTCGACTCCGTGGTCCCGGACCGCCCCGTCCTGCTGAGCAACCGCGATCACCACGGCGCCTGGGCGAACACCCGGGCGCTCGAACTGGCCGGTCTCACACGGGAGTCCGCCGATCCCGCGGACGGTCGGATCGAACGGGAGCCGGACGGCACCCCGAGCGGGATGCTGCAGGAGGGCGCCACCGCCCTGGTCTCCCGGATCGTGCCGCCGAGCACACCGCAGGACCGGCTCGCCGGCCTGCTGCGGTCCCAGGAAATGCTGCACTCCCTCGGCATCACCGGCTGGCAGGACGCCCTACTGGGCTCGTTCAACGGCAACTCCGACCCGTCCGACGCCTATCTGACGGCCGCCCGTGCGGGCACGCTCACCGCCCGGGTGTCCGGGGCTCTGTGGTGGGACCGTGAGCGGGGAGCCGAGCAGATCCCCGAACTTCTTTCCCGGCGTGAGCAGTTGAGCCACGGGCGGTTCCGGGCCCGTGCGGTGAAGATCATGCAGGACGGCATCGCCGAGAACTTCACGGCGGCCATGAACACCCCCTACCTCGACGGCTGCGGGTGCGCCACCGCCAACTCGGGTCTGAGCTTCGTCGACCCCGTCGCCCTGCGCTCGTACGTCACCGAACTCGACGCCCACGACTTCCAGGTCCACTTCCACGCCCTCGGCGACCGTGCGGTGCGCGAGGCCCTGGACGCGGTCCAGGCGGCCGTCGAGGCCCATGGGCGACGAGGCAACCGTCACCATCTCGCCCACCTCCAGGTGGTCCACCCCGACGACCTGGACCGCTTCGCACGCCTCGGCGCCATCGCGAACATCCAGCCGCTCTGGGCCGCGCACGAACCTCAGATGGACGAGCTCACGATCCCGTTCCTCGGCCCCGAACGAGCCTCCTGGCAGTACCCGTTCGGGTCCCTCCTGCGCGCCGGAGCCACCCTGGCAGCGGGCAGCGACTGGCCCGTCAGCAGCCCCGATCCGATCGCCGGAATCCACGTGGCGGTGAACCGGATGGAGCCCGAGGCCACCGACGGGCGGGTCTTCCTGCCGGAGCAGCGCCTCGACCTCGCCACCGCGGTCGCCGCCTACACCGCCGGCTCGGCGCACGTGAACGGGCTCGACGACACCGGAAGCCTGCTCCCCGGCCACCTGGCCGACCTGGTGGTGCTGGACCGCGACATCTTCACCCGGCCCCCGGAGGAGATCGCCGAGGCCCAGGTCCTGCGCACCTACGTCGGCGGCACGCTGGTGCACTCCGCCTGAGGAGACGCGGCGACCGTCCGGGACGGCCGCCGCGAGGACTCCCGGACCAGCAGGCGGGTCGCCACGAGCCGGCCTGAAGGCGCTTCATCGCCGTTCTCCAGGGCGGCGACGAGGAGTTCGATCCCGGCCTCGGCGATCTCCCGGGGCTGAAGGCTCAGCGTCGAGATCGGAGGTTCCGTGTGCTCGGCCGTGTCGTCCTCGCTCACACACACCACGAGAAGGTCACCGGGTACGTCGTAGCCGTGGCGGCGCGCCGCGTCCAGGACGAGCGGCGGGCTCACCTCCTCCACCACGAAGAGGGCGTCGGGCCGCTCGGCGGCCGTCAGCGCACTCTCCACCGCCCGGACGGCCGGGCCGTTTCCGGCGTCGTCGGTGACGGTCACCCGGGGCGTGCAGCCACGCGCGGCACACCAGTCCCGGTAGGCGGTCAGCACCTCCCGGTGGAAGCGGGTGGTACTGCCGGACATCACGAGCGCTGTCCGCCGCGCGCCCTGCGCCGCCAGATGCTCCAGGGTGCCGTGGACCGCCTCCTCGGCGTCGACGTCCACCCAGTGGGCTCCCGGTCTGCCGTCCACCGAGCCGTCGCTGACGACGGGGATACGGGCGGCAAGCAGATCGTCCACCACCCGGTGGTCGACCGGATCGGCAACCACCACCGCTTCGAGAGGCAGGTCGGCCCACTCGCTGTGCAGCGATCCCGCGGGCAGCATCACCAGGGCGTATCCGTGTCTGAGTGCGGAAGCCGCCGTGGCGCTGGTCAGCTGGGCGAAGTACGGCGATTCCAGATACGTCCACGGGCGCCAGGCGAACTCCCCCACGACGTAACCGATCAACCGGGCCCGCCCCGCACGCAGTTGCCGGGCGGTCGCGTTGGGCCGGTACCCCATCCTGCGCGCGGTCTCCCTGGCCTTCTCCCGGACGGCCGGCGAGAGCCGTCCGGTGCCGTTGAGGGCCGCCGAGACGGTGGTTTTGGAGAGGCCCGCCTCGCGGGCCACATCAACGAGACGGACACGGGGCGGGGCGGTCCGTGAAGTGCTGGCGCCGCGTTGGGGAGTTGAAGTCATGCGCTGATGCTGCCACCCCCGCGACCTCAGCAAAACCGTTCCCGCAAAGCCTTGCGCGGGAACGTTCCCGCATCAATACTCACCCCATCCCTCAGCGCCCGTCACTACACCCGTAAAGGGGTGGGTCTTCTTGCGCATGTCCAGAACCACCGCGCTGCTCGCCTGTTCCGCCGTCATCGCGGCCGCCGCCGGCTGCTCCGGCGCGACGACGTCGCGGAACGGCGGCAGTGCCGCCCCCGCCTACACCGTCACGCCGAACTCCCCGGCGGCGAAGGGGTCTCTCGACTCCTTCACCTGGTCGCTGTACGCCGAGCCGTACACGCTCGACTACGCCCTCGCCTACGACTACCCGCCGAACACCGTGCTCGCCAACGTGTGTGAGCAGTTGCTCCGGGTCACCCCCGACATGAAGATCGCACCCGGGCTGGCCGTGAAGTACACGAACCCGGACCCGAAGACCTGGGTGTACACCCTGCGGCCGGGTGTGAAGTTCCACGACGGTTCGACCATGACGGCGGACGACGTGGTCGCCTCCCTCAAACGCCAGATGAATCCGGCCACCGGCTCCCCGTGGGGCTCCACCTTCAAGAACGTCTCCTCCATCAGGAAGAGCGGTCCCCTGGAGGTGACGATCCGGCTCAGCAAGCCCGACGTGCTCCTCAACGAACTCATGGCCGCGTCCCCCGGCACCATCGAGAGCGCCGCCTACCTGGCCAAGGCCGGGAAGGCATACGGCGGTCCCAAGGGAGGCGTCGACTGCACCGGCCCCTACAAGCTCGACCACTGGGCGCAGGGCGACAGCATCACCCTGAAGAAGAACAACGCCTACTGGGACCGGTCGCTGACTCCCAAGACCGGCACCGTGAAGTTCACCTTCACCGAGGACCCGTCCGCCCGCACCAACGCCTTCCTGTCCGGCACGGCCGACGGCGGCTACCTGGTGCCCTCCTCCGCCTTCAACCAGCTGCGCACCAGCTCGAAGGGCAAGTTGTACTTCGGGCCCAACACGGGGGCCTCCGATCTCGCCGTGCTCAACCTCAAGGGCACGCTCGGCAACCTCAAGGTCCGCCAGGCGCTCTCCATGGCCATCGACCGCAAGAACATCATCAAAGCTGCCGCCGGCGGCATCGGCGTTCCCTCGAAGGCACCCGCCGCGCGCGGCGCCTGGGCGCTGACGCCCAAGAAGAAGGCCGACGAGTACTTCAAGCAACTTCCCGAGCCCGTGTACGACGTGGCCGCCGCGAAGAAGCTGATCACCGAGGCCGGTGCCACCGGTCACAAGGTCACCGTCGTCACCAGCTCGATGACCCCGGAGATCAGTGTCGTGGCCAATGCCGTCCAGGCGGCGGGCAAGCAGATCGGCCTCGACGTCCGGCTGAAGGCCGTTGCCCCGGACGCGTACACCAGCATCTTCGTCGACCCCGGCGCCCGTAAGGGACTGGACCTCGTCATCACCAACGGGTACGACAACACGCCCGACCCGCTGGAGTTCTACCAGTACCTGCGCACCGGCGACTTCGGCAACTACGGCAACTGGTCCAACGCCGAGTTCGACGCCCTCTTCGACAAGGCGAACGCCGAGCCCGACCCGGCGCGCCGCGCGGAGCTGACCGCCGAACTCCAGCGCATCACCGTGCGCGAGCTGCCGATCATCCCGCTGTACGAAGCGCCTTACTCGGTCTTCCTCGGCAACCGGATATCGGGGGCGGCAACCGGGATCGCCCAGCTGTACTACCCGTGGGCCGCAACGATCGGGGCCGCGCAGTAATGACGCGTTATCTGATGAGCCGCCTGCTCGGCCTGGTGGCGGTGCTGCTCGTCACCTCGTTCATCGTGTTCGGCACGGTGCATCTCGCGCCGGGCGACCCGGTGTCCTTCCTGCTCCACGGCCGCCCCGCGACCCCGGAGGCGGTGGCGGCGCTGCGCACGCAGTACCACCTGGACGACCCGCTGCCCGTCCAGTACGCGAAGTGGCTCGGCGGCGTCCTGCAGGGCGACTTCGGCCGCTCCACCCAGTTCCACCAGGACGTCGGCTCCCTCATCGTCTCCCGTCTGCCGGGCACCGCGCTGCTCGTCGGGTACTCGGCGCTGCTGGTCGCCGTCCTCGGGGTGGCGGGCGGCATCATGGCCGCCCTGCGCCCCGGGGCGGTGGACCGCACCGTGCTGCTCGGTACCGGCGTCGCCACGGCCACGCCCTCGTTCGTCAGCGCCATCGCGCTCGTGTCGCTCTTCTCCGTCCAACTGGGCTGGTTTCCCGGGCCCGGTGGCACACCCGAGGGCATCGGTGACCGCCTCTACCATCTGACGCTGCCCGCCTTCGCCCTGGCGATCACCTTCGCCGGGCTGCTGGCCCGGGTCACCCGGTCGGCCATGCTCGACGAACTCGGGCGTGAGCACGTCGAAGTGGCGCGCGCCCGAGGTGTCGCGGGAGGCGCCGTGGTCCGCCGGCACGTGCTGCGCAACGCACTGGGTCCCATCGTCACCGTCGGCGGCACCATGGTCGCCGGCCTGCTGATCAGCACGTCGATCGTCGAAACCGCGTTCAACGTCTCCGGTATCGGCTCCCTGCTGGTGCAGGCGGTGACCGCCAAGGACTTCGCCGTCGTGCAGGCGATCACCCTGCTCAGCGTGGCGGCGTTCGTCATTGTCAACCTGATCGTCGACCTGCTCGTGCCGGTCATCGATCCCCGGCTGTCCCTCGACGGGGAGGCTTCCCGATGACCACCGCCGTATCTCCCGCGCCGCCCTCCCCCGATGCGCTGCGGCGCCGCCGGGGTCTGCGCGGCCTGCGGGTTCTCAGCCAGGGCCCCTTGTTCACCGCGGGTGTCGCCGTACTCGTGGTGCTCGTCCTGATCGCCCTGCTCGCCCCTGTGCTGGCGCCGTACGACCCGGACGCGCTCGACCTGTCGGCGAGCCTGACGGGCACCAGCGGTGCCCATCTCCTCGGTACCGACCAGTCGGGCCGGGACATCCTGTCGAGGCTCATCCACGGCGCGCGGACCGGTCTGCTCGGACCGCTCCTCGTGGTCGCCGTCTCGACCGTCCTGGGCATGCTCATCGGTCTGGTCGCCGCCTGGCGCGGGGGCTGGGTCGACTCCCTGCTGTCCCGGTCGATGGATCTGGCCTTCGCGATCCCCGGACTGCTGCTGGCCATCCTCCTGGTGGCCGTCCTCGGTGCGGGCATGACCGCACCCGTGATCGCCATGGCCGTGGCGTACACCCCGTACGTCGGGCGCCTCGTCCGGGGTATCGCCCGCCAGGAGAAGGCCCGCGCCTACATCGAGTCGTACCGCGTGCAGGGCTGGTCGGGCTGGACGATCTGCCTGCGTCATCTGCTGCCGAACATCGCGCCGACCGTGCTCGCGCAGTCC
Source organism: Streptomyces sp. NBC_01267 (assembly GCF_036241575.1). Classification (NCBI taxonomy): domain Bacteria; kingdom Bacillati; phylum Actinomycetota; class Actinomycetes; order Kitasatosporales; family Streptomycetaceae; genus Streptomyces; species Streptomyces sp. NBC_01267. Next base: position 7,172,858 of record NZ_CP108455.1, on the reverse strand, counting down.
GCGATGAACTTCGGCTACGTACTGATGGACCTGGCCGCGCTGTCCTTCCTCGGGTTCGGGGTGCAGCCGCCCAAGTCCGACTGGGGAGCCATGATCAACGAAGGCCAGTCGGCGATCCTGCAGGGGGCGATGCTCCCCGCGCTCGCGCCGTCCGCGTGCATCGTGCTCGCCGTGGTCGCCTTCGGCATCGTCGGCGAAGGTATCGCCGACCGAATCGCGAAGCGGGAACGGTGAGCGCCATGACCGAGTACGAAACCCCCGCGCTGGAGATCGACGGGCTCGGCGTCCGCCTGTCCGGTGGGCAGGCGGCCCGTCCCATCCTCGACGGCGTCTCCCTGCGGGTCGGCGCAGGCGAGACGGTCGGCCTGGTCGGCGAGTCCGGTTCGGGCAAGTCGGTCGCGTGCCGGAGTGTGCTCGGGCTGCTGCCGGCCGGGGCGCGCACGAGTGGGGAGGTGAGGGTGGCGGGCCGCGACGTGCTGACCATGAAGCGCGCCGAACTGGCCGAACTGCGCTCCGGGCAGGTCTCGATGATCTTCCAGGACCCCCGGGCGTCGGTGAACCCGCTGCGCCGCGTGGGCGACTTCCTCACCGAGGGGCTGCGCGGTGCGGGCACGCCCGCCGCCGTGGCCGAGAGCCGGGCCGAGGAGCTCCTCGACGCGGTGGGCATCCGCGATCCACGGGGCGCGCTGCGCCGCTACCCGCACCAGTTCTCCGGTGGGATGCTCCAGCGCGTGGTCATCGCGGCGGCTCTCGCGGGCGAGCCGGCGCTGCTGGTCGCCGACGAGCCGACCACGGCCCTCGATGTCACCACCCAGGCGGAGATCATCGCGATCCTCACGCGCCTCCAGGCCGCACGCGGCACCGGGATGCTCTTCGTCACGCACGACCTCGAACTGGCCTCGGCGATCTGCGACCGCGTGTACGTCATGTACGCGGGCCGGATCGTCGAGACCAGCGGCACCGACGCGCTGTTCGACCGTCCACGCCACCCGTACACCGCGGGGCTCCTCGCCTGCACACCCCGCATCGAGGCCGGAGCCGGCGCCCCACGCCCCATCCCGGGCAGGCCCGTCTCCCTCGCCGAGGCCCCACCGGGGTGCGCCTTCGCGGCGCGCTGCGCCCATGCGCAGCCGCGCTGTTCCGAGGAGACACCCGAACTTGCGCACCACGGCGACGGACTCGCCGCGTGCCACCGCGCCGACGAAGGGATCAGACTGTGAGCGGGGCGACCGAGGAACTCGTCGTGCGGGGGCTGCGCAAACGGTACGGGGACCACACAGCGGTGGACGACGTGTCCTTCACGCTGCCGCCCGGGTCCTCGCTCGGCATCGTCGGTGAATCCGGCAGCGGAAAGACCACGACGGTACGGATGCTCGTCGGTCTGGAGCGCCCCGACGGCGGCACCGTCCACATCGGCGGACGCGACCGCTCGGCACCCGCCCGGGGCAGGGCCGAACGGCTCGCCCGCGCACGCGAGATACAGATGGTCTTCCAGGATCCGTACCTGTCCCTCGACCCCCGGGTGCCCGTCGGCCGGTGCGTCGAGGAGGTGCTGCGCCTCCACTTCCCGATGGAGGCGACGGCCCGGGGGGAGCGCGTCGCCGAACTCCTCGACCAGGTGGGGCTCGGGGAACGGGAGGCAGCCGCCCTGCCCGGCAAGCTGTCCGGCGGGCAGCGCCAGCGCGTGGCCATCGCCCGCGCGCTGGCCGCCGAACCGCGCGTCCTCGTCCTCGACGAGGCCGTGGCGGCCCTGGACGTGTCCATTCAGGCGCAGGTCCTCGAACTGCTGGGCACCATCCGGCGCGAGGTCGGCATCGGCTTCCTCTTCGTCACGCACGACCTCGCCGTCGTCCGGCACATCACCGACGAACTGATGGTCCTCAGGGAGGGGCAGGTGGTGGAGGCGGGCCGTACGGCCGAGATCCTCGGCACGCCTCGCCACCCGTACACCCGCCTGCTGCTCGACTCCGTCCCGCGACGCGGCTGGAACCCCGCCGACGCCGCGGACGCCCGCCGCGCCCTCGGCTGACCCCGGCCGGTCCGGGCCCCGTGCCCGGCCGGCCGGCGAAGAACTCGCCGGCCGGCCGGGTATCAGCTTCCGAACCCGAGGCCGAGCCTGTCGAGGCTCTTGAGCCAGAGGTTGCGGCGCCCGCGGTTCTCGTCCGCGCGGGCGAGCGACCACCTCGTGGCCTGGATCCCCGCCCATCGGACCGGCTCCGGCGGGAAGGGGAGGGGCTTGCGCCGCACCATTTCCAGCCGGGTCCGCTCGGTGCTCCCACCGTCCAGGAGGTCGAGCATCACCTCGGCACCGAAGCGGGTCGCGCCCACGCCGAGGCCGGTGAATCCGGCCGCATAGGCGACCCGGCCCCGGAAGCTGGTGTCGAAGAACGCACAGAACCGGCTGCACGTGTCGATCGCGCCGCCCCAGGCGTGGCTGAAGCGCACCCCTTCCAGCTGGGGAAAGGTCCGGAAGAAGTGCCGGGCCAGGGTGGCGAAGGTCTCCGGCCGCTGGTCGTGCTCGGCACGCACCTGCCCCCGGTAGTGGTACACGGTGTCGTAACCGCCCCACAGGATGCGGTTGTCGGTGGAGAGCCGCACGTAGTGGAACTGATTGGCGGAGTCGGAGAGCCCCTGCCGGTGGTGCCAGCCGACCGAGGCGAGTTGTTCCTCGGTCAGCGGCTCCGTCATCAGCGCGTAGTCGTACACGGGGACGGTGTAGGGGCGGTGCCGCTTGATCAGCGAGGGGAAGACGTTGGTCGCGAGGGCGACCCGGTTGGCCAGGATGCGTCCGTACGGCGTCCGGACCGCGATCCTCGGGCCGTCCTCCGCGATGGCCGTTGCCCGGGTGTGCTCGTGGATGCGCACGCCGAGGTCCAGACAGGCCTGCTTGAGACCCCATGCGAGACGTGCGGGGTTCAGCATCGCCGTGCCGTCCTCGTCCCAGATCCCGCCCAGGAAGGTCGGTGAGTTGATCTCGGCCCGGACCTGGTCGGCGTCGAGCACCGTGTACCCGGAGCCGTAGCGGGCGGCGAGCGCGGCGAGTTCGTTCAGGTCGTCGATCTGGTACGGCTCGGTCGCCACGGTGAGGGAACCGGTGCGTTCCCAGTCGCAGTCGATGCCGTACTTCTTGATCGTGTCCTCCATCGCCCGGAGGTTCTCGATACCGAGCCGTTCCAGCTCGGCGAGCTCACCGGGCCAGCGGTCGAAGCCGTTGCCCAGACCGTGGGTGAGGCTGGATTCGCAGAATCCGCCGTTGCGCCCGGATGCGGCCCAGCCGATCTCCTCGCCCTCGATGAGAACGACGTCACAGGAGGGATCGCGCTCCTTGGCGATCAGCGCGGTCCACAGGCCGCTGTAGCCGCCCCCCACCACGAGCAGATCGCAGCGGACGTCGGCGACCAGTGCGGGTGTGGCCTGTGCCCGGCCCGGGTCGTCCAGCCAGAACGGGGTGGGGCTGACGTCCCGGAGAGCGTGGACGGGATCCATGAGGACTCCTCGGATGGTGCGAAGTGCGGCTGGGCCTATGGCTTCGGCCATCAGACTCCAGCCGCCGAATTGATGTCAACGGTGTTGACATAAGCTCCGCGGCGCCTCGTCGCAGAGGGGCCCGGGGCCCCGGGACACGGCCGGGACCTGCCGTGATCCGTCCTGTCCGCGACCCCGCGGCACCTGCGGCGGAAACGCCCCGGCCCGGACCGGGCATCCTGGTCCCATGTCCGGCTCTCCCCCCGCCCGTTCGGCGGCCGACCGCCTGCTCGACGTGCTCGGCGCGTTCGAGCAGGCGCATCCCGCGCTGACGCTGACTCAGATCGCCCGGCGCGCCGACCTTCCCCTGCCCACCGCACACCGGCTGGTCGGGGCGCTCGCCGACTGGGGCGCGCTCGAACGCACCGAGGACGGCCGCTACCACGTGGGCCTGCGGCTGTGGGAGGTCGCCGCGCTGGCCCCGCGCGGAGTGGGACTGCGGCAGGCGGCGATGCCGTTCCTGGAGGACCTGTACGAGACCACCCACGAGAACGTGCAACTCGCCGTGCGCGACGGCCTGGAGGTCGTCTACACCGAGCGCATCTCCGGCCGTTCCGCCGTCGGCGTCCGCAGCCGGGTCGGCGCCCGCTGGCCGCTGCACGCCACTGGCGTCGGACTGGTCCTGCTCGCCTACGGAGATGCCGCGCTCCAGGACCGCTACTGCGCCGGGAGACTTGCCGCATTCACTCCCTTCACCGTCACGGCCCCCGCCCAGTTGCGCCGCGTGCTGGCCGAAGTACGCCACAGCGGCAGCGTGGTGAGTGACCGTCAGGTCACGGACGACGCCCTTTCGGTGGCCGCGCCGGTGCGCGGTCCGCGCGGGGAGGTGGTCGCGGCCGTCTCGGTCGTGGTCCCGGTCGCGGGCGCGCAGACACCTGCGCTGGTCCCTGCCGTCCGGGTGGCCGGCCTGGGCATCTCCCGGGCCCTGGGCTGGCAACCCGTACCCGGCCGAGCCGGGACTTCCGCCTGACGGAAGTCCCGTTGTCCGGGGTCGCAGCCAGTCAGGAACCTGTTCTCCACGCGGAGCACCGGCGCTCCGCCGTACAGGGACGGGATTCCTGCCATGCCCACGCACACCGCCTTCGTCCGCAACCAGTGGTACGTCGCCGCCTGGTCCTCCGAGGTCGGCCGCGACCTGCTGGGCCGCACCGTCCTGGGCGAGCCGATCGCGCTGTACCGCACCGAGGAGGGCGAGGCCGTCGCCCTCGCCGACCGCTGCGTGCACCGCCGCTTCCCGCTCTCCGAGAGCCGCCTCGACGGCGACAAGGTGGTCTGCGGCTACCACGGCTTCACCTACGACACCACGGGCACCTGCGTCTACGTCCCCGGCCAGAAGCGCATCCCCCGTACCGCGCGGGTGAGTTCCTACCCGGTGGCCGAGCTCGACTCCTTCGTCTGGGTCTGGATCGGCGACCCCGGGCAGGCCGACCCCGGCACGATTCCGCGCGCCCCGCACCTGGTCGAGGAGGGCTGGACCACCGTCAGCGGCATGGAGCCCATCGACGGGGACTACGGCCTGCTGGTCGACAACCTGATGGACCTCTCCCACGAGACCTATCTGCACGGCGGCTACATCGGCACGCCCGAGGTCGCCGAGACCCCCATCACCACCGAGGTCGACCAGGAAGCAGGGGTGGTCCGCGTCTCCCGGCACATGCCCGACGCCGAGTGCCCGCCCTTCTACGCCCGGTCGACCGGCATCGAGGGACGCATCCAGCGGCTGCAGGACATCGAGTACTTCGCGCCCTGCCTCTACCTGCTGCACAGCCGGATCAGCCCCGCGTGGCAGGACACTCCCCTGTTCCGTACCGAGATCACCTACGCGATCACCCCCTCGGCGCCCGGCAAGGTCTACGACTTCTGGGCCGTCTCGCGGAACTTCGCCGTCGAGGACGAGGAAGTCACCGCATTCCTGCGGGAGTTCAACCACACCGTGGTCATGCAGGACGTGGACGCGCTCAACCTGCTGCAGCGCTCCCTGGACACGGAACCCGCGGGCTACCAGGAGCTGAGCATCAACATCGACACGGGCGCCCTGGCCGCACGGCGGATCCTGGCCGGGCTGGCCGCGGAGTGAGCGTGCGGCGCCCGTCCCCGAGTTCCGCCGTCTTCCGCATCCGCTGGCTCCCCGGGACCGACGTGCTGCTCGGCGCCTGCCACTGCGGCGCGGAGCACGAGTCCCAGGATCCTGTCGAGATGTGGGACTGGATGCTCGCCCACCCGGACCACCCCACCCCCAAGGACACCCCCCGTTGAACGACACCATCGACCTGATCGTCGCCGACCGCCGCGAGGAGGCGGTAGGCGTGATCTCCCTGACGTTGCGCCGGGCCGACGGCGGCGCCCTGCCCGGCTGGCAGCCCGGCGCGCATGTGGACCTGCTGCTGGCCGAGGGACTGGAGCGGCAGTACTCCCTGTGCGGCTCGCCCGACAGCGCGCAGTGGCGGATCGCCGTCCTGCACAAGGCGGACGGCCGCGGCGGATCGGACTTCGTCCACATCTCCCTCCACCCCGGCGCCCGGGTGCGGGCGCGGGGCCCGCGCAACCACTTCCCGCTGGAACCGGCGCCGCGCCACCGCTTCGTCGCCGGCGGGATCGGCATCACGCCGATCCTCCCGATGCTCGCCGCAGCCTCGTCCTCGTCCTCGGACTGGTCACTGCTGTACGGCGGGCGCTCACGCGCCTCCATGGCCTTCGCCGAGGAGGTGACCGCGCACCACCCCGCCGACCGCGTCACTCTTGCCACCGGCCACCTCGACCTCGACACCCACCTGGCCGGCCTCCAGCCCGGCGAACTCGTCTACGCCTGCGGCCCGGCGTCATTGCTGGAGGCGGTCGAGTCCCGCGTCCCGGCTTCCGCGCTGCGCCTCGAACGCTTCACGCCGGCGACTCCGGGCAGCTCCGGCGACTCCGAGTTCGAGGTCGAACTCGCCCGGTCCGGCCTTCTGCTGACCGTCCCGGCGGACCGGAGCATCCTGCAGACCGTCCAGCGGGCGGGCGTCACCGTCCTCTACTCCTGCACCGAGGGCACCTGCGGCACCTGCGAGACCGACCTTCTCTCGGGCGAGGCCGACCACCGCGACACCGTCCTCACCGAGGAGGAGCGCGCCGCCGACGAAACGTTGATGATCTGTGTCTCCCGCTGCCGTACCCCAGGTGGCCGGCTGACCCTGGACCTCTGACCCCTCCGAGCTGCCGCGGGGAGCCCCTCGGCCCGCAACCGGCAGCACACACAGTGAAGGGGCCGCTTCGGAATCCTCCGAAACGGCCCCTTCACCTACGACTCTTCCGAGTCGGGACGACAGGATTTGAACCTGCGACCCCTTGACCCCCAGTCAAGTGCGCTACCAAGCTGCGCCACGTCCCGTTGCCCGCCTGACCAGGAAGCTTCCCTGGCTGAACGCGCATCGAAACAATACCGCACTCGGGCAGGTGGTCACGAATCCTTTCCCCCGCTTGACCTCAAGCGCACTTGATGTCGGATCGTCGACCGCATGACCACAGACATGGCGCCGGACCTCGACCGGCTGATGACCCTGATGACGGGTGACGAGAAGCACGGCCCCGCGGCGACCTCGACACTGGACGTACTCCGGGTGCTCTACGACCGGGTGCTGCGGGTGACACCGCAGACGTCCGACGCCGCCGACCGGGACCGGTTCCTGCTGTCGAAGGGGCACGGCCCGATGGCGTACTACGCGGTCCTCGCCGCGAAGGGCTTCTTCCCCGAGGACCTGCTGGCGGGCTTCGGCTCGTACGATTCGCCTCTCGGCCACCATCCGGACCGGCTGCTCGTGCCCGGCGCCGAGATCGGCAGCGGGTCGCTGGGGCACGGCCTGCCGCTGGGGGTCGGAACCGTGCTCGGGCTGCGCGCGCAGCGGCTGACCCGGCCGCGGGTCTGGGTGCTGATCGGCGACGCCGAGCTGGACGAGGGGTCCGTGCACGAGGCCATCGCCTACGCCGGGCCGGCGGGTCTCGAACAGCTGCACACCGTGGTGATCGACAACGCCTCCGCGCGCTACGGCAGGCCGGGCGGGATCGCGGCGCGCTTCGAGGCGGCCGAGTGGTCGGTCCGCTCGGTCGACGGGCGGGACCACGAGGAGCTGTACGCGGCCTTCACCGCCCCGCATCCGGGCAGGCCGCACGCCGTGGTCGCCCGGGTCGAGCCGAAGAACCCCTGAGCAAGCCGAGAAGCCCGGCATCCGAGAAGCGAAAGAGGTAGTCAGTCATGGACACCATGCGTGAGCGGTTCGTCTCCACCACGGCGCAGCTGCTGGACGAGGACCCCCGGGTCGCCGTCGTACTGGCCGAGATCACCAGCGACGGATTCGCGGGGGCGGCGCAGAAGCACCCGGACCGGGTGGTCAATGTCGGGATCCGGGAGCAGCTGCTGATCGGTGCGGGCGCGGGGATGGCGCTCACCGGGATGCGTCCCGTCGTGCACACCTTCGCCAGCTTCCTGGTCGAGCGGCCCTTCGAGCAGGTCAAGCTGGATCTCGGCCATCAGGGGGTCGGTGCGGTCCTGGTGAGCGCCGGAGGCTCGTACGACTGGCCGGCCGGTGGTTTCACCCACATGTCACCGGCCGATGTGGCGCTCATCGACACGCTCGACGGCTGGACGGTGCATGTGCCGGGCCATCCCGACGAGGCCGAGACCCTGCTGCGCCACGCCGTGGCGGGTGACGATCGCGTCTACGTACGGCTGTCGTTGCAGGCCAACCACCGGCCGCGCCCGGTCGCCGGGGAGGGATTCAGCACCGTGCGGGAGGGCCACGGCGGCGTCGTGATCGCGGTCGGCCCGATGCTGGACGCCGTCCTCGAAGCGACGGAGGGGATCGATGTCACCGTTCTGTACGCGACGACCGTGCGGCCCTTCGACGACGCGGCGCTGCGCTGGGCGGCGGGCGCCCCGGACCGGGCCGATGTGGTACTCGTCGAGCCCTACCTCGCCGGTACCTCGACCGCCGCCGCGAACGACGCCCTGGCCGACCTCCCCCACCGGGTGCTGGGGCTCGGCGTCGGGCGACGTGAGCTGCGGCGTTACGGGCAGATCGACGACCATCTGACCGCCCACGGCCTGGACGCGGCGTCGCTGCGGCGGCGGATCACGGAGTTCCTGCCCCACGCCGCGGGATGACGACCGGCCGGGCGGCTGAGGAGTCCGGCGCGGCGGACCCGGGTTACGAGGACCGTTCCTGGCCGCGCTCGAAGTAGTCCGTCAGCTCCTTCGCCAGCGGGGTGACCCGGCGCGGGGTCCCGCCGTCCCGGAGCGAGTCCGTGGCCTGGACGCCCGCCGCGACGGCCATCCGGGCGGCGACCGGCGAGGTGTCCGTGGTGCCGCCCTCGCGTACGAACCGTACGAACTCGTCGATCAGCAGCGGGTCGGCCCCGCCGTGCCCCGCTTCGTCCTGCGCCTCCGGGACCGGATGGATCTCGTCGGCGTCCTCGCGGTAGACGGAGCGGCGGGTGTTCCAGACCTTGACCTGGCTGCCGGGGCCGTCGCCGAAGTTCTCCAGACGGCCCGCGTCACCGATCACGGTGTAGTTGCGCCAGTAGTCGGGGGTGAAGTGGCACTGCTGGTAGGCGGCCAGTACGCCGTTGTCCAGCCGCATGTTGAGGAGGGACACGTCCTCGATGTCGATGACGGGGTTCAGGGCGCGCTGGGTGTGCGGCGGCCAGTGGCCGTCCTTGGTGTACCAGTCGGCGGCCTTGGGCTCGCCGGGCTCGCGGCGGTGCGGGTTGTCGCCGTAGACCATCAGGTCGCCCATGGCCTGGACGTCGCGGGCGTACCCTCCCGCGAGCCAGTGCAGTACGTCGATGTCGTGGGCGGCCTTCTGGAGCAGCAGCCCGGTGGTGTGCTTGCGCTCGGCGTGCCAGTCCTTGAAGTACCAGTCGCCGCCGAAGCCGACGAAGTGCCGGACCCAGACGGTCTTGACCTCGCCGATCGTGCCGCGTGCGATGAGGTCCCGCATGAGGCGGACGACCGGCATGTGGCGCATGTTGTGGCCGATGTAGAGCCGGGTTCCGGTCTCGTACGCCGTGCGGAGGATCTCGTCGCAGCGCTCGACGGTGATGTCGAGGGGCTTCTCCACGAAGACCGGTTTGCCCGCGCGCAGCGCCTCGCAGGCGAGGTCGGCATGGGTGTGGTCGGGGGTCAGGACCAGGACCGCGTCGATGTCGGGGTCCTCGATGACCCTGCGGTGGCCGGACGAGATCAGAGCGCCGGGGAAGGCCAGGGCCGCCTCCGTACGGGCTGCCGGGTCGGGGTCCGCGAGTGCGGTGACACGCGAGCCCGCTCCTGGGCGGTGGGCCGTGCGGGCGATGCTGCCGCGCAGGCCGTAGCCCAGGACGCCGATACGGAGGTCGGACATGGCACTTCCTTCTTTCAGGACTTCTTTCAGGACTTCTCCCGGGACTTCTCCCGGGACTTTCGTGTCACGGATGGACGGCGACCTCGGCCAGCCCCACCCGTCCGGTCCCGGTGAGCTGGATCCTTACGTACCGGGTGTCGGTGTCCAGGTCCAGCAGCGTCGGGTGCAGCGCCTTGCCGCTGACGTGGACCGTCTTCCTGTCGGTACGGACGTCGAAACCGGCCGTGGTGGTGGACGCGTCGTTCCAGATCTCGACCCGGCCGACGTGCCGGACGGATCCGAGGTCCACCTGCCACCAGGCGCCCGGCTCGGAGAGCGTACGGGTGTCGGTCGTGGTGTCCCCGTCGACGGCGAGCTGCGCGGTGCCCGCCCCGTCCGTGGACGACTGCGAAGCGGTGCCGGTGCGGGCCAGGTCCGGGCTGAGCTGTTCGACCGCACCCCCGTGGGCGCCCGCTGCCGCGGCCACCTTCAGTGCCGCGGCCGGGAGCCGGTCGAGGCGGGTGTGGTTGTCGGTCATCGTCGAACCGGTGCCGGCGATGGGCGGGGTGTCGGTGTCGGTCCAGTTCCCTCGGGCGGTGTTCTGGATGCCGTAATCGGCCCAGTTGGAGACCCACTTGTAGCCCAGCCTGGTCAGCACGTTGTTCTCGACGGTCAGGTACGAGGACTGCTCGTCGAGGTAGATGCCGTTGCCGTCGCGCTCGGTGTTGCCGTAGGCGGAGCGGTTGATGTAGTTGCCGGAGATCACCGAGCCGGGCTGGGCGCCCTGGGTGTAGATCGCGCCGCCGTCGTGCTGCGCGTCCTTGACCTGCATGACGTTGGTGATGCGGTTGTCCGTGATCCGGTTGTCGCGCAGCACCGACTTCTGGGACTCGGGCTGGTTCCAGCCCCAGCCCACCGAGATGCCGGAGTACGGAAGCTGGTCGAGGGTGTTGTGGTCGACGGTGAGCCCGGCTTCGTAACCCGCCCACACAGCGGCGGCGTCGGTGTACTCGACGCCGGCCCGGGTGACCGTGTTGTACGAGAAGGTGTTCCGCTCACCGGCCAGCGCGGGGGCGGGCACCGGCTCGGTGTCGCCGATGTAGGCGGCGCCGGACGACAGGTCGGTGAAGTCGGAACGGGTGATCCCCGAGTCCTTGGTACCGGCTTCGAGGGTGACGCCCGCCCCGCCGAGGTGGGTGAACGACGCCCGGTCGACGGTGACATGACGACCGCCGTCGACGGTGAGCGCGGCGGACGGCTTGGTGTAGTAGCGGCCCGCGTGGTCGACGGGACCGGTGGCTCCGGTCAGGGTCAGCCCGGCCTGCATCCCGGCGTATCCGTCGTCGGTGTCGGGCTGCCGGTAGGCGGCGTACGCGAAGCCGATCCCCTGGATCCGGACGTCGTGCGCGCCGTGGACGGTCACCAGCTGCTCGGTGGAGGGCGTGACGGCCGTGGCCCGGCGCATGTCCTCGCCCTTGCGCGGCAGGTACGTCACGGTGTGCGCGGCCGAGTCGCGGACGAACTCGCCCGGCTGGTCGAGGAGTTCGGGTGCGTTCTCGAAGAAGGCCACACCCGAGTAGCGCGTGGAGTCCACGGTGGTGGTGTCCCAGGCGGGTCCGGTGCGGTCGGTGCCGCTCGCGGAGTTGGTCCAGCAGGGCTGGGCGAAGGTCAGCTTGTCGCCGCTGACCCCGGCGATCCGGCAGTGGTAGTTGCGCCAGCGGACCTTGATGACGGCTTCGGCGTCGGTGGGCCGCTTCCAGTGCGCGATCCCGGTGGCCTCGGCCCCGGTCATGCCGTCCTTGGTCGCGTCACAGACGTCTGCCGTGCAGGCCTCACCGCGGGCGGGGGTGGCCCGCACGCCGTTGACGAAGAGCTGGCGCGGGGTGACGCCGTCGGGGACGCGGGCGGTCCAGGTCCCGTTCCGCGCCTTGGTCCAGCCGGTGATCGCGACGCCGCCGGAGAGGACCGGGTGCGCGCCGGGCGCCGCGGTCCAGGTGGTGCCGGAGTCGGCTGCGGTGAGTTCCAGGGCCGCGCCGCGGGTGTACGTACCGCCGGCCAGCTGGACGGTCACGTCACCGCCGTGGACGGTGCGCGCCGTGTCCCTGGCACCGTCCAGGGAGCAGGGGCGGCTGTGGGTGCAGGCCGATCCCTTGCCGTCCGGTGCGGCGTACAGGACGTGCTGGTGTGCGGGGCCCGCGGCCTGGGCGACCGGCGCGGTGGCGATCAGCGCGGCGACGGCCGCGAACGCGGTGGTGATACGGCGGTTCATACGTTGGCCTTCCAGTCGGGGTGGCCCGGCATCGGCGGGTTGGTGGCGCCGAACAGCCAGTCGCGCAGGAATCGGTCCAGGCCGCGGTCGCCCGTGACGTCGACCACGTGGCGGATGAACTGTTCGCTGGTGTACGTGGAGTCCTTGAACCGCTTCACCCACTCGCGCATGATCCGGTCGAACTTCCGCTGCCCGACCTGCTGGTTGAGTGCGTACAGGACGAGAGCTCCGCCGTCGTAGATGTTCGCGCCACCGAGGGCCTTGGGCAGACCGGGCGGGCCGTCGGCCGCGCGGACCGCGTCCAGGGTCGCGTAGGTGGCCTTCATCTTGTCCGCGACGACCGACCAGCCGCGCTCCTCGCCGTACACGGCGGCGTAGTAGGTGGCGGGGCCTTCGTTGAGCCAGGCCTGCTGCCAGTCGTGCGGGGTGACGGAGTCGCCGAACCACTGGTGGGTCATTTCGTGGACCATGGTGGTCTCGTACGTCGGGTTGCCCGTGGCGTTGGGCTTGAACCAGTTGGTCCCCATGAGGGTGAGGGTCTGGTTCTCCAGGGCGTCCGTGTAGCCGTCGTAGATGTGGACGCCGTAGGTGGAGAACGGGAAGCGGCCGAACTTCGCCTCCAGCCAGGCGAGATGGTCGGCGGTACGGGCGACGACCGGCGCGTACGTGTCCTCCTGGCCCTGCGGCACGATGTGGCGCAGCGGGAGCCCGGTGTGGCTGGTGCCGTAGAGGTAGGTGCCCTTGACGACCGCGATGCCGAGCAGTTCGGTGGGCATCCGCTCGCGCAGCGCGAAGTGCCAGACGGCCGAGCCGTCGGCGCGCGGGGTCCGGTGCAGCAGTTCACCGTTGGCCGCGGCCACATAGCCCTGGGGGGCGCTGATGTGGAAGGCCCAGGTCGCCTTGGAGGACGGAGTGTCGTTGCAGGGCAGGAAGGTGTCGGCGCGGGAGGACTGGGCCGCCGACGCGAAGCCGCCCTCGCTGCCGAAGACCCAGCCGGTGAGGCCGAGGCGCTTGGCCTTGCCGTTGCCGTGGTAGCGGACCTCCACGGTGAACGGCCGGTGGTTGTGCAGCGGCCGGGCCGGGGTGACCGTCAGTTCCTGGCCGCTGCTGCCGGGCGACAGCTCCCACCCGGCCCGGTGGCCGTCGACGGTGACCGCGTCGATGGTGTGGCCGTCGGTGTCCAGGTTGAACGCGGACAGGTCCTGGGTCGCCCTCGCCGAGATCTTCACGACACCGGTGAAGTCGTAGGTGACCGGGGTGAAGTCGAAGGTCAGGTCGTAGTGCGAGACCTCGTAGCCGCCGTTGCCGAGGGTCGGGAACAGCGGGTCGCCGACGCCGGCCGAGCCGGGCTCCGGGTCGAAACCGCGGGCCAGGGCGGGCGTGCCGAGTACGGGTACGGCGACGGCTGCGGCGACCGCCGCGCCGCCGAACTGGAGGACCGAGCGTCGGGTCGTCACTTCTTCCCCTTCTGAACGGCCTCTTCGAACTCACGGCGGGCCTGTTCGGCGCCCTTCGCCAGGTGTTCCTTGGTCAGCTGGTCGTAGTACGACATGGGCTTGCGGCCGGACACGATGTCCTTGAGGCCGTCCAGCTTGAGGGTGTAGAGGCTGCCGTAGCCCTTGGAGTCCCAGGTGGGCGAGGAGACCTTGAGGGTCGGGTCCTGCTCCATGATCGGGATCATCTTGGCGTACGCCTCGTGGACGTACCGGACGCCGGTCTCGGTGTCCGCGCTGAACACCGCGGGGACCGCCGAGGCGAACATCTTCCAGGGGACCGTCACGTCCTGGCTGCCCTGCTTGGTGAGCACCGGGTTGCCCTTGGCGTCGCGGGTGAAGTCGGTTCCCTCGACGCCGTAGTTGATCAGCGTGTACTCCTGGCTGCCGAACGGCGAGGCGGCGAAGTCGGCGAGCGCCAGCAGTTGCTTGACGCGGTCGGCGGACGCCTTCTTGATGTGGGTGTTCTGCAGGGCGACGTTGTCCATCCAGGCGATGGCCTTGCTGCCGAACGGGGTGATGGGCCGCGGGTCGTACTTCTTGTCGACGGCGGCCATCGCGGCGACGTAGCCGGTGCTCGGGGTGGTGTACGACGGCATGCCGTCGTACACGTAGGCGCCCTTGCCGTTCTTGAACATGTCGGTGTACTGGGACTTCTGCGCCCCCGACATGCCGATCGTGCCCGGGTAGTAGCAGCCCGCCTTGTAGAGCTTGCGGGCCGTCTCGATGGCCAGGCGGTACTCGTCGGTCTCCAGGTCCGTCACGAACTTGCCGGTCTTCGGGTCCATGCGCCAGTCCTTCGGCGCACCCGCGGACATGGCGAGGAGGTTGTTGGCGCCCGCGATGATGGCGTACTGGTCCTTCTTGGGGCGGGTCAGCTCCTTGCAGACCTCGACGAACTTGTCCAGGTCGGTGATCTGGTCGAGGCTGGAGATGCCGACCTCGGCGAAGAGGTCGTGACGGTAGAAGCCCACACCGCCCGTTCCCATCCGGGAGATCGGGATGCCGAACAGCTTCCCGCCGAAGATGGCGCCCTGCCAGGCCGCCGCCGGGATCGCGGCGAGGTTGGGGTAGTCGCTGACCTTGTCACCGGAGAGGAACGGCGTCAGGTCGGCACACTTGGCCTCGAAGAACGCGGCCCTGTTGTCGACGCCGCCGGTCTCCGGGTACATGAAGAGGTCGGGCAGCGTGTCGCTGGCGACCATCGTGGTGAACTTCGTGGAGTAGTCGTCGGTCGGCACCGCCGTGACGTCGACCCGCCCGCCGAGCAGCTTCTCGATCGCCTTCCAGGCCGCGTTCTTGCCGCGCGCCGCGGGCGGCGGGGAGAACGTCTCCATCGCTGCCGAGATCGGCTTGGCGCCCTTGAGGGGGCTGCCCTTGGTGGCGCGCAGCGGCGTGGCCGGGTACTTGAAGAAGGCCTGCGGGACGCCCGCGGCCGTCCCCGGCAGGTCGGGCTTGAGGCCGATGTTGCGCACCGTGGTGACCGGCAACAGGCCGGCGCTCTTGACCTCGGCCTTCGCGGCCGTACCGCCGTCGCCGCAAGCGGCGAGCAGCGGGGTGGCGGCGAGGCCGAGGCCTATGCCCGCGCCCATGCGGAAGAGCGTTCTGCGGTTCATCGGAGTGGAGCTCGGCACGGACATCTCCTTGAGAGAAGGGAGGGAAGGCCGGGGGGTGGCGGGTATGGCGGTGTGGCGGGTGTGGCCGGTGGTGTGACGGAGCGGGTCTCAGCCCTTGATGGCGCCGGTGAGCACGCCCTTGGTGAAGTAGCGCTGGACGAACGGGTAGACCAGCAGGATCGGTACGACGGCGACCACCAGGACGCCCATTTGCACGGCCTCCTGCGGGGCGACGCTCTCACCGGCTGCGGCGCCGCTGAGGCTCTGGCCCTGGAGGACGAAGGTGCGCAGCACCATGGGGAGCGGCCACTTGTCGGAGTCCTGGAGGTACAGCAGCGAGTTGAAGAAGGCGTTCCAGTACGCGACGGCGTAGAAGAGGCCGACCACCGCGATGACCGCCTTGGAGAGCGGCAGGACGACCTGGAGCAGGATGCGGAAGTCCCCGGCGCCGTCGACGCGCGCGGCGTCGTACAGCTCTTCAGGCAGGTTCATGAAGAAGGCCCGCAGGACGACCAGGTTGAACGCGCTCATCAGCGTCGGGATGACCAGTGCGGCGTACGTGTTGTAGAGGCCCAGCTGGTTGACCAGGAGGAAGTTGGGGATGATGCCCGCGTTGAAGAGCATCGTGAAGAGCGCCGTCATCAGGATGAAGCGGGAGCCCGTGACATTGCGGCGGGAGAGCCCGTAGGCCATACCGATGGTGGCCAGCAGGCTGGCGGCGGTGCCGAAGACCGTGATGCCCACGCTCACCAGCAGGGCCCGGGTGACGACCCCGCCGGTGAAGATGGTCCGGTAGGCGTCGAGCGTCGGGTGCTTCGGCCACAGGACGAGTCCGGTGGACTTGATGATGTCGGTCTGCGAGGCGAAGCTCGTGCCGATCACGCCGAGCAGCGGGTACGCGACGGCGACCACCACGAGGACCAGCACGATGCCCTTGCCGGTGAGGCCGAGGCGGGTCGGCCGCTCCATCCACGGCGGGCGGCCGTCGGAGGGCCTGATCCGGGGCGCCGCCGTGGCGGGCACGACTGCGTCGGGCGCCTTCACCGGTGATTTTTCAGCTGTCTGCACCGCGGTACACCCCTTCGTGGCCGAGACGGTGGGCGAACTTGTTCGCGCCGAGGACGAGGACGGTTCCCACGACGGCCTTCACGAGGCCGACGGCCGCCGAGATGCCCCACTGGTTGTCCTTGATGCCGTGGTAGTAGACGTAGGTGTCGAGGACTTCACCGGAGCCGGGGCCGACCGCGTCGCGCTGCAGCAGGATCTGCTCGAAGCCGACGGACAGGATCTGGCCCAGGTTGAGGATCAGCAACAGGATGATCACCGGGGCGATGCCGGGAAGCGTCACGTGCCAGAGCCGGCGCCAGCGGCCCGCGCCGTCGATCGCGGCGGCCTCGTACTGCTGCTTGTCGATGCCCAGCAGCGCGGCGAGGATGATGATCGTTCCCCAGCCCGCGTCCTTCCAGATGGACTGGAGGGCGATCAGCCAGGGGAAGGCGTTCGGGTCGCTCATCATGTCGTAGCGGGGCAGCCCCATGTCCGCGAGGAGGCCGGGCAACAGGCCCGCTCCGCCCAGGACTTGCTGGAAGATCGAGACGATGATGACCCAGCCGATGAAGTGCGGCAGGTAGACCACGCTCTGGATGAACCGGCGGAGCTTGTCACTGACGATGCTGTTCAGCAGCAGGGCGAGTGCGATCGGTACCGGGAAGAAGAAGATCAGCTGGACGAAGGCGATCTCCACCGTGTTCCCCGTCGCCGACCAGAAGGCCGGATCGGCGAAGGCGTTGGTGAAGTTGGCGAAGCCGGTCCACGCGCTGTGCATGTATCCGAGATACGGCTGGTAGTCCTGGAAGGCGACCATGTAGCCGAGCAGCGGAATGTAGTGGAACACCACGAAGTACAGGAAGCCGGGCAGGGTGAGCAGCAGCATCACCTTGTCGCGCTTGATCCGCTGCCACAGGGACAGCCGACGCTGGGCAACGGCGGGTGGAGACGATGCTTTGGACTTCCGGCGCCGCTTGTTCAGCGGCAGCGGAGGTGCTGTTTCAGCCATGGTGCAGTCCTGTTCGGCGGGATGACGAAGAGCGGAGCCTTCTGCCGCCGCAACGTAGTAAGCGGTTAACCCCAGCGTCAAGAGATCGGAAGAAACGACTGCGTTACGCGATGTTTCTACGAGCAAGATCAACCAGCCATATGACCAAATAGGCCCTTGAACAGGGCAGATCGCCGAGCCGATCGCTTGACGTCCGGCAGGTTCAATCCCTAGCGTGCGGCCAATCCATAGAACGCGTTTACTGTCCGGAGGCAGGGTGCGAACCACCGACGAGGCACCGGCCCAGACCGGTACGGACATGCCCGATCCGCCCCCGCGGCGGCCTCGGACCGTACTGGCCATGGACCCCGGACTGCTCGACGACGTCTTTCCACCACGGGTGAGGACCCGGCTGGAGGAGTCGGCCGATCTCCACCCGCCCTATGTCATCAAGGAGTTCCACTCCCCGGAGGCGGTCGATGCACTCGCCCGCGCCGAGGTGCTGCTCACCGGCTGGGGCTGCCCGCCCATCGACGCCTCACTGCTGGAGCGGGCGCCGGAACTGCGCGCGGTGATCCATGCCGCCGGCACCGTCAAGACCTTCCTCGCCCCCGAGGCGTACGAACGCGGGATCGCCGTCTCCTCGGCCGCCGAGGCCAACGCCGTGCCGGTCGCCGAGTTCACCCTGGCGGCGATCATCATGGGCGCCAAACGGGCCTTCCCGCTCGCCCACCTCTTCCGCACCCGCCGCACCCACCGCACCTCCGCCGACCTCGACCGGCAGCACTGGATCGGCACCCACGGGCTGACCGTCGGTGTCGTGGGCGCGTCCCGGATCGGCCGCCGGGTGATCGAACTGCTGCGGGTGCTCGACGCCGAAGTCCTGCTGTACGACCCGTACGTGAGCGCGGCCGAGGCCGAGCTGCTGGGCGTGACGTCCACCGATCTCGACACGCTGATGGCCACCAGCGACGTGGTGACCGTGCACGCGCCCGACACCCCCGCGACCCGGCACCTGCTGGACGCGCGGCGGATCGGGCTGATGCGTCCCGGCACGCTGCTGGTCAACACCGCGCGGGGACGGCTGGTGGACACCGAGGCGCTCACCGGGCACCTGGTGAGCGGGCGGCTCGACGCCGTACTCGATGTGACGGATCCCGAACCCCTCCCCGGCGGCCATCCGTTGTGGGACCTGCCGAACGTCTTCATCACCCCGCACATGGCCGGAGCCCAGGGCAACGAGGTCGGCCGGCTCGGCGCGCTGGCCGTGGACGAACTGTCCCGGTACGCCCGCGGACTGCCCTTCAATCACCCGGTGCACCTCGCGGACTTGGAGCGGATCGCGTGAACATCCCCACCTCACCGGGCGGTCTAAACTCGACGGCACTGAACGAGAACCAGGGGGTGGGCCGGATGCGCCGTCAGAGTTCGGCCCGGGAGAGCCGTCGCCGCGCGACCGTCACGGACGTGGCGCGGGTCGCGGGCGTGTCGACCGCGACCGTGTCACGGGTGCTCAACCGCAACTACCCGGTGGCCGCGGCGACCCGTGAGCGGGTCGAGGAGGCGATGCGCGAGCTGGGGTACGTCGTGAACGCGCACGCCCGCGCCCTCGCCGGGGTGTCCGGCCGTACCGTCGGGATCATCGTCAACGAGCTCATCGACCCCTTCTACGCGTACATCGCCCGCGGCGTGGAGCGGGAGGCCAGCCTGGGCGGCCGGCTCTGTCTGGTGTGCTGCGCCCAGGGTGACCCGAAGCGCGAACTGGCCTTCATCGAGCTGATGCACGAGCGGCGCGCCGACGCGGTGATCGTCGTCGGCGGCAGCGTGGCCGACCGTACGTACACCGCCGAACTGGCCCGCAGGGCACAGGAGCTGGACGCGAGCGGGTCGAAACTCGTGCTGTGCGGGCGGCCCGCACTCGGCGAGCAGGCGCTGAGCGCGGCCGTGGAGTACGACAACGAGGGCGGCGCGTTCGCCGTCACCGACCATCTGCTGACGCAGGGCCATGAACGGATCCTCTATCTCGGCGGCGCTCCGGGGCTCTCGACCAGCCGCGACCGGCTGGCCGGGTACCGGCGCGCACTGCACCAGCGGGGCATCGCGCGCGACCCGGAACTGGAGCAGCTCGAATCGTTCAGCCGGGCCTTCGGGCACCGCCGGACGGCCGAACTGCTCAAGGACGGGCCGGACTTCACCGCGGTCTTCGCGGCGAACGACAACGTCGCCACGGGTGTGGCCCAGGCCCTGGAGGAGGCGGGTGTCCGGGTGCCGCAGGACATGTCCCTCGTGGGGTACGACGACATTCCGGTGGCGCAGCAGCTGCGTCCGCGGCTGACGACCGTGCACATCCCGCTGGAGGAGATGGGGCGGCAGGCCGTACGGCTGGCCGTGTCGAGCGACGACGAGGACAACTGGCGCGAGCCGACCACCGGGGTCATCCGGCTCGGGACGCACCTCGTCGTACGCGATTCCGTGGCACCGCCCTCCGGACGCGGCCGTCGGACCTGATTCCGGGGTGACCGCTTACTACGGTCCTGTCCCCAGTTGGCCATAGTAAAAGACAGTAACTTCTCGGACCCTCTTGCGGGTTGATAGCAACCGCTTACATGCTGACGCGCAGTTCGCACACCACTTCGCCACCTCTGCCACACGGGAGTCCGGATGCGCCCTGCCCACCTGCCCGCCACCACCCCCGTCACCGCCCCCACCGCCGCCCCCACCGCCTTCAGCCGCCGCTCCGCGCTCGCCGCGCTGGTGGGCGCGGGCGCGGTCACGCTGCTCGGCGCGGGCACCGCGTCGGCCCACGGGCCGGCGGACCACGCCACTCACCACTCCGGCGGTGACACGCTGCTGCTCACGGCGTTCCCCGACGCGGAGACCGAGCGGCTGCGGCTCGACCGGTCGCTGCGCGCCAGCGAGTTCATCCCCACCGGCCACTACGCGGCGCCCGGCACCGAGGTCACGGTGCAGGTCCGGCCCTCGCACGGGGTGCTCCCCGTCCTGCACATCGGCACGTTCGACGACTACAACGAGAACGTGGCGCTCAAGACGCCGCGTACGTTCCCGCTGCACGCGGGGCGCAACACCGTCTCCGACAGCTACGGCGGGCCGGTCTATCTGAGCTTCGCGGGTCACGGTCAGCGGGCCGAGTTCACCTTCGTCTCCGGCACGGTCCGGATGGCGGGCTTCGAGCTGGGGCGCACCACCGAGGCCGAGTTCCAGAAGCAGCTGGACACCCTCACCGAGGTGCCCTGGGTCGAACTGACCACCGAGCACGCGATCCTCACGCTGACCCGGGAAGGCGCGCTGCTCTACCGCGACGAGGACCACGCCGCGCTGCTGCGGCTCTTCGACACCATCATCGACTCGCACAACAGGATCAGCGGTCTGGACGGGTCGACGGCGCTGAACCGCCCCAAGGCGGGCCGCTACCACTTCAACGAGGTGAGCATCGTCCCCAAGGGGGTCGGCGCCTACGCCTGGCACGGCTTCAACGGCTTCCCCCGCGCCTACATGGACCGGCTCTGCACCGTCACCGGACTGCGCACCCGGGGCTGGGGGCTCTACCACGAGCTCGGTCACCTCAACCAGCAGGCCGCCTACCAGGCGGGCGGACTCACCGAGGTCACCGTCAACATCTACTCCCTGGCCGCCCAGCGCACCCTCGGACAGCCGTCGAACCTGCTCACCAAGGACGCCACCACCGGTCTCAACTGGTTCCAGTCGTCGGCGCCCAAGCTCGGTGCGCCCGGGATCGCGTACGAGACGACGTTCGGCCCGTACGAGCAGCTCGTCCCACTGCGCCAGCTGGAGCTGGCCTTCGGCGACGACTTCTGGCCGAAGCTGCACAAGCTGGTCCGCACCGAGCACCAGCACGACGCCCCGGTCGAGGACTACGACCACGACCCCGCCCTGGAGGCCAGGCAGTACCGGGCGCTCTCCACCTACGCGAGCCGGGTCGCGGGCCACGACCTGACCGACTTCTTCGTGAACAAGTGGGCCTTCCCCATCGACGCCACCGGGATCGCGGAGATCGCCGCGCTCCGGCTGCCCGCGCCGCCCGTCGACCCCAGCACGCTCAGCGACTGACGCCCGCGCACCGCCTGCCGAACGGAAAGGAACAGCCATGGATCTGCCACGCTCCGCCCTCAGCCGGAGAACTCTGCTGGCAGCCGGCGCGGCCTCGGCCGTCGTTCCGGCCCTCACCGGGGCCGCGAGCCCCGGAGCCGCGCGGACCGCCGGGACCTCCGCCAGGGCCGCTGCCGCTGCCGACGCCACCGATGTGTACGAGACCCTGCTGGCGCGGTCCGAACAGCTCATCACCGGGGGCGACTTCGACCCGGCCGACCCCGACTTCGCCACCGCGCTGGCCGCCCTGGACTCCTCGGCGACCGGCTTCTGGAACCAGCTGGACCGCAGCGCCGGTCGCACCACGCTCTGGGCGGAGTACACGCCCGTCACCGACCCGGGAATGTTCGGCCAGAGCTACACCCGGCTGCGCACGGTCGCCACCGCCTGGGCCACCCCCGGCACCGGCCTCAGCGGCAGCGCCGAGGTGGCGGACGCACTGGTGTCCGCGCTGCGCTTCCTGCGGGAGACGGCGTACAACCAGGACAAGCACGAGAGCGGCAACTGGTGGTTCTGGGAGATCGGCGCGCCGCGCGCGCTGCTGGACTCCTGTGTGCTCCTGCGGACCCGCATCCCGGCCGACGAGCTGACCGCCCAGCTGGCGACCGTCGAGAGGTTCGCACCGGACCCGGACCGCCGCACCAACTCCCCCACGCTGGCCGAGACCGGTGCCAACCGCGCCGACAAGACCGTCATCGTGGCGCTGCACGGGCTGCTCGCCCGCGACCCGGCGAAGGTCGCGCTGGCCCGCGACGGCTTGTCGGACGTGCGGGACGACGGACGCAACAGCCTCTTCCAGTACGTCACTTCGGGCGACGGCTTCTACGCGGACGGTTCGTTCGTCCAGCACGACGCGGTCGCCTACACCGGGTCGTACGGAGTGGTGCTGCTCGGCGGGGCCGCCTACCTGTCCGCCCTGCTCGCCGACTCCCCCTGGGCGATCAGCGATCCGCAGATCTCCGTGATGTACGACGCGGTCGACCGGACCTTCTCGCCGGTGATCTTCGACGGGCTGATGATGGACGCGCTGCGCGGGCGGGCCATATCGCGTGAGCGGGCCGTGGACCACACGGACGGCGCCACCGCCGTGTCGAACATCCTGCTGCTGGCGAGCTCCGCGCCCGCCGACCGGTCCGCGGGGTGGCGGGCGACCGTCAAGGGCTGGATCCAGCGCAATCGCACCGACCCGTATCTCGGACTCGTCGGGATTCCGCAGATCGCACTCGCCAAGGCGCTGCTCACGGACCGGGGCGTCGTGGCCGCGGACCGGCTGACCGGGCACCATGTCTTCGCGGACATGGACCGGGTGGTGCACCGGCGGCCCGGCTGGTCCCTGGCGCTCTCGCTCTCGTCGAAGCGGATCGCCGCCTACGAGGCGGGCAACGGCGAGAACCTGCACGGCTGGTACACCGGCGACGGTATGACCTACCTGTACACCGGTGACGATCTCGGGCAGTTCGGGGACGGGTTCTGGCCGACGGTCGATCCCTACCGGCTGCCGGGCACCACGGTGGACACCGGTCGGCGCGCGGACATCACCGCCGGGGGGTACCACCTGCCGGAGAACAGCATCGCGGGCGGCGCGGTGCTCGACGGCCGCTACGGCGCCGCGGCCATGGAACTGCGCGCACAGGCAAGCAGCCTGACGGCCCGTAAGTCATGGTTCCTCGTCGACAACGCGGTGATCGCACTCGGCGCGGGCATCACGGCCACCGACGGCCGCCGGGTCGAGACCGTCGTGGAGAACCGCAATCTGCACGCGTCCGGCACCGCCCAGCTGCTCATCGACGGCGAGCGGCAGCCGGGCCGGCAGGGCTGGAGCGGCAGCTTCGACAGGGCCCGCTGGGCCCATCTCGACGGCGTCGGCGGCTACGTCTTCCCGTCCTCGGGTACGTCGCTGCGCGCCCTGCGCGAGGAGCGCACCGGGAAGTGGAGCGACCTGGACACCGGTGCGGACACCGCCGGTTCGACGACACCGGTCACCCGCCGGTACGCGACGCTCTGGCTCGATCACGGCCTCTCCCCCACCGGCGCGTCGTACGCCTACGTCCTGCTGCCCGGTGCCTCGCCGAGCGCCACGGCGTCCTGGGCGCGCTCCCGGCCGGTGCGTGTCGTGGCGAACACGGCCACCGCGCAGGTCGTCGAGGTCCCCCGCGACGGACTGACCGCGGCCACCTTCTGGCAGGCCGGGACCGCCGCCGGCCTCACCGCCGACGGCCCGGCGTCCGTGCTCGTACGCCGCCACGGCCACGGCGTCTCGGTCGCGGTGGCCGACCCGGGGCACAGCCTGAGCACGCTCACGGTCGAACTGCCCTCCCCCGTACGGAGGGTGACCCGCGCCGACAGCACGGTGAGCGTGGCCACCGGCCGCCGGCCGGTCCTCACGATCGCGGTCGGCGGCTCGCGCGGCCACACGCACACCGCCGAACTCGGCTGATCCCGTGACGTCTTCGTACCGGAGGGGACCTTCCCCCTCGACGCCGCCGAGAGCGCCGAGATCGCCGCCCTCCGACCGCACGACCCGCCCGTCGCCACCGGCGCACCGTCCGACGCACCGGCGTCGGATTCGTCAAGTGCCGGACTCACAAGGAGCATGACCCGGATGACCTCGCCCTTCCTCCACCTTCCCCCGACCGACCGTCTGCTGTCCTCGCGTACCGGCTGGACCCGCGCCCACTGGGAGGCCCTCGCCGACCGGATGCTGGACGCGCTCGTGCCGTACGCGACGCCGGGCTTCGCCCAGTACCGGCTGCCGGGGCGCGGCAGTTGGTCCGGGGTGGTGTCGGACGGTCTCGAAGGGTACGCGCGCTCGTTCCTGCTCGCGGCCTTCCGGATCGCCGGTGCGGGCGGGGACGTCGATCCCCGTCTGGTGGAGCGCTACGCACAGGGTCTGGCCACGGGCACCGATCCGGATTCGCGTGAGGCATGGCCGAAGCTCACCGAGTGCTCCCAGCAGATGGTCGAGGCGGCGTCGGTCGCCGTGGCGCTGCACGAGACCCGCCCCTGGATATGGGACAAGCTGGACACCCGGGTCCAGGAGCGGGTCGTGGACTGGTTCTCCGGCTTCGTCGGGCACCGCACCTGGGACAACAACTGGCGGCTGTTCCAGGTGGTGTCCGAGCAGTTCCTGGCCTCGGTCGGCGCTCCGTACAGCCAGTCGGACATCGACGGCGGTCTCGACAGGATCGAGGACTGGTACGTCGGCGACGGCTGGTACACCGACGGCGACGGGCGGAACTTCGACTACTACATCGGCTGGGCGCTCCACCTGTACCCGCTGCTCTGGTCCCGGATGGCGGGCGAGGATCCCGAGACGGGCCGTACCAAGGTCTACCGGGAGCGGCTCGGCCAGTTCCTCGACGGCTACCAGCACTTCTTCGGTACGGACGGCGCCCCCGTCCACCAGGGACGCTCCCTCACCTACCGGTACGCGGCCCTCGCCCCGGTCTGGATGGGCGCCCTGGCCGACTGCACACCGCTCTCCCCCGGCCGCACCCGCCGTCTCGCGTCCGGCACCATGCGGCACTTCGCCGAGCGTGGCGTGCCCGACGAGCGCGGGCTACTTACTCTCGGCTGGTACGACACGTTCCTGCCCACCACCCAGCCGTACTCGGGGCCCGCCTCCCCCTACTGGGCGTCCAAGGGATTCCTCGGGCTGCTGCTGCCGGCCGACCACCCCACCTGGACGGCGCGCGAACAGGCCCTGCCCATCGAGGAGTCGGACCAGTACACCGCGCTGCCCGCGCCCGGATGGCTGCTGCACGGCACCCGGGACGACGGCATCGTCCGTCTCGTCAACCACGGCAGTGACCACAATCCGCCGCAGGGCGAGGGGGAGGACGATCCGCACTACGCCACGTTCGGCTACTCCACGGCGACCGCCCCCGAGTCGGCGCCCCATGCACGGGAGCGGGCGGTGGACAACCACCTCGCGCTGATCGGCCCGGACGGCACACCGTCCCGCCGCCGCCGGATCCACCCGCTGACCTGTTCGGGACGGACTGCCTCCTCCTGGTACGAGGACGCCGGTTCCCGGGTCGAGACCACCAGTGTGCTGCACGGCCCGTGGGAGATCCGGGTGCACCGGGTGGACGCCCCGGCGGGCGTGACCGTACGGGAAGGGGGCCACCCGGTCGCGCACCGGGAACGCCCGCAGGCCGAGGAGGGCTCCGGCCGGGCCCTGGCCCGTACCGCGGACGGGCTGACCAGCGCGCTGGTCGGGCTGTACGGCTGGGACTCCGGGGAGGCCTCGGTCGCCCGCGACGTCCAGGCCAACGCGTACGGCCCGCACTCCGCGACGCCGTGCCTGACCCGGACCGAGCACCCCGGCGGGCGGAGCGTGCACGTCTCTCTCGTCGCGCTCTCCCGCGACACGGTGCACCCCCGCGCGCTCCAGGAGTCCGTCTCGGTGGCGGTCGCGGAGGATTCGGTCACGCTGACGTTCCCGGACGGGACCAGCGTCAGCGCCTGACCGGGAGAGGCCCCGGCGGCCGGCGGCGGACCGTCAGATCCCACCGTCCTCACGGCGGTGGATCTGCGCGACGAGTTCCGCCGCCGCCGCCTTGATCGTCTCCAGGCCGGCCACCCCCCACCGTCTCGGCACCGTGTCGACCACACAGACCGCGCCGAGCGCGGTGTCCGTGCGGTCGATGAGCGGCGCGCCCAGGTAGGAGCGGATCCCGATCTCGTCGACCACCGGGTTCCCGGCGAAGCGCGGGTAGTCGCAGACGTCCTCCAGGACGAGTGCCTTGCGGCGGGCGACCACGTGCGGGCAGTAGCCGTGGTCGCGGGCCATGACGCGGTTGATCCCGCAGGCCGCCGCCACCGCGCTCAGGTCGCTGCCGGAGTGAGTGCCCGCCGGGGTGTGCAGCCCGGCGAAGAACTGCCGGTTCGCGTCGATGAAGTTGACCATCGAGTACGGCGCTCCGGTCAGCTCGGCGAGCCGTCGTGCGAAGTCGTCGAAGGCCGGGTCGGGGTGCTGTCCCAGGCCGAGCCTGCGCAACCGCCGGACCCGATCGGGCCCTTCCCGGTCGACCGGGGTCAGCAGGAGCCGTCCTGTCGGGTCGTACGTCATGGGTGGACTCCGTGGTTCGTTGCGGGCGTGATGTCGAGCAGGTGGCCCACGAGCGTGACCAGGGTCCGGACCCCTGAACTGGCGATACGGGCGTCGCACAGCACCACGGGGATGTCCGGATCGAGGTCCAGCGCGGCGCGGACCTCGTCCGGTCCGTAGCGGAACGCGCCGTCGAACTCGTTGACGGCGACGACGAATCCGATGCCCCGCTGTTCGAAGAAGTCGATCGCTCCGAAGCACTCCGTGAGGCGGCGGGTGTCGGCGAGCACCACGGCCCCGAGGGCGCCTGCGGAGAGTTCGTCCCACATGAACCAGAAGCGCTCCTGGCCCGGTGTGCCGAAGAGATAGAGCACGTGCTGCGGGTCGAGGGTGATCCTCCCGAAGTCCATGGCCACGGTGGTGGTGGACTTGGACTCGACCCCCTCCAGGCTGTCCGTCTGCTCGCCCGCCTGGGTGAGCATCTCCTCCGTACTCAGCGGTGAGATCTCACTGACCGCTCCCACGAAGGTCGTCTTGCCGACCCCGAAGCCACCCGCGACGAGGATCTTCAGCGCGGTGGGGAAGAGATCAGAGCCGTCGTCGTAGGCCATCGAGCACTGCCTCCAGCAAGGAAAGGTCGGTGGGGTCTTCGTCGGGGCGGGGGGCGCGCGTGGTGACCGCCCCGCAGTCCATCAGGTCGGAGAGCAGCACTTTGGAGACGACCACGGGCAGCCGCAGATAGGCGGCGATCTCCGCCACCGAGGTGGGCCGCTCGCAGAGCCCGAGGGTCTGCGCGTGTTCCGGGCCGAGGTGGGCGGGCAGCACCACCCCGGTCGCCATCACCTGGGACAGCAGGTCGAGTTCGGCGGTGGGGCGCGTGCGGCCGTTGCTCACGGCGTACGGGCGGATCAGCCGCCCGGCGGCCTCGTCGAGCCAGGGGCTGTCCTGCGGGAACGGCACGTTCAGCGCCCCGTGGCACTCGATGCGCCGGCCCGCCTGCGGGCCGGCGTCACCAGATAGGGACGCACGCTCTTCACCAGCATCGCCATCTCGTACCCCAGTACCGCCGCGTCGGTCTCCCGGCCGGCCAGTACCGCGAGGCAGGTGCCCGAGCCCGCCGTCGAGACGAAGAGCAGGGTGGAGTCGAGCTCCACCACGACCTGCCGTACCTCGCTGCTGTCGCCGAAGCGGGCTCCCGCGCTGCGGCCCAGCGAGTACAGGCCGGAGGCGAGGGCCGCCATGTGGTCGGCGCTGTCGGCGTCGAGGCCGTGCACCGACTTCACCAGACCGTCGGCGGACAGCAGAACGGCGTTGCGGGTGAACGGGACGCGCTGGACGAGCCCGCTCAACAGCCAGTCGAGATCGGACGCGTGCGCGGTCGGCGCTTCACTCACCATGGTGCATCTCCTCCTTGAAAACGTCTTCGTCGTACGGCGGTCCGTCGCCGAACCCCCGTTCGGGCTGCGCCTCGGCGAGGCTGATGCCGCGCTGGAAGGCCGCCATCAGACCCGGGTCGTGGACCGCCGGATGTTCTTCGTCCGCACGTGGTGCGGGAATGTCCTTGAGCTGCGGGACCAGATGCTCCTGGCTGCGGCGCCTGGGCAGGTCGGGGCGGAGCGCCGGGGAGAGCTTCGGGCCGGTCCCGATGTCGTACTGGGCGGGGTGGCCCGGCGCGCCGGGCTCCGGCGGTGGACCGTGCTGGACACCGGGGAGCGCGGCTGCCGGATTGGGCCGCTCGCTCCGGGTGTCCCGTACCGGCAGCGGCGAGGGTCCGGGGTTGTGGACAGCGGGAGCGGTGCCGGTGGGCGGATCGGCGCTGTACCGAGCGGGTGCGGGCGGGGCGGGCGTGGGCGCGGTGTCCGTGGACGGGGCGGGGGCGGACCGTTCCTCCACCCGGTCGGCCGGCTGCGGCAGTGGCTGCGGCTCGGGGCGGGCCAGCTGCTGGGGGCCGTGAGCACCCGACGGCTGCAGTCCGGCCTGGTCGGCCCCCAACAGCCCTGCGGGCAGGACGAGTACGGCCTGGACTCCGCCGTAGATATTGGCCTGCAGCCGGACCGAGACCCGGTGCCTGCGGGCGAGCGCGGCCACGACGTACAGCCCGATCCGCCCGTCCTGGAGCAGATGGCCGACGTCGACCTGGTCGGGGTCGGCGAGCAGGGCGTTCATCCGGTCGGCCTCGGTGACGGACATGCCCAGTCCGCGGTCCTCGACCTCGACGGCGAGCCCGGCGGTGACGTGCTGCGCGCGCAGCAGCACCTGGGTGTGCGGCGCGGAGAACACGGTCGCGTTCTCGACCAGTTCGGCCAGCAGGTGGATGACGTCGGCGACGGCGTGTCCGCGCAGGGTGCCGTCGATGGGCGGTACCAGTTTGACGCGCGGGTACTGCTCGACCTCGGCGATGGCGGAGCGCATCACCTCGGTCAGGGTGACCGGGTTGGACCACTGGCGCCGGGAGATGGCACCGCCGAGCACGGCGAGGTTCTCCGCGTGCCGGCGGATACGGGTGGCCAGATGGTCCACGTGGAAGAGGCCCTTGAGCAGCTCCGGGTCCTCGACCTGGTTCTCCAGCTCGTCGAGCAGCTGGATCTCGCGGTGCACCAGCGACTGGAGCCGCCGGGCGAGATTGACGAAGACCTCGACCTTCTGCTCGTCGGCCTTGTCCGCGGACGGCGCACGGGATCCGGCGCGCGTGGTCGCCACCGCCGCCGCGGGGGACACCGTGGTCCCGGCGGACGGCGCGGCGAGCCGGGCCGCCTGGACCACGGAGGCGACCGCGGTCTCCTGGGCCCGGGCCAGTTCCCGGGCGAGCAGTTCGAAGGCGTCGCCCCGGGCCGACCCCGAGGGCAGAGGCCGCCGGGCGGGCGGCTCCTCCCCCCGGCCGAGCTGCTCGACGACGGCGCGCAGCTCGACCTGGCCACGCGCGCTGGAGCGGCGCAGGGCGTTGCAGCGGTCCAGCACCGTCCTGGCTACCCGGTCGGCGCCCAGCGCCGCTGCGGCCATGGCGGCGGCGGCGAGGGCCGCGCATCCGGCGAGTACCGCCCGCAGCGCCGGCAGCGCAGACGCCTGGGGGACTCCCGCGGAGTGGATCGTGTAGACGACGGCCGCCGTGCCGCTCAACGCTGCTACGACGGTCGGGAGAATGGCGGTGCGCAGCAGCTGAGGCCGTATGCGGGCCTCGGGCGTCGGCGGGGCGGACCGGGTACGGCGGGCGGCGGGCGGAGCCGGGGCGGGGCCCGGCGGGGGAACGGGGCGGGTGCCCGTCCGTCCGTGCCGTCCGCCTTCTTGGCGGTCCGTCCGCGCATCGGGTGCGCGAAGATGAGACATCAGCGTCCTCGGTACGTGGGATACCAGGGCTTACCGACAGGGGCGCAACTCACCCGTCGCGGCTCCCTGTTGATCAGCAGCCACTCACAGTAGTCGCCACGCCGCCACGCCCGGTGCGCAGTTGCCGAACTTGCGCGCTCGACGTCCCGCTCTGGTATGAGGGTTCGTACGTCCGGCCGAAAAATATGCTGCTGTCATGACGCAGGTTGCCGTCGCGGTCGCGCCGGGTTGACGGCGGCCGACCGCGACGGCACCATGTTCACGGCGTGGCCTACGCCCGACCTTCCCCGACCGCCCCCGGCGCGGTCTTCCACGAAGGCAGAGGGAATCCTGTTCTCAGGTCGCTGTTCTGGTCCGATCGTCTCGGGCGTGGCCGCTGGGGGGCTCCCGTTCGGGGCGTGGAAGGCCAGATGACAGCCCATAGGAACCTCAAGCGCCGGGTCCGTGCCCGCGCCGCCAGAACGGGTCAGTCCTATACCACTGCCCTCCGGCACTTCCGGTCGAATCCCATCGGAGACGTGATGCCGGAAACGAAGCATGTGCGGTTGGCCGTTGCTCAGACCACTGTCCGCGAAGACCCCCGCGAGAGCGCCGAACTGCGCGCAAGCGGGCGGGAACTGCGCGGTCTGATGCGGGAAGCCCACCGGGCGGGCGCCAGGATCGTACATTTCACCGAGGGAGCCATCTGCTTCCCCGACAAGCGGGTGATGTCCGTCGACGGCCCGGACAGGGTCGGGCCCGCGGACTGGAACCGGTTCGAGTGGACGGTGCTGCGCTCGGAACTGACCGCGACGGCGGAACTGGCCGGAGAACTCGGGCTCTGGACCGTGCTGGGCTCGGCCCACCGGCTCACCGGGCCGAACCGGCCGCACAACAGTCTGTATGTGATCTCCGACCGGGGCGTGGTGGTGACGCGCTACGACGAACGCATGCTGTCGAACACGAAGGTCTCCTACATGTACACGCCCGGCTCGGTGCCGGTCACCTTCGAGGTCGACGCCGTGCGGTTCGGGTGCTCGCTCGGCATGGAGGCCCACTTCCCCGAGATCTTCGGCGAGTACGAGCGGCTCGACGTCGACTGCGTCCTCTTCTCGACGACGGGCGGCGCCCCGGGCTTCGCCACCGAAGTACGGGGGCACGCCGCGGTCAACAGCTACTGGGCCAGCTTCTCCGTGCCCGCACAGCAGAGTTCGGTCGCACCGGCCGGGGTGGTCGCCCCGGACGGCGAGTGGGCCGTCCGGTGTCCGCGGGACGGGACGCCGTCGGTGGTGGTCGTCGACATCGAGTGCGGTTCGGACGCCATCGTGAACTCACTGGCCAGGCCGTGGCGGCGCACGGCGCGCGCCGGTCTCTACGACCGGTACATCGTCCGTGAGGACGCCCGGAGCGACGACCGCAGCCTGTTCTGACCCGGGGCGTGTTCCGGGTGACGCGGCACGGACAGCTGCCGCGTTGTCAGCGCACTGTTGTGTGACCAGGTGACGAAACTATTCTGTGCGTCGTTGCCACCCGCATTGCCGGGCGCACGGCCGAATCCGGCCGGGCGGCCGTGACCGGCGACCGCGGACCTCTGTCGAAAGGCGCTCCCTGATGCCGGTTGCCCTGGTGCTGCTGCTCTCCGGTACCTGGCTGCTCTCCGGGTCCCTGGTCACCGGGACCGACCCGCTGATCGTCGCGGTCGGCCGCACCGCGGTGTGCTGCGCGGCGCTCACCGCGGTCGCCGCTTCGACCTCCGCCGGCCGGGCCGACCTGCGACGGGCGGTGGCCCGGCCCGGCACCGTCTGGCTGTTGGGGCTGCTCGGCTTCGCCGGGTACGCGGCGGGCACCCTCCTCGCCATCCCCCGCATCGGCACCTCGCTCACCAACCTCGTCGTGGCGCTGATGCCGTGCGCCTCGGTGGCCGTGGGGGCGGTCTGCTTCGGGGAGCGGTCGACGGTACGCAAGGTGCTCGGCGCGGCTGTGGCGGCAGCAGCCGCCGCGGGGTACGCGGCGCTCGGCGCCGACGCGGGCGACATCGACGCGATGGGCCTGCTGCTCGCGGGCGCGGCGACCGTCGCCTTCGCGGTGTACGGGTTCCTCTACCGCGACCGGCTCGCACATCTGCCGCCGCTCGCCGTACTGCCCGTACTGCTCGGCGCGGCGACCTGTCTGCTGGTACCGATGTCCCTGCCCGCCCTGGTGCACCGCCCGCCGTCCCTCGGCGCGACCGGCGGCATCGTGCTGCTGGGCGCGGCGGTCTACGCCCCCGCCTACCTCGTGCAGCACCGGCTCATCCTGCTCCGCGGCCCGGTCTTCACCGCGGCCGTCCAGCTCGCGGTCCCGTTCACGGTGCGGCTCGGGGACTGGGCGCTCGGCTCGGCCGCCGCTCCGTCGGCGGCCGAGCTCGCGCTGCTCGCGGTGTGCTGCGGCGGGATCGCACTGGTCACCGTCCAGCGACGGACCGCGCCGGCCACCGCTGCGCCGCCCGCGGCACCGCCTGACGCAGCGGCGCCGCTACCGGACGCCGTGGTCCCGCCCCCGGGCAGAGGGCGGGACCACGGGCTCCGGTAGGCCCGGTCGGGGCTAGCCGCGCTTCAGCCGCAGCGTCACCAGCTCGAAGGGCCGCAGCGTCAACCGCACCGCGCCGTCGGCCAGTTCGGGCAGCGGCGCGTCCTCCAGGGTGCGCTCCAGGAGGTCGGTCGCGACCGCTCCGGCGACCTCGAAGCCCGCTGCGACACGGGCGCGGGCCCGGCCGCCGGCCGCCTCGTAGAGACGGACGACGACGTCTCCGCTCGCGTCGTCGGCGAGCTTGACCGCGGAGACCACCACCGCGTCGTTGTCGACCGACACCAGCGGGGCGACCTCGGCGTCGCCGGTCACCCGCCGCTCGGGCAGGTTGACGCGGTAGCCCTCACGCACCGCGTCGGTGACGCTCGCGCCCGGCGCCAGCGCGTGCCGGAAGCGGTGGACGCCCTGATCGGTCTCCGGGTCGGGGAAGCGCGGGGCACGCAGCAGGGAGACCCGCACCGTGGTCGTCGTGCCGCCGTCGTCCGCGCGGACGGTGCGGGTCACGTCGTGACCGTAGGTCGAGTCGTTGACCAGCGCGACGCCCCAGCCCGGCTCCTCCAGGTGGACGAAGCGGTGGTTGCACGCCTCGAACTTGGCGGCCTCCCAGCTGGTGTTGGTGTGGGTCGGACGGTAGAAGTGCCCGAACTGCGTCTCCGACGCGTACCGCTCGGCGTGCACGTCCAGCGGGAAGGCGGCCTTGAGGAACTTCTCGGTCTCGTGCCAGTCGACCTCGGTGGCGATGTCGAGCAGTTTGGCCCCGGGCGCCAGGGTCAGCAGCTGGCTGACCTTCGACTCGCCGAAGCTGCGGACCACGCGCACCGCGACGGTGCCCGCGTCCTCGACCGGGGAGACCTCGTCGGCGTCCGTGAGGTCGGTGACGGTGTTCCGGTAGAACTCGTCGACGTCCCAGGCGTCCCACATGTTCGGGAAGTCCGGGTGGATCTGCAGCAGGTTCGCCGCGCTGCCCGGCGCCACGCTCTCGCGGTCAGCTTCGATGTCGTACGCGGAGACGACCAGACCCCGGCCGTCGACCTCGATCCGCAGCAGGCCGTTGTCGAGCACGAAGCCGCCGCCCTCGCGCGCGGTGAGCCGGGCCGCCGGACCGGCCACCGGCGCCGACGCCCCGCCGAACGCGACGCCGTTCCGCTGGTGCGGGGCGCCGTTGAAGACCAGCTCCGAGCCGGCCGACGCGTCACCGGCGAGTGCGCGTTGCGCGGCGTCGATGATGCCGTTCAGCTCCGCGGCGACGGCGGCGTACGTCTTCTCGGCCTCGCGGTGCACCCAGGCGATCGACGATCCCGGCAGGATGTCGTGGAACTGGTGCAGCAGTACGGTCTTCCAGATCCGGTCCAGCTGCTCGTACGGGTAGGAGAATCCGGCCCGCACGGCCGCGGTCGCCGCCCACAGTTCGGCCTCGCGGAGCAGATGTTCGCTGCGCCGGTTGCCCTGCTTGGTCTTCGCCTGGCTGGTCAGGGTCGCGCGGTGCAGTTCCAGGTAGAGCTCGCCGACCCAGACCGGTGCGTTCGGGTACTCCGCCTCCGCCTTGGTGAAGAAGTCGGTGGGCGTCTCCCAGGTCACCGTCGCGGAGCCTTCGAGGTCCCGCAGCCGGGCGGCCTTCGCGATCATCTCGCGGGTCGTGCCGCCCCCGCCGTCGCCCCAGCCGGTGGGCGCGAGCGAGTGCTCCGCCACGCCCTTGTCCTTGAAGTTCTTCGCCGCGTGGGCGATTTCGCTGCCCTTCATCGAGCAGTTGTACGTGTCGACGGGCGGGAAGTGCGTGAAGATCCGGGTGCCGTCGATGCCCTCCCACTGGAAGGTGTGGTGCGGGAACTTGTTGGTCTGGCTCCAGGAGATCTTCTGGGTGAGCAGCCACTTGGACCCGGCGGCCTTGATGATCTGGGGCAGCCCGGCGGCGAAGCCGAAGGTGTCGGGAAGCCAGGCCTCGTCGTTCTCGATGCCGAACTCGTCGAGGAAGAACCGCTTGCCGTGCACGAACTGGCGGGCCATCGCCTCCGAGCCCGGCATGTTCGTGTCCGACTCGACCCACATCCCGCCGGACGGCACGAACCGCCCGTCCGAGACGGCCTCCTTGACCTTCGCGTAGACCTCGGGCCGGTGCTCCTTGATCCAGGCGAACTGCTGCGCCTGCGACATCGCGAAGACGAACTCGGGCTCGTCCTCCAGGAGCGCGGTCATGTTCGACGTCGTACGCGCCACCTTGCGCACCGTCTCGCGCAGCGGCCACAGCCAGGCCGAGTCGATGTGGGCGTGGCCCACGGCGCTGATGCGGTGGGCGGACGGCGTCGCGGGCGACGCGAGGACACCGGCGAGCTGCTCGCGGGCGGCGGCGGCTGTGCCGTTCACGTCCTGCAGGTCGACCGCGTCGAGCGCACGGCCGACCGCGCGCAGGAGGTCCCAGCGGCGGGCGCCGTCGACGGGCAGTTCCGCCATCAGCTCACCCAGCACCTCCAGGTCCTGGACGAGCTGCCACACCGTCTCGTCGAAGACCGCCAGGTCCATCCGGGCCAGCTTGTACTGCGGTTCGGTGCCCGCCGTCTCCTTGTCGCCCAACCGGGTCGGCAGGAAGGGGTGGTAGTCGAGGATCACCGGGTTCGACGCGCCCTCGATGTGCAGCCGGACCTCTTCGCCGCCGCTGACGGGCGCCCCGATGCGGACCCACTGGTTGCGCGGGTTGAGCCCCTTCACGGGCGTGCCGTCGGGGCGGTAGACGAGCCCCTCGCACTGGAAGCCGGGCATGTTCTCGTCGAAGCCGAGGTCGAGGATCGCCTCGACGCTCTTCCCCGCCCACTCGGCGGGGACGGTGCCGGTGACGCGGAACCAGCTGGTCCCCCAGGGAGCCCCCCACGCGTCGCCGACCGCGATCGGTTCGGGCGTGGCGGCAAGCCCTTCGGCGACGGGGACGGGCTCGCCCGGTGCGTTCCACACCGCGACGTCCAGCGGTACGGACTCGGGGTACACGGCGGGGCGGATGCGCTCGTCGAGTACGCGCTTGAGGCGGCCTTCGACCAGGGCGCGGTCGTCATGCATGAGGGGGTACTCCGTTGTGAGTGGGGGTGCGGGTCGGTACTACCGGTGGTGCGAGGGCGGGGCAGGTCACCGGTCAGCGAACCTGGTCCGGGGTGAGGACCTCGGTGATGCCCCGGGCAGCCAGGTGCTCCTGGTCGGCGGCGAGGCTCGCGAGTACGGCGGTGGGGCGGACACCCTCCGCCGTGAGCCGGAAGAAGGCCTCGAAGAACTCTCCGCCGGGGGCGCAGGTCGAGCGCCGGGGGGCGGTCTCGTCGTCGCCCGCGTCGACGACGAGGGCGGTGGCGCGGGGCGCGGGACGGTTCTCCTTGCCGCGCCACTCCTCGACGATCCGGGCGATGGACCGTCCGGCGGGCTTGATCTGCCCGTCGTTGGTCAACAGGCCGAGGCTGTACTCCAGTTCGGGGAAGTCCGCCAGCGAGCGTGACACGTCGTGGGAGCACCACCAGGTGACACCCCAGACGTCCTCGCAGTCCAGCGCGTTCGCCACGGTCGCCTCGGTGAAGGCGGCGGCGTGCTCGGCCGGGACGAGCGGGGCGGGGGCGCCGACCTCCTGCAGCCACACCGGCCGGTGCGGGTCGAGCGCCCACGCCTTGGAGAGCTCGATCATGTACGCGCCGTGGTGCTCGGTGGGCACGGCGGTCCGGCCGTGCCGCTGCGCGGTGCCGTTGAAGACCCAGGAGTGCACGGTGGTGGCGGCGCCGAGGCGGGCCGAGTGCGCGGGGGTGAACGGCTGCTCGTTCTGGTACCAGGCGGCGTCGTACTCGGCGTGCAGATGCATCTTCCCGGGCGCGCCCTCCTCGCAGGCCTCCAGCATCCGGCGCAGCCAGCTCTCCGCCTGGCCGGTCGAGATGCGGTCCGGATCGGGGTGGGGGCCGCTCGCGAACTGGTTGATCTCGTTGCCGAGGGTCATGCCGATGAAGTTCGGCCGGTCGGCGAGGGCAGCCGCGAGCGTACGCAGGTACTCGGCCTGCCCGGACACGACATCCGGGTCGGTGAAGATGTTGCGCCGGTGCCAGGTCCGGGTCCAGGCGGGCAGGAAGTCGAAGCTCGACAGGTGGCCCTGCAGCCCGTCCACATCGACGTCGAGGCCGCGCTCCCCGGCCGCGTCCGCGAGCTGCACCAGCTGCTCGACGGCGCGTGGCCTGATCAGGGTGCGGTTCGGCTGGAAGAGCGGCCAGAGCGGGAACACCCGGATGTGGT
The DNA here is from genome assembly GCF_036241575.1 of Streptomyces sp. NBC_01267. Taxonomy (NCBI): domain Bacteria; kingdom Bacillati; phylum Actinomycetota; class Actinomycetes; order Kitasatosporales; family Streptomycetaceae; genus Streptomyces; species Streptomyces sp. NBC_01267. The sequence goes on along the minus strand of NZ_CP108455.1, from coordinate 7,136,273 downwards.
CGAGGCCGAGGCCCGCGATCGCGTCGAGGTCGGCGCGTACGGCGTCGATGTCGAAGTCGAGCCAGTGGTGGAACCAGCCCTGGCTGGGGGTGTAGTTGGCGCCGAAGCGCGGAACGGAGGAGCTCATGGGGGAGGAAGTGTCCTGGTTCTGTGGTGCGGCACGGATGGGGTGGGGCTCAGCCCTTGACGGCGCCCTCGCCGACCCCGCGGAAGAAGAAGCGCTGCAGTCCGGCGAAGAGGATGATCAGCGGGAGTACGGCGATGATCGTGCCCGCGGCGACGAGGCGTTCGTCGTTGGCGAAGGTGCCGTGCAGATAGTTCAGGCCGATGGTCAGGGTGAAGTGGTCCGGATCGCTGAGGACGATCAGGGGCCACAGGAAGTCGTCCCACGAGCCCATGAACGCGAAGATCGCGACGACCGCGAGGGTCCCCTTCACCGCGGGCAGGGCGATGCGCAGGAACCGCTGCCAGACGTTCGCCCCGTCGACGAAGGCCGCTTCCTCCACCTCCTGCGGGAGGTTGAGGAAGGCGTTGCGCATCAGGAGGACGTTCATCGCGCCGATGCTGCCGGGCAGCAGCACGGCGATCAGGGTGTTGTTCAGGCCGAGGTCACGCATCGTCGTGAACTGGGCGATGATGATGCCCTCGACGGGGACGAGCATCGCGAGGATGAACGCCAGGGTGGCGGCCTTGCGCCCCCGGTAGCGCAGCCGGGCCAGCGCGTAGCCGGCCAGTGCGGCGCCGACGCAGTTGGTGACGACGTTGGCGGCGGCGACCTTGACGGAGTTCAGCGCGTAGTCCCACACGGGGATGGTGTCGGCGACGCGTGTGTAGTTGCCGAAAGTGGGGTGGCTGGGCAGGAACTTCGGCGGTGAGCTGAAGATGTCCTCGGTCGGGCCCTTGAGCGAGGTGGACAGCTGCCACACGAACGGGCCCACGGTCAGGGCGAGCACCGCGAGCAGCAGCACATAGCGGAGGACGAGTTGCCAGCCGGGGACGCGCTTCCCGTCCTTGTCCGTGATCGTCATGGTCTTCACGCGTCCTCCCTGCGGTCGGCGCGGAGCACCAGAAGCATCAGTACGACGGTGACGACGAACACCACGACCGAGATGGCCGAGGCGTAGCCGACGCGGCCGGAGAGTCCGGTGCCCACCCGCTGGACGAGCATCACCAGGGTGGTGTCCTCGCCTGCCGGGCCCCCGCTGGGTCCGGCCATCAGATAGACCTCGGAGAACACCTTGAAGGAGCTGACCGAGGCGAGCGCGGCCACCAG